>CALDYP010000012.1 GCA_937944445.1 uncultured Anaerolineae bacterium
GATGTAGGCATGAGTAACGATAAGACAGATGAAAAATCTGTCCACCGAAAATCTAAGGTTTCCTGAGCAACGTTAATCGTCTCAGGGTTAGTCGGATCCTAAGCTGAGGCCGAAAGGCGTAGGCGATGGAAAACGGGTTTAATATTCCCGTACCTGTTTACAATCGTTTGACTGTAAGGGGTGACGCAGGAGTGAAAGGTCAGCCACCTGCTGGCTTAGGTGGTCTAAGCATGTAGAGGTGTTATGTAGGCAAATCCGCATAACAGCTATCCTCGAAATGCGAACGGGATCCCGCAAGGGAACAAACTGACCCTAAACAAACTGCCAAGAAAAACCTCGTACAGGAGATTGTAAGCAGACCGTACCGTAAACCGACACAGGTAGATGAGGAGAGAATCCTAAGGTGCTCGAGTGAGCCATGGTCAAGGAACTCGGCAAATTGACCGCGTAACTTCGGGATAAGCGGTGCCCGCCTTAAGGCGGGTCGCAGTGAAATGGGCCAAGCGACTGTTTAACAAAAACACATCACTCTGCTAACACGTCAAGTGGACGTATAGGGTGTGACACCTGCCCGGTGCTGGAAGGTTAAGGAAGCGGGTCATCTGCCGCAAGGTGGAGAAGCTCGCGACCGAAGCCCCAGTAAACGGCGGCCGTAACTATAACGGTCCTAAGGTAGCGAAATTCCTTGTCGGGTAAGTTCCGACCTGCACGAATGGTGTAACGACTTGGTCACTGTCTCGACCATGGGCTCGGTGAAATTGTGGTACCGGTGAAGACGCCGGTTACCCGCATATGGACGGAAAGACCCCGTGAAGCTTTACTATACCCTAACATTGGGTTCGGACAAAGCATGTGTAGAATAGGTGGGAGACTTTGAAGCGGGTGCGCTAGCATCCGTGGAGTCAACAGTGAAATACCACCCTTGTTCTGTTTGAATTCTAACCTCGTACCTTGAATCAGGTACAGGAACAGTGTTAGGCGGGTAGTTTGACTGGGGCGGTCGCCTCCTAAATTGTAACGGAGGCTCTCAAAGGTTCCCTCAGCATGGTTGGTAATCATGCGTCGAGTGTAAAGGCATAAGGGAGCTTAACTGTGAGACCTACAAGTCGAGCAGATGCGAAAGCAGGACTTAGTGATCCGATGGTTGTGTGTGGAAATGCCATCGCTCAAAGGATAAAAGCTACTCCGGGGATAACAGGCTGATCTCGCCCAAGAGTTCATATCGACGGCGAGGTTTGGCACCTCGATGTCGGCTCATCGCATCCTGGGGCTGGAGAAGGTCCCAAGGGTTTGGCTGTTCGCCAATTAAAGCGGTACGTGAGCTGGGTTCAGAACGTCGTGAGACAGTTCGGTCCCTATCCTATGCGGGCGCAGGATATTTGAGGGGAGTCGCTCCTAGTACGAGAGGACCAGAGTGAACGGACCTACGGTGTACCTGTTGTCGCGCCAGCGGCAAACGCAGGGTAGCCACGTCCGGTCGGGATAAGCGCTGAATGCATCTAAGCGCGAAACCCACCCCAAGATTAGATATCCCTATCAGACTCCAAGGAGATTACTTGGTCGATAGGCCGCAGATGTAAGTACAGTAATGTATTTAGTCGAGCGGTACTAATCAGTCGATCGACTTAACCAAGTATTTTTATTGATCCCTTTCTTTCTTACCTGTTACACTACTCAAGCAGACTTTTGATAAGTTTGTTACTTGTGATTTTTTGACTCTCTTCTCATTTCGATTTTTAATTTCTGGTGGCAATAGCGAGGGTGAAACACCCGTTCCCATTCCGAACACGGAAGTTAAGCCCCTCAGCGCCGATGGTACTGCACTGGCAACGGTGTGGGAGAGTAGGCCGCTGCCAACCTCATCTTACCTCTTCATCCCCCTGCCTCGTTTGCGTTATAAGCAGGGTCGTCAATAAGCTTCCTCAACTGTCTTAAGCTTCTACCCTTGACCCTCATCCAACTTCAAGCTTTCTAGACATCAAAATTTTATATTTCGCGTTATAGTGAGAACTAACCAAATTGCAGCTAGTTTTGGAGAGTTCCCTGTGCGCTATCGTTCGATTGCGGTTTTGTTGTTTGCTAGTTTGTTTGCTGTATCGGTTTGGGCAATCAACGAAGACCCCGGCACACCCGCGCCGACGCCGACGCTGTCGCCCGCCCAAGCCACCCCAGCGCCGATCGAGGTCGGTTTTACCGCCAACGTCATCAACGACGAGGGCGGCCCGGTGTTGATCCGTGGGGTGCTGCCCATCACCAACATCAACGTGAAGCGCGCCACGATGCGCCCTGTCATCATCCTTGAAGATCAAGTGAACTTCGTCGCGCGCAATTTTGAGGGCAAGATTGCCAAAGAAAGCCAAGTGTTGGCCTTTTTCACGAGCGATTTTTTTGCCGCTGCGCCTGTCGGATATGAGCTGAACCTGCCTGCGATGCCGCGCGGCACATTCCTCGACGTCGATCAAAATGGTCAGCCAGACCCCGGCGTTCAGATCTTCCAGATCGGCTATTGGGATGACCGCTTCGGCCAAATTTACCTGAACGACAAAGAGATCTACGCATGGTCAACCGCCTACAGCAGCGCCCGCGCCGATGAAGACCCGCGCCGCATGGGCGAGCTGATCGGCGGTAAGTTGATCGTGTTCGCCGCGGAACCCGGGCAGGGCTTCCCGTCTGGCTTTGGCGAGGACGGCCTGCTCTTCACTGCGGATGACCCGATCGTGACGCTGCCGGTGGGCTACTCGGTGGTCAACCTCGACACAAACCCCTTTACCTTTGACCGCGCGCGTGAGCAGGTGATCAACCTGATCGAGCCGGACTCGCTGGTGCTGGACGACTTCTCGATGATGAACTACCTAGAAGCGTTTGACGCACTGATCGACAAGGCGCGGATCGGCTATTCGTTCACCGAGTACAAAGGCATCGACTGGGACGCAATCGCCGCGCAGATGCGCCCATTGTTCGAGGAAGCCGAACGCAGCCGCGACCGTCTCGCCTACTTCCGCGCGCTTGACGAACTCGTGATGCTCATCCCTGATGGCCATGTGGCCGCATATGGCTCGCCGTTGGTGGTGCAGGCGCGGCGGCAGCCGGTGGCGGGCAGCGTAGGGATGAACCTGCGCGAGCTGACCGATGGGCGCATCCTCGTCAACTTTGTGTTGGAGAACGGCCCCGCTCAGCGCGCCGGGATCCGTGTGGGCGCGGAGGTCATCGCTATCAACAACGTGCCGATTCAAGACTACCTGCGCACGGTGCGCCCGGCAACTGGCCCCTTCAGCAACGATGAGATGCTGCGGCTGGCGCAGGTGGCGTATGCGGCCCGCTTCCCGCTGAACACAACTGCCATCGTCACCTATCGCAACCCCGGCATGCCCGAACAGACCGCGCGGATGAGCGTCATCGAGGACAACTTTTCGCTGGCGTATGGGCAGGCGCTGCAAAACGGCACGCTGAACAGCTCGCAGTTTGCCGCGCCAGTGGAGTTCTCGTTCACGCGCAGCGGCGTGGGCGTCGTCAAGGTGAACACTTTCGATGGCAACGAGGCGCTGATCGTCTCAAGCTGGCACTTCTTCCTTGAGACGGCCAACCAGATCGGCTCGCCGGGGATCGTGATCGACCTGCGCAGCAACAGCGGCGGCTTCTCGTTCATCGCCAACCGACTGGCCGCCACGCTCTACGACGGCGAGGTAGAGCTTTACACGACTGAGAGTTTTAACCGCGCTATTGGCGAGTTTTACGTCAGCCCGTTGGGGGTGGAGCGGCTGAAGAAAGACGAGGACGCGCCGACCTATCGCGGGCGCGTGGCCGTGTTGGTGGGGCCGGGCTGCGCCAGCGCCTGTGAGTTCTTCGCCTATGCGCTGACGCGCGAGGGGCGCTCGACGGTCATCGGCCAACATGGGACGTATGCCATCGGCGGCGGCTGGTCGCCGACCTTCATGCCAGATGGCATCCGCTTCGCGCTGCCGACCAATCGCAAGTTTGACGCGGCGGGCAACATCGTCGTGGAGGGCGTCGGCATCCAGCCAGACATCCGCGTGCCGGTGACTGAGAGCAACTTCGCCAGCAGCGATGATGTGGTGTTGCAGCGCGCGTTGGACTTCATCGCCACCGGTCGTTAAGCACGGCGGAACCTGCTAAGATGAGTGCGCATTCCCTGCGGGGGTGCGCATTTTTTGTTGTGAAGAGGTGGGGCCGTCATGACGAGTTCGACACAGGCACAGCGCCGCAGCGGCTGGCGCTGGTGGGGGCCGCTGCTAGCGATCTTGGCGCTGGCTTTTGCGCTTCGCCTGAGCAAGCTGGCGGAGCAGGCGATCTGGTGGGATGAGGCGTGGTCGATCTTGCTCGCCGAGCAGAGCCTGCCAGACATCACGCGCACGATCGCCTTTGATGCCCATCCGCCGCTCTACCAGTGGGTGATGCATTTTTGGATCCGCGCGGTGGGCATCAGCGAGCTAGCGGCGCGCTATCTGTCGGTCTTGGCGGGGGTGGCGACCGTGGCGCTGAGCGTGGCGCTGGCGCGTCGCCTCACGCGCAGCCGTCATGCGGCGCTGGCAGCCGGCATGGTGACGGCGCTCTCGCTCGTCGGCATCGACTGGTCACAAGAGGCGCGTATGTACGCTGTGGGCGCGCTGTGGGCGGCGGCGGTGGTGTACGCCTACGCGCGCCTGCTGGATCGTCCCTCATGGCGTTGGGCGGCTGCGCTGGCCCTTGCCGCGGCCTGTGCCCCCCTGACGCAATACCTCGCGGGGTTTGCCGTGGTGGCAGTCAGTTTGCACGCCCTGCTGACCCAGCGCACGGGGGCGTTTTGGCGGCGGTGGCTGCTGGCGATGAGCGCCGCCGCCCTTCCGGTGGGCGCGTGGCTGCTCTACGCGCTGACGCTGGCAACGCGCACCCCACGCCCGACCGACGCCGACTTGATCTACCCGCTGCAGCTGTGGTGGGCGACGCTCGTGAACGGCACATCCGCCCACATTGAGCAGTACGATTTGCCCGCGCTGATCTTGGCGGGGCTGGTGCTGGCGGGCGGTCTGATCGGGCTGATCCAGCGGCGGCGCGGCGCGCTGCTAGCGCTGATCTTGGTGGGGCTGCCGCCGCTCTTCTACTGGGCTGTGAACTTTGCGCTGGTGCTGCCCTTGACAGATCGCTACTACGCGCTGATGGCCCCGACCGCCCTCGTGGGGGTGGTTGTGTGCCTGTATGCGCTGGCGCAGGCGCGCGCGGCGCGCGGCGTGGTGCTGGTGGCAGGGGCCGCGCTGGGGATGTTCGCGCTGTTGGCCGTCTGGCGCGATTGGGACAGCCGCCGCCTGCAAGACGATTACGCGACGCTGATGCAAGCGGTTGACCTGCTGGCGGAGCCGGGCGATACGATCTTCTTCATCAGCGGCGAGCGCTACCCGCTCGTGCTCTACCCCCTGCGCAAGCTCTACTTCCCCGACCCGACGCCCTACCGCCTGCACGGCGTGCCCGCAGGCGACGACTGGAGGCCGATCCTCGAGCACCTCACCGCCAACGTTGACCGCGCGTGGCTGGTGTTCGTGGAGCGTTCGCTGGGCGACCGCGACGGCGCGCGTGAGGCTTTCCTGCGGCGCGCCTACCGCGTTGAAGCGGAAGTGGCCATTGAGCACAACGGCTACGCCCTGCTGACGCGCCTTGACGCGCCGACTTACCCCGATCTGACGGTGACGCTGCCGCCTACAGTGCGCGCGCTGCGGCCCCCCGATGCGGTGCGCGTGGGCGTGCCCGCGGGAACCACAGCGACGCTCAGCGTGGGCGATGTGACGCTGCAACGGGTCACGCCCGCCCGCTGGGAGGTGGTCTCGTTCCCGATTTACGCCAGCTACCCCAACGGCGACTACTCGCTGACAGTGGGTGGGCAGCGCTTCCCGCTGCGGGTGACGCACGCGCAGCCGCCCTATGCGTTGGGCGCGCCGCTGGCCGACTTTGGCGCGCTGCGGCTGCACAGCGCAGCCGTCGTTGACCTCTATCAGCCGTGGCAGGGGCTGCGCCTGCGCCTGCTGTGGGAAGCCCCCGCGCCAACTGACGCGCCGATCAACGTGTTCGTGCACGTCGTCGGGCCGTGGAACCCGGCTGCGGGCAGCCCGCTGTGGGGCCAGCACGACGGCCCGCCGGTCGAGACGCCGCTGGGGCAGTGGCCGGCCGGCAGGGCCGCCGCCGAGACGCGCACTATCTACCTGCCGACGCTGCCGCCCGGCCAATATGAGCTGCGGGTGGGGCTTTACAACTGGCAGACGGGCGAGCGCCTGCGCCTGCCAGACGGCCAAGACAGCCTGCTGCTGCGCGCGTGGGCTGAGGCCCCTTGATTGCTTCTATTCCATCCTGTAGTACACTATAAACAGACTCACGTAACACTTAGGGGCTTTTATGTTAAAGAACCGTTTGTTTGTGTTGGCAGTGGCCCTGCTGGTGATGCTGCCTGCTGTATGGGCCGTCGATGAAGACCGTGACACCCCGACGGCGGTGATCGTCAACGATGAGGGGGGCGTGCAGCGCATCACGGGCATCCTGCCGCTGCGCAACCCGAACATCAAAATCTACACCGTTGACCCCGTCATCATCCTTGAGGATCAAGTGAACTTCGTCAGCCGCGACATCCTTGCCGAGCTGCCCGCCGCGTCGCAGGTGTTCGCGCGCCTGCTGAACGATTTCTACGCGGAGGGCGACGTGGAGTACGAGCTGCTGCTGCCAATTGCGCCGCAAGGGACACTGCTCGACCTCAACTTTGACGACCGCGAGGACGTGGGCGTGCAGGTCTATCAGGTTGCCCACTGGGACAACCGCTACGGCGACGCCTTCCTCGACATCCGCGACGCTTACGGCTGGTCAGGCGCGTACAGCTCAGTCGCGGTAGCAGAAGACCCGCGCAAGCTGGGCGAGATCACCGGCGGCAAGCTCGTCCTCTTCGCGCCCGACGATCAGCAGACGATCGCCAGCGGCTTCGGCGAGGATGGCCTGCTCTTCACCGCGGATGACCCGCAGATGCGCATCCCCGCCGGCTGGAGCATCCTGAACCTCGATGCCGAGCCATTCACGCTCGATCGCTCGAACAACGTCGTCGTGGACTTGATCGAACCGAAAGAGGCCATCCCGCCCGACTTCAGCGGGCTGAGCTTCACGGAAGCGTTCGACGCGCTGATCGAGTGGGGCAAGCAGCGCTACGCCTTCACCGAGTTCAACGGCACGGACTGGGACGCGCTGAGCGAGCAGTTCCGCCCGCGCTTCGTCGAAGCCGACACCAACGGCGACGTGCAGGCCTATGAGATCGCCATCGACGAGCTGGCCAAGTCGATCCCGGATGGGCACGTCTCAGCCGTGTCGGCCACGTCCAACGCGCTGGAGCAGCAGAGCATCGCCGGTGGGCTGGGGTTTGCCCTGCGCGAGCTGAGCGATGGGCGCGTGCTGGTGAACTTCGTCCTGCCCGGCAGCCCCGCCGACCAAGCCGGCATCGTCTTCGGCGCAGAGGTGACAGCCATCAACGGCCAGCCGATTGATGACGCGATCGCCGCGGTGAACAGCGTGAACGGCCCCTACAGCAACCCCGACATTGAGCGGTTGGATCAAGTGCGCTTCGTGACGCGCTTTCCGCTCGGCGTGGATGTGGAAGTGACGTTCGTCAACCCCGGCGAGGCTGAGCAGACCGTGACGCTGACGACGGTCAACGAGCGCGACAGCCTGCGCTTCTCGCGGCAGTTCGTCTACGGCCAAGCGATCGCCACGGTCAAAAGCCCGCTGGAGTTCCAGTTCCTGCCGAGCGGCTACGGCTACGTGTCGGTGAACGACTTCTTCGGCAACGAGATGCTGATGATCAAAACGTGGGAGTTCTTCCTCGACGCGGCCAACGCGCTGGGGACGCCCGGCATCATCATCGACCTGCGCACGAACGGCGGCGGCTTCACCTTCATCGGCAACCGCATCGCCTCTTACCTCTACGATGAAGAGATCGTGCTGGGTTACAACGCCAGCTTCAACGAGTTCTTGGGCGAGTTCTACTTTGACCCGCGCTTCCCGGAGCGCATCCAGCCCGAGTTCAACGAGGCGCGGCGCTATCGTGGGCCGGTGGTCGTGCTGGTCGGGCCGGGCTGCGCCAGCGCCTGCGAGTTCTTCGCCTACGCGCTGACCCGCAGCGAGCGTTCCGCGGTCGTTGGTCAATACGGCACGAACAGCATCGGCGGCGGCGTGGAAGAGATCCCTATGCCTGCGGGCATCACCTTCCGCATCCCGAGCGTGCGCCCGATTGACCCCGACGGCAACATCTACGTCGAGGGCACGGGCATCCAGCCGACGGTGGTCGTCCCTGTGACAGAGGAGAACATGGCCACGACAGATGACATCGTGCTCGAGGCGGCCATCGCCTACCTAGACGATCTGATCGCCAGCCAGCAGCCCGTGTTCGAGGCGGTGGAGGCGGGCAGCATCAGCGTCGGCGAGACGGTTGAGCTGAGCATCGGCGTCGGCGAACGGGTCTACGTGGACTTCAACACGGGCGCGGGCGGCGTGGTCAACATCGTGATCGAGTCCGAGATTGGCGCGTTCGTCAACATCCTGTCGCCTGATGGCGACGTGCTGGCCGACGGCACAAGCCCCGCGGATCCCGGTTGGGAAGAGCTGGAACTGCCGCCAGATTTCGACCTCGTGCTGGAGATTCGCACCGCCGAGGACGCCTTCAGCGGCACATTCACGCTGACCATCGAGCCGATCGAGTAGGGCGGCCTCATCCCTCAACCCCTTCTCCCGCGGGAGAAGGGGCTGGGGATGAGGGGACGCGACTACGTCACGCGAGGCTGCGCTCGTCTTTGACGGTGCGCTCGTTGCCAATCGTGCCTTTTGGAACTGTCACCACCTCATCGATCCGCAGGCGGATGGCCTGCTGCGCCAGCACCTTGAGCTTCTCGGCGATTTCAGCGGCTTGGGACTCATCGCTCAGTTCGACGCGCACGGTCACAACGTCCTTGTGATCGGCGGAGCGGGTGATGACCGCTTGAATGGCGGTGATGACCGGGAAGGCCACCGTGGCGGCGCGCAGTTGGTTCGGGTGCAAGAACATCCCGCGCACTTTGATCGCCTCGCCGCTGCGCCCGAACAGGCCGAGCAGGTGCTGCTGGCCGTTCACCAGCTCTGGTGACAGCGCGCCGAGGTCGCCCGTGCCGAAGCGGATCAGCGGGTAGGCCTTGTTGAAGGTCGTAGCGACGATCTCGCCGGTGCTGCCCGGCTCCACGTCTTGGCCGGTCTGTGGGTCGACGATTTGCAGGTACATCAGCGGCATGATGCGAAAGCCAGTTGTACCGCTGATGGTGTAGCCGATGAAGCCCAAGTCGGCGGTTCCATAGGCCGAGGTCGTCTTCATCCCGTATTGGCCTTCAAAGCGCGCCTGCTGCGAGGGCAGGTACGGCTCGGCGCTAAAGAGGGCTTTCTTGAGCGGGTTGGCCTCGGGCGCGATGCCCATGCTCTCCATCTTGTCGAGGATCTGCATCAGGTAGCTGGGCTGGCCGACGAAGCCGTTCACCTTGAGCGCCATCGTCATCATGATCTGCAAGTCGGTGTTGCCCGGCCCAGTCGGGATGACCGTCGCGCCCACCCCGCGCAGCCCCTCATCGAGCAGCAGGCCGGCCGGCGTCAGGTGGTACATGAAAGTGTTCAGCACGCGGTCGCCGCGCCCAAAGCCGACGGCCTTCAGCGGCTCCAGCGCCAGCGTTGGGTCTTCCGCGGGCGGCTGGGGGTCGTAGATCGGCCCCGGTGAGATGTAGATGCGCGGCAGGTCGGCGGGGTCAATCGTCAGGAAGCCGCCAAAGGGCGGGTTCTGCGCGTGGATTTCAACCAGTGCGTCCTTGCTCAAAACGGGGATCTTCGACAGGTCGGCGGCGGTCTGAATGTCCGCGGGGGTCACGCCGGCCTTGTCGAGCTGCGCTTTGATGGATGGGGCGTGCGCGTAAGCGTGGGCGACAACCTCGCGGATTTTTGCGTCAAAGTCGATCATGGGCTGTCCTTTCCGTTGGCGATTAGCAATAAGAAGGGCGCTTGATGCGCCCAACTGTTGATCTGAGCTTAACCCAACCAGCGTTTGCGGCGCTTGTAGTGTTTCACTTCTTTGTAGCTCTTGCGCTCGCCAAGCTGGTTGAGGCCGAGGTAAAACTCTTTGATGTCCTCGTTCTCGCGGAGCTGCTCACCCGGGCCGTCCAACACGACGCGCCCGTTTTCCATCACATAACCGTAATCAGCCACGGCCAATGCCGCCCGCGCGTTCTGCTCCACCAGCAGCACGCTCACCCCCTCGCCAGTGTTGATCTCTTTTATGATGTTGAAGATCTCTTCTACCAGCATCGGGGCAAGGCCGAGCGACGGCTCATCCAGCATCATGATCTGTGGGTGGGCCATCAGCGCGCGGCCGATGACCATCATCTGCCCTTCGCCGCCAGAGAGGTAGCCGCTGGTGCGGTTGGCCAGATCCTTCAGCCGCGGGAAGTAGTGGAACACGCGCTCAAGGTCGTGTTTGTACTCTCGGCCGCCTTTGTACGTCATGCTGCCGAGGCGCAGGTTCTCTTCAACCGTGAGGTGGCGGAACATCGGACGGCCTTCGATCACTTGGACGATGCCGCGCCGCACGATGTCCTCAGCAGACAGTTGGTCGATCCGTTCCGTGCCGAGGGTGATGCTGCCGCGGGTGATCTCGCCGACTTCCGCGCGCAGCAGGCCGCTGATCGCTTTCAGCGTGGTGGACTTGCCTGCGCCGTTTGGCCCAAGCAAGGACACGATCTGCCCGGGTTCCACCGTGATAGAGACGCCGCGCAGCACGAGGATCACGCTGTTGTAAACCACTTCAATGTTGTTGACGTGCAGCGCTGCACGGCCTTCGATTTTGGGCTTTTCTTGAACAACCTCGTGAGCCGCTTGCATAGGGGATCAATCCTGAGCTAAAGGGCAGGGGCCAGCTGGCCAGCCCCTGCCAGACTTGTAACGAGTTACTCTTGACGCATGCGCGCGGGGCGCAGGTCAGGTGCTTCGAAGAACGGGGTCAGCGGGACGAGCACCGGCACAAAGATGTTGGTTCCGTCTGCCTGTGGGATCTTCAGGGCGTCGTCGCCGCTGGTGGCGACGCCGTCCATCGTGGCGTTCAGGTAGGCCAACATGGCGATGCGCGTCAGGTTGGATGAACGCAGGCCGCTGCTGAAGTCGACCGTGTAGAGGCCGAGCGGCGCGTAGTTGATGGTGTCCATCGTCTCTTTGATGTCGCGGCCTGTGATCGCCTCAAGGCTGCCGACGCGGTTGAGCGTCCGGGCGTACAGCTCCAGATAGAAGTCGACGATCGAGACGCCGAGGATGTAGGAAATGTTCTGCGTAGGCAGTTGACGATCGTTGGCGGCGGCCAGCTCGTTCACCAGCGCCACGCCGGGTTGATCGCGCTCTGTCCACCACAGGAAGGGCAGGTTGCCCACTAAACCGTTGGCCGAGGGCAGGCCATCCGGCCCGATGCTGGTGCGGCTGAGCAGCCCAACGCTCGTATCCAGCGCCCAGTTGACGCCAGCTATCTTCACCTCATCGTTCAAGCCGAGGTCGGTCACCGTCTTAGCGAGGAGCGCCGGGCCGCTGGCCAGCGAGTTGGTGTAGAGGATGGTCGCGCCCGCGTCTACCAAGTTCTGCACCTGCGTCGTGATGTCGGTGTCGGTCGGCAGGAAGATCTCAGGGGTTTCCAGCAGCGTCGCGCCCACCGATGCGCAGTACTCGATCGTCTCGGCTTTGAACGCCGCCTGACCGAACGCGCCCGGCCAGCTGATGTAGCCGATGGTCGGGTTGTCGCCGAACATGCCGCTGGTGGCGGCGAACTCGCAGAACGCGCCAAGCTGGTCAGGATACAGCGGGTTGGTGGCGTAAATCCAACTGGGCGTGCCGTCTTCAGCGTAGAGGCCTTCGACGCTGCCCGCGCTGATCAGGACGGGGATCTCGTCGGCTTCAACCTGCGAGCGCAGCAGTTCCGCGTCGCCGCTGGCGTAAAGGACGAGCATCTGCGGTTTGGGGTTGCGCCCACGGAAGGCGTTATAAGCCGCCTGCGTCTGCGCGAGGTCGCCGCCGGTGTCGCGGTTCTCGGTGGTGATGGTCGCGCCGCAGATGCCGCCGCGCGCGTTGTAGTAGGCGATGGCGTCCGCGAGGCCGGCCAGCAGCGGCTGCGTAATGAAGGCATACGGCCCGCTGATGTCACCGAAGTGGATGATCGGGATTTCCTTGCCCGTCAAATCCACCTCGCAGGGGGTATGCTCCATCCAATCGGGCAGGCTTTCCTGCGCGGCCATCGGCAGGGCGAGCACACTGCTGAGCAAGACAACAACCAAAAGTAACTTGCGCATATGTCAAAAACCTTTCTTTAAACAAACGTGCGATAGATAAAAGTGGATAAGCGATTGATCGATGTTAGCGGCGATAGGCACTCCTTTACTCCCTTGTGTCCTGATCCTTCAATTCGAGAAGGGGCGTATCTTCCACGCGATTTTGAAGATCTCCCAGCGGTAGGCTAGGCCGCGCGGCTCGATGATGAGGAAGGCGATCAACGCGAACCCGAACAAGAACGGGCGCAGCGAGGACTCGATGTTCACCACGCTGATGAACGGCAGCAGCGGCGGCAGCACGTCTTTGAGCACGTTGGCAGCAGGCGGGATGACGTTCTGCGTCAGCAGGATGATGAAGGCCGCGCCGAACAGCGGCCCCAACGGGAACCCGGCCCCGCCCAGCACCAGCATCGCCAGCATCTGGATCGAATAGAGCAGCTCATAGGAATGGATGTTGACGGACTGCGTGTCGTAGGCCGCCAGCCCGCCCGCGATGCCAGCGTAGACGCTGCTGATGAAGAAGGCCATCAGCTTGTAGCGGAAGATGTTGATGCCCAGCAGCTCCGCGGCAAGGTCGTTGTCGCGGATGCTGACGAACGCCCGCCCGACGCGCGTCCGTAGGATGTTGCGCGCGACGAAGAACAACAGCACCGCCAGCGGCACAGCCACGTAGAAGTAAGCTGCGTCCGAGGTGAAGTTGAGCGGCCCCAGCATGGGCGTCGGCACGTCGATCGGCTTATCGCCGTTGGTGAGCGGGGCCAGCGGGTGGCGGATGATCCACGGGATGATGAACTGCGCCGCCAGCGTGGCCATCGCCAAGTAGAAGCCCTTCACCCGCAGCGAGGGCAGCCCGAACAGCAGCCCGATCACCCCGGTGAAGAGGCCGGCCAGCGGGATCCCTAACCAGAACGGGATGCCCAGCTCGCGGCTGCCGATGGCGGCGGTGTACGCGCCCACCGCCATGAACGCCGCATGGCCGAGCGAAATCTGCCCCGTGTAGCCCATCAGGATGTTGAGGCCTTGCACGGCGATGGCGAAGATGGCGATGTTGATGATCGTCCCGATGAAGGCAATCGGCACGATGTTGAGGCCAAACGGCCCCTCGCGCGAGAGCAGCGGCAGGATGAGCAGCGCGACGAACATGCCGTTCACCAGCAGGCGGCTCATTGGCGTGCGGTTGATGGCGATGTCTTGTTGGTAGTTGGTGTCGAACGTGCCCGCAGGGCGAATGTTGGCGCTCATCGCTTAGATCCTTTCAATGCGCTTCTCGCCGAAGAGACCTTCGGGGCGGATAATGAGCACGATCATCAACACGACGTAGGGCGCTAGCTCTGTGCCGGCGTTCGTCCCGCGGAACAGCAGGTTCGCCCATTCCTGCACCAGCCCGATCACCAAGCCACCGACCAGCGCGCCCGAGATTGACTCAAGGCCGCCCAGCAGCACCGCCGGGAAGGCGCGCAGGGCTAGCAGCGGCATGTTAGCTACGTCGAGGTTGGTCGCGCCGCCTTGCAGTACGCCCGCCGTCCCGGCGAGGATGGCTGCGATGCCCCACGCCACCGCTAGGATGATGCGCACGCGCAGGCCGATGCTCTGCGCGAGCGTCTGATTTTCAGCGCTAGCGCGCATCGCCAAGCCCACATTCGTATAGCGGAAGAAGAGCACGAAGATCGTGAAGGCCACCAACGCCAGCACAAACGCGATCAGCAGCGGCGTCTGCACGATGATGTTGCCGCCCAAGTCGGGCGCTTCGATGCGGATCGGCGAGGGGATGCCGACGCGATCCAGCCCGCTGAAGATCGGCAGCGGAATGGCCACCGTGCCGTAGAGCAAGTTCGTCACCCCGCGCAGCACCTCCGCCACAGCCAGCGTCATCAGCACGCTGGCGAACAGCGGTTGACCGATCAAGGGGCGGATGGTGAACCGTTCGATCATCAAGCCGATGAACACCGCGCCAGTCAGCGTGCCAACGATGGCGCGAATGAACATCGGCAGTTGGTTGCCGACCTCTGCGTTGGGCAGGGTCATCAGCACAGTGAGCGCGACGACTGCCGCCGCCCCCAGCGCCAGCGAGCGCGGCTCGCGCAAGGTTTGCCAGCCGCCCAGCGACAGCACCATCACAACCGTTGCCGCGGCCAGCAGCGCCGCCGCCACTGGCGACACCTCTGCCACGCTGAAGAACGAGAAGAAGATCATCCCACCGAGGATCATCATGAAGCCGTGCGCGAAGTTGAACACGCCCGACGCCTTGTTGACGACCACGATGCCCAGCGCGATCAAGGCGTAAATCCCACCTACGAGCAGGCCGGTGATGGTCGTCTGTACGTAGCGCGACGGGCGCAGCTCTGCGAGCCGCTCTTGGATGGCAGCGAAGAACAGCACCGCGACGGCTAACCAGAAGACAGTGAGGACGAGGCGGCGATTTTGCTGGTAAAACGTCGTAAGCGATCCCACAATCAAAATCCTTTGAAAAAGACGACTGTTACTATTTGACGAAAGCCCGCCAGCCCCTTCACAACTGGCGGGTAATTTTTCACGACACTGAGACGACGTTCAGATCCGTCTCGACAACGCCTGTGCGACCATCGCGGTACTTGACCTCCGCACGGACGCGCACGCTGGGCTTGTCCCCGTAGATGGCGTCGAGGATCTCGCCGTACTTCTGAATGAGCGTGCGCCGAACGAGCTTGCGCGTGCGCGTCAGCTCGCCTTCGTCGGCGTCGAACGCTTTGTGCAAGATCACGAACTTGCGGACGCGGCTCCACTCCGGCAGCGATTGGTTGACGCGCACCACGTCCTGCTTGATGAGTTCAGCCACTTCGGGCTTCTGCGAGAGGTCAACCATCGTCGTAAAGCTGAGGCCGCGCTTCTCCGCCCAGCGGGCGACGTTGTCGAAGTTGATGATGATGATGGCGCTCACGAAGTCCATGTCGAAGCCGCCGATGGTCATCACATCTTGGATGTAGGGGCTGAACTTCAGGCGCGTCTCGATGTACTGCGGGCTGAAGCTCTGGCCGTTGGACAGCTCGATCAAATCCTTCACGCGCTCAAGGTAGATCAAGTGGCCGTCCTCGCGCATGTAACCGGCGTCGCCGGTGTGATACCAGCCCTCTTCGTCGATGGCCTCGGCGGTCTTCTCAGGGGCGCGGTAGTAACCTGCAAAGCGCGCCTGCGTACGGATGAGGATCTCTTGGTCGTCGGCGATCTTGATCTCCACCCCCGGCACGAGCACCCCGACCGTCTCGAGCTTGACGTCATCTTGCAGGTGGATTGTGCCCATCGTCTCGGTGCTGGCGTAAAGCTGGCGCAGCTGCACGCCCAGCGCGCGGAAGAAGCGGATGACATCCGGTGAGAGCATCGCGCCAGCCGTCAGCACGTTTTTGGCGCGCGTCAGGCCGAGCTTGTCGCGCAGCGGCTGGAACACGGCCGCCTCGCCCAGCAGGCGCAGCGCCCGCAGGTGGGGCGGGATCGGCTGGCCGGCGTCCTCAAGGTCGATGATCTTGTACGCCACGGGCATGAACCACTCATACAGCTTGCGGTTGATCCACGTCGAGTCGTTGATGCGGAAGCGCACGTTGGCGGCCAAGTTCTCCCAGACGCGCGTGGGGAAGAGCAGGCCGACGGGCGCAATCTCGCGCATGTCGTTAGGGACGGTGGCGCTGCTCTCCGGGAAGTTGACTGTCATCCCGCTGACGAGGTGCGGCGTAAAGCCGAAGGCCTGCTCCGTCAGCCACGCCATCGGGCTGAAGGACAGCCAGTTGTCCTTGTTCGTCACCTGCACATAGCCGCGGTTCATGTAGTTGCCGTAGACCAGCTGCCAGTGGGTGATCATGGCGAACTTGGGCAGGCTGGTCGTGCCGCTCGTCATCGAGAGGATGATCGTGTCCTGCGGGTCAGTGGACTGTGCCAGCTCATCGAAGCGGTCGGGGTGCGTCTTCTTGTACTCGCGCCCCAGCGCTTCGATCTCTTCAAAGCTGGCCAGCCACGGGTCTTGGTAGTTCCACAGGCCTTGATCGTCCCAGTAGATGACGCGGCGCACGGTGGGGATCTTCTCGCGGATTTCGAGCGCTTTGTCCACCTGTTCTTGATCCTGCGCCACGATGAACGTTGCGCTGGTGGAGCTGACGACGTAGAGCAGGTCAGGGTTGGCCAGCGCATCGCTGAACACGCACACCGTCTGCGCGTGGCAGGCGTGGACGCCGATCTGCGTCCAGTAGATTTGCGGGTCGTTCTCGCCGATGACAGCGACGGTCTCATCTGGCTGCAAGCCGAGGCTCACCAGCCCCATCGCAAAGTCGCTCACGTGTTGATAGACCTCATTCCACGTGTATTCCGTCCAGATGCCGTACTCTTTCTTGCGCATGGCCACTTGGTTGCCCAATTCGCGCACGCGCATCAAGAAATGTTTGCTGAGGGTGTTCTCGTGCTCTTTGGGCGGGTCGAAGTGGATGTTCAGCTGGCTGGTGTAGACTTTGCCGGGCTTGGTCGGGCGATAGGCGATCTGCTCGCTGGGTTGTGCAATGGTCATGCGGATACCTCCTGCCCTAGATAGGCCTTGATGACGCGCTCATCGTGACGGATTTCCTCGGGCGTCCCTTCGCCGATCTTCTCACCGAAGTCGAGCACGACGATCCGATGCGAGATGTCCATCACGAGGCCGATGTCATGTTCAATGATCATGATGGTAGTGCCTTGTCGCTCATGGATGTCGAGGATGAAGCGCGCCATGTCTTCTTTTTCCTCTACGTTCATGCCAGCCATCGGCTCATCGAGCAGCAGCAGGGTCGGCTCTAGCGCGAGGGCGCGGCCCAGTTCCACGCGCTTGCGCAGCCCATAGCTGAGCGTGCCAACGCGCGCCTTGCGGATCGACTCCATCTCAAGGAATTCGATGATCTCCTCCACGCGGCGGCGGTGTTCGATCTCCTCACGCTGCGCCGGGCCGTAAAACAGCGCGCCAGTCAGCAGGTTGGCCTTCATGTGGATGTGGCGAGCGGCCATCAGGTTGTCCAGAACGGTAGCGTTGGTGTAGAGCGCGATGTTCTGAAACGTGCGGCTGATGCCCAGCTTGGCGCGTTTGTAGGGCGGGATGCCTTTGAGCGACTTGCCTTCGAAGAGGATGTCGCCCTCCTGCGGGGTGTAGAACCCGTTGATGCTGTTCGTGAGGCTGGTTTTGCCCGCGCCGTTGGGGCCGATCACCGCGTGGATCGTCCCCTCTTCGATGTCGAAGGAGACGTCCTTGAGCGCTTTGATGCCCCCAAAGCTGAGCGAGACGTGGTCAATACGTAGCTTGACTGCCATTCAAAAAATCCTCAAGAAAGAACAAAAGCGCTAATTTGTGCATCTGTTTATATTTCAACAATACCAGTAATGCGCCTGAACTGCAACTAACATTATTTAATGTTTGTTTAGCCAGTCGATCATCTCTTGGATGATGGCCTCGCGCCCACGCTCGTTGACCAATTCATGGCGCAGCCCCGGGTAGGTGCGCAGCGTCTTGTCGCTGGTGCTGGCCTCGCGGTGGATGAAGTGCGCGCCGCTGATGGGGGTGAGTTGATCGTCCTCGCCGTGCATCACCAACAGCGGGATGGCCAGCCGATGCGCTTTGCTGCGGATGTCCCGCCCGAGTTCGATCAACTGGTGCACCATGCCCACGCGCAGCCGCTGATGGTCAACCAACGGGTCGGCCTCGTAAGCGCGGACGGTCGCGGCGTCAGTGCTGAGCGTGTCGGTCGGCAGCGAGGGCACAAGGCGCAGCATCGGCAGGCGTGGCCCCAGTAAGCGCACTGCCGCCAGTGACACCGCGGGCTGCCCCTCGCCCAATGTGATGACCGTGCCCGTCAAGATCAGGCCGCGCAGCTCGCTCTGATAGGCCAGCGCGTACTTGAGCGCGATGCCGCTGCCCATGCTGTGGCCGTAGAGGAACACCGGCAGGCCGCGATGCTGCCGGACGAACTGCTCGTACAACTGGCGCAGGTCAGCTACAGGCTGATCGAAGCTGGCGAAGAAGGTGCGCGGGCCGCCGCTGCGGCCATGCCCGCGATGATCGGGCGCGATCACCAGATAGCCGGCCTGCGCCATCGCCCGCCCCACGTGGTCATAGCGCAGGCCGTGCTCGCCGATGCCGTGGACGATGAACACCAGCGCGCGCGGCGGCTCGTTGGGCGTCCACGTATGATAGTGAAGCGTCAACCCGTCGCGGGTGGTGAGTTCTGCGCTGGCGTACATGGGACTGCCTCTCAAAACGACAGCGGCGGGTCGAGCCGCAGCCACGTTCGGCCGATGCGAAAGAGCGTCCCCGGCCGCAGGCTCACGCGGCCAATTACCGGCCCGTCTTCTTTTTCGATGAACGTCCCGTTGCGGCTGTCCACGTCTTCCAGCCAGAACATCAAGATGCTCGGTTGGCTGGTGTTGTCGACGGCGGTCACAGGCCGCGCCGAGCAGATCAAGCGGGCGTGGACGCGCGACACCTGATGATCGAACGGCAGGTAGATGTCGCAGCCCTCGCGCCGCCCGATGACCAGCGTCGCCTCCTCGCCGATATCGGGCTGGGGGAACATCAACGATTTGCCATCGAGCGGCCCGCTCATGAAGGTGATTGCAATGTCAGGACGGGATTTGTTGCGTTTGGTCATTTCGAGTCATCTCCCAGCTCGCGCTGGACGGCGTTCAGACGCTCCCGCGATAAGACGTGGTTGGGGTCAATCGACAGCGCTCGCTCCAGCGCGTCTATGGCGTCCTCAAGCTGGCCGCAGCTTGCGAGGCTGTCCCCGTAATTGTACCAAAACCAAACGGACTTGGGATCGTAATAGACGGCCCGCTGATAAGCGGCGAGCGCCTCACCAAAGCGCTTGAGCTTCATCAAGCACAGCCCCTTGCCGTTCCACGCCCAAGCATAGGTCTCGTCTAACGCCAGCGCGCGATCATAACTAGCGAGGGCCTCCTCATAGCGGTTGAGGCGGCGCAGCGCGTGGCCGTGACGTGCCCACACGTTGGGGTTGGCCGCGTCAACCATCAGCGCACGTTCGATCACCGCCAGCGCTTCGGCTGCTTGGCCGCTGTCGAGCAGCAGCGTCATCAGGTTGATGTAGTACCACGTCACTTGCGGGTCGTGCTCGATGGCCTGCTCATAGCAGCGGCGCGCTTCCTCGTGGCGGCCCAGCGCGCGCAGCGCCAGCCCCATGCCGTTCCAGCCCCAACTGTTGGTCGGCTGGAGTTCGACCGCGCGCTGATAGGCCTCAACGGCTTCATCGTACTGGCCTAAGTTGCGGTGAGCCTGCCCCAGCTTCACCCAGCTCTCCACGTGGTCTGGGGCAATGCTCAGCGCTTCCTTCAAGGCGGTGACGCTCTCATGGCTGCGGTTGAGCAGCAGCAGCTCATCGCCGTAGCTGTACCATGACCAGACATCGCGCGGGTCGATCTGCACCGCCTGCTCGAAACAGGCCAGCGCCTCCTCGTGGCGTTTCATCGCGCTCAGTGTCAGCCCTTTGCCATACCACGCCCACGTGTACGCTGGCTCCAGCGCGATGGCCCGTTCGAAGCTGCTCAGCGAGGCGTCAAACTGGCCGAGCTTGCGCTGCACTTGGCCCAGCTTGGCCCACAAGTTGGCGCTGCGTTCGTTCAAGCGCAGGGCATACTCCAAGAGCTTGAGCGCTTCCTCATTGCGGTTGAGCTGCACGAGCATCTCGGCCTGCTTGTAGAGGTGCGACACCTGATGGCGGTCAATCGCAAACGCGCGGCCATAGGCTTCTTCCGCCCGCGCGTACTCTTTCATCGCCTCGTGGGTGCTGGCTAGCTCGCTCCACGTCCACGCTTGCTGAGCGTCGTGCTCAAGCGACGTTTGCAGCGCCGCTAACGCCGCGTCGAACTGGCCAAGCTGACGGCGAATGCTGCCCACCAGCGACCACGCCCGCGCGAAGTCTCCGCGGCGGCGCAGCGCTTCTTCCAGCATGACCAGCGCCTCTTGAGGCCGACCAAGCTGATAGAGCATGTGGCCGCAGTTGTACCAGTGCCACTCACGTTCAGGGTTGATGGCCGTGGCCTGCTTATAGCACTCCAGCGCTTCCTCGTAGCGTTCCATGTTTTCCAGCACCAACCCGCGCCCGTTGATCGCCCAATCGAAACCCGGATCCAGCTCAATAGCACGGTCATAAGCTTGGAGCGCCTCTCCGTGGCGGCGCAGATAGCGCAGCACTTGGCCCAGCTTGCCCCACGGCGCAGCTTGATCGGGCGCGAGGCGCGTCGCCTCTTGCGCCGGGTAGAGCGCGTCCACGTAACGCTGCATCTCGACCAGCGTCTCAGCGAGGTTGTACCAATGCCAGACGACTTGCGGCTCATAATGCGTCGCGCGCTTGAACGCCGTCACTGCTTCCTCAAACTTGCGCATGACCTTAAAAGTCAGGCCGAGGCCGTTGTAGGCCCATGCGTAGGTGGGTTCGAGCTTCAAGGCCTGCTCATAGGCTTGAACAGCGGCGGGCAAGTTCTGAGTTACGCGGTAGATCTTGCCGAGCTTGCCCCACGCTTGATGGTTGCGCGGGTCGATCTCCAGCGCAGTTTGCAGGCTCGCAACAGCTTGATCTGGCTGCCCCATGCGAAATTGTAGATCGCCGAGGTTGTACCACGCCCACGTGTCGTTGGGGTCAAGCTGCACGCTGCGCTCGAAAGCGTCTAGCGCGCGCGCGTTCTGGCGCATGCGGTCGTAGATGATGCCTAACCCGTTCCACAGCCAGCCGTCTTCGGGCTGCAAGTCGAGGGCGCGGTGGTATGACTCTAGCGCGTCGTCGTAGCGCTCCAACAGGCGCAGCGCGCGCCCGCGCCGCCCCCAATAGCGCGCGTTATAACTGTTGATGGCGATGGCTTGGTCATAGGCCTCCAACGCTTCACTGTAGCGCCCTAGCTCGGTCAGGCTGTAGCCTTTGTCGATCAGCTCACGCGCTTCCAGCGCTTGGCCATCAGCCGCCAGCACGGGCAGCGGGCCGATGTGCGCCTCATACAACCGAGATAGCTGTTCCACCAGCGCTGACCAACTCGCCGGGCGGCGTTCGGGCGTTTTTTGCAAGCACGAATCGAGCAGCACTAGGAACTCACTCGGAAGGGCTGTCAGCGATTTCAGGGCGTAATTGGGCGTGACGCTGGTGTGCTGATGCTGCCATTCGGTCATGGTGCGCCCCTTGAACGGCGGCTGACCCGTCAGCATCTCGTAGAGCATACAGCCGAAGGAGTAAATGTCCGCGCGCAGGTCAATCGTGCGCGCGGTGAACTGCTCGGGCGACATGTAAGGCGGCGTGCCGACGAAAGCATGCGCGCGCGTCAGGCGGTCGTCGTGTTCCCCGCTGGCGTCATCGATGATCCCGTACTCAGAGGCTGGCTCTAACGAGCGCACGAGGCCGAAGTCCGTCACTTTGGCGATGCCGTCGTGCGTCACGAGGATATTGCCGGGCTTCAAGTCCCGATGCACCAGCCCGGGGATCTTCTGGGTGGCGTGCTGCATGCCGAGCGCGACATGGATGGCGAACAGCAGCGTCTTGTCCAGCGTCAGGCGGCGGTGCTCGATCCAACTGCGCAGGTCGACGCCCAAGCCTTCCATCCCGCTGATGTGTTCCAACATGATGTGCGGCCGGCCGAGGATCTTCTGCACTAGCAGCGCGCGGACGATGTGCAGGTGCTTCTCCAAGCGCACCCACGTCAGCGCCTCTTGCTCAAAGCGGGCCACAGCGCGCTCGTTGTCCATAAAGCGCTTCTGAAAGCTCTTGATGGCAATCGGCATGCGCTGCTCGTGGTCGTAGCACAAGTAGACCACGCCCATCCCGCCCAGCTTGATCTCGTAGACCTCATAGCGCCCCTCGATGCGGTCGCCGACTTGGAAATCCGTCTCAGAGGCCGCAGGGCGCGCGGGGTGATGTTCGCCTGAGGGTGTCTTGCTGATGCCGTCGTCAGCGCTCAGCTCGATCGAGGCCAGCGGCAGCTCGTTCTCGGTGCGTTCAAACGCTTCCTCGGCGTTGGCCGAAGTGAGCGTTTGCTCGGCTGTGTTGAGGATGGCCTGACGGGCGGGGAGATTGGTTGAGGAAAGATTCGACAGTTCGTCGAAGCTCGTGTCATAGGCTGGCGCGTCGTCGCTGAAGGCGGTTGCCTCGTCGAACTGGGTTTCGCCGCCGGTCGTCGTAGAGACTTCGGGGCGGCGCGCGGCGTAGAGCGCCAGCAGCGGCGCGGTCATCTCACGCGACACTTTCAGGGTTGGCAGCATGTCTTCCCCATCTGACGCTGCCACCCACAGCCCGACGGCAAGGTTGCGCTGGGTGGGGTAGGCTCGGGCGGCTTCGAGCACCCAATGCGCATAGTCTGCGGCGGCCCGCTGCGCCTGCGCGCGGTCAAATTCAGTCGGGGCTTTTTGCTCGGCCCGTCGATATGCAATCAGCGCTTTGCCGACGTAGAGGATCAGCAGGCGCTGGTTGTTCAGCCATGAGCGCTGCGCGCACAGATCGCCTAACACAAAAGCGTAATCCACTTGATCGGGCTGGCGCAGCGCCAATTGGCCAATCAGGCGGATGTCAGGGTCGGGGTCGCTGGCAAACGGGTCGAGCGTGTCGGCGCTGTGGCGCTTGCGCAGCAAGGCGCGGCGCTCGGCCTCGGTCAGCGTGGGGAGGGTGCGGCGGCTCTGTGGTGGTCTCATGGATGTGCTGCGAGCTGGCTAAACGTCAGGGTGTCGCCGTCGGCGCTGGCGACGATGCTGCCGCCGGGCGAGAAGGCATCTTGCAAGATCAAATTGCTGAGCGGGCGGGCCAGCAGGCGCTCAACGGCGCGGCGCAGCGGGCGCGCCCCGTTCACCGGGTCATAGCCCACGCGCAGCAGCAGATCCAACGCGCTCTCGTCGAGCGTCAGCGTGAGCTTCTGCACGCTCAGGCGCTGGCGCAGCTCGCTGAGCTGCAAATCGAGGATTTGCGCCAGCACGGGGCGCGTCAGCGGTCGGAAGGTGACGATCTCGTCCAGACGGTTGAGGAACTCTGGACGAAAGTGCTGCTTGAGGTAGGGCGTGAAGTCCGGCGCGGGGGCGCCGTCGGTGTGCTGGCCGAAGCCTAATGACTTGGCGTTCTCGCGCGTGCCGATGTTGCTCGTCATGATGAACACGGCGTGGCGCGCGTCGACCGGGCGACCGTGCGCGTCGCTCAGGCGGCCTTCGTCGAAGATCTGCAAGAACAAGTCGAACACCTCCGGCGCGGCTTTTTCGACTTCATCTAGCAGCACGACACAGTACGGGTTGCGGCGCAGCCCATCCGTGAGTTGGCCGCCGCGGTTGCTCTCTTTGTAGCCCGGGGGCGAGCCGATCAAGCGGGCGACTGTGTGGCTGTCGTGGAACTCGCTCATGTCAAGGCGCAGCATGGCGTCCTCTTTGCCGAAGAGAAACTCCGCCAGCGCCTGCGCGAGCTGCGTCTTGCCCACGCCCGACGGCCCGACGAACAAGAACACCCCTAGCGGTCGATCCGGGTCGTTGAGTCCTGCCCGTGCCATCCGCACGGCCGCCGCGACGGTGTGTACCGCTTCACTCTGGCCGATGACGCGCCGCTCCAGCGCGGCCTCTAGCCCGATCAAGCGGCGCTTCTCGTCCATCGACAGCTCGTTGATCGGGATGCCTGTCCACTCTGCTAGCACCTCGACCACGTCACGCGGGGTGACCTCAAGCGTCTGCTCGGCGTCGTCAGGTGAGAGGGAGCGGATGACGACGCGCGCGCAGGCTTCGTCTAACAGGTCGAGCGCTTTGTCGGGCAGGCGGCGATCTGGTAGGTAGCGCACGGAGAGTTCAACGGCCTGTTCGATGGCCTGCTGGTCGATCTTGACGTTGTGGTGTGCCTCCAGTCGGCTGCGTTGGTCACTCAGGATCAAGATGGCCGCGGCGGGGGACGGCTCATTCACGTCAATCGTGCGGAAGCGGCGCGCGAGGGCCGGATCTTGGGCGATGGCGCGCCGATACTCTTCATGGGTGGTCGCGCCGATGCAGTTGATCTCGCCGCGGGCCAGCGCCGGCTTGAGGATGTTGGCCGCGTCAAGGTTGCTGTCGATGGTGTCGCCCGCCCCGACGATGGTGTGAATCTCGTCGATGAACAGGATGATCCGCCCGCTGCGCTTGACCTCCTCAACGATGCCGATGAGGCGTTCCTCAAACTGGCCGCGCAGGCTCGTCCCAGCGACGAGCGTGCCGATCTCGATCTGCACGATGCGTCGGTCAAGCAGCGGGCGCGGGGCCGTCCCGTTGGCGATGGAGTAAGCCAAGCCTTCCACGATGGCGGTCTTGCCGACGCCGGCATCCCCTAGCAGCAGCGGATTGTTCTTCTTGCTGCGGGCGAGCGTGCGCGCCAACGCGCGGATTTCCGTGTCGCGGGCGATGGCGGGGGAAAGCTGGCCGCTGCGGGCTTGCGCCGTCAGGTCTCGTCCGTAGCGATCCAGCAGCGGCGTCTCTGAGTCGGAATGCTTGTAGTGTTCGCGGTGTTCGGCAAGCCGCTGCTCCAACCGCTGCCTAAGCGGTATGTTCCGAATTTCATCACTGTCGATTAATTCTAATCCGTCGAGCAATCCTCCCTCAGAGAAGGGGTCGTCCAGTGCCTCAAAATCAAGTTCGTCCAAGTCCGGCGGCGGGGACATTTCCTCCTCTTGGCAGTCCTCGCTCAATATGCGCTGTAACCATAGGTTGACGTCTATGCCGAGTTCAATCAGCTTGCGCACCGGCAGGCTTTCCCCCTCTTGCAAAATCGCCATGAGCACGTGCCGCTCACGAACCTCGCTGGTGTCTTGATCAGCGAGGAAGATCGCAATCGACAGTACCATGTCACAGCGCGGCGTGAGCGGCAGCACCTCGCCGGGCTGATCTTCCGACATACCCACCTCCTGCCGAATCGCACGGCGGACGTGGCGTGGGCTGAGTTTCGCCCGGCGCAGCCACTGGTAGGTGTCCCCTTTGTCGTTGCGGGTCAACGCGATAAAGATGTGTTCAACGCCGATGTAGTTATGACGCAGGCGGCGCGCTTCCTCCGCAGCCTGCGAGAGAAATTCATGGCATTTCTCTCGAATTTCGTTCTCTGGCAGCTCAGGCGACAGCGACAATGAACAAGCTCCTACGCGACTATAGAATGATCATTAGCACCTATGTATGTAAGTATAACGCATTTGCTGAGAAACTTGTTTCAGTTGGTGCCACCCAATGGCAGCGTGGGCAGGGGCGCGTCCGTCACCACACCCGCCGGCGGCAGGCTGGCCACGAGAAACGCCACCAGCAGCACGACCACCACCAAGCCGACCAGCGCAATGAGCAGGGCGGCACGGCTGCTGGCTGGCACAGTGGGCAGTTCTTGGCGCGCGTTCTCCAGCAGCCAGCGCGTCATCAAGGCGGATTGCAGGCGCAGCGGCTGGCGCTGCGGGCGCAGGATGTGCCGGAACTCAAGGCCGCGCAGTTGGGCGGCGATGGCCGTTGTGTCCATCGGGTTGTCGCTCTGCGCCAGCCAGACCTCCACCGCTTGCGCGGTGATCTCACGGGTGGGCGCGTCGTGCAGCAGGTTGGTGATGGCCGTCAACACGACGCGCTCATCCCGGCTGAGGCGGTTCCAGCGGCAGCGCAGCGCGGCTTGGCTGCGGGCGTAGACGTACTCCAGCGCGTCGTCGGGGGTGTCCCCGCGTTGGATGGCGTCGACCAAGTCGTTGACTTGGCGCGGCATCCCGCCAGTTTCGAGGTAGGCGCGCTCGGCCAGCGCTGGCGGCACATACTCCAGCCGCGCGCTCAGAAGCTGCTCCACCTCCAACCGCCCCAACGGGTTGAGCCGCAAGACGTGGTTCGGTTGAATCAGCGGGGACAGCGCGTTGAGGTGGGGGCTGTCCTCGTCGGCGCTGGTGATGATGCTCAAGAAGGGGAAGGCCAGCGCCAGCTCCAGCAGATAGGCGGGGTGCGTGGGCGGGATCTTGCCCTCGCTGATGGCTTGGCCCATCAAGTGGATGTCGTCGAACAGCCAGATCACCCGCGCCTGCTGCCGCACATGCTGGCCGACGGTGGGCAGGAACACATCCCCCAACCAACGCGGCAGGTCACCAGCATTCGGCGCGGGCAGGCGGGCCGTGGCAAGGTCTTCGCGCTGAAGCGCTTGCCGTGTGGCATCAGCCAGCGCTTCTAGCCACGTGTCAAGGTTGGTGACGTGGTAGGGCGTGAGGGGCATCAGCACGCACACAAACCGCGGGTCGAGCGTGGTGATGCGCCGCAGCAGCGCGGAACGCCCCATCCCCTCCATGCTCTGGATAGACAGAGCATAAGTGGCCGGCGCGTTGAGGAACTGGCGCAGCTCCGCCAGCAGCGCCTCACGACCGATAAAAGGGGGTGTCGTACTCTCGTTCATGATGATGACTATAGCGGGATTTGTCTTTTGTGCCACTGCGGAGGAGAAGTGCCACCCTTGAATCTCCGCGGCCATTGATTGACAACTCAGGGCCTCACCCCGACGTTGCTTTGCGCCGTCGCCCCTCTCGAAGTGACCTGCCTCGCGGTCACCTGCAGAGAGGGGCAGCTGCCCCCTCCTCTACACGGGGAAAGGGGGTTGAGGGATGAAGCCTACCTAGAAGTCCGCAGACACTTCCTGCCCCAGAATTGCCAGCCGGTGCGCTTTCTGGCATACTGCGGC
The DNA here is from genome assembly GCA_937944445.1 of uncultured Anaerolineae bacterium. Lineage (GTDB taxonomy): Bacteria > Chloroflexota > Anaerolineae > Aggregatilineales > Phototrophicaceae > JANWYT01. Next base: position 26,975 of record CALDYP010000012.1, read on the forward strand.
GGGTACTGGTCACAGAATGAGGCAAGCATGCAGGGACGGGTGTTGGCGCTGGTGGGGATGGCTGGCTCAGGCAAGACGGTGTGCGCACAGCACTTGGAACAGCGTGGCTTCCCACAGTTTCGCTTCGGCAGCCTCGTCGTGGACGAAGTGGCGCGGCGCGGGCAGCCCATCACCCCACACAACGAGCGCATTGTGCGCGAGGAGTTTCGCGCCCGCTACGGCATGGACGCGATGGCGCAGCTTGCGCTGCCACGGCTGCGCGCCATGCTCGCTGAACGGCCCTGTGTCGTGATCGACGGCCTTTACAGCTTCAGCGAGTACAAGACGCTTCAGCGCGAACTCAGTGAACAGTTGATCGTCGTGGCGGTGGTGGCCGAGCGCGCCCTGCGCTATGCGCGGCTGGCGCAGCGCCCAGAGCGCCCCCTCACCGCCGAACAAGCCCTAGAGCGCGACTATCAGGAGATTGAACACATCGAGAAAGGCGGCCCCATCGCCATCGCCGATTACACGCTGCTGAACAACAGCGGCGTGGCGGAACTGCTGGCGTCGCTTGACGCGCTGTTGGATCGGCTCACCTTCTACCCGTAAAGATGCAAGTGATCGGCCTCAGTTCTCTAAGCGATCGGTCAGCATGTTGAGCACTTGACCGGCGGTGAGTTCGCTCAGCACGCTGATCGGCTGCTCGGGCGGCAGCTTTTGAACGAGCGTGCGCACGCGCTGCCAGATGCGGTGTGCTTTGGGCAGGTCGCCGCTGCCCGTGTGGATCATCCCCAACATCAACAGCGACAGCAGATGATCGCGGTTGTAGTAAAGGGCGGCTTGCAGCTCTCTCTGAGCGAGAAACGTCTCACGCTCTTCGCTCAGCATCAGCGCGCGCAGGTAGTAGGCGTCGCTGTGGGTAGGGTCATAGCGCACAGCGGCGTTGAGGTGGGTGCGGGCCTCTGGGTAGGCTTTGCGATTGGCAAAGATGAAGGCCAGCAGCGTGTGCGCATGGGGCGCGTGAGGCGTCTCAAGCAGCATTTGCCCCAGCAGGCGCTCGGCGTGGTCAAAGTCCCCAGCGGTGAGGGCGGCCTCAACTTGCGTCATGTCTCCCTCGGGCGTTACAGGCAGCGCGCCCGCGGGCAGGCGTACTTCCGTTAACAGCCTAGTGAGCGGCTGCGTAGCGCGTTTGCGCGTCTTTTGGTAGATCGGTGAGTTCAGCGGCGCGTCGATTTGCCAGCGCTCACGCCGACTGCGCAGCGCCTCCGCGCTGCCCAGCAGCAGCCAACCGCCCGGTCGCAGCAGGTGATACAGGTTGTCCTCGGCCATCTGCACGTGCCGCGCGGTGAAGTACAGCAGGATGTTGCGACAGAAGATGATGTCGAACAGCGGCAGCGCGGGCGGGTTGATGAGGTTGCCACGGATGAACGTCACGCGCTCGACGATCTCACGGCGCAGTTGATAGCTGTCCTCGTGTGGGATGAAGTAGCGGCGCAGGAACGTTTCGTTCACGTGGCGGAACGACCATTTGCGATAGACGGCCCGCTGTGCCTGCTGAAGCGCGGCCTCGTTGATGTCCATGCCGATGAGGTTGATCTGCCAGCGGTCGATGTCCGGCAGGAACTCGTTCAGCGCGATGGCGATGCTGTAGGGTTCCTCGCCGGTGGAACAGCCGACGCTCAGCACGTTCAGCTCGAACTCGCCGGCTTGGCGGCGCTTCAAGACCAGCGGCGGCAGCAGGCGCTCGCGCAAGAGGCGGAAATGCTGCGGGTCGCGCATGAAGTACGTTTCGCCGATGGTGAGGGCAGCCAGCAGGCGCTGCCATGTCGGCGACTCTTCGGGGCTGCGCTCCAGCTCGGCCAGCCACAAGTCAAGGTTGCCATACGAGAGACGTGCTAAAATGTGAGAGACGTCCGCCCTCAAGAGGCTGCTGACGGCAAGCCCTGTGCGACCCTCGATCAATTGGATGGCACGCTGTAAGCTATCGGTGGTCAATGAACTGCCATGAGTCATCATAAGGACGGATGAATTATACTATGACGAAACGGTAGCTAACAGCGCAGATTAAACACGGGAGCGCCCATTGAAGCGACAGGGATTGAGGAGTCAGGCCGTGCGTCGTCGGCGCTTGGCGCTGGGGTTGATGGCCGTGATGTGGGGGCTGCTGCTGGCGCAGCCTGCGCGCGCCCAAACGCCGATTGAGTTCACGGCGGGTGGGCCGCTGGCGTTCGGCGGCGCAGCATGGCAAGCCAACGGCCTCATCAACCGCGTCATCTTCTACCCGAACGACGTGATCGAGGTCGGGATGGCAGTCGGGATGCGCCTGCCCGATGGCGACGTCACCCTGCCGTATCGGATGCGCGCCGCGCTGGCGATCAAGCCGCTGCACACCTCCAACGGCTTGCAGCTCCCTTATGACCCGCGCGAGCCGTGGTCGCCGTTCACTGAGGCGGGCGTGGCGCTCAGCAACGTCAACCTGCCCGTGCGCCTGCTGCAAATCGTCGAGACGGACGAGATCACCGTGATCGACGACCGCACCCTGTCGTTTCGGTTGCTCTTTCGCGCGGCGCTGCCCGCTGACCTCGAGAGCGGCTACTACGCGCTGATGCTGCTTGGCAGCGCCGCGGTGGGCGACAGCGACCCGTTCGACTGGTACGAAAACCGCATCTTCAGCACGCGCGGGACGGGCGCGGCGGGCGACGTCGATCAGCGGCTGCCGCTGGTGCTGCGGGTCGGCGATGCGTCCCCGCCGCTGGTGGAGTGGGTGCTGAACGGGCAGGCACTCCCGCGGGAGTCGTTCGCGGCGCTCACACAGGGGCGGGCCATCGTGCAGCCGCCCGGGCCGATAAACCTCGCGCCGGCGCTGGTGGCGCTCAACTTTCCGCCGCTGTTTCCGTCGGGCGGCCTAACCGGGCGCATCGAGTCGCTCGGCACGCGCCGCCTGCTCGGCACAGCAACCAACTCCGTGATCAACACAACGCCGCTGCCCATTACGACGTTCGTCGGGGGCGCGCCGCGCGGGAGCTTCTTTCAGCTTCAGACCGCCGATCCAGCCTACGGCGTCGAGTTCGTCCGCTATGGGATCTACCGCGTGATCCTGCGCGGCACGCTCAACGATCAGTTCGGCAACCAGTACCGTGGCGGCGGCACGTATGAGATCGCCATTGCCGAGCCGCTGACGCTCATCCCGCGCATCCCAGACGGCTACCCGCTGCCGATCAACACGCCGCTGACGTGGGGGTTTGACGCGCTGCCCAACGTGACGGGGCAAGCTGAGGTCGTCGTGGATTTTGCGCCCATCGACGGCAGCCCGCCGACGCAGCGCGTCTTCCTCGGCAGCGTGCGCGCGGGGCGCTTTCAAGCGTTTGAGCCGTTGACGTTCGACCGCGCGGGGGTGTATCGGGTGCGCTATCGAGCGCAGGCGCTCGACGCGGATGAACGCCTGTGGTTCACAGAGCGCGTCTCGGTCGGCGTGGTGGTTGACCCCGCCAGCCCGATCGTGGCGCATGGGCGGCGCGGCCTTGACGGGTACACGCGCCACCCGCAAGCCCATTTCGACAGCGCCGTATACCCCTACGACGCCGTGCTGAGCGAGACGCTGGTGAACGCCCCGTACCACGCAGGCGACCTTGTGACGTTCGCCCCGTCGGAGCGCGCAGCGCTGCGGCCGGTGCTGACCTTCCAAGACCTGCGCGGGGATACCGCGGCGCGGCTGCTCACGCGGCTGCGCGGCTTCAGCAACCCAGAGGGCGACCTTGAGGAACTGCTGCGGCGCGACAGCCTGCCCGTGCTCTACCCGAACGGCTACGGCTTCCTAACGTTGAGCGCCCCCGCCGGGACGATCGCCCTCACCGGGCAGGGCAGCGCCGACGGCGCATACACCCCGCGCGTGCCGCTGACCAACTTCCCGAACGGGGCGGCGCTGCTGTGGATGGGCGGCGTGCGCTTGAACGACCCCGCCCAGACGGCAGGCTACGCCGCGGGCGTGACCGTTGGCGGGCAGGGGGCGCGCGTCGAACGGGGCGCAGATGTGCCCCTGCGCTGGCTGACGCTGAACGGCGGCGACGGCGCGATCCTGCCGCTGCGCCAGTCGTTCGAGTGGTGGGTGCAGGCCTTTCCGCCGCGCGCGGGGGGCGCATACAGCGTTCGGCTGCAAGCGCCCAACGGCGTGAGCCTGCGCCTGCCCGCTCAGCCAGTCGGTGACTTCGGGTTGTATCGTGTGGCCGTGGACGGGCGCATCTTCGATCAAGCGGGCGTGTGGCAAGCCGCGCTCCAAGATGAGCTTGACCGCTTGACGCTCGTCAGCGCGCGTTGGATCGTCCTGCCGTCAGACGCGCGCCTGACGCTCAGCAGCCCATCTATTGTCCCCATCAGCGGCGGGCAGGCGACCGTGCGCGTGGACGTGCCTGCGGGCTGGCGCGGCGTGCGCGGCACGGTGATCGTCCATCACCCACAGGGCACAGTGGACGCGCGCGAGGCCGCCGTAACAGGGGCGACGTGGAGCGTCACGCTCAACCGCGCGGAGTGGCTGCGGCGCAGTCCGTGGGCCGAGGTCGGGCCGCTGCGGGTGACACTGCTGCTGACCGGCGAGACCGCAGAGGGTCAGGCGTTGTTGGCCGCCCGCGAACTGACCGTGCAGGCCGGAAGGGTGATTTATGTGGATTAAACAGGCCTCATCCCCACTCTTCTTCTCTCGGCAGCTGGCCGCAGGGCAGGCCACTTCTAGGGACAAGTCCCCTCTCCACGGAAGAGGGGATTTAGGGGTGAGGCCTCACCCCCTTCTTCTGGTAATGCTCCTGTTGTTGTTCTTCCTGCCCCCCCTGCGCGCACAGACTCCCGCGCCGCTGCTGACCCTGCCGAGCGCGAACGCCGTCGCCAGCGTGGGGCGTGCTTACGCTGTGCTGCCATCGGGCGAGGTGGCCGTAATCAACCCGACGGTGCTCAGCGTGGGCGTGGTCAACCTGCGGGCGCGGGCGCTCAGCCGTGAGGTGGCGCTGAGCTTTGCGCCGCAGCGCCTGCTGCTGCTGCCGGAGCGCGCGCGGATCGCCGTCCTGTCGGAGGGCGCGCCGCGCCTCGCCGTGATCGACGTGGCGACGCTGACCGTCACGCGCGAGATCGTGATCGACGTGCCGCTGCCTGTGGGCGCTTCTGCCCACAGCATGGCCGCCCTCAGCCCGTCGCGGGTGGTGGTCGGCCTGCCAGATCGCTTGGTCGAGGTGGACTTGCTGACGGGCGAGACGACGTCCGCCGCGCGCGACTTGAGCGAGGGCGTGCTGCTGGCAGCGTGGGGCGGCTATCGCTACCGCCTCACACAGGCGGGCGAGTTTGAGGTGATCGGGGCAGGCGGCGTGCGGGTGACGGCTCCGCTGCCGACCGCTGACCGCGTGCACCGCGTCGGCGTGCCCGCGTTGGACGCGCGCGCCGGCCTGCTTTACGTGCCGCTGACCCTGCGCGCCGCAGGCGACCCCGACCGGCTGCCGTTTGACGCCCAGTTCGACGCCGTGCTAGTCGTGGTCGATCTGGCGCGGCCCGGCGTGCGGAGCTGGATCCGCCTAGACATGGCCGATGGCGTGTGGCATCTGCCGTCGGCGGCGCTGCTCAACGCCGATCGCACGCGGCTGCTCGTCACGTATGCCGCCAGCAACCGTTTGTCTGTGCTGGACGTGCGCGCCGGGCAGCGCGTCGTGACGACCCCGGTTGGCGCGCACCCGCTGGACGTCGGCTTCAGCGCCGATGGTCAATTCGCCTTCACCGTCAACCGCGTAGACCGCAGCCTCACGCTGTTGGATGGGCGCTTGTTCGGCGCGCCGGAGAGCATCCCGACGACCGAGCGCACGCCGCCGCCCGTCGTCAGCGTGGGCGAGCGCTGGTTCTACACTGCAGCAGACGCGCGCATCGCGTGGAACCACGCGCTGAGCTGCTACACCTGCCACGCGCCGCGCGGGGTGCTCGGTTCTTACATCACACGCAGCGACGACGACCTGAGCGCCTTCCTGCGGGCGCACATCGTCAACGCGCAGGGCGGCAGCGGCCTCAACGACGTCGACTTGGCCGCGTTGGTGGCCTTCCTACGCACCCTGCCTTGAGCTACCCCAACCGCAACCGCTGCTAAATTAATCTTTAACCCTTGCAAAAATCCTCAAGGTGTCGTTATATTTATCATAGACTTTTGTTTTATTGGTCTGAGGGGTCATGTCCACTGACACGATGCGCGAGTATCTCGCCGAGACATATCGCCTTGCCTACTATCAGCAGGGCGATGCATATGTTAGCACATCGGCGCTGGCGGAGGTGATGCGCGTTAGCGCCCCAGCCGTCACGCGCATGGTGCAGCGCCTGCGCGAGCATGGCTATCTTGAGCATGAGCCTTACCGCGGCGTGATCCTCACCCCTGAGGGTGAGCGGGAAGCGCTGCGCACGATCCGCAAGCATCGCATCGTCGAGCGCTTCTTGGTCGACGTGATGAAGTTCGGCTGGCATGAAGTCCACGACTACGCCGACGACTTCGGCGCGAGCGTGAGCGACAAGTTAGCCGAGAAGATGAACGAGATGGCCGGCTTCCCGCGGCGCTGCCCCCACGGCGAGCCGATCCCGCGCCCAGATGGCACGATGCCGCGCGTCGTCGATGAGCCGCTGCACGAGGTGCCGGTGGGGCGCGAGTACGTCGTGAGCCGCGCGAACACCCACGACAGCCACATGCTGCGCTATCTGGACTCGTTGGGGCTGCGCCCGGGCACGACGCTGCACTTGGTCGATCATGCGCCGTTCAACGGCCCGCTGCGCGTGCGCGTGGGCGATTCTGAACACTTCATCGGCCACGACTTATCGCACGTGCTGCGCGTCTGCACCCGCGAGCAGTTCGACCTCGTTTAGTTCCTGCTACGCGCGCGCAGAGAAGGCGTGCAGCAGGATCATCCCCCAGCCGATGACGAACGCGATCCCGCCGAACGGCGCGACCGCCCCCATGATCCGCACGTTTTGCAGCGCCAGCAGGTACAAACTGCCCGAGAACAACACGATCCCCACGGTGAACGCGACGCCCGCCGCGTTGAGGTAGACCGAGTTCTGCTGCCCGGCCAGCAGCGCGACGATCAACAGCGCCACCGCGTGGATCAAATGGTACTGCACGCCCGTCTGATAGGTGCTGAGCCGTTCATTGGCCACCAGAATGGCGTTGAAGGCGTGCGCCCCGAACGCCCCCAACCCGACGCCTGACATCCCCGCGACCGCCGCCGAGATCAACAGTGCCGTTTGCATGTGATGCGCTCCTTACAAGTGTGTGCAGGTCAGTATAACGAAACAAGCCACCGTGAACAGGTGGCTTGTGGGGGCAAGGCGCGCCTTGCCAGTCTTGAGGTGATCGGGTGCTTACTTGCTCGCGCGGACGTTGATCTTCTTGGGCTGGCTGGCCTCAGCCTTCGGCACGATGATCGTCAGCAGGCCGTTGACGTAATCCGCTTCGATCTTATCGCCCTGTACGGGCAGGCCAAAGCGCAGGCTGCGGCTGAACTTGCCATAACGGCGCTCACGGATCAGCAGGCGCTCGTTCTCTTGGCGGGCTTGCTCGTGGATTTCCGCGGTGATGGTCAGCACGTCGTCATCCAGCTTGACGTCGATGTGCTCAGGGTCAACCCCCGGAATGGGCGACGTGACGATGTAATCCGTCTCGCGCTCGACTACATCCAACGCCAGCGTGACGTTTTGATTCGGGAAGCTCATGGCCTCATCAAAGAAGCGTTCGATCAACGAATTGGTACGGGGACGACGCATCAACATAGTTCAACTCCTCCTATAACTCATGTGCAATCTGTCGTTTGCACTTTCACTATAGCTTCTCGTGTGTATGAGCAGTTTATGCGCGGCATAAGAAATCTATCGGATTCCATAAAAAGACTGTCAGAGCGGTTTGCGGTATAATCGTTGGCGACAAAAGGCAAGGGCACTATGCGCGTTGGCGTTGACATCGGCGGCACATTTACGGATTTGATCACCCTCGATGCGGGTCGTCTGCGGCTGCACAAGCTGCCCAGCACGCCCGACAACCCTGCTAAGGCCATGCTGGACGGGCTGGCACACCTTGCAGGCGGGCTGGAGCGGGTGACGCAAGTCGCCCACGGCTCAACCGTGGCGACCAACGCCATCTTGGAGCGCAAAGGCGCGCGCACGGCCTTCATCACCACGGAGGGCTTTCGTGATCTGCTGTGGATCGGGCGGCAGAATCGGCCTGATCTCTACGCGCTCTACCCGCAGATCACGCCGCCGCTCATTGCCCGCGCCGACAGTTTTGAAGTCTCTGAACGCCTCGACCACGAGGGGAACGTGCTGCTGCCGCTGACCGGGCAGGCGCTTGGGCGGTTGGCGGCGCAGGTCGTCATGGGCGCGTATGAGTCGATTGCTGTCTGCTTGCTGTACAGCTTTCGCAATCCAACCCATGAGAAGCGCCTCCGCGAGGCGCTGGTGGCGACGGGGGCCTACACGCCGTCGCAGATCGTCCTCTCGCACGAGGTGCTGCCAGAGTTCCGCGAGTATGAGCGCGCCAGCACCACCGCGATGGAGGCTTACGTCCGCCCCAAAATGAGCCGTTACATCGGCGTGCTGCGGCAGAAGCTGCCGCCGCGGGCGACGCTGCACGTCATGAAGAGCGACGGCGGCCTGCTGAGCGCAGAGGCCGTCCAGCAGCGCGCTGCTCACACCGCCCTCAGCGGCCCCGCCGCGGGCGTCATCGGCGCGCTGCATCTGGCGCGGCTAGCAGGCTTTGAGCGCATCATGACGCTTGACATCGGCGGCACGAGCACCGACGCAGCGCTGTGCGTGGGCGATGTGCCGCTGGCGACCCACCAGCAGATCGACGGGCTGCCGCTGCGCTTGCGGATGCTCGACATCGAGACGATCGGGGCTGGCGGCGGCAGCCTCGCGCGGGTGGACGCGGGCGGATCGCTGCGCGTGGGGCCGCAGAGCGCCGGCGCGCACCCCGGGCCGGTGGCCTATGGGCGCGGCGGCACAACCCCCACCGTGACCGACGCCAACGTCGTGCTAGGGCGCATCGACCCGGCGTCCTTCCTCGGCGGGCGGATGGCGCTGGACGTGGCCGCCGCGGAACGGGCGCTGGCGGCGTTGGGCGCGCAGATCGGACGGGACGCCGCCGCAATGGCGCAGGGGGTGATCGACGTTGTCAACGCCCACATCAGCCGCGCGCTGCGCCGCGTGTCGATTGAGCGTGGCCACGACCCGCGCGAGTTTACGCTGGTGGCGTTCGGTGGGGCGGGGCCGCTGCACGCCTGTGAGGTGGCCGCGGAGCTGGGCATCCCGCTGGTGCTCGTCCCGCCGCACCCGGGGGTGATGTGCGCGCTGGGGCTGCTGATCGCCGATCTGCGGGTGGACATCAGCCAGCCGGTGATGGAACTGGCGACGACGGACGCCATCGCGCGGCTGCGCGGGCAGCAAGCTGTCTTGATGAAGCAGGGGCGCTTGGCGCTCCTGCAGGAGGGCGTGGCTGAGGCCGAGATGCGCTTTGAAGTCTCGCTGGACATGCGCTACCACGGCCAAGCCCACGAACTCAACGTGCCGCTGGCAGGGGCCATCGTGCGCAGCTTCCACCGTTTGCACGAACAAGCCTACGGCTACGCGCTGCCAGAGCGACCGGTGGAGATCGTGACGATGCGGCTGCGGGCGGTCGGCGCGCTGCCTGTGCCTACCTTTGCGCCGCAGCCAGCAGCGCCGCACACGCCAGAAATGCCCGTGATCGACGGCGTGCGCCGCTACGCCCGCGCCGAGCTGCGGCCGGGCGCGCGCTTGGTCGGCCCGGCGGTCATCACCCAAGAGGACGCCACGACCTACCTGCCCGTCGGGTGGGAAGGCGTCGTTGATGGCTACCACAACTTGCAGCTCGGGCGTGCGCCGTTTCACCACTGATTGGAGCCTGTGCTTATGAGCGTTGACGCGATTTCGCTGGCTGTGTTTCAGAACCTGTTCGCTGGGGTGGCTGAGGCAATGGGCGCGACCCTCCAGCGCGCCAGCTTCAGCCCCAACATCCGCGAGCGGCTCGACTTTAGCTGCGCTGTGTTCGACCGCGCGGGTCAGATGGTGGCGCAGGCCGCCCACATTCCGGTGCACCTCGGCAGCATGCCCGCCAGCGTCGCCCACGCGCTGGCGGCCTTCCCGCAGATGAACCGCGGCGATGTGGTCGTGCTGAACGATCCATACAGCGGTGGGACGCACCTGCCCGACATCACGATGGTCTCGCCCGTGTTCGACGCGGACGGCATCGCGTTCTACTTGGCCAGCCGCGCCCATCACGCCGACGTCGGCGGCATGTCGCCCGGCTCGCTGCCGCTCAGCACGGAGCTGTATCAAGAGGGGTTGATCCTGCCGCCGGTGCTGCTGCGCTTGTCCGGGTGGTTGAACGAGGGGGTGTTTACGCTCATCTTGGCCAACAGCCGCCACCCTGAGGAGCGGCGCGGCGACCTTGAGGCGCAGCTTGCGGCGCATCGCGTCGGCGAGGAGCGGCTGACAGACATCCTCATCGCCCACGGCACAGCGCGCGCGCAGGCCCACGCCGCCGCGCTGATCGACTACAGCGCCCGCCTCACCCGCGCGACGATTGCCGCTCTGCCCGACGGCGATTACGCCTTTGAGGACGCGCTCGAGGGCGACGGCCAGCGCGAGGCGCTCATCCCGATCCGCGCGGTGGTGCGCGTGCGCGGGGACGCGATGCAGGTTGACTTCACGGGGTCAGCGCCGCAGGTGCGCGGCAGCGTGAACGCCGTGCCCGCCATCGTGCAGAGCGCCGTCTGGTACTGCGTGCGGCTGCTGGCCGAGGAGCCGATCCCGATGAACAGCGGCTGCTTCCAGCCGATTGAAGTCATCACGCAAGCGGGCAGCGTCCTCGACCCGTACTTCCCGGCGGCGGTGGCCGTCGGCAACACGGAGACGAGCCAGCGTGTGGTGGATGTCGTGCTGGGGGCGCTGGCGCAAGCCCTGCCTGATCGCATCCCGGCGGCCTCACAAGGGACGATGAACAACGTCACGGTGGGCGGGGCGAACTTCGTCTACTATGAGACCATTGCGGGCGGGCACGGCGCGTCGCCGCTGGGCGACGGCCTGAGCGGTCGCCAGTCGCACATGACGAACACCCAGAACACGCCGGTTGAGGCGCTCGAGATGGCCTATCCGCTGCGGGTGTGGCGCTATCATCTGCGCGCGGGCAGCGGCGGCGACGGGCTGCACCGCGGCGGCGAGGGCATCGTGCGCGAGGTCGAGTTCCTGACGGAGGCCGTCGTGACGGTCAACAGCGAACGGCGACAGCTTGCGCCGTATGGGCTGCGCGGCGGCCAACCCGGCCAAGTTGGGGTCAACCGCTGGGTTCGTCGGCGCACGATCTCAGCGCTGGCGGCCAAAGCGACGTTCCGCGCGCGGGCGGGCCAGCGCCTTGTGATCGAAACGCCCGGCGGCGGTGGCTGGGGCGCGTAGGGGGATTGTAAGGGTATGACGTGCCACAGGCCTCATCCCTCAAGCCATTCAGGGGGCGCGCCCTAGCCGAGTGCTTGAGTGCTCGGCGACACCCAAGCCATGCCCGCGCGAATGCAAACACTTGGTTGCCTTGAGCGCGCTTCAACGTATACTGTGCAATAGGGGATCAGGGGGCAAACGGGATGGACGTCGGCACTGTCATCGGGGAACAGTACACGATTGTTGAGCACATCGGGCGCGGTGGCATGGCCGATGTGTGGTCGGCACGCGACGCGCGGCTGCGGCGCATGGTGGCCATCAAGACGATTGCCGTCGGCCTGACGCGCGAGATCGACCCCGTGAAGATGTTCCGCAGCGAGGCGCAGACCATCGCCAGCATGGAGCATCCCCATATCCTGCCGATCTACGACTTCGGCGAGCACGCGGGCAAGCTCTACATCGTGATGCGCTTCGTCACCGGCGGCTCGTTGGAGCGGCGCATCACGGGGCCGATCCCCCCTGATGAGGTGCTGCGCATCGGCGAGGCGGTGGCTTCCGCGCTGGACTACGCCCATCAGAACAAAGTCATCCACCTTGACCTCAAACCCCCCAACATCCTGATGGACAGCGTTGGCTCGCCCTATTTGGCTGACTTTGGCCTTGCGACCGTGCTCGACCCGGAGGGGCGCGCGCGCAACCCCGGCAGCGGCACGCTGCTCTACATGGCCCCGGAGCAGCTCACGTCGGAGATCATCGACCGCCGCGCCGACATCTACAGCTTTGGCGTGATGATGTACCACATGCTGGCCGGCAAACTGCCCTACGACGGCATGATCCCGCTGGCCCTGCGGCAGATTCAATTCGGCGACGTGCTGCCCGCGCTCAGCGAGAGCGTGCCCACCCTGCCGGACGCGCTCACGGAGGCGCTGCGGCAGGCCACCGCCAAAGACCCCGCTCAGCGCCCGCCCACCCTTCACGCAGTAGTGGACGCCATGCGCGCCGTCCTCCAGCCGAGCACACCAGTGAGTATCGGGCGCGCCCTCGACACCGCCGAGTACGCCCTGCTCGACGCCGTCAACGCCGAGTTGGGGCGGCTGGCCGCGCTGGGCGACCGTGACCTGCTGGAGGCCGTCGACATCTACACGCGGGCGCGGCACAACTGGGCGGGTGGGCAAGGCCGCTTCTTGGTGAGCTTGACGCACTTCCTCATCATGAGCAGCTACTACCAAGATGCGCGCCGCTATGACCTATCGGTAGACCGCATGGGGTATCAGATGCTGCTGCGCGGCGCGCTGGAGTACGATACCGACCTTGACGTGTGGTGGGCCTTCAACAGCGACGACGACCGCCGTTGGGTGTGCTTGCACACGCTGCGCAGCGGCTCCACCCCGGCGCGGATTCGCGCGCTCTACCGCCTTGAGACGCTGCCCGACGACCCCAAACAGCCGACGATCCCGCGGCTGGTGGCGCAAGCGCTGGAGATCGAACCGGATGAAGAGGCGCGGCTCGCCATGCTGCAAGTCCTGACGACGCGCGCCCAACTGCTAAAAGACGCCAGCACCTACCAAATCCGCTCAGAGTTCATGGGGCGGCTTGTCACGACGATGACGCGCTTAGGATTAGAGGTGCGCCCGCCCACCGTCTGGCGCGACCCAGTCTACACGCCGGAGATCGACCTCATGATCGCGCAGCAGGCCTTCGACGAGGACGCGCCGCGCGTGGCAGAGGCGGCGGCGCGCAGCATCGGGCGGATGCGTTCGCTGGTGGGGGTGCGCCACTTGGCCAACGAGCAGCGGCGCAAACGGCCCGGGGCGCTGCAAGCGCTGGCGCTGGTGCGCGATGAAGTGCCAGAACTGCCCGAGGTCGTCAGCGTGCAGGGGCGCGCCTATGCGTGGCTGGCCAACACCATCCGCCGCCTGACCGACCGCCCGCTCGATTTGATCCTGCGCTTCACGCTGGCGCTGCTGGGCGGCTGGATCGCCTTCGGCCAGCACATCTACTCCACCTACTTCTCGATTGCACTCTTCACGCCGCAGCGCTGGGGCAACGCCATTGCGTCGGGCTTGACGATGGGGGTGTTCATCGGGCTGCTCGTGCTCGTGACGGACGAGTTCTCGCAGCGGCTGCGCGGCTTCTGGGCGTGGTGGCTGCGGCTGCTGATGGCCAGCGCCCTCGGGGTGGGCGTCGGGGTGCTGACGTGGGCGGCCTTTCGCTGGTTCTACAGCGGGCGCATCCCGGCGTGGGATCTGATGCGCTTAGGCGGGGCCGGCTTGGCGTTGGGCTTTGTGCTGGTCAGCGTGACGCGCTGGCCGCGCTGGCGGGCGCTGTGGCTGCCGGCGGCGCTCATCTACTTCCCGATTGCGCTCTCTTACCCCAACGACTGCCTACAAGACTTCGCCTGCTACTTCGCTGATGGCTCGATCTGGCTGCCTGCGTTCAACTACTTCCCCGTGGCGGGGATCGGGCTGGCGATCGGGCTGCTGGTCGGGTGGTTCATCCCGCGCAAGCGCGACGGCGAGCCGCTCATCCCGCTGCCAGATCGCGCCAAGATCGCGCTGGCGGGCGTCGCAGGGGCGCTGTGGTGCGCGCTGGTCTGGGTGATGTACGTCGGGGTGTTCCGTCAGGATTTCATCACCTACGACCACATCACGCTGTGGTTCTTCGGCTCGCTGGGGGTGGGGCTGCTGACGGCAGTGCTCATGCAGCGGGCACAGGCGCTGGCCTTCGGCGGCGTGGGGCTGGCGGCGTTTGCGCTGCTGGCGCTCATCAGCACGCAGGCCGTCTTCGGGACGATCGACGCGCTAGGGATGGACTACTTCGAGCCGGCGGCGTTCGTCGCGCCGCAGAAAGAGCTGGGCGTCGACGGCGACCGCGACGCGCTGTTGAGCTATCTCTACCCGCCGCAGCTGCTCACGGTGGGCCTGCCGATGGTGTTCGTGATTGCGCTGGGGGCGTATGTGCAGCCGACCTATGCCGCGCTGGCCGCGTTCATCGGTCAGCCGCAGGTCAAGCGCCGCGGGCGTGAAGCGTGGCTGACGGGTGTGCTGCTCTACACGCTGTTCATGAGCGGGTTCATCAGCGTGTTCGCGCTGTTTTCGATCCACGTCAACGTGTGGTACGGCCTGCTGTGGAGCTTGTGGGGTTTCTTGACCTTCGTCGCGGCGCTGGCGGCGTGGCGTTGGGCGCGCTGGGGGGCGCGGGCGCTGCTTGGGATGGGCGCGCTGCTGGTGGTTGGCGGAGTCCTCTTCGACCTGATGCACATCCTAGAGCCGCTCAGCCGCAGCCGTCCCGCCCCGCTGCTGGAGCCGTCGGCGCTGTGGGCGTGGGGCGCGTGGAGCGCCGCGCTGGGACTCTTCGCGCTTGGGGCGCTGCGCCGACAGCTCTGGGGGGGGATTGGCCTGATCGGGGTCATCGCGGCGTGGTATGGGCTGGCGATCTTCGGCGTGCTGCCGAGTTTCGCGCTAGGGCTGGCGCTGGCGCATCTGGCGCTGGTGGCGTTCGCCTTGCAGCCGCACATGGCTAACATGGAAGCGGGCCGCCTGCGCGCGTCGCTGGCCAACCTGCGGCCTGCGCCGTCCCCCACGCCGAGCATCGCCCTCAAAGATCGGGCAGTGGCTGCGCCCGCGGCTGTGCCCACGCTGCTCGACCTGCCCACTGACGTTCAGCAGCCTGAGACGCTCCCGCTGCCAACGCAGACCATCGAACTGGAGGGGACGCCGCCCGCTGCGCCGCCGGCCACGCTGCCCGCTGACATGCTGGCGACTGTCCCGTTGGGCGATGAGCCAACCCCCGTCAAGCCCGCCGAGCCGTCCGCCCCGACACAGCTTGACCCCGCTCCGCCATCCGCTGCCCCGCGCGTCAAAGTTGAACTCAGCGGCCTGAAAGAGCGCGCTGCCCCCACGGAGGCCAAGCCCGCCGCGCCGCGGGTCAAGATCGACACGAAGGGGTTGAAAGAGCGCGCCGCCCCGACAGAGGCCAAGCCCAAGCTCAAATTCGACGCGAGCGCGCTGCGGCGTGAGCCGCCGCCCATACAGGTTCAGCCCCCGCTTGAAGCGCCGAAAGACGACGACGAAACGGACGACGACCACTCGTAGGGACAGGGCGTGCCCTGTCCGTCAGGCCTCATCCCCCAACCCCCTCGTCTAGAGGGCTGAGGGGGCGCGCCGTGCCGCGGTTTCACACGTGCAAGAAGAGCCGCCCGCCGAACTCGTCAACAAGGCGGTTGTCGTATTCGTCGGCGTTGCGCGTCAGCGTGCTGATGATCTCGTAGGTCTCTTGCAGGTCAAGCCCGGCCAGCGTCCGCTCGGAGTAGAGGTAAACCAGATCGCCGTAGACGCCAAAGCGGATGTTCGGCACGATCATGTTGAGTTCCAGCAAGCGGCGGTAGAACGCCAGCAGCCCGTGATGCGGCAGGTACATGATCGGACAGAGCACTTGCAAGTAGTCGGTCTCTTGCTTGCTGGTGATGTAGACCTCGACCTGCGCCGAGCCGTAGACGAACTTCCAGCCCATGCCGTCGGCAACGGGGATGCGGCTGGCAGCCGGGTCAACGCTGGCGGCGCGCAGCACCTGCTCGACGAGCTGGGCGGCGTGCTCTCGGCCGGAGGATTGCGGCTGACGGCCTCGGTTGAAGATGCTCATGTCGAAATCACCTCACAGCGTAGACATTTGCCGCGATACATGCCGACCTGCGCCCCGCAGCGCTGGCAGGGCGGGTGGGTCTCATTGTACAGCAGCAGGGTGTTGGCGTTCGCTTGTGGATAGCGCGGTTTTTGGGCGTACTGGGGCAGGACGGAGCCGCACGTCTCGCAGTAGAAGCCGCCGTAGATCAGGGCGCGGCTGCTGCTGCCGCACGCGGGGCAGTACGCCGGCACGTGAGGGGCCAACTGCTGCAATTCCGTTGCGTATTGGCCGAGCAGCGTCAGGATGGCCGCAGCGTGCAGGCCGAAGCGCTTCGGCCCCCCGCGGAAGGTGTTGTCCGTCAGCAGGCCGCACCATTGGCCCGCTGCGTCGTAGATCGGGTTGCCGCCCGCGTCGGGCAGGCGTTCGAGGGTGGTGGGGAACCAATGAGGCGCGATCACCTCACGGCGCGGCAGCAGCGTCGCCCGCAGCGCCTGCCCGCGGTGGTCGAGCACCGTGAGCGGCGCGTTCTCGGTCAGGCTGTCCGGGTTGGCCGCGGGGACGACCTGCCGCGCGTAGGCGTTGACGCGCACAAACGCCAGATCGTACAGGGGATAGGAACGCAGGACGACCCCTTGCAGCCCCTGCCCCCCCGACAAAAAGATGTCAATCAGCATGTTCATCCCGATGACGTGGCGCGTGGTGGCGATGATCCCCTGCGGGTGGACGATGCAGCCCGCCCCGACGCCGTTCGGCCCACCCGACACAGCCACGACGTGCAGCACATTCCCCACGTCGAGCGGCGGCTGACCTGCGAAAACGTCCGGCAGCGGCAGAGCTTGTTGGGTGATCGCCGTGAAGGGCGCGGCCATGCTGCTGGGGTTGGGGGCGGCCTGCTGCGCCGTGGGCGGCAGCTGCGCCGTCATGAGCGCGCTCATCCGCCGTCGGATGTCCTCATTGTTCGGGTCATAAGCCAGCGCCTGCCGCAGATGGTCGAGCTTGACCGCGGGTTGGGTGGCTGTCTCGGCTAGCCAGACGTGCGCCATCGCGCGCATCTCATCCGGCAGGTCGTGGCGCAGCGCGATCCGAATCAAGCGCGCGCCCTCTTGAAGTTGTTGGCTCTGGATGGATTGGATGCCTAGTTCGAGCAGTCGGCTGGTCATGAGCAAATTATAGCACGGCAGCAGACGTTGGGCGCGTCGAACCTCTGCAGGCCGCAGGTCGCGTCCCTGCTTACTACAAGTTACAATGATGAGCAGTGTCCAACTTCACGACGGAGCGCCATGCCCGCTGACGTTTTACCCGGCAAGCACTACCCCCTCGGCCCAACGGTGCACCCAGACGGGGTCAACTTCTGCGTGTTCAGCAAAAACTGCGCGCGCGTGGAGCTGCTGTTCTTCGACGACGTGGACGACTACCGCCCCAGCCGCGTGATCGAGCTTGACCCGGTGCTCAACCGTACCTTCTACTATTGGCATGTCTTCGTGCGCGGTGTGGGGCACGGGCAGATCTACGCCTACCGCGTCTATGGGCGCTATGAGCCAGAGAACGGCCTGCGCTTCGACGGCAGCAAGGTGCTGCTCGACCCCTACGCGCGGGCGGTGATGATGGGGAAGCACTACGACCGCAGCATGGGGCAGCGCTACGGCGTGGCCAACGTGCGCGAGTCGATGAAGTGCATCGTCGTGGACACGAGCACCTACGACTGGGAGGAAGACAAGCCGCTCAACTTGCCCTATGCCCACACTGTGATCTACGAGATGCACGTGGGCGGCTTCACCAAGCACCCCAACAGCGGCCTGCCGGACGGGCTGCGCGGGACGTATTCAGGCTTGATCGAGAAGGTTCCCTACTTGCAGCAGTTAGGCATTACCACCGTGGAACTGCTGCCCGTCGCCCAGTTTGACCCCTACGATGCCCCAGCGGGACGCATCAATTACTGGGGCTACGCGCCGGTGAACTTCTTCGCGCCCCACATCGGCTACAGCACCACCGGCAGCCCGCTGGACGCCATCACCGAGTTCCGCGACATGGTGAAGGCGCTGCACCGCGCCGGCATTGAGGTCGTGCTGGACGTGGTGTTCAACCACACCGCCGAAGGCAACCACGAAGGCCCCACCCAGTGCTTTCGTGGCTTGGAAAACCGCGCCTACTACATGCTAGAGCCGAACAACCGCGCCCGCTACGCCAACTACAGCGGCACAGGCAACACGCTCAACGTCGGCAACAGCATCGTCCGCCGTATGATCCTTGACAGCCTGCGCTACTGGGTGAGCGAGATGCACGTGGACGGCTTCCGCTTTGACCTCGCCAGCGCCCTCACCCGCGACGAAGCCGGCCGCCCGCTCGCCAGCCCGCCCCTCATCTGGGAGATCGACAGCGAGCCGATCCTCGCCGGCGCGAAGCTCATCGCCGAAGCGTGGGACGCGGGCGGGCTGTATCAAGTGGGGTCGTTCGTCGGGGATCGCTGGGCGGAGTGGAACGGCAAATTCCGCGACGACGTGCGGCGCTTCGTCAAAGGTGACGAGAACACTGTGCCCGCGCTGGCCAGCCGCATCGTCGCCAGTCCGGACCTCTACCACCCCAGCCGCGACCCGAACCGCAGCATCAACTTCGTGACCGCCCACGACGGCTTCACCCTCAACGACTTGGTGAGCTACAACCACAAGCACAACCTCGCCAACGGCGAGGACAACCGCGACGGAACCGACGCCAACTACAGTTGGAACTGCGGCGTAGAAGGCCCCACCGATGACCCTGATATCGAAGCGCTGCGCGTGCGCCAGATCAAGAACTTCTTGACGCTGCTGCTGCTGGCGCAGGGCACGCCGATGCTCGTGATGGGGGACGAAGTGCGCCGCACCCAGCACGGCAACAACAACGCCTACTGCCACGACAGCGAGCTAAGCTGGTTCGATTGGTCGGCGGTTGAGCGCGAGCGTGAACTGCTGCGCTTCACCAAGAACTTGATCCGACTCAAGCGTTCGCGCTATGCCTATGTGATGGACGATTACCTCGTCAACAACGGCAGCATGCGGCTCACATGGCACGGCGTGGCGCTCGATCAACCCGATTGGTCGTCCCATTCGCGCTCGCTGGCGGTGCTGCTGCAAAGCACGATGGGCAGCGCTTACCTGATGATGAACGCCTTCTGGGAGCCGCTTGCGTTCGAACTGCCCGCCATGCCGTGGTATCGCCTGATCGACACTGCGCTGGCCAGCCCCAACGACTTCTGCCCGCCTTCAGACGCCCCGCGCCATCGCCAGCCGTTCTACCACGTAGAGCCGCGCTCGGTCGTGATGCTCGTCAACCAGCGCCGCCAGCGGTGAGATTGCGCCACGCTGGTTAGGGCCTCATCCCCCAACCCCCTTCTCCCGGCGCTGGCTGCAGGCAGGCCCGTTCGAGAAGGGGGCAATTTGCGGTCGCTGGGCAGGCAAAAAAGTCCCCTCTCCACGGGTGGCCGCATGGCAGGTCACTTCGCGAGGGGATTTAGGGGTGAGACTTGTCAGCCGCCGCCACCAGCGCGCGGTAGCCTTCTACGTAGCGCTCAGGCGAGAAGAAATCCAATGCGAAGCGGCGGGCGGCCCCAGCCAGCGCCTCAACGTGCGGATGCTGATAGGCGCAGCGCAGCGCCTCTGCCAGCGCAGGCACGTCGCCCGGCGGGATGAGCCAGCCCGTTTCGCCGTCGCGGATCAGCTCCGGGATGCCGCCGACGCGCGTGCCGATGACGGGCGTGCCAGTCAGCATCGCCTCCAGCACCACGCGCGGCAGCCCCTCCGAGAAGGACGGCAGCGCCGCCACCCGCGCGCGCGCGAAGTAGGCGGCCAGCTCGCGCTGGGGCACTTTGCCGACGAAGCGCACGCGCTCCGCCACGCCCAACGCCTGCGCCTGCGCCACGAGCTGCGCCGCGTATTCCGCGTTCTGTGGCTCGCCGACGACGTACAGGGTCGCCTCAGGCGGGGCCGCCTGCGCGAACGCCTCGATCAGCAGGTGGACGCCTTTGCCCGGGCGCAGCACCCCGGCATACACCACGTCGACGCACTGGGCAGCTGGGCGCGCGCGCGGCACGTCGGCGAAGGCGCTCACGTCTGACCACGCCATGAAGCGCACGTGCGGCGCATGCGGCGCATAGGCCTTGCATCGTTCCTCCGTCGTCGCAGAGACGGCGCGCGTCGCGTCGGCATGGCGGAAGGCGTAGCGCGCGGCGGCCATCATCAAGCGCTGCACGAGCGGGCGCAGCGGCACGCGCCGCTGCAAAAAGAGGTCAATCTCAAAGTTGTTGTGGTTTTCGATCACCAGCCGCACCTTGTCGCCAAAGCGCTGTTTCATCCACGCGCCGACGACAGCTTCAAATGGGCTTTGGGCGATGAGCGTAACGCGCGCGCGCGGGGTGATGAGGCGGCGCAGCAGGCGTGGCATCTGCGCGTAGTAGAGGGCGTAGCGCAGCGCAGCGCGGCGCGGCGTCGGCAGCAGGTGGAAGGCCACCTCCTCGACGAAGTGCGCAGGCGTGCCAGCCGCGGCGAACCCCGTCACGAGGATTTCCTGTTCCAGCCCAGCGGCCAGCAGCCGCCACTTGGCGCGCTGCGTGTCGTCCAACGGCTGGCTGTAACGGGCGCTGCTCAGCCAGATCAGGGCGTGCGTCAATAGATGCCTTCCTCGTCGATCAGGTCGTCTGTTGGCTCTGTTTGGGGGTCGATCTCGACCTTCTCCAGCGGCACGCTGCGCCCAACGCGGAAGCGATCCAAGTCGCGCACCACGTAGGCGTGCGGGAAGATGCCCTGCGCCTCGGCGATCATCTGCTTCTCGCCGTAGCGGCGGCTGATGTGGTTCAGCAGCAGCCCCTTCACGCCCATCTCAACGGCCAGCGTGGCGGCCTGCGCGGCGGTGATGTGGCCGTAGGACGCGGCCAGCTCGGCGTCTTGATGCAGGAAGGTCGCCTCGATCACCAGCGCATCCGCCCCAGCGACGACCTCGCGCAGGTTGTCCGTGCGGCCGGTGTCGCCGGTAAAGACGAGCTTTGTGCCTTTGATCGTCTCGCCGAGCACGTCGTCCGGGTGCACCTCGCGGCCATCGGCCAGCGTGATGCGCTCACCGCGCACGAGCCGACTGCGCTCGGGGCCGAAGGGCACACCCAGCGCAGCGGCGCGCTCGGGCAGAAAGGGGCGATGATCGCGCTCTTGGAACACGTAGCCCAAGCAGCCGCGGCCACGGTGCGTCACCGCAAATGCGCTGATCGTGAAGTGCTTGGCCTCGTAGATCACGCTCGGGCCTTCGACCGCGTGCAGGTTCAGCGGAATGCCCGACGAGCGGGCCGGCAGCACGACGCTGTAGAGCAGGTTGCGCACGCGCTCAATTGTCTGCGGGCTGCCCCAGATGTGGACGTCGGCCATCGTCTCCCAGCGGGTATAAGTCGAGACGATGCCCGCCACGCCGAGGATGTGATCAAGGTGGGGGTGTGTGAGCAGGATGCGGTTCAAGCGCCGAAAGCCGATCCCCGCGCGCAGGATCTGACGCTGCGTGCCTTCGCCGCAGTCCACGAGGAAGCGTTCCTCGCCTGCCAGCACCGCCGCCGAGGACAGCCCTCGATGCACCGACGGCGCAGAAGCGGACGTCCCCAAAAAGACAATCTCAAACACGCTTACTCACCAATCTCTACTGTGTATAGGATCAAGCGGTCGCCGCGCCGCTGCTGGGTGGCGTCGAATACCGGCAGCCGCGCCAGCGTCTGCTGCCGATACGCGCCGACGGACACCCAGTATGGGCCGGGCAGCAGCGTCGTTCGCAGTCGAATCGGCACAAGCTGCACGAACACGTCGCGCTCGCGCAGGTAGCTCACGTCCACGCTGATCATGTCGCGGTTGTCCGCCACGGTCACAAGGTCGCTCAAGAAGTGGGTGAAGAACTGCAAGTCTGGTGGAATTGCGCCGCTCTCGACGCGCCAATAGTTGACGACAGTGATCTCATCGCCCGGGCTGTAGCGGCGGTCGCGGTCGGGTTCGTTGCCGAGCCACGTGATGTTGCCGCCGAAGCGGATCGGCGGGTTAACCGGCGGATCAAGCTGGGTCGTCTCGCCGTAGCGCGCGGCCACCGTCGTGGTGAACATCCCTAGACGATCCGCGAGGATCGAAGCGACGTCCATCTCCAGCACGCGCGCGGGTGGCAGGTCGGCGTCGACGAGCGGCGTGCCCATCGTCAGCCACTCGCGCAGGTAGGGCGGCGCGGTATCGAGCGCGTCGGGTTCCACCAAGAGCACGCGGAACTGTTCGCCGCCGCGCGGGAAGATCAAGCCGGTGTTGCAATCGACGAAGCGCACGTTGGCCAGCGGGCGGCGGTTGGTCATGAGGATCAGGCGCTGCGTCGCATTCAGGGTGCGCCCCCCGCCGGGGCCGCTCACCTGCGGGTAGCAGATCACCGTCGGGATTGCGCCGGTCTGGCGGTCAAGGAAGCGCGCCAACTGGTGCAGGTCAGTCTCATAGGCCTGACGCACTGACGCTTGCGCTGGCCACACCGTGAGCAAGTCGCGCCCCGTCCAGAACAGGTTGAACCCGCCCAGCGCCACCAGCCCGACCGCCAGCACAGGGCGCAGCCGCTGCGGGGCGCGCGTCAGCAGCAGGTGCACCGCCGCCCCAAAGCACAGCGCCAGCGGAACCATCCACGCGGCCATGTCTGAGTAGTTGGGCGCAGCGTCCGCCAGCAGCGCCACCGGCGACATCGCCAAGAGGAACACCCCCACCAGCACGTAGCGCGCGTAGCGGCGGAACCACACAATCGCCGCCACGCCCCCCACGATGAGCAGCGCCGTAAGCGGGTCAAACAGCGGGCGGCTCGGCAGGTTGTGCGCGGGGTTTTGATCGCCGCTGACCATCAGCGCGGCAAGGCTGTTGAGCAGGCTGCCGCCGACGTCGTCGAACCCGCCGATCAAATGGCCGCCAGAGTTCAGCCCGGGCCGGTTGATGCTGAAGATCAAGTAAGGCATGGTCAGGATGATGACGATCAGCACGCTGAAGCCGATGTAGCTCAGGCGCTGACGGTCAAACGGGCGGCTGAGCACGGCATAGACGATGAAGATCATCGCGCCCAGCGCTGCCAGCAGCCCGACCGGGTGCAGGTAGAACGCCACGCCCAGCGTCGCCCCCAATGTGGCAAAGGCGGTCGTCGTCGCGGTTTCCTCACGGGCGACGCGGTAGACGGGCACAGCCCGCGCCAGCGCCAGCATCACCACCACCACCACCAGCGGAACCAGCCCATCGATCGAGATGCTGCGCGCCAGCAGCGTCGGCCAGAAGCTCAGCGCCAGCAGCGCCATCGCCCCCAGCCCCGCCAGCACGCCGAACAAGCGCACTGCCAGCGTGTATACCAGCGTCAGCGTCACCAACGACGCTAGGACGAACGTCCAGCGCAGCGCGAACGGCCCCGCCCCCGTGAAGGCCGTCGTGACGGCCAACGCCGTTGGGCCGAGCATCTCGACGCCGCGCCCGGGCGCTTCTTCAAACAAGATGGTAATCGTGCCGCGGCGCGCGGTCTCCATCAAGCGGATGGTCTGCTGTTCGCGCGCGGTCAGGCCAGCCGGCAAATCTGCCACCTGCGCCATGCGCAGCGCCGCCGCCAACAGCAGCAGCAGCAGCGCGATTCCATAACTCACCCGTGATGACAATTACATGTCCTAACACACTGCGGACTGAAGCAAGCGCCCATTATAGCGCAGTTGCCGCCGCGCTGCAGGCCAGAACGGCCACACCCAGCGCGGCCAGCAGCCCCGTCAGCCGCACTTCAGCGCGGCGTAGGCGCTGCCACTCGGCGGGGTCGCCTTTGCTGTGTGCCATCAAGAGGCTGACGCGCTCCAGTGACGGCGCAACGCCGTATTGCAGCGCGACCCCCGCCGCCATCATCCCCACGATGAGCAGGTGCTTGAGCAGCATGATGCGGCTCCAATCGTTGTCGAACGTCAAAAAGCCGTCGTAGTTGGGGTCAGCCGTCATCTGAAGCAGACCCGTCACCCACAGCGCGGCCAAGCACAAGTTGCTGATCGGGTAAAAGCGCTGGCGCAGCCGCGAGAGCACCCGATAGAAGGCGGGCTGCCCGTCGATGACGCGGCGCACCTCTGGGAACACCAGCAGCGTCGTCACCAGCAGCCCGCCGATGTAGACGACCGTCGCCAAAATGTGGACGAATAGGCTAAGGGCAAGACTTGACGAGTCCAATGTATTCTTCCTCCGTCGCGTCGGGTTTGCCTTCTGGGACGACGAACTCATCACAGAACTTGGGCATGCGCATCATGGCCATCAACGCGGGGCTGTGGAAGCGGTCAAACGTGCTGAGCGACCACCAATATTCTTCATTGGATTGATCCCAGCCGGGCTTTTGCAGGTAGATGGCGCTCACCAAGCCCACCCACGGGCGCCAATGCTGGACGATGTAATCATACGCCCGCAGCATGTAGGCCTCGCGCTGCTGCTCCGTCACGGCGAACCAACTGTACTCGGGGTGGATCGGGTCGGTCGTGTAGCCCATCTCGAGGATCGCCATCTGGCGGGCGCTGTCGTTGTAGAGCAGCATGATCTTGCGCAGATCCTCCACGCGGCGGAAGCTGGCCCAACGCCCGCGCCCGTCGCGCTCGGCGTCGTCAGGGCCGTACTCCGGCGCTGAGAAGCCCGGCGCGTGCACCCCGACGGCGTCCACGTGCTGCTGAAAGCCCGCGCGGTACATCGCGTCGAGGAACACGTCATCGGGGACGGCAGTTGCGTCGTGCGTGCCAGTGGGGGCCAACCCCGCCGAGATGACGCGCGCTGCCGGGTCAGCGGCGCGGATGGCCGCGCTGCACGCCGCCAGCAGCCGCGTGTAGCCCACAGCGTCCGGCGGTTGATTGCCCCACTCGCGGCTGAGGTTCGGCTCATTCCACACTTGATAGCCCACGATCCGCCCGCGGTAGCGCGCCGCCAGCGTGCCGCAGTAGGCCGCCCACGCCGCCAGATCGTCGGGCGGGGTGTCGTGCTTGTCGTCGCTGAAGGCGCTGCCGGGCGCAGCCCACGCGGGCACTTGGCCCAGCCGCGCCACCACGCGGATGTTGCGCCGCTCGGCCTCGTGCAGGATGCGATCCGCCTGCGTGAAGTCCCATTGGCCGGGCTGTGGCTCTAGATCGCGCCATGCGAAGGTCTGCTTGATCGTGTTGAAGCCCAGCATGGTCACCGTGTCCATCTGGTAGCCGAAGTAGCCGGTATCCCACCAGCCGAACACTTGAATGCTGTACGTGAGGGATGGAAAGGCGGGGCTGCGGACGTCCGCGCCCCGAAACGGGTCAACAGGCCGCAGCGCCCACGCCGCCCCTGCCATCAGCAGCAGGGTCAGCAGCGCGCCGCCGCCCGCTAGGGTACGTCGGGTCATCAGTGGTTACTGCCGTCCTGTGCGCCGATTGTAGTCGAACACCCATTCACCGATGGCGTCATACGCTGGACGGAAGGTGAAGCCCGGCCCGATGAGCGAGTACGGCACGTTGTCGTTGTCGGGGTTGTAGCCCGCCTGTGGGCCGTAGTTGAGGTTCCACACGATCGCCAAGCGGGTGAAGCCCGATTCCTCCATAAAGCTGAGCGCCTGCGGGAACCACTCGGCTTGCTCGGCGAGGGTGTTGTCCTTAGCGAACTCAAAGCCCGCGGGGTAGCCCTCTAAGTCCTCGGCCACCGCCCAACCGAACTCCGTCACGCACAGCTTCATCTCGCTGCCCGCCGCGCGGATGCGGTTGGCGTAGCCCTCTAATGTGCTGCGGAAGCTCCAACTGTGGTGCGGGTTGTCGAACGGCCCGCGGAACTGCGCGGTGGGGTCGTTGAAGCCCTCATCCCAGCGCACGAGGGGCGGCATGTTGTAGCCGTTGGCGTGCGCGCCGTAGCAATCGGCGTAGTTGAGCACGCCCGCCTGAATGAGCATATCGGTGTAGCGGAAGTCGTTGATAGCGCTCACGCCGTCGTCCCAGCCGGTCGGTGAGAGCGCGCCGGTGATGATCAAGATGCCCGGGTCAACCGCTTTGACGGCGTTGTAGGTCGCTTGCAGCAGCGCCACGTAGTTGCGCGCGCTCAACCCGTTGGGGGAAGACCACTCGCGGTCAATGTTCATCTCGTTCCACACCTCGATCGCGGCCACCTGTCCCGGGTAGCGCTCGATGACCTTCAGCACGAAGTCGACGTAGTCCTGCACGTTGGCGGGTGGCCCCTGCTTGCTGAGGTCAGCGCCCGGCTCGCGCGCCCAGTCCGGCGCGGTGACGATGCTCAAGGCCTGCTTGATGCCGAGGCGCTCTGCCGAGGGCATCACGAGGTCGAGAATGGCCCAATTGTACTCGTTGGGGTTCGGCTCAAAGTCGCGCCAGCGGACTTGCGTCTTGACCCACTCCATGCCGAGGTCGTTGCGCACGCTGCGGTAGAAGCCGTCTTGGTTGTTGGGGTTGAAGTCGAGCGAGAACTGCACCTGAATGCCGACTTCAAAGCGGTTGTCGAACGCCGGGGCGAGCGTCGGCAGCGGGGTAGGCGAGGCGGCCTCCGGCGCAGGGATGCTGGGCGTGGGCGTGACGAACTGCGCCACGACCTGCGGTTCCACGGTGGGGCTGGGGGTGACGGGCAGCGGCGTCTGGCTGGGGATCACCAGCGGCTGTGAGAGCGCCACGTTGAGGTTTTCATCGTCGCGCGGGGCGTTGGGCGAGCTGTACGTGAAGTAGATCGCCATGAAGGTTGCCAGCCCCATCACCAGCGTGATGAACGTCCACACCAGCACAAAGCTGCGCAGTTGGCGCTGCGTCTGTTTCACACGAAGGGTGTTTGTTGTCATGTTCGGGTCTCCTTGACCTTGCGACTTATCGGGCGGCGGCCAGCGCATCACAGGCTGGGCAGCCCCCGCCCGGGCGGATGATGGCGAAGCCCGCCATCGGATCTGCCCCATAGTACGTGAAATCCACGTTCCAGACAATCATCATGCGCACGCGCCCGCTCTGCGAGAGCAGCGCCGCCGCCTCGGCCAGCCATGCGGCCTGCTGCCCCACCGTGACGCCGCTGGCCCACGCGAAGTACGGATCAAGCGGCGGGTAGCCCTCCGGCGTGAGGTAGCCTAGCTCGGTGAAGCACAGCGGCTTCTGCCCGCCGGTGATGTTCCAGTAGCGGTCGAGCAGCGTGCGCAGGTAGCGCGTGTAGTAGTTGTCGCGCGGGTCGCCGCTGGTCATGCTGGGCGGGACGATGCCCTCATTGTAGTGGACGCCCACGCAGTCGGTGTAGTTGAGGCCGCCCGCCGCCACCATCTCGGCCAGCCAGCGGTCGTCGTTCATCACGCGGCCGGGGTAGGCGGCCTCCGCGCCGGTGGGGCCGGGGGCGGCGCTGATGACAGCGACAGACGGGTTGCGGCTCTTAATGGCGTTGTAGGCGATGCGCAGCATGTTGGTGTAGGCCGCCCCGCTGATCTGGCCGGTCGGCCACTCGCGGTCAAGGTTCGGCTCGTTCCACACCTCAATCGCGTCGGGGCCGTAGCTGGCAATCGTCGCCAGCCAGTTGGCGTAGCCCGCGATGAAGCCGT
Source organism: uncultured Anaerolineae bacterium (assembly GCA_937944445.1). Taxonomy (GTDB): domain Bacteria; phylum Chloroflexota; class Anaerolineae; order Aggregatilineales; family Phototrophicaceae; genus JANWYT01. The sequence goes on from CALDYP010000012.1 coordinate 54,566, forward strand.
CCCCACCCGCCGCGAGGTCGCCGGGGTTGCCCACCGTGCCGATGAGCGCCTTGAAGCCGCTCTGCCGCGCGAGGTTGATGTAGTTGGCGGCGGCGCTGGCGTCCGCGCCCGGCGAATAGCGCACCTGCACCTTGAGCCACGTCATGCCCGCGCGCTGCATGGCGCTGATGGTGGCGGCGCTGCTGGCGTTCGACACGTGCCCGCCGTACTCAAACTGCCCCACGCGGATGCTGCCCGCGCCGGGGCGAACGGCTCCCCAGTTGCCACCGCCGCCAGCGCTGCCCGCCGGGGCCGCTGTAGCCACGATGGGCGCGGGGGTCGGGGTGGCCGTCGGCAGGGGGGTGGGCGTGGCCGTCGGCAGGGGGGTGGGCGTCGCGGTCGGCTCGAAGAGGGCGACGACCGCGCCGCTGCGCGGGCTTTCCTCGACGTCCTCGCCGATGCCAGCAATCGCCACATTGACGGCATAGTTGCCGTCGGGCGCGTTGAGGACGGTCTCCAACTCTTGCCCGAGCGGGGTGATGATCTCTTGCAGCAGGCCGTTCGTCCCCTCAATCCGCCAGCGCAGCACTAAGTCCGTCGGTGAGACGGCCGGCGGAACCTGCGCGCGATAGTCGCGGATTGCGCTGCTAACGCCCTCGGCCAAATCCGACGCGAGCAGGTCATAGAAGGCCGCGCCCGCCAGCGCAAAACCCGCGCCTGCGTCCAAGCGCCAGCGCAGCGCGTTGCCGGTCATCAACCAGACGCGGGCAGCGCGGCTGCCGTCCGCGTGGAGGTAGTCCACATACGGGGCGTTGAGGCGCGTGTCCACGCCGGCCAGCGCCGGGCGACCGTCTAAGCGCGCCCGAATCGTCGAGCCGGGCATGACTACCCCGCCCGCGGTCTGCGGCGCGCTGACGACCACGTTGCCCAGCGCAGCAAGGCCTTCATTATAGCCCACCGAGGTATAAGCCGCGTTCAACTCGCGGATAGAACGGGCGGTCATGCCCATCATCAAGCGAGTGCGATCGACCTCGCGCACGGCCCACGTGAACATCGCGCGGGCGTATTCACGCTCGCCTTGCAAGTAGGCCTGCGGCTCAAGCGGCATGTTGACCTGCACGAAGTCGGCGTAGTGGCCGATCTGCTGCCAGTCATACGCGCCAGTGTCCCACTCGCCGAGGTGGTTCATCGGCGCAGGGACGACTACGCCGAGCTTCATGCGCGTCGTGTTGAGCTGGCCGCGCAGCTCGCGCAGGAAGGCGCTGAAGTTGTCGCGCTGGTCGGCGCTCAGGCCGCGGTAGTCGATCCAAACGCCGTCAAATCCGCCCGCCGCCAGCGAGGCGATCTGGCGCGCGTGCTCGCGGCGCAGCGCGGGGCTGCTCAAGAGGAGGTTGACCGTCTCGGTGTCGAGCGCGCGCGGGTCGGCAAAGTCGCGCAGGATGGGCATCACCTGATAGTCCGCGGCGAGGTCGAAGCCGGGCGCGAGGCTGCCGGTCAGCGCGCCGTTGAGCATCGGCTGCAAGCCGGCTGGCGCGACGATGTCGGCGATTGCGGCGGCCTCGGCGGTCAAGAGTTGCGTGAGGTCGTACTGCACCACCACCAGCGGCGGGGGCGGCGCAGCTTGGAAGAGCGCCACCGCGTCGTACTTGCGCGCGGTGACGGCCTCGAAGCGGCGGCCATTGTAGCGCGAGGGGATGAACTCCCAGCGGGCGTTGGCGCGGTCATAGCCGTAGACGTCCAGCACTTCCGGTTGGGCGGCGCTCGGCTCGACCAAGCTGAAGCTCAGCAGGGCATCGTTGGGCTGGCGATACTGCACGCGGTAGACGTCGCTCAGCAGGGCGAGGGTGCGCGGCAGCGCGGCCTGTGCCTGCCGCACCCAGTCTGAGGCGTCACCGCCGTAGGCGAACGTCACCAACGGGACGCGCCCCAATGTCAGATCCACGGCTGGCCCGCTGACCAGCGAGACGCGCAGCCCGTCTTCCGCTGTGGCGGCGCGGCTGCCCGGCTGGCTCAACGGGGTGTACTGCACGCCGAACAGCCGATCATAGAGGCTGAAGGGCGGCAGGAACAAGCCCACCAGCACCATCAGCCCTGTGATCAGCGCGGTGGTGATCAGAATGGTCGCGCCGCAGCCGCGCGGCAGGCCGTCCGCTTCTGCCTCGTCCAGCGACGGATCATAACTCGTCATGAACGCCCCTTCTCAAAATGTCCACCACGGTCAGCGCCCCAGCGCGTCGCAGGCGGGGCAGCTTCCATCTGGGCGGATGATCGCGTAGCCTGCCATCGGGTCATCGCCGTAGTTGGTAAAGTCCACGTTCCAGATGATGAGCACGCGCACGTTGCCGCTGCGGCGCGCCATGTCCACCACTTGGCGCAGCCACGCGGCCTGCTGGCCCACGGTGACGTTGCTCGCCCACGCGAAGCCGCCCGGCAGCGGGCCGAGGCCCTCCGGCGTCAGATAGCCCAACTCGGTGAAGCACAGCGGGCGGCTGCCACGGAACGCGCCAGAGTAGACGCTCACCATGCTCGGGTAGTAGCGCGTGAAGTACTCGCTGCGTGGGTCGCCGCGGGTGACGGTGGGCGGGACGATGCCCTCGTTGTAATGCACGCCCACGCAGTCCATGTAGTTGGCTGCGCCCGCGGCGGCCATCTGCTGGAGGAAGACGGCGTCATCACAGCCGCCGGCCTGACACCCGCCAAAGAAACCCGTTGGGGCGGGCGCGCCGCTGATGACGAGCGTGTTGCGGTTGGCCCCTTTGATGGCGTTGTAGGCGCGCGCCAGCAGTTGGGTGTAGGTCGCCCCGTTGACTTGGCCCGTGGGCCACTCGCGGTCGATGTTCGGCTCATTCCACACCTCGATCGCGTCCGCGCCGAGGGCGGCCAGACCCGCGACGAACCCCGCGTACTCGTCGAAGTAGCCATCGCCCAACACTTCTGAGGGCAGCCCCACCACGCCGAGCATGATGCGGAAGCCCTTGCTGTGCGCGTCGGCGATCAAGCCCGCGAAGTCGTTGGGGTTGCCGCCGCGGAAGTAGCGAACCTGCTTCTTGACCCACGTCATGCCCGCGCGGCGCATCGCGTTGACTGTGCCCTCGTTCAGCGAGGCGACATGCCCACCGTAGCTGAAGCCGCGCACCGGCGACCCGGCCACGACCGGCGCGGGCAGGTTCCCGCCGCTGGGGGCCGCGGGCGCAGGCGGCGCGCCGCGGGGCGGGGCAGCCACTGTGATCGGCGCGTCACGGGCGATCACCGGCAGCGGCAGCACTTGGTTCAGCCGCAGCCCCAACGCCCCGAAGACCATCCAGCCCACTTGGCCGCGCTCGGTGATGCCGCGCACCCACTGGCCGTCCTCGTTGCGCCCGTCGAGCGCCACCGCAGTTCCAACGGGCAGCACCGTGATTCGATCCCACTCTGTGCCCGGCCCCGTGCGCAAGGTGAGACGCTGCTGCACCGTGACGATCAAGCCCTCTTGGGCGCTCAGCGGCAGGCTGGTCAGCAGCAGCGCGACGAGCAAGAGCAGTATAGATGCCCTCACCCCTAAATCCCCTCTCCCGTGGAGAGGGGACTTGAGCCAACTTCTCCAACTGGCTTGCCTGCGGCCAGCCCGGGAGAAGGGGGTTGGGGGATGAGGTGTCTTAATAAGTCTTTGTGTCATCTTGCCAAACCTGAGTAAACTGTTAACCTTGTCAGGCATTGTAGCAAAGTTTTGCCACCTGTCATGCATGGGCCTTGTCTTTTCATCTGAAGCGTAGAGCAGTCGTCATGAACGATCCGATCACCTTGCACGCTCATCCCAACGGCGTTTACACGCTCACGTTTAACCGTCCAGAGGCGATGAACGCGCTCAACCGCGCCGCCATGCTTCAGTTTGCGGATGTCATCCGCCAGCTTGAAACGGACGCCGCCCTGCGCGCGCTGATCGTTACTGGCGCGGGGGAAGCAGCCTTTTGCAGCGGCGGCGACCTTGTGGAGCTGCGCGCTCAGCCGACAGAAGCCGATGCCCGCGCCATGATCGACCTGATGGGCGACGCGCTGCACGCGCTGGAGCGGCTGCCCGTGCCGGTCATCGCGGCGATCAACGGCTACGCGCTGGGCGGCGGCAGCGAGATCGCCCTTGCGTGTGACCTGCGCATCGTCGATGAGGCTGCGCGCATGGGCTTCGTGCAGATCAACATGGCGCTGACCCCCGGCTGGGGCGCAGGCCAGCGGCTGGCGCGGCTCGTCGGCGCTCCTAGAGCGCTGGAGCTGCTGCTGGACGGCCAACCGCTGAACGCTGAGGGGCTGCTGGCGTTGGGGCTGGCCAACGAGGTTGCCCCCCGCGGCAAGGCGCTGGAGGCTGCCCTGCGCCGCGCGCAAGCAGTTGCCGAACGCCCGCCGCAGGTCGTCCGCGCGATCAAAGCCCTGCTGCACGCCCATCGCACCCTGCCGTATGAGGCTGCCCTCCAAGCCGAGCGCGACCTCTTTCCGCCGCTGTGGGCGCACCCTGACCACCTGCAAGCCGTGGAAGCCTTCTTCGCCCGCCAAGCGCGCAAAGGCTGACGCCTCACCCTTCGATGCGCGGCCTTTGTCGGGTAGGATGAACGCATCACAACAAGCACTGAAGGCAGTCGTCAATATGTCCGCGTTTTACACCACTGTGGCCCGCTTCTACGACGCTGAAACCGCCGACCGCGTGGACGATCTAGCGCTCTACAGCCGCCTCGCTGAGGAAGTCGGCGCGCCCATCTTCGACGTGGGATGCGGCACGGGGCGTGTGCTGCTGCATCTGGCGCAGGAAGGCCACCGCGCGCACGGCGTTGACAACGACGCGGCCATGCTCGCCCGCTTAGAGCGCAAGCTCACCGGCCTGCCTCACCTGCGCGAGTTCGTCACCTATGAGCAGGCCGACATCCTCACCTATCGCCCGTCGCAGCGCTACCGGCTGGCGCTGCTGACCTACAACGCGCTCATGCACTTCCACACGCAAGAGGCACAGATCACCTTGCTCAAGCGCCTGCGCGCGCTGACCGCCGAGGGCGGCCTGCTCGTGATCGATCTGCCCAACGCCGGCGAGACCTTCGCCACGCAGGACAGCGACGCCCTGCTGTTGGATCGCACCTTCATCGACCCCGAAAGCGGCCACCTCATCCTGCTCCAATCGCACAGCGTGCTCGACCGCACGACGCAGCTGCTGCACGTCAAATGGATTTACGACGAGGTCGACGCGGACGGCGTGGTGCGGCGGCTGATCGCGCCCCACGTCCTGCGCTACTTCTTCTACCCTGAGATGACCCTGCTGCTGAAGCTGTGCGGCTTCCGCGTCGAGGCGGTCTACGGCGGCTGCGAGGAAGAGCCGTTCGAGGACGGCTGTGAGCGGATGGTGATCTATGCGCGCCCTGAGTAGCCTGTGCGTCGCGGCAGCGCTGCTGCTGACGGCTTGCGCAGGGGCGAACGATCCCACGCCTATCCCGACCTTTGCCGTCAGCGGCCCTACGCTGGAACCCAGCCCGACGATTCGGTTTCTCTCGTCCGGTGAGCTGTACGCCGACGTGACGCCTGAGGGCGCGAACAACCCGGCCAGCGCTGCGCTCCCCAGCGGGCAGTATCAACCGCCGCTGCTGGCCGCCCCCGCTGACCTGAGCGGCATGCGCGATGCCACCTTCCAGCTGACGAACGGCGTGGCGCTCAACGGCGTGGTGTACGAAGCCGTCAGCGATCAGCGCGTGCCCGGCGTGCTGCTGTTGGGGCCGCGCGCCGCCAATTGGGGCGAACTGCCCGCGCGCTTGGCGGGCTTGGGCTTCACGGCGGCAGCGGTGTCGATGACGCGCTTCGACTTCAACGCCGCCGAGGTGGCCACGCTGCTTGAGACGGTGGCGCTGCTGCCCAGCGTTGACCCGGCGCGGCTGGCGATCATCGCCGAGCTGGAGGCCGCCGATTGGGCGCTGGAGGGCTGCGGCCTCAGCGGGCTGTGCAAGGCGCTGGCCATCCTCAGCCCCACTAACCGCGCCCGCGCCGAGGCGAGCATGCCGCGCTTCGCGCCCCGCCCGCTGCTGATCGCCGCCGCCGAGGACGACGTACAGAGCTATCCGCTTGCGCTGGCGCTGTCGGCGCAGGCGGCCACCAGCATCCAGTACGTGCCCGCGGTGACGGGGCGCGGCGCAGGCCTGCTCAGCCTCGCGCCAACGTTGGAATTTCAGTTGGTCGCGTTCTTGCAGGCCTCGTTACAGTAGGGACAGGGCCTGCCCTGTCCGTAGTCCGTAGAGACAGAGCCTGCCCTGTCCGTGTTTTTCATCGCCACGATGGGCACGGCACGCCTTGCCCCTACTACTACACACGTCCGCCCTCAAAGCATTCCCGTCTGGTCAAGCGCGGTTGACTCTTTCATAATCAACTCCTGCAATGTGCCATTGTTGAGGAATTTTGCTAATGCGCTTGCTGACATGGACGCTGATGATCTGGCTTGGGGTGGTTTGTTCGGCCACGCTGCCGGCCGTTCAATCCAACAGCCTGCTTGAGCCAACGCCCACCCCCAGCGAAACGCCGGGGACGATCGGCCCGACGTTCGACCCCGCTACCAACCCGCTGACCGGCCTGCCGCTGCCAGAGGCTGCGCAGTCCCGCCCGCCGATCATCGTCAAAGTTTCGAACTCGCCCGCTATCGTCCGTCCACAGTCGGGCATCAGCCTTGCAGACATCGTCTACGAACACTACACCGAGGTGGGCATCACCCGCTTCAGCGCCATCTTCCTGACGCATGCGCCGCGCCGCGTCGGGTCGATCCGCAGCGCGCGCTTGATCGACTACGAGCTGTCGCCGATGTACGGGGCGCTGTTGGCCTTCTCGGGCGCGAGCTTGGGCGTGGACAAGCGTATCTACGGCACGCAGCACGTGATCAACATCCTGTGCCGCACCGCCGCTGACCCTGAGGCCTGCGCCCGCGACGTGTTCAACATCGGCCCCGTGGGCGATCTGCCGCCGTCAGACTTCGTCGACCGTGCCTACAAAGCCGCTTACATCGGGCCGCCTGTCTACTTCCGCGATGAGGCGCTGCCGATCCCGCACAACATGTTCGTTGACCTTGAGGCGCTTTGGCAGCGCGCCGCCCGCGACGGCCACACGCAGCGCCCTCCGCTGGAGGGCATGCGCTTTCACTCGCAGCCGCCTGAGGTCGAGCACACCAGCGGCATCTACGCGCAGGTGCGCTACCTGACAACTACCGCCGAGTGGCACTACCACCCGCCTACAGGCCGTTACTACCGCAGCACCAACGGCGAACGCCACTTCGACGCGCTGACTGAAACCCAAGCAGCCGCTGAAAACGTCTTGATCGTCTACGCAGGCCATTACCTGACCGACATCGTGGAAAGCGGCGGCGGCGACAATGTCCACTGGAGCGCGCAGATCACCCTCTGGCCGCGCGGCGAGGCCGTGCTGCTGCGTGATGGGCGCGCCTACGCCGTCGAGTGGCGGCGCGACAGCCGCTATGAGCTGCTCACGCTGTGGACTGCCGACGGGCAGCCGGTTCCGCTCAAGCCCGGTCAGACGTGGGTGCAGGTCGTCCGCACGCCCGAGCAGATAGAACCGCCGTTCGAACAGATCATCGTGTATTAGAGCAATGTCTACGAAAAACTAGACCCAGAGCGCGCAAGCACTCGGCTGAGGCGCGCTCACCCCAGCGGGATTTCGCCCGCGGCGTAGACCCTGCCCGGCTCGACCACGACGCGGCTGCCCGTGTCCACCGTCGCCATCAGGTCGTCGCGCCGAGGACTACGGCAAGTAATAGACGCTGCCAGTGTCTGTTGATGGGTCGAACAGACCAGCGAAAAGAGTTAAGATCTCTACAATCGTGTGAGATGTGCGTTGAACCGAACGAGACAAGCACACGAGCGCATAAAAATCGGTGTGCTGGGCTGTACGGCCTGCAAACGGGTGATCGAACGTGACCATCACTAGTTCAAGCCGCGTTGCGTAAGCTAGGTGATCCTCATCAGCTCGGCCCGTCATATTGACATCAACCGCCATGACCGCTGTGATGCCGCGGCTTTGCAGACCCTTTGCGACGGAGCGGCTCACGTGCTCGTCAAGATAAAACCCGCGCACGCTTACTCTAGTGGGTCGTCGTCTGATTGAAATTTCTTCGGCAGCCTTTGGCGCGCTTGTGCGTGCTGCTGCGCGTCTTCGGCGATGTGGGCTTCAATCAACGCCTTGTTGCGTTCGTGGTAGAGCAGCGCAGCGACGACCTGAGGCACGGTGAGCGTCAATTCATGCGCCACAGCAGCGACTGGCAGCCGTTCAGCCAGTGCGACAATCGTTGCGATGTCTACCCGTCGCCCGCGAATATGTGGGCGACCGCTCATCAGCGTGTAGTCGATATAGTCTTCAAGGTCAACAATGTGATCAGCAGTTGGTTCCATTTTGGCTTGTTTGTCTCCGCTCTGCATCTGATGTCATCCATTCATTTTATTGTACAGCAGAGGTTTGAAGCGCTCACCCCAGCGGGATTTCGCCCGCGGCGTAGACCCTGCCCGGCTCGATCACGACGCGACTGCCCGTGTCCACCGTCGCCATCAGGTCGTAGGTCGTCGCGCCAGTGATCCGCACGGGCACGATCTCCCCGATGGGCAGTTCCCCTTCGATCAGCACGTAGCCGTCGATCTCTGGGGCGTCGCGGTAGCTGCGGCCTAAGCTGATCGTGCTGGCGGCGCGGCGCGCATGGGGGGCGTCGTTCGCGCCGTGGCCTTCGATCAGCACGTCCAGCGTCTGGCCGATGAACGCTTGATTCTTGGCGAGGCTGATGCCCTGCTGAAGCGTCATCAGCTGGTCGTAGCGCGCTTGCTTGACGTCGTCGTCCACTTGGTTGGGGAGAGCTGCGCTGGGCGTGCCGATCTCGTAGCTGTACTTGAACGCGCCGACGCGGTCAAATTGCAAATCACGCACGAATTGCAGCAGTCCCTCGAACTCTGCATCCGTCTCGCCCGGGTAGCCGACGATGAACGTGGTGCGCACCGCCAGATTGGGGATCATCGCGCGCAGCTTGCCGACTGTCTCATAGACCCATTCGACTTTGGCGGGGCGCTTCATCCGTTTGAGCGTCTCGCGGTGGCCGTGCTGGAGCGGCATATCGAGGTAGGGCAGCACCTGCGGGTGACGGGCCATCGTTTCCATCAAGCGCTCGGTGACGTAGCCGGGATAGGCGTACATGATGCGAATCCACGGGATGCGCGGGGCGGCGCTCACGATTGCATCGAGCAGGTGCGCCAGCCCGTCTTTCATCCCTAGATCGTAGCCGTAGTCGGTTGAGTCCTGCGCGATGAGCAAGATCTCTTTCACCCCCATCGCTTGCAAGCGCACGGCCTCCGCCACGATGCTTTCAACCGGGCGGCTGACAGCAGTCCCTTTGATCTTGGGGATGGCGCAGAAAGCGCACGGGCGGCGGCAGCCGTCGGCGATCTTGAGGTAGGCGCTGGCCCCCTGCACGCTGGCGCGCAGCACGCCGCGCTCGTCCAGCCCGACGGTCGGTGCGTCGGTCGGCAGGTGGTAGAGCGGCTCTGGGTGTGGGCGCTGGCGCAGCCGCGTGATGAGGTCGAAGATGTCCATCCAGCGGCGCGTGCCGATGACGCCGTCCAGCCCCGGCACTTCACGGACGAGGGTCTCTCCGTAGCGCTGCGAGAGGCAGCCCGCGGCGATGACCAGCTGACCCGGTCGGCGCTTGGCCACAAGGTCGCGCAGCGTGTCGACGCTCTCTTGTTTGGCGCGGTCGATGAAGCCGCAGGTGTTGACGATCAGCACTTCAGCCTTTTCCGGCACGTCCACGCCGATCATCTGATGCTGCTGGAGCACCTGCGCGATGCTCTCGCTGTCTACGGTGTTCTTGGAGCAGCCCAGCGAGACGAGAAAGTATTTATCTTGACGAGAAGGATGGACAGTTTGCATAGGGGTTCAAGGCGCTAAAAAAGACACGGCGGGCGTGTCCTATGCGGTCAGAGTGGCCTTCAGTATAGGCGAAGGCCGCGTATCATGACAGGGGGAGGTTGAGCGCCGCTCAACACCCGCGCACGGCCTCGGCCAGCGCTTTGGCGATCAAGTTGTGGCCGAGCTGCTTCAGGTGCGTGTCGTACTCGTAGAAGAGCCGATCGCCGCGTTGGGCAGCGGCGCGCAGGATCGGGCGCAGGTCGAGCGTGCGGTAGCCATCGGCTTGGGCGGCGGCGATCACCGCGTCCCCGACGAGCGGCAGGCGTTCGACCAGCGTTTCATAGGTCAGCTCAGGGTCGGGCTGCAAGCGGAAGATGTCACCCGCGGCGTTGACGACGTTGCGATACGGGCTGTCGAAGATGCGGTCACGGTCAGACGGTTGGATCAACGGCAGGTAGAGTTCCTCTTTGGACGGTAGGTACAGCACGATGGTGCAGGCAGCTTGGGCGGCATCGGCCATTGCCTGCCACGCGCGGCGCGTCTCCGCGAGGGCATACGACGCCGCGACGTCCTCCGCGCGAACGTTATACGCCCACAAGTAGCCCTCCAAGAGGTTGACGGGCACAAGCCCCGCCGCCGTCTCAGCATAGACAGGGTACTTCTCCACGGTGACGAGCTGATCGTCATACGGGTAGCGCCACAGGCGGGTGGAGGTAGGCGTCTCTGCTTCCTGTGGCCGCCAGACCGCAGGCAGGACGAACTCGCCGCGCCACGTGAACGAGTCGGCATCAGAGAAGTCGTTGCCGCCGAAGAACTGCATGATCAACACCTCGGGCGCGTCGGTGACGAGCGCTTCCACGAGCAGGGCTTGCTCAGTCGGGCCAGTGGCGCGCACCCCCAAGTTGCGCACGGGGCGGCCCAACGCGGCGGCCACGCCGTCAGGGAAGGGCTGTGCCACGCTCGCGCCCTCGGCGAAGCTGTCCCCTACTGCCACAATCGGGTAGCGCGGCGCAGTGTAGGCCGGCACGCGCAGCCCGTCCGCGTCCCACGCCAGCGGGTAGATCGCCAGCACGCGGTAGGGGTCGAGCGGTGGGCGGGTGATGGGGTGTTGATACGCCAACACGTCCCCCATGCCCTCGCGGTATACAACTGTGTTCGGCGGGAACAGCGTCCAGAACAGGCGCTGCGTCGGCTCAGGGGCGAGCGCCAGCGCCAGCGCAGCGAACACGCCGAAGCTGACGAGCGCAATCAGGCCGTTCACCAACCATGGGCGGGCGCGCTGGGTGAGGGGGGGCTGGGCGTGTTTCAAGGACGTCCTTTCTGTTACAGCGCGGTCTTGGTGGCCGCGCTAGGCGTGAGCGTGACAGGGATCAATCTGCCTCGGATAGTTCGGCCAATATTTGCTTCAAATGAGGGATTATGGCTGGGATGTCTTGTTGTGCTGTCTGCCAGAGGATTGCTGTGTCTACTTCAAAATATTCGTGAACGACTCTATTTCTCATGCCTATGATAGAAGACCAAGCAATCTTTGTAAAACGCTGTTTGGTCTGCGGCTGGACCATACGGGCAGCTTCTCCCAGAACCTGTATCTCACGCATGACAGCGCTCTGTGCCATGTCGTCTTGTTCAAAGTGCTCAAACGACAGCGCACCGACAAAACGGATGATCTTTTCGGCGGCGATGATCATGTCCAGAATGAGCGCATCATCCCGCCGCATAAATCACCTGTGCGCTGCTTAGGATGGCTGAACGGCGAATGTGATTGGCGCTGTTCACGATCGAGCGGCGTGTCACAACGTCAACCCGTCGCCCCAGCAGGGCTTCTAGTTCCTGCGTCATCTCGACAAAGCGAAGCAAGCTTGGCACAGCGTCCTCGGCAAACGTGACCAGCACGTCAACATCGCTTTGTGGGTGAAAGTCTTCTCGCAGGACAGAACCGAAGAGCGCCAGTTCTACAATCCGCCAGCGCTGGCAGAACGCGGCAATCTGCTCGTCGTTAACCCGCAGTCGATCCGCATAAGACAGTGCAGTCAATGATCACTTCCCTCAAGCCTTTTTTTCATTGCATCACTCACTTACGGCGCGGTCTTGGTGGCTGCGTTGGGCGTGAGCGTGACGCGCGGCATCGTGCTTAGGTTCGGAAAAAATTGCTGACGCATTATCTACGCTGAGACAGCACCTGCCCGCGCTGCACGTGTTGTCATCATGACCGATGAAAGGGCAAGCTCAACGGTGTTGGGTTTGCTGTCGTGCCACGCGCGGCGGAATGCCTTTCATCATCTCTTCCGCGTCTAGCCCATCGTCTAGCAGCGGGAAGTACACGCTGTGTTCGAAGTACTCTACAGTGGCGCGCTCAACCGCTGAGGCGTTCAGCAGCCACGGATGCCACGCTAACGGATTGGAGATGACACGCCCATCCGCCATCCTCAGCGCGACACGCTCATCATCAAATTCGACAGCAATCACATGGTTCGGGTCATTCATCCGCGTTCTCATCGTAAAGCTCGCGTCATTTTAGCACGAGCTAGCTTAAATTTTCTTGCGCGATTCCTAAGATTTGACGCTGCTCGGCAAAGTTGAAGCCACCAGATCGCTCAAAGCTCATTGTGTCAAGCCGCAGCTTGGCGAGTTTGCCATCTTTGCGAATGTGCACATGCGGCGGTGGATGATCGCCGGTAAACAGGATGAATTGGTAACCGCTTACGCGCAGAACCGCGGGCATCCTCCCCCGCTGTGATCTAAGGCGCGGTCTTGGTGGCCGCGTTGGGCGTGAGTGTGACGCGCGGCGGCAGGATGGCCGTCGGCGTGGGCGTGTTGGTGATGGTCGGCGTCAGGGTAGCCGTCGGCGTGTCGGTCGGCAGCGGCGTCAGCGTGGCGGTCAGCGTGGGGGTGAAGGTGAGGGACGGCGTTGGGCTGACGGTGGGCGTGAAGGTCTGAGTGGGGAAGGGCGTCAGCGTGGGCGTGTCTGACGGCACGGGCGTCTCGGTGGGGGTAGGCGAGGGGCCGGGCGTGGGGCTGGGCGTGAGCAGGAAGATGGCCGTGGCGGCGATGTCGGTCGGGGTGGGGGGTGGCGTCGGGCTGGCCTCTGGCGTGGGCTGGAACAGCGCGTCGTCGCGCTGCACGTCGACGCCCTGCGTGGTGAACACTAACCCGACCTGCTGCCCGTGCAGGCCAAAGCGCCCCTGCTGCTGCCCGTTGAAGCGGATGTCCAAAGCGGCGGCGTTGCTGGCGATGAGGTCAAGGCGGCTGGTGGCCTCGTAGGTTTGGGCTTCGTTGGGGCGCAGGATGCCCGCGTAGACCTCCTGCCCGTCGCTCAACACCCGCACCCACGTTCGGCTCGTCGGGTTGACGTCCACGCGCAGGCGATCCCCCGCCAGCGGCCCGGTGAACAGCGGCGTCGCTGTAGGCTGGAGCGGGCGCGGCGTCCACGTCGGGGTGAAGGTGAAGGTGGGCGGGACGGTTCCCAGCAGCAGGTTGGGGGTAGGGCCGGCGGCCACTGCGGCGCTGTCGTCCGGCGTCTGGATGAACTCCACGACGACGACGGCGATCACCCCCAACGCGGCGACGCTCGTGAGCAGCACGGCGAGGCTGGCGAGGACGCTCACGAGGCTCGGGCCGCGCCGCCGCAGCGGCGGTGGGGTGGGATTCGGCGGCGTTTTGACGGCTTCTTGTGTGGCGCGCTTCTTGCCGCGCGCGGGCGGGTTCATCGCGTTCTCGTAGAGCGCCAGCACGCGCTCTTCCTCTAGGCCGAGGTAACGCGCGTAGCTGCGCAGCGCGCCGCGCACCTGCACCGGCGTCTCCAGCACGTTGAAGCTGCCGCTCTCGAACGCCTCTAACACGGAGCGGCGAATGCGCAGCGTCTGGTGTGCATTGTCCAGCGTCAGCTCTTTGGCTTCGCGCGCTTCGCGCAGGTAGCGGCCTAGTTCAGTGGCGTTCATGCGAGGTGTGATGGTCGTGAGCGTGAATCATAGGGCGGCATTGTAGCATAGCCCGCGCAGGGATGGCACGGGGCGTGAGTTCTAAATCAGAACAGAGAGGCCTCATCCCCCATCGGCGGGCGCTTCAAGCAAAAACACCCCTTGCGCAGGGGTGTTCCACATCAGACAGCGCGAACTGCTTACTCAGCGACCGCGGAGGACTCTTCAGTAGGGGCAGCCTCGGCGCGCTCGGCGGCGGCTTTTTCAGCGGCGCGCTTGGCGAGGAACTCTTGCAGTTCCCCCTCGCGGACGACGTAGACGTTCAGCACGGGCATCTTGTCCGTGCCGAGGCGCACCGGGATCATGTGATGGCCAATTTCGCGCACGCCTTGCACGGTCAGACGGCGGCGGTTAATGTCGCGGCCCGTAACGCGCATCAGCTCATCGGTGATGTCCTGCGTCGTCACCGAGCCGAACAGCTTGCCCGTGGCGGCAGCACGGCGCTCAAAAAACAGCTCGGTTCCGTCGATGGCCGCTGCCACCTCGTTGACGAGCTGCTCGAACTCGGCGCGGCGCTGCTCGACTTGACGCATCAGGCGTTCATGGCTCTTGATAGCGCTCTTCGTCGCTTGGACGGCGCGCTTAGTCGGGATCAGGTAGTTGCGAGCGAAGCCGTCTGCTACCTCGATAATCTCGCCTGCGACCCCGTGCTTGTACACGTTTTGGAGGAGGATGACTTTCATGACTCTGTCCTTAAACACACGCCCCCAACGCAGGGCGAACCTATCTCAGTCGAACACATAGCGTCGAGCATTATACGAGATGCCCCCGCTCAGATCAATGGCGCGTGTTGGCAGGGAGTGTCTAAAGATAAACAGACAGTCGCGCCGAGCGCTGAAGCACTCGGCTAGGGCGCGCCCCCTGAAGTCAGCTGGGTGAGGCCTCTGTTCGAATTTAGACACCCCCTGTTGGCATGGCGGCTGAGTTGGCCGCGCTGAGGCGCTGTTTATTCGTCGCCAGCAGGTAAAATAACCGTCACACTCATTCACCCGCGGGGGGGAACTTATGAGCGCATCCCGCGTTCTGAACAACGCGCAGGTGATCCGCGCGGCGTTGATCGTCCTGCTGGGCTTCTTGACCAGCGGGCTGCTGGGGCTGGTGCGGTTGGGGATCGTGTCGTCGGCGTTTGGCACGACTGAGGCCGCGGATGCCTTCCTCGCGGCGCAGCGCCTGCCAGAGACGATCTTCACGCTCGTCGCGGGCGGGGCGCTGGGGTCGTCGTTCATCCCGGTGTTCGCGCGCCTGCGTGAGAAGAGCCTAAGCGACGCATGGCGGCTGGCCAGCGCCACGATGACGCTTTCCGCGGTGGCGGCTGGGGTGTTGGGAGTCGTCGTGATCCTGTTCGCCGAGCCGATCGCCCGCCAGATCATCATGCCCGGTCGCAGCGCCGAGACGCAGACCCTGACGGCCAACCTGATGCGCTTGATGATGGTGACGCCGGTCATCTTCAGCGTGAGCGGCTTAGTGATGGGCATCTTGCAAGCGAACGGGATGTTCTTGCTGCCGAGCATCGCCATCAGCATGAACAACATCGGCATCATCGTTGGGGCGTGGGTGCTCTCCCCGCTCATCACCAGCGCCGAGAGCGTCGCGCAGGTGGGCGACCGCAGCATCTACGGGCTGGCGTATGGGGCGGTGCTGAGCGCTGTGCTGCACCTCGCGGTGCAGCTTCCCGGATTGTGGCGGCTGCGCGCGCCGCTGCGCCCGCTGTTGAGCTGGCGCGTGCCCGGCGTGCGCGATGTGCTGTGGTTGATGCTGCCGCGCACGCTGGGGCTGGCAGTGGTGCAGGTGAACTTCATCGTGAACCTGCTGCTGGCCAGCAGCATGGCCAGCGGGGCAGTGACCGCGCTCAACACGGCCTTCATGCTGATGTTCTTCGCGCTGGGGATCATCGGGCAGAGCGTCGGCTCCGCGGTGTTCCCGACGCTGGCGGCGCTCCACGCCAGCGGCGACTTGGAGACGTTTCGCCAGCGGCTTAATCAGGCGCTGCGCGGCGTGCTCTTCCTCGCGTTCCCGGCGATGGCGGCCTTCATCGTGCTGGGCGAGCCGCTGGTCAGCCTCTTCGAGCGCGGCGCATGGACAGCCGAGAGCACCCAAGCGACGGCGTGGGCGCTGGCGCTCTACGCCGTGGGGATGCCCGGCTTCGTGCTGCTGGAGGTACTCTCGCGGGCGTTCTACAGCCTTGAAGACACGTGGACGCCCGTTTGGGTCGGCACGCTGGCGATGATCGCCAACATCATCCTGAGCGTCCTCTTGTCGCAGGTCATCGGCAGCCGCGACACGCTGGCGTTTGGCGCGTTCGGCGGGCTGGCGCTGGCCAACGCGCTGACGACCAACGTCGAGGCGGTGGCGCTGTGGGGGCTGCTGCGGCGGCGCATGGGAGCGATGAACGACGCGGCAACGCTGACTATGCTCGGCAAGCTGACAGGCGCGACGCTCATCTCAGCGTTGGTGATGTGGGCGGTGGTCAGCCAGTTTGCGCCGCCGCCCCGCTTGGGCGCGGGCATCGTGGCGGGCGTAATGGGCGCAGGGGCGTTCTTTGGGGTGGCGCTGCTGCTGCGGATTGAAGAGGCGGTCTACGTGCCGCGGCTGGTGCTGCAGCGGCTGCGGCGTTAGCGGCTGCGCTTGCGCTTCGCGTCGAACAGTTCATCCTCGTAGAAGTAGGCGTCACCGTTCTCGTCGTAGTGGTACTGATAGTCGAGATCCTCAAGCGGCTCGGCTCGGGTGTTCTTCCGCTTCTCGGGCACAGCTCGGCTCGGGCGGCGGTTGACCACCCACCAGATGATCGCCATGATCGCGATCAGCCAGATGAAGCGCACCGCCAGCAAAAAGATGGCCCCCAGCACGCCGAGCAGCGTCCCCATTGCCGTTCCCGCCACGACAAAAGCCACTCCAAACACGGCGAACCCGATGCGCAGCACCAGCGGGAACGCGACCAGCAGGATGACTGCGCCGACGATATACGGCAGCGGGTTACGCCGAAAGTTGTCTAAAAAGTTGTTGTCGCTTGGGTGCATGCTGTTTTCCTAACTTACAACGGCTTCTGTTCTTTTAGATTATACGTGCAACCGAGCGAATTCGTTGTGGGAGATTCTCGTGAGGGCACGGCTGGCCGTGCCCCCGTCGCGGTGGCGCGGCGTTCAGCGGCGCACGGCGCGCCACGTCTCCGTGAGGCCCGCCGCGATGATCGCTTTGATCGCGTCGAGCGCGATGAAGGGCTGCACGCCGACCTCCAACGCGCGCTGAGCGCTCATGCCGGTGTAGAGCATCAAATGCGCTGCGCCGAAGGTGTAGATCACCGCGACGCCCGCCAGCCCGGCCAGCCAGCGCAGCCACACCGAGCGCGCCGCCGCGGGCTGCGCCAACGCGCTGGTAAGCGCCGCCGCGGGGATGAAGCCGATCAAGAAGCCGCCCGTTGGCCCGAACAGGGCGGCGCTGCCGAGCATGCGCGCGTCCAGCGGCAGGCCGAGCGCGATCAAGCCCACGTAGGCGGCCTGCGCTGCGGCGGCCTCGCGCCAGCCCAACACGAAGCCGCTCAAGAGCACTACCAGCACTTGCAGCGTGAACGGCACTGGCTCCAACGGGATGCTCACACGGGCTGAGAGCGCCATCAGGAGCACGAACACGGCCACCCCTGCCAAGCGTAGGGCGATGGGGCGCGGCTGCGCAGTCAACGTCTTCAACATGGGTCACTTCCTTTGCTTGCTAAAACGATCACAGACGATTTTCCGGGGTGGGCTCGACGATGATCTCCTCCAGCTTGTAAGTCGCTTTGCCGTTGCTGCGGTCGAGCGATTCGACCAGCGTCACCTGCGTTCCCAACCCCTCAAGAATATAACGCGTCATCCAGCGGTTCGTTTCTTGCACGTTGCGGAAGAAGGCGAGACGGCTCTTTTTGTCCTTGCGGAACAAGCGCCCCTTGATCTGGTTAAAGCGCAGGTCTTTGATCTCGTTGAGCAGCGCCTCGCGCTCTTGCTGGTTCAAAAATGCCATCGGGTCGGCTCCTCGGTGTCTGAGTTCGGGTATGCTGCGCTCTATTGTAGGAAGCAGGCGGCCTCTCGGCAACTGAAGAACAGCTTTGAAGGGGCAGACGCTTTAAATCGCTGATCTGGCGCTTGCGCACATCCGTTTCAGGGCAGCGCTAGTAGCCGTCTTCTTTGCGCACGACGTTGAGCAGCGGCTTCTTCTCGATGAAGCGCTGCAAGTTCTCGATGAAGATCGCCGCGGCCTTCTCGTGATAGCCTACGGAGTTGCCAGCGGTGTGCGGGCTGATGATGACGTTCTCCAGCGCCCACAGCGGGCTGTCCGCTGGCAGCGGCTCGGTCTCGAACACGTCGAGCGCTGCGCCGGCGATCTGCTGGCTGCGCAGCGCGTCGATCAACGCGGCTTCGTCCACCAGCGGCCCGCGCGCGATGTTGATGAGCACGCTGCTCGGTTTCATCGCCCTCAGCACCTCGGCGTTGACGCAGTGGAGCGTCTCTTGGGTCAGCGGCGCGGTGACCACCAGCCAATCACACTCTTTGGCCATGAGCGCTAGCGCCGCCGGTGGATAGAGGCGGTCGGGGATCTCGCCTGTTGGGTCGCCGACTGCGCCGCGATATTCGTCGCTGCCCTCAGCCGGGTGCTTTGGGTCGCGCTTGGTGGCCAGCACGCGCACGCCTAGCGCCGCCGCCACCCGTGCCAGCTCGCGCGCAATCGTGCCGTAGCCCACGATCCCGAGCACGCGCCCGCGCACGTCGGGTGGGCGGTAGAGGTCGTGCGGGCGCTGCGGCCAGTGCGCCTTCTGCTGGTCGCGGATCATGCGCGGCAGTTGATAGTGAAACGCCAGCATCATCATCAGGCAGTAGTTGGCGATCGTCTCGGCGTGGACGCCGCTAGCCGTCGTCAGCGTGACCTCTTTCGCCTGTGCGATGGGCTGTGTCAGGATGCCGTCTACGCCCGCGTAGTTGAGCTGTATCCAGCGCAGGTGGGGCGCTTGTTCGGGCGTCGGGAAGTCGCGCACGGTGTAGAGGATGTCGGCGATGGTGTAAGCCTCTGGCGGAACTTTCCCCGGCGGGAACTGGCGCACGCTCAGCCGCGGCGAGACCGCGCGGATCTGGTCGAGAATCTGCTCAGAGAAATCCATCGCCAGCACGACGTTGTAAACCCGCTCAGACATGAGGTATCGGCTCCTTTGAAAGCAGACCACACACACCGAGCATAGCGCATCAGCGATGTCGGTGTTAGATTTACGTATCGATTGTAACCAAACACACAGCAAAGGAGCCGCCAATGGGCTTATTGGACGGAAAAGTCGCCCTTATTTTCGGGTTGGCGAACAAGGACAGCATCGCATGGGGCGTGACAAAAGCCCTGCACGGCGCAGGCGCACAGATCGGCATCTGCTACGCGGGCGAGGCGTTGAAGAAGCGCGTGCTGCCGCTGGCAGAAGAGGTCAGCTGTGACTTCGTGCAGGAGTGCGACGTGCAGAGCGACGCCATGCTCGATGAGGTGTTCGCTCAAGTGCAGGCGCGCTTCGGCAAGCTCGATGTGCTCGTGCACAGCGTTGCCTATGCTAAACGCGAAGACCTCGGCGGGCGCATGGTGGACGTCTCGCGCGATGGCTTTGCGATGGCGCTCGACATCAGCGCCTACAGCTTGATCGCCATGACCAAACGCGCCGAGCCGCTCATGACCACGGGCGGCAGCATCATGAGCATGACGTACTTCGCCGCTGAGAAGTACATCCCCGACTACAACGCGATGGCTGTCGCGAAGGCCGCGCTGGAACTCATCACGAAGTACCTCGCGGTGGACTTGGGGCCGAAGGGCATCCGCGTGAACGCGATCAGCGCCGGGCCGATCAAGACGCTGGCGGCGGCGGGCATTCCGGGCTTTCGTGACCTGCTGCGGCACTTTGACGACGTCGCCCCGCTGCGCAGCCGTGTGACGCCCGACGACGTGGGGCAGGCGGCGCTCTTCCTCGCCAGCGACATGAGCAAGATGATCACCGGCGAGATCATGCACGTCGACAGCGGCTACAACGTCCTCGGCTTGACCGTGCCGCGCGACGAGCTGAAGGCATAGCCGTCCAGTAGGACGGGGCCTGCCCAGACCGTTTTTTTTCGATCAACTTCCTCTTTTCGGGCGGGGGTGGCTGCGCTATAATTTAAGGCTGTGGAGAGGTGCTAGAGTGGTTGAATAGGCCTGTCTCGAAAACAGGTATAGTCGCAAGGCTATCGTGGGTTCGAATCCCACCTTCTCCGTCAAGTTTGACCCACAGTGCAAAACTCGTGGGTCTTTTTCATGCCAGCGAGGACACTATCATGACCCTGACCATTGCCGTGTTCGGCAGCGCCAAGCTCGCCCCTGAAGACCCCGTGGTTGAATCGACCTACCGCGTGGGCTATGCGCTGGCGCAGGCGGGCTATCAGGTGATGACTGGCGGCTACGGCGGCGTGATGGAGGCGGCCAGCCGCGGCGCGCACGACGCCGGCGGCCACGTGATTGGCGTCACTGTGCCCTACATCCAGCTCATCAACGAGCGGATCGTCAACCCCTACGTGGCTGAAGAAATCCGCAAAGAGACGTACCACGACCGCCTCTTCTACCTCGTGCAGAAGCCAAACGGCTACGTGGTGATGCCCGGTGGGGTCGGAACCGCCCAAGAGTTGATCGAGGTGTGGCAGCTTCTGCGCTTGAAGATGATCCCGCTGCGGCCGCTGGTGTGCTACGGCGACTTCTGGCGGCCCGTCGTCGACACGTTGATCCAGTCGCCCTACGTGCCGCCGAGCGATGTGCCGTTGGTGCACTTTGCTTACAGCCCGCAAGACGTCGTGACCTTTCTCACCCAATGGAGCCATGAGGACTGACCCGATGGACGCACCGCGTTTGATCCACCTGCGCGCGCAGAAAGACACCTTCTTCAAAACTCACCCACAGTCGCCCCTCTCGGCGGCGCAAAAAGCGGCCTTCACTGGCCTCAGCTACTACCCGCCGATGCCCAACCTCGATCTGATCGTCACTGTTACGCCGTTCGCGCAGCAGGACGACGTGCAGATCCAAACGACGACGGGCGAAACGCGCTGGTATCGGCGCTATGGCGAATTTCGCTTCACCGTGGACGGGCAAGAGGCGCGCCTCACGATCTATCAGACGCCGCATGGGTGGTTTTTGCCGTTTGTGGACGTATCAGCAGGTCAAGAGACGTACCCCGCCGGCCGCTATCTAGAGCCGGTCCCGCTGGCGGATGGCCGCTTTGAGGTGGACTTTAACCAAGCGTACAACCCCTACTGTGCCTACGGCGAACAGTGGAGCTGCCCGCTCACGCCCTCAGAGAACCGCCTGAGCGTGGCTATCCGCGCGGGCGAGAAACTGCCGGGGGTGTGGGTAGGGGCCTAACGCCTGCGCTGTGGATCGTGCCCTTATACCTGAACGCGATAGACCGACTGCGGGTCAACCTTGCCGCGCAGCATGGCCGTCGTCGGCTCGATCTTCAACCGCGGCGTGTGGACTTGGTTTGCCGCGCTGGCGCTCAAGTAGATGTCGTTCGTCCCAAGTGTGCTGAGGCGCTGGGCCGTGTTCACCGCGTCGCCGATGACCGCTTCTTCCACGTATGTGCTGGGCGCGCCGATCTGGCTGATGACAACCCGACCGTAATCGATGCCGATGCCGACCGGCGGTTGATCGGGCAGCGCTTTCAGCTCATGCACGATATCTATGGCGGCAGCGACCGCGCGATCAATGCTAGAGTCGTCCTTGCCGCGCTCGTGGAACACGGCCAGCACTCCATCCCCCAAGAACTTGTCAACTTCGCCCCCGTGTTGGTAGACAACCCGTGAGACAATTTGCATGTAGGGGTTGATGATTTTTTCAACAAGGTCGCGGGCTGGCATGCGCTGCGCTAGGCCGGTGAAGTCGCGCAGGTCGCTGAACAAGATCGTGACGTTTTTCTCTTCCATCGCGCTTGGCTTCTGCTGGCTTGGCATGAGCGACTCCAGCGCCGAAAGCAGGCCGTCTTTGATGATCGTCTTCAGTTCGCCTTGAATGATCGCGGCCATGCGTGAGTCGCTCTCTTGCATGCTGGCCATCATCAAACGCCCGATGGCGTTGCTAATCAGCCGCGCTTGCATGTGCGGTTTGAGCGTGATCTCTTGGGCGAGCGCGACTTGATCGTTGACCTCACGACACAGCCATTCGTAGATGATCGCCACCATGTCACGGTCAAAGAGCCACAACCCTTCGAAAACGCGCACATCGTCCCGTGTTCCAACCTCAGTCAGCTCTTCAGTGGCCAACGCGCTCAGGTATTCCGGGCCGCAAGAGACGACAAACCACTCTTTGGCGAGCTGATGCGTAGGCTGGAGCGGCACGTAGATCACGTTGGGGATGGGGGGCACGGGCACATCTGGCACACCGAACACGTACACTTTTTGCGCTTGGCGGCCAAGCTGCTGATAGCGCTTGAGCTGCGTTAGGAAGCGGCTGAAGCGCTGGAAGCCGGCAAAAATGGTCGTGTGTGCTCCGTCGATGAGCGTCGCGTTCTCGATCTCATAGCTGATGAGCGTCATCGTCTTACGATGGTTGAGCTTTGCTCTGTGATGCGTAACACGCTTCACAAGGTGATAGACTGAGAAGTTCGGATCGATGGTGAATTGACTGCTGTGAACCGCGCTCATTTATTTTTTCTCCACTTAGCTCATAAAAAGCTAATTACTTAGAGTGTAAAACACTTTTTACTTAAATTCAAGTGAAATGAATTTTTCTCCCGTCTGTGCGGCTTTTCTCATCAAACGCTGTGTTCTTGCGTAAGAGGGACAGCAGCAACTTTCTGTGCTTGCTGCTGTCTGCGTAGGCGTTGCTTAACGGAGGTGCGCGTCGAGGAAGTAGATGTACTTGTCAACTTCGCGGACGATTTCGGTGAACAGGTCAGAAGTAGCCATATCGCCAGCTTCATCGGCGGTGTCGATGGCCGTGCGGGCGCTAGTGGCGAACTGGCCGAGCCGCTCCACGACGGCCTTGATCGCTGCCTCGCTCTGGATGGCTTCGTCGCTGAACTCGGGCAGGCGGCTGTTAGCGGCGGCCATGCGAGCGGTTCCCTGCGCCACGCCGCCCAACGCTGTTACGCGCTCAGCGATGTCGTCCACGGCTTCAAGGACTTCATGAGCAATCTTGTCGAACAGCTCGTGCACGGCAATAAAGTTCATGCCGGTTACGTTCCAATGAGCCTGCTTCACTTGGCTGTAGAGGTCGAACGCATCCGCCAAGTGCTGGTTGAGCAGCTCAATCATCTGTACGCGAGCGTCACCGTCGATCTCGACATGGGACATGCTCACCTGAATTTTCTTGCTCATGAAACACTCCTTGATAGAGTTATATACCTGATCGCATTCTAGCACATACACTAAAGTACTAGATGAGCACAATCATAGAGTTGGCTTTGAGTGAGTTTAAGGAAAATCGTTATGAATAAAAGTGGTATCGTGACGGGCGCAAACTCGGGCATTGGGCTGGCGACTGCGCGCCAACTTGTTCAGCGCGGCTGGCGGGTGATCGGCGTGGGGTTGGGCCGCGCGGCGGATGAAGCATTCTCCTTCCACGCGCTCGACCTGACCCAACCCGACGCAGCGTCAGCGCTGGTAGACCCCATCGACAAGCTCGATGCGCTCGTCAACTGCGCGGGCATCAACCTGCCGAGCGTCATTGAAGGGCTGACAGTCGAGACGCTGCGCCAGCAGATGGCCGTCAACGTCGAAGCGCCGCTGCGCTTGATCCAAGCTTGTTTGCCGCTGCTGCGCGCCAGTCAGGGGCGCATCGTCAACGTGAGCAGCATCATGGGCGAGGTGGCCATGCCCACCCTCGGCGCGTACAGCATGAGCAAGCACGCGCTGGAAGCGATGAGCGACGCGCTGCGGCTGGAGCTGGCCGGGCAGGGCGTCCGTGTGAGCGTCGTGCAGATGGGCGCGGTGCGCACCCCGATGACTGATGCGATGGCTGACGTGCTGACCCAAGCCGAGTCGTCCCATGCGACGGCGGTGCGGGCGCTCTACGCGCGGCTTTACACCCACATGCGCGCGAGCCTCACCCAGCAGGCGGCCAGCGCCATTCCACCCGAGCGCGTGGCAGCGGTCATCGTGCGCGCGTTGGAGTCACCGCAGCCTCGTCCGCGCTACCGCGTGGACGCCGCAGCGGCCGGCCTCTCGCTCATGCGCCGCCTCGCTCCAGAGCAAATTGGGGATATTTTCCTGCGTCGCGCGTTAAGGCTCTCTTAACAAATATCCCACTTTTGCGCGATTTTTTCCCCACTTATTCCAACATTGGGAAAAATTTGGGAAATATTGTGAAAAAGCCTCTGCGTCGTGCCGGTTGGGATATCCCAACTATCAGAGGCCTGATCGCCTAACCTCCTTCCCGGCTCTGGCCGCAGGCAGGCCAGCCTCTGGCCGCAGGCAGGCCAGTCTCTGGCCGCAGGCAGGCCAGCCTCTGGCCGCGGGCAGGCCAGTTCGAGAAGAGGGCAACCCTGCGGACGCGGCAGGCCGCGTCCCTACGTTAGAAGGGCGAATCGTCGTTGAGTTCGTCTTGTGCGTCAAGCTGTGTGATCTTCAGCTCTGCCGCGTCGAGCAGTTCACGACAGTAGTCGGACAGCTCGCGGCCACGGGCGTACAGCGTCACCATCTCATCGAGCGTTAGCGTGCCGCTGTTCAACTGCGCGACGATCTCTTCTAACCGGGCAAAGGCTTGTTCATAGGTCAGGGGCTTGGTCATGGGTCACTCCTTCAATGACAGCAGTCAAGCGGCCATCTTGCACGCGGATTGTCAGCTTACGGTTGTTGTCGGCCAGCGCATCGGCCACGCGGCGCACGATCTGCCCCTGTTCGTTGGTGACAATGGCATAGCCGCGCTGGAGCGTGGCCGTCAGGTCGTTGGTCATGAGCAGCTCATGGCGCGCGTCCAGCCGCTCGCGCAGCAGCTTTAAGCGCTGCTGAACGGCGCGCCCCATCTGCTGGGTGAGGTCGTCTGTGCGGCGGCGCTGCTCGTCGATGACGCGCTGCGGGGCGTGCACCTGTAAGGCGCTGGCGGCGCGCTCAACCTCTGCGCGGCGCTCAGCGATCTGACCGTGTGCCAGCTCCTCCAGCCAGTGGCGATAATCCTGCACCTGCTGGCGAAGCTGCTGAACGTCGGGCGTCAGCAGCTCGGCGGCGGCGCTGGGGGTGGGGGCGCGCACGTCGGCGGCGTAGTCAACAAGCGTCGTGTCGATCTCGTGGCCGACGCCGGTGATGACCGGCACAGGGCAGGCCGCCACCGCGCGCACCACGCGCTCATCGTTGAAGCACCACAAGTCTTCTACACTGCCGCCGCCGCGGCACACCAGCACGACATCGACCGGCACGCGATCGAAGCGCCGAATCGCCTGCACGATCTGCGGCGGCGCGTCCGCCCCCTGCACGCCCGTCGGGCTGACGATGAGCTGTGCCAGCGGGAAGCGCCGCGCGAACACGTTGCGCACGTCTTGAAAGGCGGCGGTCGTGGGCGAGGTCACCACGCCGACGCGCAGCGGGAAGGCCGGCAGCGGGCGCTTGCGTGCGAGGTCGAACAGCCCCTCCGCGTGCAGCTTGGCCTTGAGCTGCTCCAGTTGTTCGAGCAGCGCGCCGCGGCTGCTCACCACTTGGAAGCGGTCGATGATGAGGCTGTAGGTTCCACGCGGGGCGTAAACGTCCACGCGCCCATGTGCCTCAATCGTCAAGCCGTCCTTCAACAGGTGCGCGTTGGGCAGCGGGCGGAAGATGGCGCACGAAATGACCGCCTGTTCGTCCTTCAGCTGAAAGTAGCGGTAGCCTTTGTTATTAGAGGGTGGCCGATACCCGCTCACCTCGCCGATCAGCCACACGTCGGACAGCACGGGGTCGCCGACGATAAGGCTGCTGAGGTGCGCGGTCATTTCAGAGACAGTCAAGGTCTGCACGGTTAGCCCTCCAACAGCAGCGCCTGCCCATGCGCCAGCCGCAGCGTCAAGTCGCCCGCTTGCACAGTGTAAGCGTCTTTAGTCAGGCAGTCAGTCAGCGTGGCCCCGTCCGCAAAGCCGCCCGGCCACAGCGGGATCGTCACCTCGGCTGCTGCGCCGCGGTGGCCGACGAACACCAGCCGCTGCGCCGCGCTCTGACGCAGGAAGGCCAGCGTGTCGCCTTCGGCGTAGAGCAGTTGATAGCCGCCGGATTGCAGCGCGGCGTGGCTGCGGCGCAGCCCCACCCACGCGCGGGTAAACGCCAACAGGTCGTGATCCCACTCGGATTCATCCCACGGCATGCAGCGGCGGTTGTCAGGGTCTTTGCCGCCGTCTAGGCCGATCTCGTCGCCGTAGTACAAGCAGGGCACGCCGGGAAAGCACATCAGCAGGGCCGTCCCCAGCTTGACGAGGGCTTTATCGCCTTTCACGACGCGCAAGATGCGGGTGATGTCGTGGCTGCCGATCTGGTTGAACTGCTGCAGCGCGATCACGTAGGGCACAGCCCCCATGAAGCGGCGGTACTGCTCGGCGAGGGCTTCGGTCGGCAGTGGGGTCGGGTCGCCGAAGGGCTTGCCATCCGCTACGCCGATGTCTTCACCGCCCAGCCAGCGGCGCGTAGGCGTGTTGAAGCCCTGATAGTTCATGGCGGCGTCGAGTTCCGTGCCCTGTGTGTGGGGCGTGGCGTCTTGAAAGTACTCGCCCATCAGGTAGACGTTGGGGTTGTCGCCTTTGGCGTAGGGGCGCATCTCGCGCCAGACCTCGTGATCGAGCTGATCCTCGCGCAGGTTGCCGGTCATGTTGGCCACGTCGAGCCGCCAGCCGTCGATGCGGTGGGGCGCGGCCAGCCAGCGGCGGATGGCGCTGTCGGGCGCGCGGTACATGGCGTCGCGCAGCGTTTGGCTGGCGTAGTTGAGCTTGATGAGCGACGACACGCCCAACCACGTTTCGAAGTGCTGGCCGTCGGGCGTGCGCTTGAAGAACTCGGCATAGCGTGAAGTGGGGTCAGCGAGCGCGTCCTGATACCAGTAGTGCCGCTCGCCGATGTGGTTGGGGGTGATGTCGAGCATCAGGCGCATCGCGTGCGCGTCGAGCGCGGCGCGCAGGTCGGCCAGCGCCTGATTGCCGCCGAGGTGTGGGTCTACCTCGTTGAAGTCGTTGATGTCGTAGCGGTGGTTGCTGGACGATTTGAAGATGGGCGTCAGGTAGAGGCCGTTCACCCCCAGCGCGGCGATGTAGTCCAGCTTCAAGCGGATGCCCGGCAGGTCGCCGTTGGCAAAGTCAACGCTGCGCCCCTGCTCCCACGGCAGGGGCTGCTCGCCCCATGGCAGCCGCCGTGTGAGCGCGCCCTCGCGCTCCCACTCGCCGTCTTGCACGTCCAGCGAGGGGTCGCCGTTGTGGAAGCGGTCAGGGAAGATCTGGTAGAACACCGTCTCACGCACCCAGTGGGGCGCTTGGTAATTTGCAAGGATAGCAAAGTCATAGGCCAGCGGGTGATCGGCGCGGCTGGCCCCCTGCGCGCTGTAGTAGAACGCGCCGTCGGACGAGAGCAGCTTGAAGCTGTACTCGGTGCGCGGCTCGCGGATCGTCCAGCGCAGCGCCCACAGGGTGAACGGCCCATCGGACGGCTGCGGGTGCATCGCAAGGTGGCGGAACTCGCCGTCCTCTAATAGGCGACAGAACACGCCCCTCACGGGCGCATCCGACGGGACGCGGATTTGAAGGGTGATGGTTTCTTGCAGCGCGGGGTACGGGTTGCTGACGTAAACAGCCGACCCGTCGTGGTGGACGGCGCGCGTCCAATCAGGCGCTAAGACCATGAAAGGCTCTCCTCGGTGATTATTGGTGATTACTGCACGCCAGTGAGTAGGGCGACTCATAAGTCGCCCCTACGATTGCGGCGTGTGCGCTGGAATCAACTGCTCGCTTTGACGGCTTGATCGCCGTAGACCTTGATCTGCTGTTCGGGTCGGCGCTGATACAGCCACGTGAGATACGCCAGCCGCTGGCGAATGTCCTCGGTCAGTTGGTGCGGCTGGAAGCGCCAGCCCCAGTTGCCGCCTTGTTTGCCGGGCGTGTTCATGCGGCCGGTGCTGTCCCAGCTCATCAGGTCTTGCAGCGGAATCACCGCGGTGTGGGCCGGGCTGGCCAGCGCCATACGGATGAGATCCCATGCGATCTCGCGCACCTCGCGCCCCATGTATTCCGCCAGCAAGCGGCGCGCGCCCTCGTCGGCCTCTTCTTGCCACCAGCCAACGGTGGTGTTGTTGTCGTGCGTGCCGGTGTAGACGACGGCGTTCATCGGGTGGGCATGCGGCAGGAAGCTGTTGGTCGGGTCGCTCCACGCGAATTGCAGCACCTTCATGCCGGGCAGCCCGAAGCCGTCGCGCAGCGCCTCCACGCCGGGGGTGATGACGCCCAAATCTTCCGCGATGATCGGCAGTTCGCCCAGCGCGGCCTTCACCACGTGGAACAGATCTGCGTTGGGGCCGGGAACCCACTGGCCGTTGACGGCGGTCTCTTCCGTCGCGGGGATCTCCCAGTAGGCTTCAAAGCCGCGGAAGTGATCGACGCGGACGTAGTCGAACAGCGTTAGCGACGCCTTGAAGCGTTCGATCCACCACGCATAGCCCTTGCCTTTCATCACGTCCCAGCGGTAGAGCGGGTTGCCCCAGCGCTGGCCGGTCGGGCTGAAGTAGTCTGGGGGGACGCCGGCGATCACAGTGGGGTAGCCGTCGGGCTGCAAGTAGTAATCGCCCTGATTGGCCCACACGTCGGCGCTGTCGTGGGCGACGAAGATCGGGATGTCGCCGAAGAGGCGCACCCCCTTGTGGTTGGCGTAGTACTTCAGGGCGTACCACTGCTGGAAGAACAGCCATTGACGGAAGCGCTGCTCGTTGATCTGGTCGGCGTAGTGCTGGCGCGCGGCGGCCAGCGCGTCGGCATCATAGCGCACGAGCGCCGCTTCCCACTCCACCCACGGGCGGCTTTGATTGGCCTGTTTGAGCGCCACGAACAGCGCGAAGTCTTCCAGCCAATAGGCGCTGTCGGCGCACCAATTGGCGAAGGCGTCGCGGTCGTTGGGCGCCGCGTGGGCTTTGAAGCGTTGGTAAGCCAGCGCCAGCTTCTCATCGTGCCAGCCGATGATCCAGCCATAGTCGACGTGGTCAGCGGGGAAGGCCGGCGTGTCGGCGAGATCGTCGGCAGTCAAGAAGCCCTGCTCTACTAACTTATCGAGGCTGATGAGGTTGGGGTTGCCGGCGAAGGCTGAAAGCGTCTGATAGGGTGAATCGGCGTAGCTGGTGGGGCCGATGGGCAGCATCTGCCACACGGACTGGCCAGCCGATTGCAGCCAATCAATGAAGTGGAAGGCGGTCTCGCCCAAGTCGCCAATGCCGTACCGCCCCGGCAGGGATGTCGGATGAAGCAGCACACCGCTGCAACGCGGAAAGAGAGTCATAACGCACAATCCTAAAAAGTTGAATGTCTGCGGGTCAGCGCCCGCCCGCCGCTATTGTACATGAGCGCCAGATGAAGTGCCAAAGGCGGCCCCACGTGGTGATGTGACCGCTCCCGCCTCAAAGGGAGTGTCTAAATTCGAACAGAGGACTCGTCTAGCCCCCTTTAGGGGCGCGCCCTAGCCGAGTGCTTGAGCGCTCGGTGCGACTGTCTGTTTTGCTTTAGGCGCTCCCGCCTCAAACCCTCCAATTGACATCGTTCCCTCGGAATGCTAGACTTTGAGGGCTATTTTCTGCTAGCAGCACGTTTCAACGTTCGAAAGGGCTTGGCAATAACCACGAGTGAATATCGCATCAATCGAGAGATCCGCGCCCGCGAGGTTCGCCTCATCATTGAGGAAGAGAACGAACGCGGCGAAGTGAAGGCGCGCAACGTGGGCGTCGTGCCGACGCTGCAAGCGCTGCAAATGGCGCAAGACATGGGGCTTGACCTCGTCGAAGTTGCCCCTGACGCCAACCCGCCCGTTTGCAAGGCGCTCGATTACGGCAAGTTCCTTTACGAGCAGCAGCGCAAAGAGCGCAAAGCCCGCAAGAATCAAGTGGTCGTCAAGGTCAAGGAAATTCAGTTGAAACCCAAGACGGACGATCATCACTTGGGCTTCAAGATCAAAGAGGCGCGCAAGTGGCTAGAAGACGGCATGAAGGTGAAGATTCGCGTGCGCTTCCGTGGGCGCGAAATCACTCATGCACACATCGGGCGCGATCGGCTCGAAGAGATCAAGAATTTACTGAGTGACGTGGGAGTCGTCGAGCAGATGCCCAACATCGAAGGGCGCGACATGCTCATGGTGCTGGCTCCTATCGGCGAGAAGAAATAAACGGAGACGCGCAAGTGACCAAGCTGAAGAAGTTCAAACTCAAGACCCACAAGGCAACCGTCAAACGGTTCCGCACGACGGGCACGGGCCTTGTGATGCGCACGCGCGGCGGCAAGAGCCACTTTCGCCGTCGCAAGAGCGGCCGCGTGAAGCGCGCCCTCGACAAGCTCACGCCTGTGTCGAACAACTCGTTCGTGCGCCGCATCAAGACCCTCGCGCCCTATCTGGGCAAGTACAAGTACAATCCGCCGTCGTCCTAAGTCGGCGTTTGTAACGCATCGTTTCATCACGCTGCCTGAACGGCACAGACACGCCGCATTCGGGGGTTCAACAGGGAGTATAGAAGATGTCTCGTACTAAGACCGGTTACGTCCGCAGACGTCACCACAAGAAGATCATTGGCATGATGAAAGGCCAGCGCGGCACGCGCAGCACGCTTTGGAAGCGCGCCAACGAAGCCATGCTCAAGAGCCTGTTCTACGCCTACCGCGACCGCCGCCAGAAGCGCCGCCAGTTCCGCCGCCTGTGGATCATGCGCATCAACGCTGCTGCGCGCCTGCACGGGCTGAGCTACAGCCGCTTCATCTACGGTTTGAAGCAGGCCGGCATCGAGCTGGATCGCAAAATCCTAGCCGATATTGCTGTGCGCGATGCCGACACGTTCCGCAAGATTGCCGCGCTGGCGCAACAGCACCAAAAGACGGCCTAGCCCATCTCGCTGAACTCAAACACCCCGCTTAGGGGTGTTTTTTTTTAAATTGGCTGCGTCGCAGGCAGATGAAAAAACCCCTCACGGGGTGAGGGGTTTGCTGGGGTTGCAGCTGGTGCGCGCTTACGAGGCGGCCTTGGCCACGCCCATGTCGCTCACGAAGCCTTCTTCCTCGCTGCGGATCTGGGCGACGTAGGTCAACATCACACCGTAGATCACCTTTGAGGCAATGTCCGCGACGGTGTAGGTCAACTGGCGACCGACAATACCCGCCTCGTTGTTCAGGAAGATCGGCATGAGGTACGCGCCGGGGTAGAGCATCCAGCTCACGAAGAACAAGTACCAGATCAACTGCATGTTGTCGCCAGCGCGCTGGCTCATCGTCTTGCGGCTCTCCTGAATGACGCGGAAGATCAGGTACAGCACGTGGAAGAAGAAAGCCGTGCTGATCGCGCCCCAGATGAAGAATGGCGTCAGGTCCGCTTGCGCCTCGTAGAACTGGCCGATGTAGCCGGTGATGATCATCATTGCGCCGCTGAAGAAGAACCAGTTGCGCAGCACTGCACGGCGCTCGCGGGTGATGTTGACGATGAACAGGATCTGGAACAGCAGCATCGGCACGTCAATCAACCAGTTGAGGTAGCGGAAGCCGTTCGAAAAGGCTTCTGCGCCCGGGGCGAGTTCGTACAGGCCCGTGCTGAAGTTGAAGGTGAAGGTTTGCGTCCACGACTGCGCTTGGAAGAACAGGATCAAGAACGCGGAGACCATGACGACGACAGACAGCACAGATGAGATGCGATACTGCGGCGCAACCGTGCGGATCGTCAAAACGAAGTAGAACAACGCCGCCAGCATGACCGCAAACCCCAGCGTGAGGATTTGCGCCACCATGTCGAACGTCATCGGCGAGATACCTTGATTAGCGATAATCAAGTTCTCAAAGTTAATCAGACCAGTGTTCATTCTGCTTCTCCTTGTGCGGTGAATTTATATACTTTTAAAACATTCTGAACAAATAGAATTTGTCAGTAATTCGATTATCTCTTAGTGGTTTGAGCGTAGACTAAGCGTTGTATAACAACGGGCTTAATGTAAATAATCACAAATGCAGCGTTTGTTCGTGTTTTCAAATCTAACATCAAATCTAACAAAGGAAAATGATTATGCAATTAGGGGCAAATGTGGTGATCTTCAACGCGGCGGGGCAAGTGCTGCTGACGCTGCGCGAAGACTTTGAAATTTGGTGTTTGCCGGGCGGCAGCGTCGACGCGGACGAATCCATCGCGCAGGCGGCCATCCGAGAGGTGCGCGAAGAGGTGGGGCTGGAGGTGACGCTGGAGGCGATGGTGTGCAGTTACGCCTACGTCAACAGCGCCGGGGAGGTGCTGCACGTGTTTTCCTTCCGTGCCCACGCCAACACTGTTGAGATCACCCGCCAAGCTGACGAAGTGCTGGAAGCGCGCTGGTTTGACGTAGACGCGCTGCCAGCGGCGATGGTGGTGGGGCATCGTCAGCGCGTGATCGAGGCAGCGCAGGGCGTCACAGGGCGGATGGTGTTCGAGCGGCGGCACAACCATCTGCCACACAGCATGCCGCGCGCGGAACTTTATGCCTTTCGGGATGCCACCGGCCTAAGCCGCTCAGCCTTCTACCAGCACTACTTCCCTGAGCCAGCGCCCGATGAAATTGTGATCGAAGCGCCGGGCCGCGCGCTGCCGTCTTAGGCGATGTGCGCTTTGCGCCCCTTGCGTTCGGGGTCGGTGAAGCGTAAGAAGAGCACCGCAACCCCTATCAACACCCCGAGCAACAGAAATGGGAGCGGCACAATCAGCAAATTGGCGACCGTCTGCAGGATGTAGGCGCGCCCTTCGTCGCCGATGGCCATGCTCACCGGCACAGGGATCTCGTCGTCGTAGAAGCAGTTCCCGAGCTGCACCGTCCTAATCTGAAGGATGCCAAGCCCCCCATCATACGTGCTCGTGATGCCGCCTGTGCTGTATCGAACAAACTGCTGGTCGGTGTTGTAGGCGCGGCAGTAGGGGATGAACATGATCTGGTCGATGATGTCGTCTGCGAAGAAGACCAGCGGAACCCACACGGCGGCGAACCCGAACAGCACGATGAACACGGCGACCCCCACGCGGCGGATGTTGCGCTTTTCGGCGGCGGTGCGCGGGGCCTGCCGCTGATCGACCCAACCGACAGCGTGCCGCCATGTGCTGTCGCCAGTGAGGAATTGGGTCAGCATGCGCCGCGTCGTGACAGGGCGAAGCTCTTTGTTGGTCGAGACCATCGTGATGCCGCTGGCGTCGTCTGTGTAGCGGATGGCGTAGCCGTTTTCGGGGCTGCCGTCTGCGGTCATGAAGCCTGTGCCCTCGTCCACTAGCATGATCGAGTAGGTATGCTGCGGCTCAAGCTGACGCAGCACGGCATCGAGTTCTTTCTCGGTCACATGCTCAGAGATCAGTTGATCGTCCAGATAAAGCTGCATGCCATCCCCCTTTTTTTCTTTAAGATAAGAAATATCATACGAAGAAATGAGGGAAGAGCAAGCGGCCTCAGCGCAGGTGCTCGCGGATGTGGTAGGTTGGCTTGCCTTGTGACTCGTGATAGGTGCGCATGACCATGTCAGCGATCAAGCCCGTTGAGATCATCTGCACGCCCAGCACGACGAGCAGGATGCCGAGCAGCGTGAGCGGTCGGTCGCCGATGTCCTGCGCCAGCACGATCCGCACATAGCCCAGATAGAGCAAGATGACCGCCCCGACCCCGCCGATGGCCACCCCCAGCCCGCCGAACACGCGCAGCGGGCGGTGAAAGTAGCTCAAGAAGAAGATCACGCCGATCAAGTCGAGGAACACGCGAAAGGTGCGGCTGAGGCCGTACTTGCTCTTGCCGGCGTGGCGTGGTCGGTCGTTGACGGGGATTTCGGCCACGCGCACCCCCATCTGGCTGGCCAGCGCCGGGATGAAGCGGTGCAAGTCCCCGTAGAGGCGCACGCCCTTCGCTACCTCGCGCCGATACGCCTTGAGCGAACAGCCGTAGTCGTGCAGGTGGATGCCCGTGCTGCGGCTGATGAGCCAGTTGGCAGCCTGTGATGGGATGCGCCGCGTCAGCAGCGGTTCCTTGCGATGGACGCGCCAGCCGCTCACGATGTCGTAGCCCTCGTCCAGCTTGGCCAGCAGCGCGCCAATGTCGTTCGGGTCGTTTTGCAAGTCAGCGTCCAGCGTGATGACCACGTCGCCGCGCGCCTGCTGGAACCCCGCGGCGATGGCCGCCGTCTGGCCGAAGTTGCGCCGAAACTGGACGATCTGCCAGCGCGGATCGCGCGCGTGGATCGCTTTCAACTGCGCAAAACTGCCATCTGTGCTGCCGTCGTCGACGACGATCACTTCATAAGGCTGGCCGAGCCGTTCCAGCGCCGCGCTGAGCTGCTCATAGAGCGCCTCGACGCTGCCTTCTTCATTGTAGACGGGGATCACGATGCTAACTGCTGGGGATGAACTCATGGTCGCTAGGCTCCGCTGGAACAAAAAAGCCCCGTCCAAGATACGAGGCCATGCTGCTGAGGCTATTGTAACGGCACGAATGGGTGGGATCAACGGGGTTTTCTAGGCGGTTTAGACACACCCCCACGGACAAGGCAGGCGGACAAGGCAGGCGGACAAGGCAAGCGGACAAGGCAGGCGGACAAGGCAGGCGGACAAGGCAGGCGGACAAGGCAGGCGGACAAGGCAGGCGGACAAAGCAGGCGGACAAAGCAGGCGGACAAAGCAGGCGGACAAGGCAGGCCTTGTCCCTACAATGTCATCGGCCGACACCGACGGCGCTTGTGTTTGATTTTAGACA
>CALDYP010000013.1 GCA_937944445.1 uncultured Anaerolineae bacterium
CCGGATGGCGAAGTCGTCGTCCACGTGGAGCGCCCCTTCAACCCTGACACCGACTGGACGCCCGAAGAGTGGGCACAGATCGAGGCGCTCATCCAGCCAGACCCTAAACCCGGCGCGGAAGTCGTGGCCATGATCGAATCAGGTGAGTTGGACCTAAGCGCGTGGGATGAACTGAACATCGACGATCCGGATGAGTGGCTGGCTCAGCAGCGCGCCAAAAGGCGTAGATGATGATCTTCATCGACACGAACATCTTGATTGACATCAGCCGTCGCTACCCGCCATCCATCGCATGGTATCGTCAGCAGTCCCGATTGTTCATCACGACAGTTACCGCGTTGGAGTTGATTGAAGGCACGACCAACAAGGCCACCCTCGCCGCCGCGATCAACCTGCTGCGTCAATTCGAACTCGTGTACTTGACAGCCGTTGATCAAGAGTGGGCGCTCCAGATGCAGCGGCGTTTCTGCCTCAGCCACAACGTCGAATTGACGGACTGCCTCATCGCAGCGGCCTGCGCCCGCACGCGCGCCCCGCTCTACACGCGCAACCTCAAACACATGCGACCCCTGCTAGGCGATCTAGCCGTCAGCCCATATTTGTAGGAGACGTCATCATGACCCCACCCACCATCACCAAAACCGTGACCGTCCGCAGCGGCAAAGCCGAGCTTGACCTGCCCGACTTCCCGGATGGCGAAGTCGTCGTCCACGTGGAGGCCGCTCATGCGCCCGACCGCAGCAGCGTCAGCGCGTGGATGCGGCAAGCACAGGCCAAATCAGGCGCAGAAGTCCTCCACATGATCGATTCTGGCGTCATTGACACCTCTTGCTGGCAGCAGATCGAGGAGGACTCAGCTTCGTGGGTGGAACGGCTGCGGCGCAGCCCACGAACGGCAGATTAAACGTGACGGCGTTTGTCGATACGTCTGTTTTGATCGACGTCTTGCGCGGCCATGTCGCAGCCCGCGAATGGTACAAAGATCAAAACGATCTGAGCGTGAGCGTCTTCGTCTGGTTTGAGCTGCTACACGGCACACAAAATCAACGCGACCAACAAAGCTGCATTACGTTCCTGCTTCAGTTCAACCTAGAGATGCCGCAAGTGGCCGACGTCCACTGGGCGATGGAACAGTTGATCCGCTTCAGGCTGTCGCACAACGTTAGCTCTGCGGACTGCCTCATCGCGGCGGCCTGCGCCCGCACGCGCGCCCCGCTCTACACGCGCAACCTCAAACACATGCGACCCCTGCTGGGCGATCTAGCTGTTAACCCCTACTGAAAGCAAAACGCCCCTCACACTCGAGGGGCGTTCCAGCGCGTCAGGCTTTGCGCTCTGGGAAGCGGCTGATGATGCAGGCCGCTTCTGGCTCAGGCTTGGCGCGGCCCGCAGCGGACCCGCTGAACACGCCGATCTGACTGCCGACCTTGCGGCTGCCGTCCTTGAGCAGCGCCTGCCCAAGCTGATAGCCCTCAGAGTCGATGCTGCAGCTCGTCACCACGCCGATCTCGCTGCCCTTCGCGTCTACCACGCGGTCGCCTTGATGGGCCGGGCGCGAGGGCTTCTTGCTCATGCGGAAGCGCACAATCTCGCGGCTGCGCTGCGCTTCGCGCTGTTGCAGCGCGCGCTTGCCGACGAAGAACGGCTTGTTGAGCTTGACATAGCTGCCCATGCCCGCTTCAAACGGCGTAAGGCCCAGTTCCCCGCCCAGCTCGTGGCCGTAGAGCGGCAGCCCCGCTTCGATGCGCAGGCTGTCGCGGCTGGCGAGGCCGCAGGGCGTCGCGCTGTGCTCGATCAAGCGTTGGAAGAGCGCCGCCGCCTCGTCAGGATGTGGGAAGAGTTCATAGGCCACGCGCTCGCCGGTGTAGCCGGTGCGGCTGACGATCAGATCGAAGCCGCCCAGCGTGGCGCGCGTGATCCCCGCCCACGGCAGCGCCTGCACCCGCGCGAGGTCGTCCGCCGCGCCGCCCAACGCCAGCAGCACCTGCAAGCTGTGCGGGCCTTGCAGCGCCACGTCCACCCGACGATCTGCCCCGCTGGACTCCGCGCGCAGGTCGCGCAGGGTGAAGTCTGTCCACGGCAGCCGCCGCCCCGGGTAGGCGCGGTCGATCAGCGCGCGGCCCGCTCTGACTGCGTTCAGCCACGCCCAGTTCTTGTCGTTGTTGCTCGCGTTGACCACGATGAAGAACTCATCGACGCCCAACCGGTAGATCAGCAGGTCGTCCAGCGGCTGGCCGTCCACGTCCAGCAGGAAGGTGTAGTGCGACGCCCCCACCTTGAGCTTGAGCACGTCGTTGGTCGTCACCGCGTGCAGGAACTCGGCGGCGTGTGGCCCTTGCGCGTGGAACACGCCCATGTGGGTGACGTCGAACACTCCCGCGCGCTGGCGCACGGCCAGATGTTCGCTGGTCACGCTGTCATACCACAGCGGCATCTCATAGCCGGCGAACGGGGCCATCTTCGCGCCGAGTGCGCGGTGCAGCTCGGTGAGCGGGGTCGTGAGCAGCGGCGCATCCGTCGGCGCGTCCCACGTAAACGCGGGCAGCGGGATGTCCTGATGCTCGCTGAAGTGCTCGCCATTGCAGCCGATGAAGTAGGTCTTGGGGGCGATGACCGCTGTCTCGTCCAGCTTGCGGGCGATGGTGCTGCCGCCGTCGGCCACGTCGACCGGGCCGGGCAGCGTCACGCTCACATCGTGCAGGTCAGCCAGCGCGTAGCCGTCCGAGAGGGCGCGCAGCCACGCCCCGACCCGCGCCGTGTTCTCGCTGACGTGCAGCTTGAAGTGGTTGGCTGCCACGCGCTCGACTGTGCCGGTGGCCATGATGCGACCGTCTGGCTCCAGCAGGCGGGTGGGCTGTTCCGCGCCGTCGGTCAGGCTGCGCACGTCACTGGTGAGCGCGACGTGCAGGAACTCCAGCGCTTTGTCGCCGCGCACGTCGAACGTGTACCAGCCGCTGGGGTAGTCGTCGCTGATGTCACAGAAGTGCGGGTAGCGATCCTCTGCGGCGTCGGTGTCCACCCCCAGCCGCCCCACGAGGTGGCGCACGGCCACCGTCGCCTTTTGCAGCACGTCAAACGGTATCTTGGCGCGGAACTCTTTCTTGCCTGCGGCGTTCGTCGTGTAAGGGATCGTCTGCGTCAGCACGTCGGCGATGATGTCGGCCAGCTCGTCGATGTGCGCTTCCGCGCAGCCGCGCTGCGTAATCCACGGCAGGCCGAGGCGAATGCCAGACGGGCGCAGCGCGCTCGTGTCGCCGGGGATAGTCTGAAAGTTGCAGACGACGCCCACCAAGTCCAGCAGTTTGGCCGCAGGCACGCCGCCGAGCGCTGTGCCGTCTGGCCCCTTGATGCTGCGTACGTCGACCACGCACATATGGCTGTCCGTGCCTTTGTAGACGACGCGCAGGCCGCGCGCTTGCAGGCGCTGCGCAAGGCGGCGGGCGTTGGCCACGGTCTGATGCTGCAGCGTGCGGAACTGTTCTGTTGTGGCCAAGCGCAGCGCCACCGCCAACCCGGCGATCTGGTTCATGTGTGGGCCGCCCTGCTCGCCGGGGAACACGCCCTTGTCGAGCTTGGCGCTCAGGTCGGCGCGATGGGTGAGGATGATCGCGCCGCGCGGCCCTTGCAGCGTCTTGTGGGTGGTGAAGGTCACGATGTCGGCGATGCCCACCGGGCTAGGGTAAGCCCCGGCTGCGATCAGCCCGGCAAAGTGCGCCACGTCCGCCAGCAGGTAAGCGCCCACCGCGTCGGCGATCTCGCGGTACTTGTGCCAATCGGGCGCGAGCGGGAAGCTGCTGTAGCCGCCGATGACGATCTTCGGCTGGTGCTCTAGCGCCAGCTTCATCATCGCATCGTA
The DNA here is from genome assembly GCA_937944445.1 of uncultured Anaerolineae bacterium. Classification (GTDB taxonomy): domain Bacteria; phylum Chloroflexota; class Anaerolineae; order Aggregatilineales; family Phototrophicaceae; genus JANWYT01. Next base: position 3,857 of record CALDYP010000013.1, read on the forward strand.
GTCAAGGTTCTCAGTCTCAGGGTCGATGCCATAGGTGACGACGTTGAAAAACTTGCCGGTGCGGTTGGCGGGCGCGCCGTGGCTGAGGTGGCCGCCCCACGCGAGGTTCATGCTCATGATCGTGTCGCCGGGCTTGAGCAGCGCCGTGTACACCGCGCTGTTGGCGGGCGCGCCGGAAAGCGGCTGCACGTTCACGAACAGTTGATCCGCGCTCACACGCTCGTTGGCGAACAGCTCTGCCGCGCGGCGGCGCGTGAGCGATTCCAGCACATTGGCGTACTCTGTGCCTTCATAATAGCGGTTGTCGCCCAAGCGCCGATACTCTGGCAGGCGCTGATGATAGTCCAGCAGCGCCTGCTGGCTCATCGTGCGCGTGGCCTCCAGCGGGTAGCCCTCAGCGTAGATGTTCATAAACGGCGAGCCAACCGCTTCCTGCACAGCCTGCGGGATGGTGCTCTCGGACGGGATCATGATGAGCTTGCGCTGCTGGCGCGCGGTCTCATGACGGATCAACTCGGCGATGTCGGGGTCAAGCTCGGTCAGATCGCCGCGGAAAAGGTAGTCTGTCGGCATGCACGTATCCTGATAAACACGGTGTGAACAGCTTGATTGTAACACAACCACAGGCGCATCAGCCACGCCCGCCCCATCAGCCGAAGCCCCCTCATGCAGTTTGAAAATTAGATACGTAGTAGAGCGGAGCCGCGCCCACGGTGGCAGCCCCTACAGATGCGGCATCGTAGGGGCAGGGCCTGCCCTGTCTGTTTTTCTGTTCCCACGGGTACGGCACGCCCCCTTCTCCTGCGGGAGAAGGGGGATGGGGGATGAGGCCTCGCGGACGCGACAGGCCGCGTCCCTACTCGACGTGTGCCGCCGAACTAGAGCAGCTCACGCAGCCACGCCAGCGCTTGTTGACGGTCGAACCACACTCGCAGCGTGCGCACGCGGGTAGGCCCTCCAGCTTGCGAGATCTCAAACAGCGCCGTGGCTGCGTCTCGGCGCATCACAAACGCGGATCGCCCGCTCACATCAGGCCGCAGCCTCACGAACTCGTCGATGCGCCGCCGCATGTAGGGCGTCAACATCGCCCCTGACGTCTTAAAGTCGTACATCACCAACCACGGCTGCGGTGGCTCCCAAGCGTTTAAGCGCGCTTCCAGCCAACGGCTCAAACAGTCCACAGCTGGCCGCTCAATCGTCGCAATGCGCACCGCCAGAATGGCCCCTTCATCCAATAGTTGAAGCCAGATGCCGCGGGTCAACTCCCACTCTTGCGGTTCAGATTCGCTCATCCACACTGCCTGACTCACCCTGCTCATTGGTTTCATTTTATCTTAAAATACACTCGATAACACCCAGATTAATCAGAGTGCTATGCCAGCCAAATCATCCTCTAACGTTCTTTTGTTCGCTGTGGTGGCCGTATTGATCGTGGCGATTGCCGCTGTGGCGGGCTTCATCCTCTTGCGCGAGCTGAACGCCCCGCCGCCGCCCACGCCCTTCCTCGCCGCCAGCGATGTCGTCGTCATCGACCCGCCCCAGCCCACCGACGATTGGACGCTGACCGACAGCAGCGGCCAGCCCTTCAGCGCGGCCCAGCTCAACGGCAAGCCCAGCGTGTTGTTCTTCGGCTTTGCCAACTGCCCAGATATTTGCCCGCTGACGCTGCGCGAGTTCCAGCGCGTGCGCCGCGCCCTCGGCGACGACGCCGACCGCGTGAACTTCGTGTTCATCAGCGTCGATGGCAACCGCGACACGCCGGAGTTCCTGCGCTTTCGCTTAGAGCAGCTCGGCGTGACCGAGGACATCATCGCTCTCACCGGTGACCCTGACCTCGTGCGCCAGATCGGGCGGCCCTTCTCCGTCGATTTTGTCTACAGCGCGCCCAACGAAAGCGGCTTTTACCTCGTTGACCACACCGCCAGCTACTTCGTGCTGGATTCGCAGCGGCGGTGGGTGCAGCGCTTCGCCTTCGGCACAGACCGCGTGACGATCCTTGAAGCGCTGCAAGCCATGCTGGCGACAGGGGCCTAGTAACGACGCGCTTGGCGCGGCTGAATGGTCGTCGTCACTTCATAGTTGATCGTCCCCAGCCACAGCGCCACTTCCTCAGCAGTGATGCGATCGTAGCCCTGCCGCCCTACCAGCACCACCTCATCGCCGGCACTGACACCTGTAATGTGGCTGACGTTCACCGTGCACTTCTCCATGCTGACGCGGCCAATCACCGGCGCGCGCTGCCCGCGGATCAAGACTTCTTTCCACGTGTAGGGCGAGCGGCGCAGTCCATCCGCATAGCCCACCGGCAGCACAGCAATCGTCTCAACGTCGCGCGTGATGTACGTGCGCCCATAGCCCACCCCGTGCCCAGCCGGAAGCTGCTTCACCTGTAAGACGCTCGTCTTCCAACTCATGACTGGTTGGATGCCTGCAGGCATCGGAGCCAGACGCGACGCCTCTAAGCCGTACATGGCAATGCCAGTGCGGACGAGGTTGAAGTGCATCTCAGGGTCAAGCAGGGTCGCAGGGCTGTTGGCGGCGTGGTAGTAGCGGATTTCAAAGCCGCCCGCCCGCAGCAGCCGCACGAGCTGCTTGAAGTTGCCGAGCTGGTGCTGCGCGAACTGAGCGTCTTCATCAGCAGTGGCAAAGTGGGTGTACACCCCTTCAATGTCGAGGTGACGCAGTGAGTTCAGCGTGCGGAAGGCGGTCAATGCGTTGTTGTGGAGCAGCCCCAGCCGCCCCATGCCCGTGTCGATCTTGACGTGCACGCGCAGCTTTCCCCCGCTGGCACGGGCCGCGCGGTCATACTGCTGAGCTTGGTCAACGTCGTAGACAGTCGCCGTGATGTCCTGTGCGATGGCAAGGCGCACCGCCGAAACTGGCAGATGGGTCAACACGAGAATCGGGGCAGTCACCCCCGCGTCGCGCAGTTCGAGCGCCTCAAGGATGTTGGCGACGGCCAAATAGCCCGCCCCATTGGCCAACGCTACCCGCGCCGTCTGCACTGCGCCATGCCCATAGGCATCCGCCTTGACGACGGCCATCAACGTTACGTCGTCTCCAACGGTCGCCTTCAGCACACGCACGTTGCGCGCCAGCGCGTCGAGGTCGATTTCTTTCCACGCCGTGCGCAGTTCCTGCCGGTGCGTGTCTGGGATCGTGTAGCCAGCCTGCCGCACCAGCAGGCCCGTATCCGCCGCGCGCGCCAGCAGCCCGCGCACCACCTGCTCCATCTGAGAACACTTCCCGCCCATCACTAACACGACGTCCTCTGGGGCCAGCTCAAACGACAGAACCGCCGCAATGGCGTCTTGGGTGGTGTAACAGCTTCGAATGTGGTGCTGCGACATCTGCTGGTCAACAGCGCTGCGGCTGGCCAGCGCGGCTTCACTGCCAAGCGTGACGAGATAATCCACTGTGGCGGCGGCGCGCTGGCCGATGGCGCGGTGGGCATAGACGCTGTTCGCGCCGAGGTCGTCCAAATCGCCGAGGACGAGCGCTGCCTTGCGCCCTTCCGCCCGCGCCTCTGAGAGCCACTCCAGCGCCGCCAGCGTGGATGACAGCGTCGCATGGTGCGAGTCGTCGATCAGCAGCAGCCCCCCCTTGCCCAACAGCGGGCGCATCCGACCGGGCAGCGGGGAAAGCTGGCTGAGCGCCTTGAGGCCATCGCGCAGGTCAACGCCCAACTCCAGCCCCACCAGCAGCCCCGCCAGCGCCGCGATCAACTGCTGACGCCCCAACACAGGACACCAACGCCCCACCTCGCGCTGCTGATCATAACGCAGGTCGAAGCCGGTGCGCTCCGTCCCGACGATGACGTTCGTCGCCAGCAGATCCGCGCCAAAGTGGTCGATCCCAACCGTGCGGACGCGGGCGCGAGTGTGCTGTGCCAACGCGCGTGTTTGGTCGTTGTCGAAGTTCAGCACGACTAAATCCGTTGGCGAGAGCGATTGCAGCAGCAGCGCGTGTTCTTGCACATACTGCGCCTGCGTGTCAAACGTCGTCGGTACTACGTCGTCCATCTCCGTGATGACGACGACTGACGGGCTGCACGCCTCAACCATCGCCCGCATCTGATGCGCGGCGGTCGGCGCGAGTTTGATCACCACATATTCGGCGTCAGCGGGCAGGTGCGCCACGGTCATCGGCAGCGCCAGCGGCCCCTCGATGTCGAGCAGCCCCTCATGCACGCGATACCGCAGGGACAGCACCGCCGCCAGCGCGTGCGCCGCCACCGAGCGCGACGCCGCCCCAGCCACTGCCACCACGCGCACTCCGCTGCGCCCCAACACGTGGCGCGCCCACGCCATGAGCGCGTCCACCGTGTCGCGCACCATCAGGATCGTCACGCCCGGCAGGGCTTCTTCTGGCGGCTCTTGGCACAACAGCCCCACCGCCCCGTTGCGCACCGCTTCGTACATGTCGTGGTGGGTGTCGCCCTGTGCAGTGCGCAGCGCCACAAACAGCGACGACGGGCGCGCCTCAGCGGCGTTGAACACCAATTCGCTAAAGATTTGCGCCTCAGCATCGCCGAACAGCTGCCCATTGGCCGCTTTGATGAGGTCATTCAGGTTAATCATGGCACTGAGGCCTTTCGATGCATCCGTTCTCAGTCAATCATAACGAACAACCGCACAACACGAAACGCTCACGCTCAACTGCGTGTTATAATGTCGATACCCTACATACAGAAATGAGGCGGATGAGCTTCGAGTTTGAGATTATCGCCCGTGATGGGCACGCCCGCGCGGGCATCCTGCACACCCCACATGGCGACATCCCCACCCCCTATTATGCGCCAGTTGGCACATTGGCAACTGTGAAAATGCTGCCCCCGCGTGACCTGCGCGAAGTGGGCGCATCGCTCATTTTGGCCAACACCTACCATCTGACGCTGCGCCCGGGCGAGGACTTGATCCAGCAGATGGGCGGGCTGCATCAGTTCATGCGCTGGGATGGCCCCATCCTTACCGACAGCGGCGGCTTTCAAGTCTTCAGCTTGACCGAGATCAACCAGATCGACGATGAAGGCGTTACCTTCCGCAACCACATCGACGGCGCGCCCGTGCGCCTGACGCCGCAGCGCTCGATGCAGATTCAAGAGGCGCTCGGCGCAGACATCATCATGGCGTTCGACCAATGTCCCCCGCCCACCGACCGCGCCACCGTGGAAGTCGCCGTGGAACGCACCCACCGCTGGGCGCAAACCTGCCGCGAGGCACACCCCGACGACAGCCAACAGGCGCTCTTTGGCATCGTGCAGGGCGGCATCTTCCCTGACCTGCGCCAGAAATCGGCTCAACACTTGCAGTCCATCGGCTTCAAGGGGTACGCCATCGGCGGGCTGGCCGTGGGCGAGACCAAGCGCGAGATGTACGACACGCTCGACGCCACCCTGCCCCACCTGCCCGACGACGCGCCGCGCTACCTGATGGGCGTGGGCGAGCCAGACGACCTTGCCGAGGCGATCACCCGCGGCGTTGACCTCTTCGATTGTGTCATGCCGACGCGCATCGCCCGCCACGGCAGCGCCCTCACGCCCGATGGCCGCGTCAACATGCGCAACCAGATCTACCGCGACGACCCGCGCCCCCTGATGGAGAACACCGGCTGCTACACTGAGAACTTCTCACGCGCCTACCTGCGGCATCTCGTCATCACGCGCGAGCTGCTCGGGCATTACCTGCTCAGCCTGCACAACGTGCACTTCTTAATCCACCACGTCGCCCAAATGCGCCAAGCGATCATCGAGGGGCGATTGGCAGCTTACACTGACGCATTCCTGAAACGTTATTTGAGACAAGACTAACCCTGATGGGACGGGCAGCTCGCAGAGGCTTAGTGGTGTTGGCGACGGTCGCAGCGGTGGGCTGTAGCAACCTGCGCCCCACCGCCGCACCGACGATCCTGCCCTCTCTGCGGTTGCACACGACCGACGTCGCCGCCCCGCTCGTTCGGCGCTTGGCCGCCAGCTACAACTCGTCCGGCGGCGCTCATGTGGCCTTCGAGACGACCGTGAGCAACCACGCTGCGCTGCTGCGCCGCATCCTGAACGACGAGATCGACTACTTCGTGACGACGGAACTGCCGATCTTGGCTGACCTGCCGATCTGGGCGATGCCGATCGCCCAAGTGGGGATCGTCATGGCTGTGCCGCTCAGCAACCCACTGACCGACGTCACCCTGTCGGATGTTCGCAATCTCTACCTCGGCGGCATCACCAATTGGCAAGAGTTGGGCGGTCTGGATGAAGCGGTGACCCTCATCAGTCGTGAAGCGGGTTCCGACATCCGCACCGAGTTTGAGCGCCTCGTCATGGGCAACCGCCGCACCAACCCCAACGCGCTGCTGCTCAGTTCCTCAGCGGCCATCATCAGCACGCTGCGCCAAACAGCGGGCAGCGTCGCTTACCTGCCGCTGATGGAAGCGGCCCCGGGCCTGCGCCTGCTCAGCGTCGAGGGCGTCGCGCCGACGCTGGAGATGATCCAAGACAACCGCTACCCGCTGCGCTCAACGGTCTACTTCGTCGGCCTTGAAGAGCCGACCGGCCTGCTGCGCCAGTTCATCGAATGGGCGCAGAGCCAAGCCGGCCAAGCCAGCCTGAGCGGGCTGGCCGCGCCGATCATCGAGCCGCCCAACTGAAAAACTGATTCGCCCAGAAGAGCACCATCGCAAACAGCACGCACAGCGTGATGAACCACAGGCTGCTCAGCGCCAAGTCGCGATAGCCGCGGATGCGCGCGCGTTGGCTCTGGCTGCGCATCTCGGCCTCTCTCAGCCGAAACAGCGCAGTGCTAGCGCGGACGTTGTGAGGGTTGATGCGCAGCACGTTGTCGAGGCACACCGCGCTCTTGTCGGGCGAATCGACGGCCACGCTCATCCACAGCCACGCCTCTTCAAAGTCCTTGTCCTCGCGGATCAGCTCACGCAGGATGGGCAGCGCTGCCTCGCGCTGGTTGGCCTGCACCAGCTCAATTGCGTCTAGCAGTCGGTCGATGCGGGTCGCGTCCTGCGGCTCGTCCATCGCTGCGGCTCCGCTACTCACTCACCCCTGCGAACAAATCGGTCTCGTCAACGCGATCTTGGGTGGGCGGGGGCACAACCCGCGTGAAGCCCTGCTGCCCCATCAAGCGCCGCCGCAGCCACAGCGGCAGGTTGTTCTGCATCAAGCGCCCGCCGCCTTGACTTTCGTGCGCGGCGCTGGCCGCGTCCCACACCGTCAGATAGTCGCTCACGTCCACGCGCGCATGGGTCGGCTCCAGATGATCGAGCACGGCTTGAAAGTCAATATCCTTGTTCGTGCCCATGTGACGCAGGTCTTTCCCCCGCAGGCGCATCGTCCACGCGAAGAGCCGCAGCATGGCCGCCGGCAGCCCCCCGTAGTAGAGCTTCTGGGGCGCATACGGCGGCTGGCCCGTCTCGTAGGCCGGATCCCCCGCAAGGTGGAAGGCTGCCTCCGTCGCCCGCTGGATGGCGATGTGGTCAGGGTGGCCGTAGCCGCCGAAGCGGTTGAACGTCAGCACCACTTGAGGCCGAACGCGCCGCATCACCTCGACCACGCGCCGCACCAGCTCGTCAAAATGGTGCTGACTGTGATACCACAGCGAATCGGGGTCGTCGTTGCTGGCCGCCCCCATCATGCCGCTGTCTTTGTAGTTCAAGCGGATCACTTCTTTGAAGCCGAGGATCTGCGCGGCGCGGTCAAGCTCAGCGCGGCGCAGCTCGGCTACGCTCGGGTGCTGGCTCGCCATCTCCGGCGGGACCGTCCCTAACTCGCCGTTTGTCGCGCATAAGTAGTAGACCGCTACGCCTGCTTGAACGTATTTGGCGATCAAGCCGCCGCTGCCAAAGCTTTCATCATCTGGATGCGCGTAAGCCACCAGCATTCGTTTACTCGTCATGTGCTCTCATTTCAGCGAAGCCAACGTTTGCCCTATTATACCGCCGACTAGTACGCATGTGCCCTGTGCAATTCGCCCAGTGACTTCTACAATGTCGCAGTTACTCGCGCTGCCATTAGAGAGCCAGTTATGCGCCGTTCAATCCTGTTAGTCGTGACCGCCCTCGCGTTGGGGCTTCCCGCGCTGCCCATCGCCCACGGCCAATTTGCCACCGTCACGCCTGAACCGCTTGACCCTAGCCAGCCCACGCCCGCGCCGGCCTTCGGCTTTGCCACCAACACCCCCAGCGGCCCCACGCTGACGCCCAGCAGCACCCCCACCCCCACGCTGACGGCCACCCCGACCAGCACGCCCACGCCTACTTTTACGCCGACCTTCACCCCCACGCCCACGGCCACCCCCACCAACACGCCCACCCCAACGCCGACGTTCGTCGGGCCGTTCACCTACCCGGACGGCATCAACACCTTGACCGGCCTGCCCTTCCCCAGCGAGGAAGCCCGCAACCGCCGCAACCTCATCGTCAAGGTGTCGAACTATCCGCCGCTGGTGCGCCCCCAGACCGGCCTCAACCAAGCCGACATCGTCTACGAGTACGAAGTGGAGGGCGGCGTGACGCGCTTCGCTGCCATCTACCGCTCCCAAACGCCGCCGCTCGTCGGCTCGGTTCGCAGCGCCCGCCTCGTGGACATGGAACTGACCGTCATGTATGACGCCTTCCTCGCCTACAGCGGCACGAGCGAGCCGATTCAGCGCCTGCTCGTCTCGCCGCCCTTCTTCAACTTCAACATCATCTCTCCGCTCATCGGCGACAACTGCGAGCCAGCCGGCTTCTGCCGCTACCCCCAAGAGGGCAAACCCTTCGAACACACCCTGTTCCTTGAGCCAGCCAAAGCGTGGGCCGTCGCCAGCCGCCGCAACAGCTTCCTCGGCATCAAGGCAAAAGGCTTCGCCTTCAGCGAGCTAGTGGACACGGTGAACGGTCAGCCGGGCGTGGACGCCTTCATCAACTGGTACGGGCAGGTGAGCGCGCGCTGGCAGTACGACCCAGCCACCGGGCGCTACCTGCGTTTCACCGATGAGATGCCCCACCTCGACGCCGCCGACGGCCAACAGCTCTGGACGGACAACATCGTCATCATCGAAGTGCCCCACGCCGAACGCCCCGACCTGTTCCCGCCCGGCGTCAACTACGCCAGCCAAGAGATCCAACTGTGGGATCAAGGGCGGGCTTACGTCCTCCGCGATGGCTACTTCTATCAAGGCTTCTGGCGGCGGCAGAACCGCGAGCCGGGCAGCGCCCTGCAAGTGCTCTACGGCAACAACCAGCCGATCCTGCTCAAGCCCGGTCGCACCTACGTGCAGATCGTGCGCGGCTTCCGCGATGTGACCATCCGCGGTGACTACACCGACATGTCGGCCATCGCCACGCAGATGGCGCTCACCCCCAGCCCGACCCCGCTCGACATCCCCGACACGGACGGCGGATAAGCGCTCAGGGCGCGGCCGCCCGCGCCCGTTTTTTTCTTACCCCAGCGCTCACAACATTCTCACTCTCGCACAATTGCCCTGTGATGCACATGGCTTATAATAGAACACGTGATCCACTTTGTGTTCAATCATTGTTTGAGGCCCAGCATTGCCCTATGCAGGATAAGATTTCCGTTCGCGGCGCTCGTGAGAACAACCTCAAGAACATCAACGTTGACATCCCGCGCAATCAGTTTGTGGTCATCAGCGGCTTGTCCGGCAGCGGCAAGTCGTCGCTGGCGTTCGACACGATCTTTGCGGAAGGGCAGCGCCGCTACGTCGAGAGCCTCTCCGCCTATGCGCGGCAGTTCTTGGGCTTGATGGAAAAACCCGACGTAGATCAGATCGAAGGCCTCAGCCCCGCCGTGTCGATCGACCAGAAGAGCGTCAGCAGCAACCCCCGCTCCACTGTGGGAACCGTGACCGAGGTCTACGACTACCTGCGCCTGCTCTACGCGCGGATCGGCGTGCCGCACTGCCCCACCTGCGGCGCGCCCGTCGTCGCCCAGAGCGCGCAGCAGATCGTCGATGAGGTGCTGCGCCTGCCTGAAGGCCGTCGCATTCAGATCCTAGCGCCGGTCATCCGCAACAAAAAGGGCACACACGAAAAGGTCTTTGAGGACATGCAGAAGGCCGGCTTTGCCCGCGTGCGCGTCGATGGCGAGGTGCGCGACATCGAAGAGGGCATCGAGCTGGATCGCTACGTGATCCACAACATCGAAGCCGTGGTTGATCGTTTGGTGGTGCGCCGTCCGGCTGACGATGAGGAAGAAGCGCGCGCGTTCGAATCGCGCTTGACGGACAGCATCGAGACCGCGCTCAAGCTCGGCGATGGGCTGGTCATCATCAACGACGTGACCGACCCCGCCCACCCGACCGACACGCTCTACAGCGAGCATCTGGCCTGCATCAACGGCCACGGCAGCATCCCCGAGATTGAGCCGCGCACCTTCAGCTTCAACACCCCCAGCGGCGCGTGCCCCGCGTGTCAGGGGTTGGGCTTCACCCTCCAAGTTGACCCGCACGCCGTCGTCCCCAACGAAGAACTCAGCATCAACGAAGGGGCGATCAGCGCCTCTGGCTGGAGCTTTGACACGAGCGGGGGCTACGGGGCGAGCATCATCTACGCGCTGGCCAAAGCTTACAAGATTCCCCTCGACCAGCCGTGGCGCACCCTGACCAAAGCCCAGCAAGACCTCGTGCTCTACGGCACGCGCGGCAAGAAGTTCGAAGTTGCTTACGAGAACAGCAGCGGGCGCATCCGCACCTACATGACCACGTTTGAGGGAGTCATTCCCAACTTGGAGCGTCGCTATCAGCAGACCGAATCCGAGCAGATACGCGAGATCATCGAGCAGTACATGATGCAGATCCCATGCGCCACCTGCGGCGGCAAACGCTTGCGGCCGGAAGCGCTGGCCGTCACGATCGACGACCGCAACATCTACGACATCACCACCCAGAGCATCGGCGATCTGGCGCAGTGGGTCTCAGGGCTGCGCGGCAGCGACGGCGTCGAAGCCCGCTTGACCCCGCGCGACCGCCAGATTGCCCACCAGATCTTGAACGAGATTGAAGCGCGCATTGGCTTCTTGAACGACGTCGGCCTGAACTACCTGACGCTGAGCCGTTCTGCGGGGACGTTGAGCGGCGGCGAAGCCCAACGTATCCGCCTTGCGACACAAGTCGGCAGCCGCCTCACGGGCGTGCTCTACGTGCTGGATGAGCCGTCCATCGGCCTGCACCAGCGTGATAACGCCCGCCTGATCAACACCCTCATCGGCCTGCGCGACTTGGGCAACACCGTGCTCGTCGTCGAGCACGACGAGGACACGATGCGCGCCGCGGATTGGCTGATCGACTTGGGGCCGGGCGCGGGCGAACTGGGCGGCTACGTCGTTGCCGAGGGCACACCTGAGCAGGTCGCGCAGGTAGTGGGCAGCGCCACCGGCGATTACCTCAGCGGGCGCTTCAAGATCGACGTGCCTGCCCAACGCCGCGCCGGCAGCGGCAAGTTTATCCGCATCGTCAACGCGACGGAGAACAACCTGCGCAGCGTCACCGTGGACATCCCGCTGGGCAAGCTGGTGTGCGTGACGGGCGTCAGCGGCAGCGGCAAATCGTCGCTCGTCGTCGAGGTGCTTTACAAGCGCCTCGCCCAGATCATCAACGGCAGCCGCGAGCGGGCCGGCGCGCACGAACGCATCGAAGGCATCGAACACCTCGACAAGATCATCAACATCGATCAATCGCCCATCGGGCGCACGCCGCGCAGCAACCCCGGCACATATACGAAGATGTTCGACGACATCCGCGCGCTGTTCGCCGCCATGCCCGAGAGCAAAATCCGCGGCTACAAAGAGGGGCGCTTCAGCTTTAACGTCAAAGGCGGGCGCTGCGAGAACTGCGCCGGTCAAGGCCAGATCAAGATTGAAATGCAGTTCCTGCCAGATATTTACGTCGATTGCGAGGTCTGCAAAGGGACGCGCTACAACCGCGAGACGCTGCAAGTGACCTACAAAGGCCTCAACATCGCCCAAGTCCTCAATCTGACCGTCGATCAAGCGATGGACTTCTTCAAAGACCAGCCCAAGATCGCCAACAAGCTGGCCACCCTGCAAGCCGTCGGCTTGGGCTACATCCGCATCGGCCAATCCGCCACCACCTTGAGCGGCGGCGAAGCCCAACGCATCAAGCTCAGCCGTGAGCTGAGCAAGCGCGCCACGGGCCAGACGATCTACATCCTCGACGAGCCGTCTACGGGCCTGCATGCCGTGGACGTCAAGCGCTTGATTGACGTCATGCAGCAGCTCGTCGACAACGGCAACACAGTCGTCGTGATCGAGCACAACCTCGACATCATCAAAGTGGCGGACTATCTCATCGACATGGGGCCAGAGGGCGGCAGCGGTGGCGGCGAGGTCATCGCTGTTGGCACGCCCGAAGAGGTCGCTCGGTCTGAGGGCAGTTACACCGGCTACTACCTGCGCCCCTACCTGCGCCAGACCGAGCCGATGGCCGGGGATTGACCGCCCCCGCAAAGGCACGGCCTGCCGCGCCCGTGAGTTAGCGCCACTCCATTCACCCTGTAGAGGCGACCCGTGCGTTGCCCCCAAACAACAAGATTGTGCATCTTGCACATTTTTATAGCCAATTTCATCATGCTTTTCGTACAAACTGCGCTTTACAAAACTGCGCATCTCTATATACTGAGGTCAAATGCAAGAAATTACTCTTAAGCTGACGGAGACTTTTACTCATGGTTGTGTCCTATCCACAAACCTCGCTAGAAAACGATGCTTACAAGATTGCGCTGGAGCAGTACGACCGCGCAGTAGCCCACGCCAACCTTGACGATAACCTCGTAGAGTACATGCGCTACCCGCGGCGCGAGTTCATCGTCAACTTCCCGGTGCGGCGCGATGATGGCCGCGTTGAGATGTTCACGGGCTACCGCGTGCACCACAGCACGGTCATGGGGCCGAGCAAGGGCGGCCTACGCTACAGCACCGCCGTCACGCTGGATGAGGTGCGCGCGCTGGCCATGTGGATGACGTGGAAGTGCGCCCTTGTCAACATCCCCTACGGCGGCGCAAAAGGCGGCGTTGTGGTCGACCCCAAGACGCTCTCGCTGGGCGAGTTGGAGCGCCTCACCCGCCGCTACGCCTCTGAGCTCATCCCGCTCATGTCGCCCATGATGGACGTGCCCGCGCCCGACATGGGGACGAACCCGCAGGTCATGGCGTGGATCATGGACACTTACAGCATGAACATAGGCTACAGTGTTCCGGCTGTCGTGACGGGCAAGCCGTTGGCCATCGGCGGCAGCGAAGGCCGCACCGAAGCCACCGGGCGCGGGGTGGTGGTGTGCATGTTGGCCGCGCTCAAGTATCACGGCATCACCCGTACGGAGGGCGTGCGCGTGATCGTGCAGGGCTTCGGCAACGTCGGCAGCAACGCCGCCGCCTACGCTCATGAGTTAGGCTTTAAGGTCGTGGGCGTCAGCGACGTTGAGGGTGGCCTCTACAACCCCAACGGCCTTGACATCCCCGCCCTGCTAACCCATCAGAAGGCTGTCGGGCGCATTGCAGGCTTCCCGCAGGCCGAAGTGGTCACCAACGACGAACTGCTGACGCTGCCCTGCGACGTGCTGATCCCCGCCGCGATGGAGGGGATGATCCACGCGGGCAACGCCGAGAAGATCCAAGCGCGTTTCATCATCGAAGGCGCGAACGGCCCTACCACCCCCGAAGCAGACGACATCCTCAACGATCGCGGCGTCTACATCGTCCCGGACATCCTCGCCAACAGCGGCGGCGTGATCGTCTCATACTTTGAGTGGGTGCAGGATTTGCAGGCCTTCTTCTGGGGTAAGTCAGCGGTGTTTGAGAACCTAGAGCGCATCCTGACCGCCGCCTATCAGACGACCAAACAGACCGCCGAGCAGCTCCACCTCGACATGCGCACCGCCGCCCATGTGACGGCCATTCAGCGCGTCGCCAACGCGCTGGCCACCCGCGGCATCTATCCCTAAACTCATCTTCACGTGTTAGAGTTGAGGGCGTGACAAAGTTTTGTCACGCCCTTGTTTGTGTCTGCTAAAAACAGGAGCCGTATGCAGCTTTGGCAGAAACTCACCAGCCGCTTTCGTCCCCAACCCGCTGCTGACAGCAGCCGCGCTCAGATCGCCGCGTTGATCGCCCGCGCCCGCCAAGCCAGCAGCGCTGAGGACTACGACCACGCATGGAGCCTGCTGCTGGAGGCCGAGGCCGCCGCCGCCCAAGCCAGCGACCTTGTGCGCTTCGACATCGCGCTGCAAAAGGTCTACGTGCGGCTGGGGCAGCAGGCTTATGACGAGGCGCAAACGCTTCTCCAGCAGGTGACCACGCTCGCCGAGGCGCACCCGCGCAAAGCCCCGCTGGCCTACGCGCAGATTGCCCGTGGGCAGCTCGCCGAGGCGCGCGGGGACTTCGCAATCGCTGAGGCTGCCTATGAAGAAGCGCGTGCCACCGCGCGCGCCGCACGCGCCAGCGCAGCACAGGGCCGCGCCACTGCCTTGTTGGGGGCGCTGGCGCTGCGCGAGGACAACGCGACCTTTGCCGCCCACCTGCTGCGCGAGGCGATCCCGTTGATGGAAGCCGCCCAAGATGAAGAGCTGCTGGCGTTCGCCTACGGCCAGCTTGGCCTAGCGGTCATCACCAGCCACGACACGGCGCGCGGGCTGGGGCTGCTCAACAAAGCGATCGAAGTCGGCATGAAGCACAACCAAGTTGTGACGCTGCGCGCGCTCAACCGCGCCGCGACGGAGCATCTGGCCGCCGCGGAGCAGTACGACAAGGCCTACGCCAGCGCCCTGAACCTGCTCAAGCTCTACCCGTACCCCGAACGCACGCCGATGGAGTACCTCGAGGCGCACATCCGCGCGGCCTACCTCGCCTACAAAAGCCGCAGCGTTGAGAGTGGGCTGGCGCTCATCGTGCAAGCGCACACCCTGCAAGCCGCCCTCACCGATCGCGGCTGGTTTATCACTATTCAAGCGGTCGAGGGGCTGCTGCTGACGCAAACGAATCGAACAGAGCGCGCCGTTGAGCTGTTAGAGGAGACGCTCTCAAGCGGCGGCATTCGCCTCAACGAGGTGGAACAGGCCGCCTATCAAGCTCTGTCAGAGGCTTATCTGAACGAGCTGCGCTACGACGAAGCGATTGAGCTGCTCAAACGCGCGCGCCGAGCCGCCGACGCATCCAAAGCGCCTTTAGACGACTACGACGCCCAAGCGCGCATCGTTAATTTTCGTCGTTACATGCCCAATCAGCGCCACGTAGCCCTCGTCGACTACGAGGAATTGATGCGCTTGGCCGAGCAGCGCGGCGGCGATCAGTCAGCCATCCCCCTTGCCAACATGAGCGTCATCGAGAGCGAGTTGGGGATGGGGCCGCGCGCCCTGCGCCACATCGAGCGCGCCCTGCTCGTCAGCAGCAAGAACCCGCTCGTCAACGACCCCGTGCTGCGGGCGGGGGCGCTGGTGTACTACGACTACGGCGACCTTGAAACGGCGGAGGGGCTGGCGCGCAAGGCGCTCGCCTACACCAGCAAACACACCGCGTCCGCTGTGAACTTGACGCTGGCGCGCATCCTGCTAGCACGCGGCCAGCCTGAGGCAGCCCTCAGCGCCCTGCAAGCGGCGCTCACCGACCCCAACTACGGGATCAAAGTTGGCGCAATGACGCGGCTGCTGGCGCTCAAGAGCCAAGCCTGCGGCGCGCTAGGCAGCCCTACCCTCGCCCTTGAGCACGCCCATGAGGCGCTCAAAGCGCTCTATCAGCCGCAACACCAGCCTGAGGAAGCTGCCGCGGCCTATCAGGCGCTTGGCCTCGCTCAGCTTGCCGCCGGCGAGGCCACCGCTGGGCAGCAGAGCCTGCGCGACGCGCTCGCCCACGCCAAGCGCAGCGACTGCCAACTGCAGATCTGGGAGATCACCTTGCAGCTAGCCGACGCGCTGCTGCCCTATGAAGCCGATGAGGCCGACGCGCTGCTTGCCGAGGTGCGCGAGCGAATCGCCCACGCTGAGCCGCGCCGCCTGCTGGCGCTGCTCTACACCGTTGAGAGCAAGCTAGCCGCCCACCGAGGCGACATGGCCGCCGCCCGTCAACGCTGGCAGGCGGCCACCCATCATCGCCAACTGGCGCAGCTGCCGACCGCCGCTGCCCCGTGGCTGGAGGAGACCCATGAGTAACCGTCTGTGGTGCGTGTCTGCGCCCTTGTTCAGCCATGTCGATTGGGGCGGGTTCATCCGCACGGCGCAGGAACTCGCGCGGCGCGGCCATCACGTCACGTGGATCAGCGAGCCGTCGCTTGCGCCTGTGGTCGCCGCCCACGGCCTGCCGTTCGAACCCGTCGCGCATACGGGCTGGCTCTGGCCGCCGCCCCCGCCCCCCGACGTGAGCACGCTCAAACCGCAAGAAGCCGTCAACCTGCGCTACACGCGAGCGCTGGACACGTGGCTGAGCGAGGACTTGGTGGCCGAGGGCGTGCGCGATCTGCTGGCGCTGGCCGAGCGCATCGGCAAGCCCGACGCGCTGCTGATCGACCCGTTCTTGAGTGCCGCGGCTTTCGCTGCAGAAGCGCTCGACGTGCCGATGATCGTCATGGGCTGGCCGGCGCAGGCCAACCTCGACGAACAGGCGCTCTTCCCCGTGCAGCGCAACCTCAGCCGTGACAGCCAGCAGCGCATCCAGCGCCTGTGTGATGCGTTCGGCCTCAGTGGGGCCTACTTCAGCAAGGGAACCGCGCCGAGCATCGTCAGCCCACTGCTCCACGTCACCTTCTTCACGCGGCGCTGGTATCAAGCTGAGGCGTACACCCTGCTGCCGCAGACAGCGTTCGCGGGCGGTGTGCCCGCCCCCCCAGCCGACCCATACCCCGCATGGCTAGACGACATCCCGCCTGAGCAGCCACTGGCGCTCGTCACGCTCGGCACGACCTTCACCGGCGACTTGGGCTTCTACAGTTGGGCCGCCCAAGCCGCCGCCGCGGGCGGCCTGCTGCCCGTGGTGGCAATCGGCTTCAATCCCATCAGCGAGGAGAAAAAAGCCGAACTCAAGCGCGCGCTGCCACGCGGGACGCGCCTAGTGACGTTCGTCCCATTCGGGCACATCTTGCCGCGCTGCAAGCTGATGATCCACCACGGCGGGATGGGCAGCACCCACGCAGCGATCGTCCACGGCGTGATGCAGATCGTCGTGCCCCACGCCGCCGACCAGCGCATCCAAGCGACGCGCGTGGCGCAGCTCAAAGTCGGCCTCAACCTGACGGCGCACGACGTGCGCAACAACATGCTGCGTGAGGGGGTTAAGGCGCTGCTGGAGGCGGATTGGGTGCAGGAAAACGCCCGCCAGCTTGCCGCAGAGATGGCCGCGCTCGGCGGGCCGCCCCGCGCCGCCGCGCTGATAGAGGAGGCGCTCCAGCGCGGGGCTGAGAAATAGAGGCTAGGCCTCGCTGGGCGCGTCGGTGGATCTGCCAAGCTGCTTCTTCATCCACGCGGGCAGGCGGAAGACGTCCTCCACCGTGATGTGCCAGTTCGGCAGAAAGCGCCCCGTGTCGATGCGACCCGTTCGCACCGTCTGCGAGCGCTCGCCCGTCTCGTCCTGCCAGTGCCGCTCCACCAGAAACAGCGTCGGGTACACCCGCCACACCTCGCGCGTCCCCTTGCTCAGGTACGTGTCCAGCTTGGCCTTCAGCACTTCCGGGCGATCGTGGGGCGAGACGACTTCCACCGCAAAATCGGGCGCGCCGGGGTAGGGCTTGAGCGCGTCCCACTCGGCGGCGAGGTTCTCATGGCGGATGAACGCCGCGTCTGGCACGAACGAATCGCGCAGGTACGGCTGGCCGCTGTGCATCAGGAACGTCATCCCGTCTGTGAACGCAAGCCCGAGGTCGTCCTGCTCTAGGTAGTTTGCTAGGCTGCGGTAGATGTTCCCGCTCACAATCGAATGCACCCCGCCCGCCGCGCTCATCTCCACCAGCTCCCCGTTGACAACCTCCACCCGCTCCATCTGTAGGTACTCGTCCAGCGTGATCCGCTCTTCTGGGATGTATTCGGTCATGCAGGAAATCCTCATCGTGGCTTGCTATCAGTATATACCAGCTTCACGCTTCCTTGCGCGCGCACAGATAGAGGTTGGGCGTGATGAAGCTGGCCAGCGGCGTGCCGACTTGTTGCGGCTGCCAGTAAGCGCGCACCGCTGACGGGGCCTGCGCCAGCATGATCTGCAGCCATGCGACCGTCTGCGGGGTGCAGCGCTGACGCTCCGCCCACGGCAGCAGCAGATGGCGCACTTCATGCACGGCCTCGTGGACGATGTGTAGTCCCGCGTCGCGACAGTGCCGCCGCCACTCGTAGAGGTTCAGCGCCCGCACGTGCGAGGGGTCGCGCAGCTTCTCGAACGTGTCCACGTAAGAGCGATCTTTGGGGCGCGTCGGCGCGAGGTGATCCTGCACGATCAGCAGCCCGCCCGCCTTTAGCGACCGCGCCGCCTCGTGCACAAAGCGCGCGGCGTTGGGGAAGTGATGCACCGCCAGCCGACACGTCACCAGATCGAACGCCGCGGTGAAAGGCAGCGCTTCAGCGTCCCCCTGCACGCACACCACGTTCGCAGCGCCAACCGCCTGCGCCTGCGCGCGCATCGCCCGCAGCATGTCGCCCGTCAGATCATAGGCGACCACCGACGCGACGTGCGGCGCGAAGGCCAGCGCGGTATGCCCGCCGCCGGTGGCCACGTCCAGCGCGCGCCACTGCGGCTGCGGTTGGGCCATCTCGATCAGGCGCTCTAAGCTGACCGGGTCAGCGTGCGTTGTGCTGTGGACGTAGTTCTCAACGACGGCGCTGTACCGCTGCTGATTGAGCGCCTTGATCGCCTCGCTCATCGCGGCAGCTCGTAGAGTTCCAGCAGCACGCCGCCCGTGCTGCGCGGGTGCACGAACACATAGCGGATGCCGTCGCGCTCTTTGGGCGTGTCGTTCAGAAGCTGCGCCCCGTGCGCGCGCAGGCGCTGCATCGCCGCCTCGATGTCGTCCACCTCAAGGCAGAGGTGGTGCATGCCCGCGCCTTTTTTCGCCAGATACTGAGCAATGCCGCTGTCCTCGCTGATGGGCTGCACCAGCTCAAGGTGCGCCTCGCCCGCCTCCAAGAAGGCGATGTCCACGGCTTCCTGCGCGACGCGCTTTCGCTCGCCGACGGGCAGCCCCAGCGCGTCGCGCCAGAACGCCAGCCCAGCGTCAATGTCTGGCACGACGATGGCCACGTGGTTGATGCGGAACTGGCTTGGTGTGTCGCTCATCTTCTCCTCCGTGCGTTCTTCTCTTCTACAGCATAGCGCAGAAACTGCCGCGTCCCCAGCCTCATCCCCCCAACCCCCTTCTCCGTCGGGAGAAGAGGGCTTCAGCCGCAGGCAGGGGCACGGAGCGCGACATCTGCGTCCTTCTCTACCTGTTTGAACACACCTACCCCATAGCCCATCTTCATCGCTATAATTGAATCGAAAATCGTTTATTAGCAGATTTGAGGTGCAAGATGGTTTTGGAACAGACGGGCACGCCGCTCACGCTCACGTTGACCCCCGAACACGAGATGCTGCTCAACACCGTGCGCGACTTCGCCCAAAAGGAGATCGTGCCCATCGCCGAGCACTACGACCACAGCGGCGACTTCCCGATGGAGACCATCAAGAAGATGGCCGAGATGGGGCTGATGGGGATTGAAGTGCCGGAAGAGTACGGCGGCGCAGGGATGGACGTGCTGGCCTACGTGCTGGCGCTGGTCGAAATCGCTAAGGCCGACGCCAGCCACAGCACGATCATGAGCGTCAACAACAGCCTCTACTGCAACGGCATCATGCTCTTCGGAACGGAAGAGCAAAAGCGCCGCTGGGTGACGCCCGTCGCCAGCGGTGAGAAGATCGGCGCGTACAGCTTGACCGAGCCGATGAGCGGCAGCGACGCCGCCACGATGGCCAGCCGCGCCGTCCTCAACGAGGCGGGCACGCACTACATCATCAACGGGCGCAAGAGCTGGGTCACCAGCGGCCCTGTGGCGGATTATGTCGTGCTCTTCACGATGACTGACCCCGAGAAGGGCAGCAAAGGCGTCAGCGCGTTCTTGATCGACACATCACAGCCGGGCTTCCACCGCGGCAAGAAAGAACCCAAGCTGGGCATCCGCGCCAGCGCCACCAGCGAGCTGATCTTTGAGGACTACGCCTGCCCCGTCGAGAACATGCTGGGCAAGCGCGGCGAGGGCTTCAAGATCGCCATGACCGTGCTCGACGCAGGGCGCATCGGCATCGCGGCGCAGGCGCTGGGCATTGCCGAGGCGGCCTATGAGGCGTCCGTCCGCTACGCACGCGAGCGACAGGCCTTCGGCGGCCCCATCGGCCAGTTCCAGATGATCCAGCAGAAGATCGCCGACATGAAGACGCGCATCGAGGCCAGCCGCCACCTGATCTACAACGCCTGCCTCGCCAAGATGCGCGCCAAAGTCACCGGCGAGCGCTACACGCTGGAGGCCAGCATGGCCAAGCTCTTCGCCAGCGAAACCGCCCAGTTCGTCACCGATGAGGCCGTTCAAATCCACGGCGGCATGGGCTACAGCAAGGAGATGCCCGTCGAGCGCTACTACCGCGACGCGCGCATCACCCGCATCTACGAGGGAACCAGCGAAATCCAGCGCATGGTGATCGCCCGCCACGAACTGGGGATGCGCTAAGATGCGCGCCGCAGTCCTCACCGGCCACGGCGGTTTGGAGGTCGTCCAGTATGTGGAGGACCTCCCCATCCCAGAGCCTGCCGCAGGCGAGGTGCGTCTGAAGATGCACAGCGCTGCGCTCAACCGGTTGGATCTGTTCGTGCGCGCGGGCTGGCCCGGCCTCAACCTGTCCTTCCCCCATGTGATCGGCAGCGACGGCGCGGGCTACGTGGACGCGCTGGGCGCGGGCGTGCAGGGCTTGGCCGTGGGCGACCCCGTCGCGGTCGATCCGAGCGTGTTCCCCTCCGTTCGCGCCGCGCACACCGACTATGAGAACCAAGACCGCATCGCCATCATGGGTGAGCATCACAGCGGCTTCGCGGCGGAATACGTCTGCGTGCCCGCCGCCAACTGCGTCAAAGTACCCAACGGCTTCGACTTGCAGCAGGCCGCTGCGGCGGGGCTGGTCTACGTCACGGCGTGGCATTCGCTCATCACCCGCGGCGGCTTGCAGGCCGGCGACCACGTGCTAATCGTCGGCGCGGGCGGCGGCGTCAACACCGCCAGCGTTCAGATCGCGCGGCTGGCTGGGGCCACCGTCTACGTGGTCGGCAGCAGCGAAGAGAAATGCGCCCGCGCGCTGAAGATGGGCGCGCACTACGCCATCAACCGCCAAGAACATCCGCAGTGGTCGAAAGAGGTTTACCGCTTGACCGACAAGCGCGGCGTCGATTACGTCGTGGACAACGTCGGCAAAGACACGCTCGGCCAGAGCCTGCGCGCGCTGCGCATTGGCGGCTCGATCCTCGTCGTCGGCGGCACGTCGGGCTACAACGCTGAACTGCCGCTCAATCAACTGTTCGCCCGTCAGATCGCCATTATCGGCAGCACGATGGGCACGCACAAGGACTACGTGACGGTGATGAACCTGATCTTTGCGGGCCGGCTGAACGCGGTCATCGGCAAGGTGTTCCCGCTGGAACACGCCCGCGACGCCCAAGCGACGCTGGAAGCGTTCGACGTGTTCGGCAAGGTGGTGCTGAGTATTGGCGCATGAGGAAAATACCTCCCACCGAGACGGAACTCAAGCTCTACACGCCCGACCACGCGCCGATTGTGCAGCAGATGCACGCGCTGGGGGCGCGGCTGGTCTACCCGCGCGTGCTAGAGCGCAACGTGCGCTATGAGGACGCCCAAAACAGCCTCACAGGCCGCGGCGTCGTGCTGCGCCTGCGCCAAGACAGCCGCGCCCGCCTGACGTACAAGGACGGCGGCGCAGTGCATGACGGCATCTCAAGCCGCAGCGAGCTGGAGGTAGAAGTGAGCGACTTCCAGTTGATGCACCTCATCTTGGAGCGGCTGGGCTTCCACACCGCGTTGATCTACGAGAAGTACCGCACGACCTATGAGTACTACGGCGCGGAGATCGTCATCGATGAGCTGCCGTTTGGCAACTTCGTCGAGATTGAAGGCGACGCCCCAACGATCGAGAGCATCGTGCAGGCGCTGGGCTTACAAGGCGCGCAGCGCGTGACGGCCAGCTACACCGCCCTGTTCGAGAAGCTCAAAGCTGCGCTCAACCTGCCCTTCCGCGATCTGACGTTTGAGAACTTCGAGAACGTGGCAGTTCCAAGCCGCTTCTTCGAGGAAGTTAGGTAAGATGAGCTTGGAAGAGGGTGAACAGATCCTCCCAACTCTGATCGATGACGATCCACAACCTTTACTATCGGAGCAGGCCCCATGACCACCCCCCGCGACGAATGGCAAAAACGCACCGTTGACCCTGTCCTGAAAAAGGTCGGGGAGCGCAAGCCGACCTTCGAGACGCCTTCCGGCATCCCGCTTCAGCGCGCCTTCGGGCCAGACGACTTGCCCGCTGACCTTGACTTGGGCTGGCCCGGTGAGTACCCCTTCACGCGCGGGGTGCAGCCCACCATGTACCGCAGCCGCTTCTGGACGATGCGCCAATACGCGGGCTTCGGCACAGCGGAAGAGAGCAACGCCCGCTACCGCTTCTTGCTGGAGCGCGGCCAAATGGGGCTGAGCGTCGCGTTTGACCTGCCCACGCAGATCGGCTACGACGCCGACGACCCGATGGCATTAGGCGAGGTCGGCAAGGTCGGCGTCAGCATCAGCAGCATTCACGACATGATGACCCTCTTCCGCGACATCCCGCTGGACAAGGTCAGCACCAGCATGACGATCAACGCGCCCGCCAGCGTGCTGCTGGCCCTCTACATCGTGGCCGCCCAACGGCAAGGCGTGGCGAGCCATCAACTGCGCGGCACGGTGCAGAATGACATCCTCAAGGAGTACATCGCGCGCGGCACGTACATCTACCCACCGCAGCACTCGATGCGCCTCATCACCGACATGTTCGCCTACTGCAAGGATCACGTCCCGCATTGGAACACGATCAGCATCAGCGGCTATCACATCCGCGAGGCGGGCAGCACTGCCGTGCAGGAGGTGGCCTTCACGCTGGCCAACGGCATCGCCTACGTCGAGGCGGCGCTCAAAGCGGGCTTGACCGTCGATGAGTTCGCGCCCCAGCTCTCGTTCTTCTTCAACGCGCACAACAACTTCTTGGAGGAGGTCGCCAAGTTCCGCGCGGCGCGCCGCCTATGGGCGGAGATCATGCGCGAGCGCTTCCACGCGCGCGACCCCAAGAGCTGGATGCTGCGCTTCCACACCCAGACGGGCGGCAGCACGCTCACCGCGCAGCAGCCAGAAAACAACATCGTGCGCGTGGCGCTGCAAGCGCTGGCGGCAGTGATGGGCGGCACGCAGAGCCTCCACACCAACAGCATGGACGAGGCGCTCGCCCTGCCGACGGAGAAGGCCGTGCAGGTCGCGCTGCGCACCCAGCAGATCATCGCCCATGAAACCGGCGTCGCCGACACGGTCGATCCGCTGGCGGGCAGCTACGCCGTCGAGTACCTCACCCAGCAGATCTACGAGCGCGCTCAAGAGTACATCGCGCAGATCGACGAGATGGGCGGGGCGCTGGTGGCGGTGGAGGAGGGCTTCGTCCAGAACGAGATCCAAGACGCAGCCTACGCCTTCCAACTGGCGGTGGAACGCGGCGAACAGATCATCGTGGGCGTGAACGAATTCGTTGAAGCCGAGGAGCCGCCGGCCGACCTGCTGCGCGTTGACCCAGCCATCGAGCAGGCCGCCCACGAGCGCCTGCGCCAACTGCGCGCCACCCGCGACAACGAGCGCGTTTCTGCGCTGCGCGCGCGCTTGGCCGCCGCCGCCCGCACAGATGAGAATTTGATGCCAATCATCATCGCTTGCGTCGAGAATGAAGTAACATTAGGTGAAGTTTGTCACACACTGCGGGAGGTGTTCGGTGAATACCGACCTGCCGTGGCCATCTAAACCCTCGTTGGAGCTATACATGACGCGCAGCCCGATGAAAAGCCTGATTGTGTTCATCAGCCTGATTACCGCGATTGCCTTTTTAGGCTTGTCAATCATCTCAACGTGGCAAATTTTCACGTCGCTGATCTCCGGCGGCGATTCGCTGCGCGGCGAGCTGTGGGCGCTGCTCATTATGACCTTCACCGCCGGCGTCATCATGATCCTGCTGGCGTGGGGCATCACCGAGGTAGGCAGCCGCCCCTCGACCCCGCGCCCAGCCGCTGCCGCCGCCAGCGACGAGGAAGAGTAACGCTCATTCCCACAACCACTGGATCGCAGACGAATCACAGCAGGCGAAAGGCGTGATTCATCCATGATCATCCAAAGGATTACGTGCGTGTCGAGAAGATACGGCACAACCATCCCTCATTCATTAGAAAACTAAGCCACCACCTCAAGCGCCCACGCGGCGTGCTCGGCGATGAGCGGGCTGGCGTGCCGCGTGAGGGCGACCAGCAGCGGCTTGAGCGCCGGGTCGCGGCTGTTGCCCGCGGCGATGCAAGCGTTGCGCACCATGCGCTCGTAGCCCGTCCGCAGGATGGCGCTGCCCGCAAACCGCGCTGCGAAATCCTGCGGGGTCATCGTCAACAGCCACGCCAGCGGCGGCGCGGCGCGGTCAAGCGCCACACTGCGGAACGCCTCTTCCTGCGTAAGCGCGCTGAAGCGCTGCCACGGGCATACCTCTTGGCACACATCGCAGCCGTAGACCCAGTTGCCGAACGACGCGCGCAAGTCCTCTGGGATGGAGCCTTTGTTCTCGATGGTGTGGTAGCTGATGCAGCGGCGCGCGTCGAGCACGTAGGGCGCGGGGAAGGCATCCGTTGGGCAAGCGGCGAGGCAGCGCGTGCAGCGCCCGCACATCGTCGCAGGGTGCGGCGGGTCTGGCTCCAGCTCAGCCGTTGTCAGAATTTCGCCGACGAAGAAATAGCTGCCGCGCCGTGGGTGGATGAGCATCGTGTTCTTGCCGATGAAGCCGAGGCCAGCCTGCTGGGCGTGGCTGCGCTCCAAGATCGCGCCCGTGTCAACGTACACCGCGCTGGATTCCCCCAGCCACACGGCGAGCTGCTTCAGCCGCGGCAGCATCACGTCGTGGTAGTCCACCCCCCATGCATACGACGCGATCCGCCCGCGCGCAGGGTCGTTCAGCACATCAAGCGGGATCGACTGGGCGTAATCCAGCACGACGACCACTACCGAGCGCACCTGCGGCAGGATGACGTTCAGATCGCGCCGCCGCGCTACCCGGTCAGGCCGCGCGAGGTAGCCCATGCTGCCGTGCATCCCCGCGTCGATCCAGCGCTCATAGGCCGCCAGCGTCGGCGAGGGGGCGGCCTCTACTACGCCCAGCGCGCTGAAGCCCAACGCCTGCGCCTGCGCTCTGAGAGCATTCTTGAGGTCATCCGTCATCGCTTGGCGCTTATCCCTGCTTTTTACAGTATACTGGACGAATGCGCCTGCGTCTGCTTCACTCCCTGAGTTTGATCACCCTGCTGCTGACCGTCACGTTCAAGGCGTGGCCCGGGACCGCCATCCCCTTCAGCGCGGATTACGTGCTGGGGTTCGTGTTCGTCGTGCCGCTGATCGGAGCGTTGGGCGCGTGGGCGCTGAGCGGCTTCAAGGGCGCTGGCCAACTCGTGGCCGACAGGTGGCGCGGCCTGTGGGCGCTGGGCGTGATGCTGTTTGCAGCGTGGGCGTGGCTCTCGCAGCGTTGGGCGCTGCTGAGCAGCACACGCGACGCCCTCGCCCAAAACGCCGCTCTAACTTACGCGCTGGTGGGGGCGTTCAGCGTGTTGAGCGCGTGCTGCCCGCCGCCGCGCCGCGCCCTGTACGGCGTCTTGGTGGCCGCGCTGCTGGTGAGCGCTGTCGTGGCCATCGGCCAGAGCGCCGCGCAGCGCGAGCTGGGGTTGAACCTGTTGGGCGAACAGCGCAGCCTCGACCCCGCGCAGTCCGGCGTGTCGGTCGTCCAGAGCGGCGAGGCGCGCCTGCTGCGGGCGTATGGGCTGCTGCCGCACCCCAACATCTTAGGTGGGGTGCTGGCGGTGGGCGCGGCGTGGCTGCTCGCGCACAGCGCCGAGGCGCACAGGCGTTGGCTGCGGCTGGGCGCGCTGGCGCTGGTCTTCTGGGCGCTGTGTTTGACGTTCAGCCGCGGCGCGTGGATCGCGCTGGCCGTGAGCGGCACGTTCATCGTCGCGTGGCACGCGCGGGCGCACACCCTGCGCGCGCTGCGGCTGCCGCTGGCCGCGCTCGCATTTGTGGGGCTGGCCTTCGCGGCGGCCTACCAGCCGTTTCTGCTGGCGCGCGCCAACGTCAACGGTGAGGCGCTCGAACAGCGCTCTGTCGCCGAGCGCGTGATCTACACCCAGATCGCCCTTGAAGCCATCCAGAGCGCGCCGCTGCGCGGGGTCGGCGCGGGCAACTTCGCGTGGTACGCTGCGCGCTACCTCGCTAGCCGCCCCGAGTACAACCTGCGCGGGACGAACGTGCACCAAGTGGCGCTGCTCATCGTCGCGGAGTTGGGGGCGGTGGGGTTCGGGCTGTTCGCAGGGATCGTCACGCTGCCGCTGCTGCGCGGGGGCTGGCTACTCTGGCGGCGGCGTGACGATTGGCAGCGGTTGGGGGCGCTGGCCGGGGCGGTGGTCTTGGCGCTCGTCGGCTTCGTCGATCATTACCCCGTTGCCATCCCACAAGTCATGCTGCTGTGGTGGGCGCTGCTGGCGCTGGCGATGCAGCCCCACCCCGCCGATTACGCCTCAGCCGGCGCGTAGTCGATCTCGCGCAGTTTGGCCACGATCTCATCCCATGTGGCCGGCGCGTCAAACGTCACCGTCACTTGGCGCGTGTCCTTGCTGCCCTCCACTTGCTGCACACCAGCCAACGCCCCCAGCTCGTTCTTGATCGTGCGCACGCAGCCATCACAGCCGATATTCGGCACTTCGAACGTCTTCGTCTCCATCCTGATGATCTCCCCTGTTTGCTATGTTTACCCTGTAGAAAATCAAACCATAATTCTTCTCAGTTCAATCTTAACCTTGTCGAAATTCGTTGTATAGTCATAGACAGTACGGCGAGCGTCTTTATATCCAACCGATCCTGCGGAGGCCTGCCAGAATGGCCCAACGCCCGCCGCACCTTGCCACGAGCGCCTGCTTGCGGCAGAACCGTTTATGATTTGCAGTGTTCTTATCGACAGGGAAACGCTCCAGCGCTGAACAACTTTGCGCGCGGGGGCTGTATTTTGAAAAGGCTTTTGACTATGGCAACACACCCTCGGATCGAAGAACTGCGCCGCAAGCGCGCCCTCAGCCGCTCTGGTGGGGGCGAGGAGCGCGTGCGCAAACACCACGAAAGCGGGCGCAAGACCGCCTATGAGCGGCTGGAGCTGCTGCTCGACCCCGGCAGCTTCCGCGAGCTAGACGCCTTCGTTGAGCACCGCTCCACCAACTTCGGCATGGACAAGCAGAAGTTCCTCGGCGACAGCGTCGTCACCGGTTGGG
The DNA here is from genome assembly GCA_937944445.1 of uncultured Anaerolineae bacterium. GTDB lineage: Bacteria > Chloroflexota > Anaerolineae > Aggregatilineales > Phototrophicaceae > JANWYT01. The sequence goes on from CALDYP010000013.1 coordinate 31,447, forward strand.
GGACGATTGATGGGCGGCTCGTCTACGTCTACAGCCAAGACTTCACCGTGATGGGCGGCAGCCTCTCAGAGGTGCACGCGGCCAAGATCTGCAAAGTGATGGACATGGCCATGAAGAACGGCGCGCCCGTCATCGGCTTGAACGACAGCGGCGGCGCGCGCATCCAAGAAGGCGTGGAGAGCCTCGCCGGCTACGCGGACATCTTCCTGCGCAACACGCTCGCCAGCGGCGTCATCCCACAGATCAGCGTCATTATGGGGCCGTGCGCGGGCGGCGCGGTCTACAGCCCTGCCCTCACCGACTTCGTGATCATGGTGCGCGACACCAGCTACATGTTCATCACCGGCCCGAACGTCGTCAAACAGGTGCTCAACGAGGACGTGACCGCCGAGCAGCTCGGCGGCGCGACCGTCCACAGCACCAAGAGCGGCGTGGCGCACCTCGTCGGCGACGACGAAACACAAGCGCTGATGCTCGTGCGCGAGCTGCTTGGCTTCCTGCCGCAGAACAACATGGAAGACGCCCCCTTCAGCCCGACCAGCGACGACCCGCTGCGCTCGGACGCCGAGCTTGACACGATCATCCCTGACAGCCCCAACAAGCCCTACGACATGAAAGACGTGATTGAAAAGATCGTCGACGACGGCTACTTCTTCGAAATTCAGCCCGACTACGCGGCGAACATCGTCGTCGGCTACGCGCGCTTGGGGGGGCACACCGTCGGCATCGTGGCCAACCAGCCGATGGTGCTCGCCGGCGTGCTCGACATCCACGCCAGCGAGAAGGCCGCTCGCTTCATCCGCTGCTGCGACAGCTTCAACATCCCGATTGTGACCTTCGTTGACGTGCCCGGCTACCTGCCCGGAACCGATCAAGAACACAACGGCATCATCCGCAGCGGGGCGAAACTGCTGTTCGCCTACTGCGAGGCGACCGTGCCCAAGCTCACCGTCACGACGCGCAAGAGCTACGGCGGCGCGTACTGCGTGATGAGCAGCAAGCATATCCGCGGTGATCTGAACCTTGCGTGGCCGACGGCTGAGATTGCCGTGATGGGGCCGGAAGGGGCCGTCGAGATCATCAACCGGCGCGAATTGGCCGAGGCCGAAGACCCGGCCGCCTGCAAAGCCGAGCTGGCCGCCGAGTACCGCGCCAAGTTCGCCCACCCCTACATCGCAGCCGCGCGCGGCTTCATCGACGACGTGATCGAACCGAGCGAGACCCGCGCCCGCCTCATCAACGCGCTGCAAGTCTTCCAGAACAAGCGCGACGAGAACCCGCCGAAGAAGCACGGCAACATACCACTCTAGGAGACCGGCCGATGCCCGCTGAAACGCGCAACATCCAAAAGATCCTGATCGCCAACCGCGGCGAGATTGCCGTGCGCATCATCCGCGCCTGCCGTGACCTCGGCATCGAGACGGTGGCCGTCTACAGCGACGTCGACCGCAGCGCGCTGCACGTGCGCTACGCCGATGAGGCCGTCCACATCGGCCCGCCGCCCCCACGCGAGAGCTACCTGCGCATGGACAAGATCCTTGAGGCCGCCAAGCTTACCAAAGCCAGCGCCATCCACCCCGGCTATGGCTTCCTCGCTGAAAACGCCGACTTTGCGCAGGCCGTCGCGGATGAAGGCCTCGTCTTCATCGGCCCCTCGCCCCACGCCATCGCCACGATGGGCGACAAGCAGGCCGCCCGCACCGCGGTAAAAAAGAACAACGTCCCGCTCATCCCCGGCACGGAACCCGGCCTGAGCGATGAGGAGCTGATCGCCGCCGCCGAGCGCATCGGCTACCCCGTCATGGTCAAGGCGGCGGCAGGCGGCGGCGGCAAGGGGATGCGCCCCGTCTACAACCCCGAGGACTTGCCCGCCGCGCTGGCCACGGCCCACCGCGAGGCCGAAAGCGCCTTCGGCAACGGTGAGGTGTACCTTGAAAAGCTGCTCGTCGGCGCGCGCCACATCGAGTTCCAAATCCTCGGCGACATGCACGGCAACATCGTCCACCTCGGCGAGCGCGAGTGCAGCATCCAGCGCCGCAACCAGAAGCTGGTGGAAGAAGCCCCCAGCCCCTTCATGGACGAAGACCTGCGCCGCCGCATGGGCGAGATGGCCATCGCCGCCGCCCGCAGCGTGGACTACTACAACGCCGGCACGATTGAATGCATGGTCGACAAAGACCGCAACTTCTACTTCCTTGAGATGAACACCCGCCTACAGGTTGAACACCCCGTGACGGAACTCATCAGCGGCATCGACCTCGTCAAGGAGCAGATCCGCATCGCGCGCGGCCGCCGCATGACCCCCACCGAGAACTTGATGCACCCCAAAGCGTGGGCCATCGAGTGCCGCATCAACGCCGAAGACCCCTACAACAACTTCATCCCCGACACCGGCACGATCACCATCAGCAGCACGCCGAAGGGGCCGGGCGTGCGCGTCGACAGCGGCATCTACGCCGGCTACGAGATTACGCCCTACTACGACAGCATGATCGCCAAGCTCATCACCGTGGGCGACACGCGCAACGAGGCCCTGCTGCGCATGCGCCGCGCCCTGAGCGAGTACGTCATCATGGGCGTCAAGAACAACATCCCCTTCCACATCAACCTGATGAACAGCGTCTCGTTCATCGCCGGCCAGTTCGACACGCGCTTCATCGAAGAGCGCTTCAGCATGACCACCTACGAGGCCAACCCCACCCCTGCCGAGCTGGAGACCGCCGCCATCGTGGCGACGCTCGTCGCCCACCGCCGCCAGCAGCTCGCCTCGCAGGTCGTCGCGCCCCCCAAGCGCGACACCAGCAACTGGAAATGGGTCAGCCGGTGGGAGCGCCTGCGGAGGTAGCCATGAAATATCTGACAATCATCAACAACGAACAATTTGAAGTCGAAATCAACCGCGACGGCACGCTGACGGTCAACGGCCAAGTGCACGAGATCGACTTCCGCAGCATTGGCCCCGGGCGCTACTCGCTCTTGAAGAACCACAAATCGCTGGAAATCGTGGTGGAGATCACCGATCAAGGCTATGAAATCTTGATGGGCGGGCGGCGCTACACTGGCCAAGTGCTGGATGAGCGCGCCATCTCGATGGCCAACCGCAAAGGCGGCCTGCGCTTCGACACGGGCGAAGTTCACTCGCCGATGCCGGGGCTGATCGTACAAGTGACGGTGGCCGTCGGCGACATCGTGGCGGAGGGGCAGACCGTCGTCATCCTTGAGAGCATGAAGATGCAGAACGAGTTGAAAGCGCCGCGCGCGGGCAAGGTGGAGCAGGTGCTCATCGCGCAGGGGCAAACCGTCGAGAAGGGCGCGCTGCTCGTCGTCATCGGTGACGCCGATTAGCCCTGTTCAAACGCGCTCCAATGGCCATAATGGGCAGGGCATTTCACACGCCACCCGAACGAGTCACGCTGCGTTCATGAAGTTCCTGCCCTTTGCCTCTCTCATCGTCCCGCTGCTGCTGTCGGCCTACCTGTGGATCGGCACGCCCCACGTGCCGCTGCACGGGGATGAGCCGACGCTCATGTACATGGGGCGTGACACCTACTACCTGCTCGTGCAGGGCGACCTCGCGCGGGTGCGGTTCAACCCGGCCACATCCGAACCCGACCAGCAAGAACTGCGCCTCTTGAACGGCGCGCTGCCCAAATACCTCATCGGGTTTGGGATGGTGCAGATGGGCTACACGCTCGACAGCTGGCAGAAGCCTTACGACTGGGGCGCGGACTTCGCCTACAACCGCGCCAACGGCCACCTCCCACCGGCTGACGCGCTCACGGCGCTGCGCTGGCCGCACACTGCGCTGACGGTTGCCGCGCTGTGGGGGGTCTACGCGCTGGGCTGGGCCGTCGGCGGGGCGGGCACGGCGGCGGTGGCTGCGCTGGCCTTCGGGCTGAACCCGGCGGTGCTGCTCGACGGGCGGCGCGTCATGATGGAGGCCGCGCTGATGGCCTTCAGCGTGTGGAGCGCTGCTGCCGCGCTGGGGTTGATGCGCGCCCTCGTGCGCCCGTCATGGCCGCGCTGGGGGCTGCCGCTGGCGCTGGCGTTCGGGCTGTTGGGCGGCTTGGCGCTGGCCAGCAAGCACACGGCGCTCTTCACCGTTGGAGCGCTGTGGCTAGCGTTGACTGGCGCGCTGGCCTATCGCCTGCTGCGGGTGACGCGCGCGGGCGCGCTGCGCTGGGTGCTCAGCGGTCTAGCCGCGCTGGCGGTGACGCTGGGCACGTTCTACGCGCTCAACCCCGCGTGGTGGGGCGACCCGGTCGGGCGGGCGCAGACTGTGCTCGAGCTGCGCCAAGACCTGCTGCGCGGGCAGACGGCCTTCTTCGGCGGCTATGCGGACTTCGCCGACCAAACGGCGGGCTTCTTTCGGCAGGCCTTCACCGTGCAACCGCAGTACTACCAAGTGGAGTCGTGGCGCGAGCCGCTGGCGGAGGCCATCCGCGCGTATGAGGCAGGCGGCTGTGCTGGGCTGAGCGTGGGCGCGCTCGGTGGGTTGGCGTGGCTGATCGCGTCCGCTGTGGGCGTGGGCGCGCTGCTGCGGCGCGGGGCGAGCGGTGCGTTGCTGCTCGTGTGGGGGGCGGTCATGCTCAGCTTGACGTGGCTCATCACCCCGCTCGAATGGCAGCGCTACTACCTGCCGATCTACCCGTGGCTGGCGGTCACAGGCGCGCTGGGCCTGATGCAGCTTGCCCACCCCTTCTGGAGGAAACGCGCATGAACTGGTTGACGGACGCGCTCACAGCGCTGCCGCTGGTGCTGGCCGTCGTGGTCGGGCTGGGGCTGCCGCTGGCGCTGCTGGCGCTGCCGCGCGCGGACTGGCATCATCGGGCGCTGGTCGGCGCGCTGACAATTGCGCTGGGCACTGCCGCACAGACCGCGTGGCTGTTCACGCTGGGGACGTTAGGACAGCTTGAACCTGCGCCGATTGTGACCGGCCTTGTGCTCATCGGCACGGCGGCTTGGGGGCTGCTTGCGCTCAAGCTGAGGCGCACCCCCAAGCCTCTCCCCCCGCCCAAGCCCCCTTTGACGCCCCTAGAGCGGGCGCTGCTCGTCGGGATGGCGGCGTGTGTGCTCGGCGGCTGGCTGGCCACGAGCTTCTGGCCGTTCATCGCCTATGACACGCTGTGGGTCTACGGCTATCAGGCGCGCGTCTACACCTTGACTGGCGCAATTCCCGCGTCACAGGGATACTACCCGCAGTATTTGCAGCTTCAATACGCCTTCCCACAGATCATGCTGGGGGCCGTCAACGACCACTACGCACGGGCGGTAGTCGTCGTGCTGCACCTCGGCAGCATCCTTGCGGCCTACGTGCTGGGGTCGCGCGTCTTCGACTCGCGCCGCGTCGGGTTCGCCAGCGCCGCGCTGTGGGCGTTCTATCCGCACGTCGGCCAATGGGTGCAGATGGGCGACCTCGAAATCCCGCTGACGTTTACCTTCACGCTCAGCGCGGCGCTCTTCCTGCGCGCGTGGGTCGAGCCGACGCGCCGACGGCGTTACGCGCTGTTGGCAGGGATAATTTTCGGCGTCGCCATGTGGACGAAGCCGACAGCCGGCGCGTTCGTCTGGGGGGTGGTGCTGCTGGTGGCGTGGGAGTTCCTGCGCGTGCGCAGCCGCCTGCGGGCGTTCTGGCCGCGCTTCGAGGTGGCCGCGCTTACGGGACTGGCCTGCCTGCCGCTGGGGGCGGTGTGGTACGCGCGCAACGTGCTGCTGGGGCATCCCGCGGTCGATCTGCCGCACCCGTCATGGCTGACGCTGGCCACCCGCAGCGGCGATCTGCTCAGCTGGCCGCTGCTGGCCGCGGGCTTGCTGGCGGGCTGGGCGTGGCTGCGCCCCACCGTCAGCAGGGCACAGCGCAGGGCGTTCACCGCAGGCTTGATCGCGCTGCTGGTCGGCGCGCTGCCGAGCATGCCGTGGGTTGACCCAAGCCGCGCCAACCCACCCGCCAGCTATCTGACGCTGGTTGAGGCGGCGCTCATCGCGCTGGGCGCGGGGCTGATCGGGCTGGGGCTGTGGCCTGCGCGCAAGCATCCGTCGTTAGAGCGGCTGCTGCTGGCCTACGGGCTGGCGCTGCCCTACTTCCTGACGTGGTTCTACAGCTACAGCTATCACTATCGGCTGTCGTTCGCCATCGTGCCGCTGCTAGCGCTGCCGAGCGCGTGGCTGCTCGCCCATTGGCCGCTGCCGCGCTTGGCCCCCTCGCTGGCGCGCGGGGCCGCTGCCGCGCTGGCAGTTGTGCTCAGCTTGAACGGCATCCTCCCGCTGACGAGCGTCGTCTGGGATGAGGACATCGCGCTCTACTGGGATGGGCGCTTCCCTGACGACGAGTCCAAGTACTGGAAGACCAACCCCTCGCTGATGATCCTCGTGAGCGAGCTGCGCGCCTTCGAGGAGCGCACTGGCCAGCCGATCCGCCTGATGGCCCCCGGGGAGCAGCAGCTGCGCTTCTTCTTCCCCACGCGCCAGATGGACAACGTCAGCGTTCCGACGCAGCTTGCCGACCTCGACGGCTTCACGCACTACCTCTACGGCGATCACGCGGAATGGTGGTACGTGGACTACCAGCTCGACTCGAAACAGACGCAGATCGTCGGGGCGCTGGGGCGGCGCGACCTCATCACGCGCACGGCCTTCCACGATGACGCCACCTTCCGCTATGAGCTTTACGAGCTGCACCTTGATCAGCGCTTCAACGCCCCAGAGATCCACGTGCGCTTGACGGATGAAGTCGTGTTCGGCGGGTTTGCGCGGCTCTTAGGGTGGGCGGGGACGACCCACCGCATCGGCGCGGAGACGCTCTACTTTGACCTGCTGTGGCAGCCGCTGCAAGCGACTTCGGTGGACGCGACGCTCATCTTTGAGCTGGCGGTGATCGACACAGGCGAGGTGGTCTACACGTGGCCGATGCAGGTTATGCCGCACCGCCACGGCAGCTACCGCACATCGCTGTGGGAGGTGGGGGAGTTCGTGCTCGATCAACGCATCCTGCGCGTTGACCCGGCTCAGGACGCGGCGCTGCTGCCCGGGCAGCAGTATCGGCTGCGCCTGCGGCTAATCGACGAGCGAGGCCGCGACCTGCCCCTGACGATCAACGGCCAGCCCGCCCCGTTCTACGAGTTCGGCGGCATCCCGTTGGTGTATCGGTAGGGGCTAATACCCCATGTCCTCTTCCTGCGCCTCGGCAGCCAATTGATCGAGCACTGTCGCGCGCTGTAGCAGACGCCGGCAGTTCAACGGCTTGCTCGGGCTGCGCGTCAGGGCGCAGCACGAGCGACGCTTGTGGTTCAATCACTGCCAGCAGATTCTCACGCGCTTCGCGGGCCGAAGGGGGCTTCAGCCCCCGCGCGCTAGACCGTGGCTTCAGCCGCAGGCGTTCCCGCCGCCGCAAGTGTGGCTCAGGCCGCCGAGCGCTCAAGCACTCGACTAGGGCGCACCCCCTGAAGGGGGCTGGATAAGTCCTCTGTTCCAATTTAGACACTCCCAACAAACGAAATTCACCTCTCCTTCATCCGTCCTGTGCGTAACGTGTTATAATACACGAAAGTTTATTACAGGAACGCTGAAGATGACCTTCGATCGTGATCGCCTCGACCAACTGCGCCAGCATCACCACGAGTGGGAGCGCACCCGCCTCCAGCCGACGTTGAACAAACGCCCCGAGATCAAACCGCGCTTCACGACCTACTCGGGCGTAGACGTGCCGCGGGTGGCAACGCCGCTCGACCTGCCCGACTTTGACTACGCGCGCGACCTCGGCCTGCCCGGCGAGTACCCGTTCACGCGCGGCATCCACGCCACCGGCTACCGCGGCAAGCCGTGGACGATGCGCCTGTTTGCCGGCTTCGGCACGGCTGAAGAGACCAACGCCCGCTTCAAGTACCTCGTCGCGCAGGGCAACACCGGCCTGAGCGTCGCCTTTGACCTGCCCACGCTGATGGGCTACGACACTGACGCGCCGGAAGCGATCGGCGAGTTCGGCAAGTGCGGCGTGGCCGTCAGCAGCCTACGCGACATGGAGATCTTGTTCGACGGCATCCGCCTTGACCAGATCAGCACCAGCATGACGATCAACAGCCCCGCTGCGATGATCTGGGCGATGTACATCGCCGCAGCAGAAAAGCAGGGCGTCGATCAGCGCGTCCTGCGCGGCACGCTCCAGAACGACATCCTCAAGGAGTACATCGCGCAGAAGGAGTTTATCTTCCCGCCTGAGCCGAGTATGCGCCTCGTCACCGACACGATCGAGTACGCCAGCCGCCACATGCCCGAATGGAACAGCATCAGCATCAGCGGCTATCACATCCGCGAGGCGGGCAGCACCGCCGTGCAAGAGCTGGCGTTCACACTCGCGGACGGCATGGAGTACGTGCGCTGGGCGCTGCGCCGCGGCCTCGACATCGACGACTTCGCCCCGCGCTTGAGCTTCTTCTTCAACCTGCACAACGACTTCTTTGAGGAGATCGCCAAGCTGCGGGCGGCACGGCGCATCTGGGCGCGCGAGATGCGCGAGACCTTCGGCGCGAAGCACGAACGCAGTTGGCTGATGCGCTTCCACTGCCAGACGGCGGGCGTCAGCCTCACCGCGCAGCAGCCCGAAGTGAACTTGATCCGCGTGGCGCTGCAAGCGCTGGCGGGCGTGTTGGGCGGGGCGCAGTCGCTGCACACCAACAGCATGGACGAAGCGCTCGCCCTGCCGAGCGAGTTCGCCGCCACGCTCGCCTTGCGCACGCAGCAGGTGATCCTCGAAGAAACCGGCGTCGCCAACACGATTGACCCGCTCGGCGGCAGCTACTACTTAGAGCGGCTCACGAACCAGACCGAAGCCGCTGTCTACGAGTACTTCCGCCAGATCGAGGCGTTGGGCGGCGTGCTGCCCGCGCTGGAGGCGGGCTTCTTCCAGACCGAAATCGCCGACGCCAGCTATCGGCTTCAGATGGAGTTCGACCGCGGCGAGCGCGTCACCGTCGGCGTGAACAAGTACGCCAACGATGAGCCAGTGCGCATCCCGATCTTGGAGATGGATCCAGACGGCTACGCGCGGCAGGTGGCCCGCTTGAACGACGTGCGAGCCACGCGCGATCAAACCGCAGCCAAAGCGGGGCTGGCAGCCCTGCGCGAGGCGGCGCTCAACGGTCAGAACGTCATGCCTGCGCTGATCCAGTGCGCGCACGCCTACTGCACCCTCGGCGAGATGACCGACGTGCTGCGCGAGGCCTTCGGAGTCTATCAAGAGCCGTTGTTCATCTAGTAAGCACGTGGTTGGCCACGGCCACTAGGCCTGCCTCGCCTCTGCTGTGCCCCGTGTCAAAAATGGTCGAAACAGGGTAAAGTAGAGCAGATCTAAGGAGGCAGGCCAACGATGGAACAATGGGAATATCTGACGCTGATGCTGCGGGCGCGCGTCCGAAATCGTGCCACTCGTGAGTACCTTCAGCAGCGCTTCAACAAGAAACCCAAGCCCTACTCCCCTGAGAGCATGATCCCGGAGCTGGACAAGCTGGGCGCGGAAGGCTGGGAACTCGTCCACATGCAGCCCATTGCGCGGGTGGGCGGCAAGGAGGACGTGCAGGTGAGCGGCTCGGACTGGACGAGCAGCTACTTTTGCGTGTTCAAGCGGCGCAAGCCCGGCAGCCATGTGCCTGTGTCCGTAGCCGCCGTCCACAACCCAACGGGCAGCCCATGAGTCGCAAGGTCGTGTTGATCACCGGCGCGTCGAGCGGCATCGGGCGCGCCGCAGCGCTGGCCTTCGCGGTGGCGGATTATCACGTCGTCGGGGTCGCGCGGCGGCAGGAACGGCTCGCGGAGCTGGCCGAGCAGATCGCCGCCCTGCCCGCCCCACACGGCGACTTCCTGCCGATCACCGGGAATGTGACGCAGGCCAATGACGTAGAAACCGCCGTCGCGCAGGCGCTAGAGCGCTTTGGCCGCCTTGACATCGTCATCGCCAACGCAGGGGTGGGCCTGCGCGGGGAATTGGTCGCCACAAGCTGGCAAGACATCGAAACGCTGCTGCACGTCAACATTGACGGCGTGCTGCACGCCATCCGCGCGGCAGTCCCCGCGATGCAGCGCAGCGGCGGCGGGCATATCATGATCGTGTCGTCGGTGCTCGCGGCCATCCCATCGCCCTATTCCGCTTGTTACAGCGCCAGCAAAGCCTTCATCAGCAGCCTCGCGCGCTCCATTCGCGTTGAGCTTGCGCCGCACAGCATCCACGTCAGTGATTTTCTCGTCGGGCGCACTGAAACCGAGTTCAACCAAAAGCGGCTGGGCAAAGGTGAACGCAAAGACAGCCGCATCCCCAACATGCAGCCGGAACAGGTGGCTGCAGCGATGGTGAACTGCGCCCGCCGCCCGCGTAACACGGTGGTGCTGCGCTGGTTTGATCGCCTGCTGCTGCTGGCCAACCACTTCTTCCCCAACTTGCTGACGTATCTCGCTGGCCGCCAATACCGCTGAGGACGCATGACCCCGCCCCCCAAGCTCAACTCGATGCGCCTGCTGGAAAGCAAGGGCATCCCCTACGAAGTGCTGACGTATACGCCGACCACGCGCGACGCCGAAGAAGTCGCCGAGTTGATCGGCCTGCCGCCCTTCATGGTGTTCAAGACGCTCGTCGTGCAGCCCGTGGAGGCCAACAAGCCGCTGCTCGTGCTGCTGCCAAGCGACTGCCAGCTTGACCTCAAGCGCATGGCCGCCAGCGCCGGCGAGAAAAAGGTGCGCCTCGCCAGCCACGCCGACGCCGAAGCGCTGACCGGCCTCCAAGTGGGTGGGATCAGCCCCTTGATGCTGACTGACAAAAACTGGAAGGTCTACGCCGACAAATCCGCTGCGAGCCTGCAAAACATCGTCCTCAGCGCGGGGCAGCGCGGGGTGCAGCTGCGCGTGCCGACAATGCCGCTGCTGACGCTGCTGCGCGCCCGCATGGTGGACGTGGCCACCTCCAACGCCTGAAATGGCTCCTCTCAAGGGGTTGGGCGCGCCACCCCCTGCGCGGCAACCATGTAGGGGCGTGGCGTGCCCCCTACGGCGTCACCGCGACAGCGTGTAGGCCATCTTCATGTACTCTTCGCCGATCTCGCGCATCTTGGTCGTCACGTCATAGAGCGACACCGCGACTTGTTCGCGCCCCTGCCGCCCGATCATCACGCCGGTTTCGCCGTTCAGCAGCGAGTGAACCGCGGCCACCCCCATCCGCGTTGCCAGCAGCCGATCAAAGGCGCTTGGGCTGCCGCCGCGCTGGGTGTGGCCGAGGATCGTCAGGCGCACCTCAAAGCCGACGCCCTGACTTTGCAGGTAGGATTCAAGGTCGCGCGCGCTGTAGCTGGCCCCCTCGGCAATCACCGCGATGGCGTGGTTCTTGCCGCGGATGTAGGCGTCCTCAAGGCTGCGCGCCACCTCTTCCTTGCTCACTTCGTACTCGGGGATGATGACGATCTCCGCGCCGCCCAAGATCGCGCCCATCAACGCCAGATAGCCGCAGCTGCGCCCCATCACCTCCACGATGAAGCAGCGATTGTGTGAGGTGGCCGTGTCGCGCAGCCGGTCAATCGCATCAAGGATGGTGTTCAGGGCGGTGTCCACGCCGATGGACATGTCCGTGCCCCAGATGTCGTTGTCGATGCTGGCGGGCACGCCGACCACCGGCACGCCCAGCTCGTGCAGCTTGATCGCCCCGCGCAGGCTGCCATCGCCGCCGATCACAATCACGCCGTCGATGCTGTGTTCGTTGAGCGAGCGCAGCGCCTTCTTCTGCCCGGCGGGGGTCTTGAATTCCTCGTTGCGGGCGGTTTGCAGCACCGTGCCGCCGCGCTGGAGGATGCCGCTCACCTCGCGGCTGGTCAGGCGTTCGAAGTCGCCTGCCACCAGCCCCGCGTAGGCTTGTCGAATCCCGTAGACTTCGACCCCTTGTTCAAGGCCGGCGCGCACCACCGCCCGCACCGCCGCGTTCATCCCCGGCGCGTCGCCACCGCTGGTCATCACGGCAATTCGTCTCATCGCAGCCATTCGTTGTCTATCCTTTGCCTAAATCAATCGCCACTTCGAGGGGCGAATGCTTGCTAGCGTTGTGGGGCTTTATCTCACTATCGCACGCATTATAGCGCGATGTTGTGAAGAATGGTTTAACTGTCTTGACAATGCAGGTCAACCCCGGGGATTTGTTTCAGGCGCTCCACCAGCTTCGGGCAGTAATGAGTGCGGAAGTCGTCGCCGCCCCACCGCCGAATGCGATCTGGATAGTGCACCTCCAACGTGTAGCAGTCCTCACCGGGGATGGAGTACAGCACGTTCAGCGCGCGGTCGATGCGCTGCGCGTCTTTTTCGCTGCCTGCGCTTTTGAACACCACCCGCAGATGGCGGCGCGGCCGCTCTTCCCCACCGTCGTCGAACAAGCGCTCATAGTGAGCCGAGCCGTTTTGCTCCACAGGCGGCGTGATGGGCGCTGCGTCCGCTGGCGCGGGCGGCGGTTCAGGCGTGTAGGCGGGCGGCTCATCGTCCCAGATGGGCGGCGGCTCTTCCGACTCTGGCAGCCAGCCCAGCGTGTCGTGCATGGGCCGCGGGGGCGCAGCGTCGGCCCCTTCCACCGCCTCAAACTCCACTGTTGCATCCTCCGCGATCACTTGGGGATCGTTGCGCGACGTGTCGAACCGCCCCGTGAAGAGCGCAATCGTCCCCACCTCCAGCGGCTTGCCGACCTTCGCTTCAAAGTAAGCCTTGACGCGCTCATACTTGCGCGGGAACAGCACCACGTCGATCACGCCGGCGCTCTCGTGCCAATCCTCCACTTGGAGCACCGCCATCATCTCGCCGGACTTGGTCACCAGCGAGCGCATCCCGACCACCTCGCCCGCCACGCGCACGAGCGTATCGTGAGCGGGCGCGTTCTCTTCTGATTTGAGGTCAACGATGATGTTCAAGTTATTCAACTTGCTGAGCGCGTCACGGGCGCGGTCAATGGGTCGCCCGGTGACGTAAAGCCCCAGCAGATCTTTCTCCCAGCCGAGCTGCTCACGGTGTGGGATGGGTTTCTTGGCGGGCAGAATTTCTAACGCCGATTGCCGCATCACCGCCTCGCCGAACAACGACTTCTGCCCCAGCGCAAGCTGATCGTGATACTCCGCGCTGTAGTGGACGATGCGGTCGAGCGATTCCAGCAGCGCATCCCGCGGGCCATAGGCCGCCAGCGCGCCCACCTTGATGAGGCACTCCAGCGCGCGCTTGCCCACCCGCCGCAAGTCCACCCGCTGGCACAAGTCCGCCAGCGTTGCGAACGGGCCGCCCTGCTCGCGCTGTTCGATCAGGTAGTGAATGGCCGCCACGCCAACGTTCTTCACCGCCCCCAGCCCAAAGCGGATCCCGCGCCGGCCGTCGGGTAGCGACTCAATGTCAAATTCTGCTTGGCTGTAGTTGATGTCCGGCGGCAGCACGGGGATGTGCAAGCGGCGGCATTCCTCCAAGAAGAGCGCCACCTTGCTGCTGTCGTCGAACTGCACACACAGCAGCGCCGTCATGTACTCGTGGGGGTAGTGCCGTTTCAGGAAGGCCGTCTGCACGGTGATGACCGCGTAATCGGCGGCGTGGCTCTTGTTGAAGCCGTAGTTGGCGAAGAACACGATGTCGTCGAAGATCTTGTCTGCCACTTCAGGGCTGACGCCCCGCTGCGGGCCACGCTCTTTGAAGATCGCCCGATGCTCCAGCAGGTCTTTTTCTTTCTTCTTGGAGACGGCGCGCCGCATCAGGTCGGCTTCGTTCGGCTCATAGCTGAACAGCGCCACCGCCACCTGCATGATCTGCTCTTGGTAGACCATGATGCCGTAGGTCTCTTTGAGGATCGGCTCCATCAGCGGGTGATGATAGGTGACTTCTTCTTCGCCGTGCATGCGTCGGGTGAACTGCGAGATGAAGTCCATCGGCCCCGGGCGGTAGAGCGAGACCGCCGCGACGATGTGTTCAAACTTGTGCGGGCGCATGTCGCGCAGCGTCGACTGCATCCCCGCGCTTTCCACTTGGAACACGCCGACCGTCTCGCCGCGCCCCAGCAGATGGAACGCCTCGTCCAGCATGGCGCGCTGCGCATCGGTCAGGCGCGGGTCGTCATGGCGGTAGGGGATGTTGTCCAACGTGTAGCGAATGCCGTGATGCCGCTCGATCAGCTCGCTGGCCTTGCGCATGATCGTTAACGTCGAGAGGCCGAGGAAGTCCACCTTGAGCAGGCCGATGGCCTCAGCCGTCTCCATCGGGAACTGCGTCACCGCTTTGAGCACGCCGCCGCTGCTGTCGGTGCTGCCGGTGATGCGGTGCAGCGGCACGTACTCCACCAGCGGCAGATCGCTGATGATGAGACCAGCGGCGTGCATCGAGGCGTGGCGCGTCAGCCCTTGCAGCGCCTTCGCTGTGTCGAGCACGCTCTTGAGTTCGGCGTCCGTCTCGTAGAGCTTCTTCAGCTCCGGGTTGCCGTCAATGTACTCTTGCAGGGGCTTCTGCTTGGCTTCCTGCGGGATGAGCTTCACCGCTTGGTTGACTTTCGGCAGCGGCACGTTCAGCGCGCGCGCCACGTCGCGCACAGCGGCTTTGGCCCCCAACGTCCCAAAGGTGATGATCGCCGCCACTTTGTCCTCGCCGTACTTCTGCACAGCATAGGCGATCATCTCGCCGCGGCGGTCATCGGGGTAGTCGATGTCAATGTCTGGCATCGTGTTGCGGCCACGGTTCAGGAAGCGCTCGAAGAGCAGGCTGTTTTGGATCGGGTCGATGTTGGTGATGCCGAGGCAATAGGCCACCAGCGACCCCGCGCCCGACCCGCGCACGTTCCACCAGATGTCCGCGTGGCGGGCGAACTCGCACAAATCCCACACGATCAAGAAATAGGTGTTGAAGCCCATATGCGCGATGGTCTCCAACTCGCGGTCGATCCGCTCGCGCAGCACGGGGTCATCTTCCCGCCCGGGAAAGCGCCATCGCAAGCCCAGCTCGCACAGGTAGCGCAAATAGCTGCCGTCGTCGAAGCCCTCCGGCACAGGGAACAGCGGCAGGTGATAGCCCTTCTTGCTCAGGTCAAGCTCGCACATCTCAGCGATGCGCAGCGTGTTGGCGAACGCCTCATCGATCAGCTCGGTGGGCGCGCCGTGGAAGCTCGCGCGCATCTCCGCGGCGCTCTTGAGGTAGTAGCTGCCCAACGGCTCAAGCCTCATGCGTTCTTGGGCAGATTTGAGGCTGTTGGTCTGGATGCACAGCAGCGTGTCGTGATCGTCCGTATCAGCCGCTTCGACGTAGTGCACATCGTTGCTGGCGACCAACTGCACCGGCGTGTGGCCGCGCCGCCGATAGTCGATCAGCCAGCGGTTCAGCGCGTGCAGTTCGTCGATCTGGTGGGGCTGAACTTCAAGAAAGAAGTTCTCCGCGCCGAACACGTCGTAGTAGCGGCCAATGGCGGCCAGCGCGGCCTCTTCCCCTTTGTCCGCCAGCAGGCGCGGGATCTCCGCTGCGAGGCAGCCGCTGGTGGCGATGATGCCTTCGGCGTGGTCGCGCAGGTAGTCCCAATCGACGCGCGGGCGGTAGTAGTAGCCCTCCAACTGCGCCACGCTGGCGATCTTGAGCAGGTTCTTGTAGCCGGTTAGGTTCTTGGCCCACAGCAGCAGATGATAGGGCTTCTTGTCGATCACGGGGTCACGGTCGGTCATCTTGTTGGGGGCAAGGTAGGCCTCCATGCCGATGACGGGTTTGATGCCAGCGCTCTTGGCGGCGTTGAAGAGGTCGATCACGCCGAACATCACACCGTGATCGCTGATGCCCACCGCGGGCATCTCCAACGCCACGGCGCGCTTTACCAGACGGTCGATCTGGCTTTGGCCGTCCAACAGCGAATACTCGGTATGAACGTGAAGGTGAACAAACTCGCTGGGCATAGGCAACCGCGGACATACTCAAAAAGACAGCAGCTATCGCACAGGCGCGACGCCCTCCATTGTATCACGGCCTGCCAGCGTTGAGAGGATGAGAAGCGTCGTTGTCAGGAATTCAAAACGAAGCCACGAGCCTCATCCCCCACCCTCCTTCTCCCGTGCTGGCCGAAGGCAGGCCAGTTCGAGAAGGGGGCTTGTTGTGCCCGCGGCTGGAAGCTAAGGGCTAACGCCCTGCTGACGCCCCTACTTCTTCGCAGACCATTTCGGCTCAGTCAGCCACGCGATGGCTTGATCTTCTTTAGAGGGGTCAAACAAGCGCACGCTCAAATGGCCCATCTGGCGCTGCACTATCCCCAACATCGAGTTGGCCAGTGAGGTTACCATGCGGTCTGGGAACAGGAAGGCCACACGCGCTTGGGGGTGATACTCAAGGCTGCGCGCCCAGCGAACCCCGCGGTTGATAGAATACGTCAGCGGCAGCGGCCCGCTTGGGCGTTCATCGAACAAGAAGCGCAGCCTGTCCTCTGGGGTCACGCTGGCGTAGATCGCGTCCATGATGTCCACCCACGCTTCGACCGCCTCGCGCGTCGCTTGCAAGAACACGATGCGATGGACATCGTTCACGTCGTCATACGTATACTCCACCAACCCATCGACCGAAGTCGGTTTGAGGCTGAGGGATTGAATGAGCGTATTGGTTAATTGAGTTGTCATGAGAACTTCCTTGAGCAAAATATTAGCAGCGCTCTTTACTTATAGTACCACATGTTGCCTGTGTCTTGTTATAAAAAAAGTGCAAATTTCATAAGAATAGGTTTAACGCCTCTTTCGACTCGTTCCAGCGCCCGCGTCTGGAAGCTACAGGCCTCATCCCCCAACCCCCTTCTCCCGTGCTGGCCGCAGGCAGGCCAGTTCGAGAAGGGGGCGCATGACGGCAGTTGCCCCTCTCTACTCTCTATGGGAGAGGGGCGACGGAGCAAAGCGACGTCGGGGTGAGGCCCAGCCGAGTGCTTGAGCGCTCAGCGCGATTGCTGGGCCACTTCATCATCCACCGCTGATCCAATTGGCGCGGCGAGGCTGGTATAATGAACTTAAAAATTAGATGTAGGAGTTTTTCGATGACCACGCGAGTTGCAAGAGTGCTGATTGCCAAACCCGGGCTGGATGGCCATGATCGCGGGGCGAAAGTCATTGCGCGCGCGCTGCGCGATGCAGGCATGGAGGTGATCTACACCGGCCTGCGGCAAACGCCTGAGATGATCGCCGAGGCCGCGCTGCAAGAAGATGTTGACGTCGTCGGCCTGAGCATCCTCAGCGGGGCGCACATGACGCTCGTCCCGCGCGTGCGCGAGGCGCTCAACGCTGTGGAGCTGAACGACGTGCCGATCATCCTCGGCGGCATCATCCCTGAGGAGGACTATGAGCCGCTCAAGGCGTTGGGGGTCGCTGGCATCTTCGGCCCCGGCACATCCACCGAGCACATCCGCGACTTCATCAACAATCTGGTGAGTTCCAATGCCCGCTGATCTCGTCCCACAGGTGCTGGCAGGCAACCGCCGCGCGCTGGCACGGCTGCTCTCACACGTCGAGCGCGGCGAAGCCGAAGCCGCCCTCAAAGCGCTCTACCCCCACACCGGGCGCGCATGGGTGATCGGCGTCACTGGCTCGCCCGGCAGCGGCAAAAGCTCCCTCGTCAACGCCCTCACCCAGCACTACCGCGCCAACGGTGAGACGGTCGCCATCGTCGCCGTTGACCCCACCAGCCCGTTCAGCGGCGGCGCAATCCTCGGCGATCGCATCCGCATGCGCGACCTGAGCGGCGACGCGGGCGTGTTCATCCGCAGCATGGCCACCCGCGGCAGCCTCGGCGGCCTCGCCCGCACCACCCGCGACATGGTGCGCGTGATCGACGCGGCCGGCTTTGACCGCATCTTGATCGAGACGGTCGGCGCCGGCCAGAGCGAGGTCGAGGTGGCGCGCGTCGCCTACACGACGCTCGTCGTCGAAGCGCCCGGCATGGGCGACGACATTCAAGCGATCAAAGCGGGCATCCTCGAAATCGCGGATGTGCTGGTCGTCAACAAGGCCGATCGCATCGGCGCAAATCAGACCGCACGCGCCCTCAAGACGATGCTCGAGCTGGGCCACCCGGCCGCGCGTGTCTACCACCACGGGCAGTACATGACGGTTGAGGCCGCCCCCGCCCCCGTCGCTGAGTGGATCCCTGAAGTGGTGATGACCGTCGCCACCGAGCGCAAGGGCATCGCCGAGCTGGCCGCCGCCATCGAAGCCCACCGCCAGCACCGCCTGCGCGATGCTGGGCCGTTCGACCCGCAAGCCCTGCGCGCGGAACTGTTCGAGCGCGCCCGTGAAGCGCTCTTCCAGCAGTGGTTACAAACGCTCTCACCTGATACGATAGAGACGCTTATCCAGCGGATGCATCAGCGGGAGCTTGACCCGCAGACCGCGGTTCAGCAGTTATTAGCACCTCCCTCTGCACAGGAGCATGGGCATGCAAGACCCTGAAACGCCGGATAAAGTCCCCGGCACGAAGTTCAACTTGACCTATGACAGCCGCGAATCGCGCATGCAGTTCGGCAAGATGAAGCTGTTCGCTGGCTCGGCTTGCCCGGCGCTGGGGCAAGAAATCACCGACAACATCAACCTGCACCCTTACTACGCTGACCTTCAGCTCGGCAGGTACGAGCGCACCATGTTCAGCAACGAGAACATCTTCATCAAGCTCAACGAGAGCGTGCGCGGGCGCGACGTCTACCTGATCCAGACGATGGCCTCGCCCGTCCACGAGAACATCATGGAAATGTTCATCATGATCGACGCGCTCAAACGCGATTCAGCGTGGCGCATCAACGTCGTCGTCCCCTACATGACCTACACCCGCTCCGACAAGAAAGACCAGCCGCGCGTGCCGATCTCAGCGCGCCTAATGGCCAACTTGATCGAAACCGCAGGCGCCGACCGCTACATGACGATTGACCTGCACAGCGGCCAGATTCAGGGCTTCTTCAACATCCCCGGCGACGCGCTCACCGCCTTCTACCTGCTGAGCGACTACGTGCGCCAAAAGAACATCCCAGATCTGGTCGTCGTGGCGACTGATCTAGGCTTCGCCAAACAGGGGCGCAACTGGGCTGCCACCCTGCGCACCCCGCTTGCGTTTGTCGAGAAACGCCGCAGCGACAACGCTGAACACCCCGAAGCGCTGGCCCTCATCGGCGACGTGCGCGACAAGAATGTGCTGCTAGTCGATGACGAGGTAAACACCGCGGGCAGCATCGTCAACGCGGTAAACGTCGTGCGCGAAGCGGGCGC
This sequence comes from uncultured Anaerolineae bacterium, assembly GCA_937944445.1. Classification (GTDB taxonomy): domain Bacteria; phylum Chloroflexota; class Anaerolineae; order Aggregatilineales; family Phototrophicaceae; genus JANWYT01. Next base: position 50,685 of record CALDYP010000013.1, read on the forward strand.
GAAGGACATCTACTTCGCCTTTACGCACGCTTTCCTCGCCGATCAAGCGGTGGAACGCCTCAAAAAACTCGATCTGAAGGAGATCATCTTCACCAACACCCTGCCGCTGCCGCCCCACAAGCGCCTGCCCAACATGACCGTCCTCTCGATTGCGCCGCTGCTGGCCGAGGTCATCCTGCGCGCGCATGAAGGCCGCAGCGTCGGCGAACTGTTCAAGGAGTAGCATTTGCAGCCCAGCAACGAGCAAGGCCCCATCACCCACCCGCAGTGGACGCGCGCGCGCATCCTCAAACTAGTGGCTGGCATCATCGCGCTGCTGGTCTTCGTCACTGTGCTGACGTTGTTCATCCAAGCGGTCGGCGTTCCACAGCTTCAGGCGTGGGTCGAGAGCGCCGGGCCGCTCGCGCCGCTGGCCTACATCATCATGAAGGCGCTGACCTACATCTTCGCGCCGCTCACCAGCGGGCCGATTCAGGTGTTCGCGGGCACCCTCTTCGGCAACGTGTGGCTGGGCGTGCTCTACACCGTCATCGGCGAGACGATCGGTGGCAGCATCAGCTTTTGGATCGCGCGGCGCTTCGGGCGGCCTACGGTGATCCGCTTCGTCGGCAAGGACGGCATGCAGCAGGTCGATGAGTTCTACTACAATCGGCTGGGCGGCTGGATCCCGCTGGCGATTGCGCGGCTGGTGCTCTTCAGCTTTTGGGACTTCCTCAGCTATGCCGCGGGGCTGGCCCCGGTGCGCTTCGTGTCGTATGTGCTGGTGTCGTTCTTCGTCGGCGCGATCCCAACGTTCTTGTTCGTGTGGCTGGGTGAGCGCTTCGTTGAGGACAGCAGCACCCTGCTCATCAGCTACGTGCTGCTCGTCCTGCTGACGGTCGTCCCCCTGCTGTTGATGCGCTACATCACCCGCTTGTTAGAGAACCTGAGCAAACGCCCCGAACGCGACCAAGCGCAGGTATGATCGACAAATAAACACAGAAAGCCAACCGTGAAAGGTGTCGCAAGAAACCGTCAGGAATCAGTAGGGACACGGCCTGCCGTGTCCGATTGCGCTGCCGTGTCCG
>CALDYP010000014.1 GCA_937944445.1 uncultured Anaerolineae bacterium
TCGCCGCGCCCACCCCCGCCGCCGCGAGGTCGCTCAAGATGCGGCTGCCGACGAGCAGGTCTTGGGTGCGCCGCGCTTGGGCGATGAACGCCTGCACCGGCCCAATTTGAAAGAGGTAGAGGTAGGTCATAGGGTCCCCCAGACGGTGACGCCGTCGTATTCAGTCACAGCATCGGCCATGAATTGTTTCAGCGATTGACGATGTTTGGCAGACAGCGCGTTGGCCATCGCCGTGAAGACGAGGTGATAGCGTCCTCCCGCTAGCCTGCGCACCTGCACGTGCAGCGGGGACGCCAAGCGACCGACAGGTCTACCAACGCCCCCGAACGGCCCTTGATTCTTGAGGTTGTAGTAAACCGTGCCGTCCCCAGCGGGATGATTCCGTGAGCGAATCAGCCTAAAGGCCTCTTGGTTAGCTTCTTCGGCGCTGCCATAGTGCTGTCTGCTCACCACGATCCAAGACGTGTCGGGCATAAGCGCGGGAAAGCTGCTGTGCTGGGTTCTCTCAAGGTCTTTGAACGCCCATTCGAAATGCCTATTGAGGGCGGCTAGGTAGTTGTCTACATTCAGATTGTTAAGTCCATCCTGCCACCAGCTTAGTGGGGACGGGAATTTGGCATCTGCGCTGGGTTGCCACTGAATGTGCTGCATCGCGCCGAACGTCCGCCGCGAGCGTTTGCCCACTCCGCCGATCAACTGCCACGTGGCGAGCGCTTTGAGGAAGTCCCGCGGGAACGGTACGCCCGGACGCGTGACAAGTTGTAAGTGAATTCTGATGCCTTCAGCGAATGCATCTGCTCTTGATTCGTTCCCGCCATCCCCGATCCCGCGAACCCGACGATGGGGCAGCATGGGGACGCTTTGCGGTTGATAGTCTCTCTCCGTCCACATCCGAATCGTCACAGGCGAGCCGGAGTCCGTCGTGCCGAATACCTTTGCTTCTTCTTCGAACAGGCGCTGGGAACTGTTGATTGAAGCGCCCTTGATCGCACGGAACCAGTAGCGCAGTTGCCCGCGCACAGACGCCGCGCGCAGCAAGTCCGGCGTTCTCGAATTCGCCCCGTTTAGAAACAACGGGCTGACCGTCTCTAATATAAACTCAACCTTGGGCATATCCCCATCCTTTCTCTATCGTTTCGTCCGTGCTTGCTGGCGCACCGACTCTAGGTTGATGATCTCGGCCACCTCGTACTCGGTGAGCACAAGGCCGGGCACCGACCGGAGCCGCACAATGGCCGGGAAGTGGCCCATCCTGCCGTGCAGCTCGGCTAGGACGACCCCAGCCGCATAGTTGAGCGACGGCAGCATGACCAACCATGCATCAAGCTGCCACTGCTCGGGGGTGATGCCGAGGCCGTCAACAAGCGCGACGACCTGCGGCCCGAACGGTTCCATGACGTCGAAGTGAGATTTCACCTCGATGACCTGTTCAACGGGCTGACCGATCAGGGCAGCGAGCTGCTGCCGCTGCGCCTCCGTCAGCGGGTGGGAGAAGTTTAGAAGGGTCACCTAGTCAACGCCTTTCCAAAGGTGATGAAAGCTGTAGTCTTCGCGGCTGCGGGGAATGATCTCGTAATCGCCGTCTGGCGCGTGTTTCGTCAGCTCTGCGATCAACACACGGTTCTCTTCACGAAAGGCCCAAACGCGCTCATCTGTGCGGCCGAGTTTCAGCGCAGTGGCGCCCGCTTGGTTCTTATATGGATGGATGTGACTCTCAAACCAAGTGCGATACCCCGCGCCATCGAAGTAGACTGTGTACTTGGTTTTTTTGTCGCTTTCTCCAAGCTTGTCGAAGGCCTTTTTAGCTTGTTCAGACAAATAAACCTCATAGTCAGTTTTTTTCCCCAACTTGTTGAGAACGATGACGCCCAAGCCGTTGATGCTGTACTGACCATCGTCAACGTCGAAAAGTGGCAGAGCTGGATGCTTGGACAACTCTGTTGGGTCTATATCCAATAGCTGAACCAGCGTTTCTTCTGATATAAACTCACGCTCTGCTGCTATTAACGCATCATGGGCGGAACCGAGTGCTCCATAATCAAGCACCATCGGCAAACGACGCAGCGTGATCAAGGCTGAGGAAGTCTCGTAGATGTAGCTTGTCTCGATGTCGTCCTCGATCATCCCAATCAACGTCAGGTAGGGCACAACGCCTTTGTAACCGCCAGTTGGATTCAGCACGCGGCGATACGTTCCAGCAGGGGCTTTCTCAAGCCGATCGAACACGCGTGAAACAAGGTTGCGAATGCCGCGCGTGTTGAAAGAGGCGTCATCGGTGACTTGTAACCCCTCGACGCGCACAACCTCTGTCTCAATGCCAAAGTAATCGCGTGAGAAGTCGCTGATGATGCGCGCTGCCAGCGTCCCTGCTGGTGTATCGGTCGCTAGGAAGTGCAGTTTGTCGTTGTTGTTCCGATCGTGGTCTCTCAAAATGTAGATCAGGCTTTTCAGTTCAGCGCTTGCTCGCATGAGTCCCGATTCGGAATTGGGCGAATTTCGAATCGCATCCAGATGATTTTTGACGCGCTGGTACATGTCTTTGCCCGGAAAGTCGTGACTCTCCCGAGCAATTTTTTGAAGATCAACCTCCCTTTGTTTGTCGAATTCACGCCATTCTGATTTGATGTCCTCACTGGCTTGAGTGAAAACGCTGGCTCCAACTGTCGAAATCACACAAATTGGCATCTCTCTCTACCTTTCTCTGAGTAAATCGCGCAGGATGCTGCGCTTGTCTTTTGCAAGGGGTGTGTCGAAGTACTGTTCCATCTTGTCGTAGATGCCCTCGAACTGCTTGGCAATCGTCTTGTCGGACTTGGCCAACAATTGCCCTAGCTCGGCGTTCGTGGCGTGTGGGTGCGTCTGCATCGCCTCACACAGCGCGCGCTCGGCCGCGCTCAGCTTGGCCAAGAACCCCGCTCGAGTTGAGCGCGACTGTGACAGCAGCACGTGCACATCCGCGCCCGGGGCCACGCGCGCGTAGTGCAGCGGCAGCTGCACGATGCTCACTTGGTCGGCTTGGTGCGCTGGCACGTGGAACACCCCCTGCTGCTGAATGACCGACTCGCCGGAGAGCACCGTCAGCACGCGGTCGTCGTCTGAGCGGAAGACGTAGCTGGCGGCGATCATGGCGTAGACAGACATCGCCTTGCGCCCCCCGCTGATCATCAAGTGCAGGTTGAAGCCCTGTTCGCGGTAGTGCTGCAAGACCGCCAGCACCCCCAAAAAGTAAGCGTCGGCGCTGTCTTGGGTGTTCACGTCGTTCATCGGGCGGCCATCTTGCAGGCAGATCTCGTGGTAGCGCGCGGTCAACTGTGGATAGTCCGCCTTCAGCACGCGCTGGATCGCCTGATACGCCTCGCTCAGGCGGCGATCCTGCGGGTTGGTGTGCAGGATGGCGATGGCGTTGTAGACGTAGCGCTGCATCAGCTTGTCGAGCGCCACGGTGATCGCCTCTGGCCGCTGGCCGAGCGTCGCCAGATACACGGTGCTCATGAGAGAGTAGTCCTTTCTGACTGGGCTAAAAGCTGAACGGTTCCCATGCCCTGCGTCGTTTTGATCCCGACGCCGCTGAAGGGCGCAAACGCCGCCAGCGCGTTCAGATAGCCGATCCACGGCTGCTGTGAGCTTTCGCAGTAGAAGGTGGCCTCGCCGACAAAGCCGACGGTGCTGCCTTTGTTGGCGCGCTGGCGATCCACCACGTGCGTTCGGATGCTGCAATGCTGGAGCGTCAGCTCTTGGTCGATGAACGTCTTCAGCTCGGCGGGCAGCGGCTGCGGCGCAAAGTGGTTCCAGCGGTCGAACAAGCTGGCGAAGACGCGCTCGGGGACGGGCAGGGGCACGATTTGGCTCTCGCGGCGTTCGTTCGTGTCGGTGCGCGCGCGCGATCTTTTCGTGCTGGTGGGCGTCAGAAAGCGCATCACGACGCGGCGGTTCCTGTTTTCTGCGTGCCGTGCGAGCAGGTCGTCAAACGACGCGGACATGACATCAGCGTGGGTGATGGTCACGCGCTGGCCGTGCAGGTCAATCCCGCGGTCGATCCACTCCGGCAGCACGCTGTTGAGCGTGAGCTGCGTGACCTGATGGTGCAGAGTGGTGAGGATGACTGTCAGCGTTTGGCCGCGCTTCAGCTCGCGCAGCTCAGCGCGCGCGATGGGCAGCACGTCCGAGACGGTGTAAGGGTGATAATTTGAGCCATCGTGAATGGCCAGCGACACCTCCGGCGAGATGGCTTCCATCGCGTGCAGGTAGATCGCTTGCATCGCGCGGCCCAACCAGCCGGGGATGGTGTCTTGATGGGTGACGCACAAACTCAATGTGATGTGAGAACAGTCCTGCTTGAGCATTGCCCCGCCTAATTATTAACGATTGGTGAGTATAACGTCATTTGTGAAAGGACGCTACACATTCATATCTCGTTATCAAGCTTAGCTGAAACAGAAACGGAGGCCGTACGGAGGCCTCCGTATTTTTATGCGAAAAGGGGGAAGTAGGGGGAACACCGACGTTTCAATCCCCCGAAGGGGAAAAGTGGGGGTGCAACG
>CALDYP010000015.1 GCA_937944445.1 uncultured Anaerolineae bacterium
GTTTTTTACACCTCAACGGACGCGACAGGTCGCGTCCCTACGCACGCGGCATCGTAGGGACAGGGCCTGCCCTGTCCGTGGTTTTTTACACCTCAACGGACGCGACAGGTCGCGTCCCTACGCACGCGGCATCGTAGGGACAGGGCCTGCCCTGTCCGTTTTTCTGTTCCCACAGAAGCGTCGCTGTGGATTGCAAATGGTCTTATGGTCGTGTTGAAAAGCGCTCGGCCTTGTCGCACACTCAGCTTTTAAATCAATCACTGATGAGGGAACCGGCGTGAAAATCGGAGTGTTGGCGCTGCAAGGCGCGTTCATTGAACATGAGAAGATGCTGCGCCACTTGGGCGCAGACCCGGTACAGGTGCGCCTGCCGGAGCATCTGGAGGGGCTGGATGGCCTCATCATCCCGGGCGGAGAGAGCACCACTATCGGCAAACTGGCGACGAGCTACGGCTTGATCGAGCCGCTGCGGGCGTTCGCCCAGCAGCATCCGACGTGGGGGACGTGCGCCGGCTTGATCTTCCTCGCGAAGGACATCGGGATCGAGGATCAGCCGATCCTCGGCGTGATGGATGTCAAAGTCAACCGCAACGCCTTTGGCCGCCAAGTGGACAGCTTCGAGGTGGACATCCCGATCAAAGGTTTGGAGGGGGAACCATTTCACGCGGTGTTCATCCGCGCGCCGCTGGTGGAGGCCGTCCAAGCCGACACGGACGTGATCGGCACGCTGGCGGATGGACGCATCGTGGCGGTGCGCCAACGTCACCTGCTGGGCACAGCCTTTCACCCTGAGCTGACGAACGATCCACGATTCCATCAACTTTTTCTCGACCTTGTTGCCAAATCAAACGAGTCACTCTAAAGTATAAGGCGCAAGGCTACAGTCAGTTATTTTTCATTCACTACTGTGGAGAGTAGGCATATGCTCACAAATCTGGTCGCTACCAGAGCTGCCGCTGATGACTACGACGAAGAAGACATCATGTCGTTGGAAGAGCTAGAAGAGCAAGAAGAAGGCATCGAGGAAGAAATCTACGATGAGGAGGAGGACCTCGACGAGGAAGACGAGGACTGGCAAGACGAGGAAGAAGACGACGACTGGGACGAGGGCTACGAAGACGAGGACGAAGACGACTGGGACGACGAAGACGGCTTCGGCGACCTCTACGGGGACGATTGAGCGCGGCCCTCATGACACGTTAATTGATTAGAAAGAAAAGGGCAGTACCGTTAGAGCAATCAGACTGATGAGGTGAACGATGACCCCAACTGCCCGCCGCCCGAGCATCGGCTATGGGCTGCTGCTGGCGCTGCTGCTGACGCCAGTGCTAACGATCAGCTTTGTCATAGGTGGGCAGGTGGCGGGCTTGCCAGTTGTGCCCTACGACCTGTTCGATTGGGTCGGGCGGGTGCTGCCCGGCGCAGTGGTGACAGCAGGCATTGATACCATCGTCGCGGTGGTGCTGGCGTTTGGCCTCGGCGATGACATCTCAACTGCTGCCAAAGCGGTGGAGCAGGGGCTGGCGGTCGTCATCTTCTACGGCTTGACGTGCCTCGTGTCGCTGGTGTTCTACGCGCTGCTCAATCGCTTGAAGCCGCCGCGCTCGGTCATCCCCGGGGCGCTGCTGGCGTTGAGCTATGGCGGTCCGCTCGCCATCATCAGCCTCACTGTCAACCGCAGCGCCACCGCTAACCCCGTTGTGGCGGCAGCGTGGATGGCGCTGCTGTTCGGGGCGTGGGGTGTGCTGACCTACAGCTTTTATCAGTCGCTCGCTGATTACAACGTGGCCGCTGATCGCAACGTGCGCGTGCGCGGCCTCAGTCGGCGGCAGTTCTTGGTGCGCGTCGGGGCGTCCTCGGCGGTGATCACGCTCGGCGGGGCCGCCCTCAGCCGCCTGCTGAACCTCACGCAAGCGCCGCTCGTGCCTGCGGCGTCGGCTGACCAACCCACGGAGGCCGTTCGCATGCTGCCCAACGCCGATGACCCTGTCATCCCTGCGCCCGGCACGCGCGCTGAGGTGACCCCTGTCAGCCGCCACTATCGCATCGACATCTCGCTTGTGCCGCCCGTGGTCAACGGCGAGACATACCGCCTGCCGATCAGCGGCGCAGTGGCCAACCCTGTTGAGTGGACGCTCGACGAGATCCGCGCCATGCCCAGCCGCAGCGACTTCATCACGATGGCCTGCATCAGCAACCCCATTGCTGGCAGCTTGATCGGCACGACGAAGTGGACGGGCGTGCCGATGCAGTACATCATGGCGCAGGTGCAGCCGTTGGCGGGCGCAACCGGCCTGCGGATCGTCGGCGCGGATGGCTTTGATGAGTACCTCTCACTGCGCATGATCGAACAAGACGAGCGCATCATGCTCACCTACGCATGGGACGACGCGCCGCTGCCCATCGCCAACGGCTTCCCGCTGCGGATTCACATCCCCGACCTGTATGGGATGAAACAGCCGAAGTGGATCACCGCGATTGAAGTCGTCGAAGAGATGGGCGAGGGCTATTGGGTGCGGCGCGGGTGGTCGCCCACCGCGATCGTGAACGCGACGAGTGTGATCGACACGATCGCGGCCGAAGCCGCCTATCAAGATGAGGAAGGCCAACTGCGCGTGCCCATCGGCGGGATGGCGTGGGCGGGGGCGCGCGGCATCAGCGCGGTGGAGGTGCGCCTGAACGGCGAGGCGTGGCAGCCAGCCCAAGTGCGCGCCCCGCTCTCCGATCGGACGTGGGTCATCTGGCGCTTCGATTGGCCGTATGAGGAAGGCCTGCACACGTTCGAGGTGCGCTGCTTAGAAGGCAGCGGAACGCCCCAAGTCGAGACGTTCCGCGATGTGCGCCCGAACGGGGCGACGGGCTTACACCGCCGCCGCGAGCCGGTCAACCTGCCTGTGATGCCAGACGGCAGCGCCTAGCGAATGCGTTCTGTGATGTAGTCGTACATCTCACCGCCCAAGTTGAGGTACAAGCGGTACTGCTCGGCGGCAGCGGTGTTCTGCCCCTGCGCCCATAAGATGTCGGCGTAGAGCAAGACGGCATTAGTGTACTCAGGGTCAACCTCCAACGCGCGCAGCACAACGCTCTGCGCATCTTTCAAGCGTGCAAGGTCGTAGAGGCTGTACGCCCACGAGTAGAGGGCGTAGGTGTGGGTGGGGTCAGCTTCAGCAGATCGTATGAAGAACGGGATGGAGCCTTCGACGTCCCCACTGAAGTAGGCGACGTCGCCCAGCCCTGACAGCGCAACTGCGTTGTTCGGGTCTATTTCCAGCGCGCGGTTGTAAGCAGCCTCTGCTAGCGCGTACTCTTCACTGACGATGTAGATGCGCCCCTTCTCGTTGTGATACAGGACGTTGTCCCTGAGTTCCAGCGCGCGGTTGATGCTCTCCAGCGCTTGATTCAAGCGCCCAGTAAAACGCAGCGCGCGCGCCTGCACGAAGTAGGAATAGGCGAAGCTCGGGTCAAGCTGGATCGCAAAGTCGATCACCTCCAGCGTCTGGCGGTACTCACGGAAGCGGTTCAAGATGATCCCATACGTGACAAACAACTGAAGCGCCTCAGATTCCAGCTCTTTGCCACGTGGCAAGCTGAGGTAGGCCAGCTCCAAGAAGCGCCGCGCGTTCTCGTCGTCTGCTAGGACGTAGAAGACGTTGCCGCGCACGTAATCGCTAACGAAGCTGACTGGCATGTCTGGCGTCAGGGTGAGCGTCTCTTCAAGCACGTCCTCGGCCACAGCGCTTGTGTTAGACAGCAGAAGCTGGGCCGCGCGCGTGCCCCACGTGACGCGCATTCGGAAGCTGCCATCGCGCGTTTGGAAGCCGTCTAAGAGCGCAAGCGCGTTGTAGCGATCGGCGGTCTGCGCTGCGTCTCGTTGATCGCGTATCTGCGCCTCGATCACGATGTAGGGTTGGTTGATTTCGTCAAATGCGGCCAGCATCTGCTCAAAGCGCAGCGTGCCCGGGCGGGTCAGGTCGGCAAAACGCACGATAACGACGCCATCCTGAACGCTCTCAGGGAAGGCATCCTGCGCTGCCATCGTCACCGCTGCCACACCTAGAACCACGGCCAAACAAATCTTTACCATCCACTTGTACATGAACTTCTTCCTTTGTGTGAACGACGTGATCTAATGGAACCAATAGTTACACTATACGATTAAATTGTCGCATTAACCTGACGGTTGGCTGACTTTCCTCAAGCTTGGCGCACCTGTCTGTAGATTTGCTCTACTTGGGCGGCGACGCGCTCCCATGTGAAGCGCTCGGCGGCCAAGCGGCGCGCTGCAGCGCTCATCTGCTGGCGCAGCGCCTCGTCCGTCAAGACCGTGCGCAGCGCCGCGCGGAACGCCTCCGGCGTCGGATCGACGACTAGGCCGGCCCCCGCAGCGGCGGCCTCTGGCAGGTTGCAGCCGTGCGAGAGGACAACCGGCACGCCGCAGGCCATCGCCTCAAGCGCGGTCATGGGCAGCCCCTCCCCCACAGCCGGCAGCGCGAACACCGCCGCGCAGGCCAGCGCCGCCAGCCGCTCTGCCCCGCTCAGGTAGCCGGTGAGGACGATGCGCGGGTCATTCAACGCCAGCAGCCCCGCGCGCAGCCCCTCATCCGGCCCGACGATCAGCAGGCGGGTGTGGGGCAGATCGGCTTGTTGAAAGGCTGCCGCCAGTCGATCCGCCCCTTTGCGTGGGTGCAGCCGCCCCATGTAGAGGATCACCCGATCCGCGCCAAGCCCCCAGCGCTGGCGGAAGGGCGCGGGGTCGGGCAGGTCAGCGAAGGCGGCCGGGTTCACGCCGTTGGGCACGATGTGGATCGGCAGGGGGTGTTGGCGCGGCCAGAACTGCGCCCACAGCGCGCGCACGTCGGCGGCCTCGGCCTCGCTCAGCGCGATCACCGCGTCTACGCGCTGGGCGACGTAGGGGCTGAACCAGCGATCCCAACGGCGTTTGAGCGCGCTGCGGCCCGTGCTGTGCGTCAGCGTGCCGTGTGGTGAGAGCACGATGGGCACGCCGCGTTTGACGGCACGATGCGACGCGATTACCGCCTCCACCGTGCGGAACTCGTGCAGGTGGAGCACGTCGGCGTTGCGCAGCATGAAATCGGCCACGCTGCCGAAGCGGCGCGGCGTCGAGAGGTTGAAGCGCCCACGCAGCGCAGGCAGCACGTTGGCCACACGCACCACCTTCACCCCGTTGAGCACCTCGCTCTCAGGCTGGGCGCGTTCGCCCTGCTGGTTGAGCGCGTCCGTCGTCACGACGGTGACGCGCGCGCCCGCGGCAGCCGCCGCCTCCGCGAGGCCTTGCACCGCGCTGACCACCCCGCCGAAGGCATAGGCCGGGGCGTAGTAGGGGGTCACGTGGAGGATGTGCAGGGTCATCGGCGGCTCATAGGCAGGTCTGGTTGAAGCGCAGCCAGTTGAAGCCGATCAAGTGATTGGCCGCGGCGATGCGCCAGACGCCATCCGCGCTCAGCGCCTGCCACACGAAGCCGCGCCGCTGCGGGGCGACCTGCGCTTGGTTGCACAGCGCGCCGTTGGCGCTCACAGTAACGATCTGCCCGCCGCTGCTGACGAGCGCTGCCCGCCCGTCCAGCCGCACCAGCGAGACGCGCCCGCGCACGTTGGGCACGTCTACCTGCCATTGCAGCGCGTTGGTCAAGTCGAACGCCCGCAGCGTCTGCCCGTCGAAGGCCAGCAGCCCACGCTCGTCGCGCCACAACGCTGCCGAAGCCCCCGCTTGGCCTGCCTCTACCGGGTAGGGCTGCCAGCGCCCGTTCAGGTCAACTGTGTAGAGGCCGCCCCACGTGTAGACGAGCAGATCGCCCGCGCGGCTGCTGCCCAACGCGGCGGGCCGTCGCAGCGCCTGCCGCGAGAGGATCACCCCGCTCGCCGCCATCTGGATCACCTCATGCCCCGCGGTCAGCAGGCCGATGACCGCGTTCCCGCTCACCTCTGCCACGGCCACGGCCACCGGGGGCGGCACGTCCGCCACGCGCCAAGCGACCGCGCGCTGCGTCTCGTCGACGGCGGTCAGCGTGTCGCCCGCGGTTGGGTAGACGCGCAGGCCGGCCGCGCTGAACGGCTCCGCGATCGGCTGCAAGCCACTGACTCGCCACGACTCGCCTAACGACCCTGTGCCCACGTCCACCGCTTGATACGTCCCATCGCCCCACACGAGCCACGACCGCCGTTGAAACGCGACGACCGCCACCGCGGGGCGCTCAAGGCGGTTGCGCCACAGGATGCGGCCATCGGGCAGGGCGCGGCGCAGTTGATAGCGCGTGTCGAGGTAGAGCTGGCTGTAATCGTCTAGCACGACCGGCGCGCTCAGCACGCCGTGCAGGACAGGCGTGTGAAAGGCGTGGGACGGGCGCAGCCACGTTTGCAGGTTGAGGATGAAATCGGACGGCGCGTAGTAGCCGTTCTCAGCGGGCGGGGCAGTGGTGTAGCCCGCGCCGGGCGTGTCAGGGTCTTGGGCGCGGATTTCGAAGTGCAGGTGCGGCGCGGGGCGCACCCCTGCCGCAATCGTGCCGACGGCCTGCCCGACGGTCACGCACGAGAAGCGCGCCGGGAAGGCGATCCCGCCCGCCTCGCTCAGGTGGCCGTAGACGCTGTTCGCGGTGGTTCCATCGCTGAAGCGATGTTCGACGATCACCACGCCGCCATCGCGCCCCCACGCGGTCGGGCTGCTGAAGCTGACGCGCCCTGTGGCGATGGCGCGCACCGGCTGGCCGACGCTCTCCGCTGTGGTGAAGACCCAATCCTCGCCGGTGTGGTAGCGGCCTTGATGGCGCACGCTGGGCACGCCGAAAGCCTGCACGACCGTCGTCGCACCGCGCTCGAGCGGGAAATCCAGCCGATCCGCAAGGCCGCAGTCCGCTTGGGCGTGGGTGACGCTGGCAAGAACGGCGAACAGCCCCCCAAAGATGAGTCGTCTGACGAAGATCAATGCACAAAACCTCAAGAACGAGCATATACTGTGAATGGCGCAGAAAGTTAGCGGCTTCAACTGTGTACAATCCGCTGATCGCCATCGTCTAGTATACCGACAAAAGGGGGCAAGATGTTCGAGTCAATTGGACGCAGTTGGCAGTTGTTCAAGTACAGTTGGGCGTTTTTGCGCCGCAACAAGAGCTTTATAGCGTTTCCGTTGATTTCATCCGTGGCGATGCTGCTGGCGTGCGTCGTGCTGCTAGTCCCTGCGAGGATACTCGCCGGCGTGTTTGCAACGAACAGCCGTGGCGAGTTGAACGATACATCAGTCCAGATCATCATCTACGGGTTCCTATTCGTCTACTACGTCGTCGTCTACACCATCGGCGTCTTCTTCAACGTAGGGCTGGCAGGGGCAATCCTCAAAGAGCTGGACGGCGAAGAAGCGAGCGTGGGCGACGGGCTGCGCATCGCGCGCAGCCGCTTCGGCTTGATCGTCCAGTATGCTGTGTTCAGCGCAACCGTCGGCTTGATCTTGCAGTTCATCCGCGAAAAAGCTGGCTGGTTGGGCGGCTTGATCGGCTCGCTGGGCGGCATGGCGTGGAACCTTGCTACGTTTTTTGTCGTTCCCCTCTTGGTTGTTGAGAACAAGAGCATGCTCGACGTGGTGAAAGACAGCGCGAGCTTGCTGCGCCGCACTTTCGGCGAGCAGGTGGTGGGCGGCTTCGGCATCGGCGCGGTGATCACTCTCATGGGGTTGGCGCTGATGGCAGCTTTTCTGGCCTTGGCGATATTGTTCAGCGGCAGTTGGCAGGCGCTCATCGTGCTCGGGCTGGCGGCGCTGATGGCGTTCGTGCTGCTCGGCTTGGTGAGCGCAGCGCTCTCCAGTGTGTACCGCGTGATGGTCTTCCGCTACGCGCAGACGGGGGTCGTGCCAGACGATATGGACGTAGCGCTGCTGCAAGGCGCGTTCAAAGAGAAGAAGAAAAAGCGCTAAGCGAGCAGAGAGCGGGGCGCATCGAGCGCCCTGCTGCCTCCAGCGCGCTGAGAGTCTACAGCACGGCCTCTGCCTCACGGTCGTCATCGCGCCGCGCGTACCAGATGAAGATGATGGCGCTGCGCGTCAAGCCGTACATGATGTAGAGCCAACCCCACAGGAACAAAGCCAACGGGGGCGAAATCACGATCGACACGGCGATGGCTGTCAAGGTGAGCAGTCGCCGTGTTTTGCGCAGGTAGCGCAGCGAGAAGATGTTGGCCTTGTCGTAGTGCACGGTGCTGATCATCAGCAGGGACAGGATGACCGTCACGAGGGCCGCTTGGGCGGGCGTGCCGAACGCTTGATACGTGCCAGCGAAGATGACCCACCCGGCCATGACGAACGCCGCCATCGTCGTCGGCAGGCCCTCAAAGTAGGCACTGGGGATGTCGGGGTCGGCGCTGACGTTGTAACGCGCGAGGCGAATCGCCGCGCAGGCCACCGGCAGGAAGCTGAGCGCCACGCCGAAAGCCCCGAGCTGCTCAAAGAACAGCGCGTAGAACAGCAGAGCCGGCGCAAGGCCGTAGTTGACCACGTCGGCGAGGCTGTCGATCTGTACGCCGAAGTCGCTGCTGGCGTTGATCATGCGCGCCACACGCCCATCGATCATGTCGAGCAGCGCCGCCACCAAGATCAACGCGGCGGACTCTTTGTAGTGGCCGCTGATGCTGGCGAGGATGCTCAAGTAGCCGGCGAAGATGGCGGCTAGCGTGATCGTGCTGGGGATCACCAGCCGATTGAAACGCAGGTTCATGAGCGCCAACGGGCTAGCGGCGTTTCTCCCCCGCGCACGTGCTGATCGAGCGTCACCAGCACCTCGCACTCCGCCGCGATGAACACATCACAGCGCGAGCCGAACTTGATGAAGCCCAACTCGTCGCCCGCTTGCACGGCCTGCCCGGCGCGCAGGTAGGGCACGATGCGCCGCGCCAGCAGCCCGGCGATCTGCCGCACGAGCACGCGCCGCCCCGCGGCATCCGCCAGCACGACGGTGCTGCGCTCGTTGAGTTCGCTGGCTTTGGGGTGGAACGCCACCAGATACTGACCCGGGTGATAGCGCGTGTAGACGACCTGCCCCGTGAGCGGCACGCGGTTGAGGTGCACGTTTACCGCGGACATGTAGATCGAGAGCTTGAGGCACTCCGTTTGGAAGTACTCTGGCTCATAGACGCGCTCAACTGCCACGATGGTTCCGTCCGCGGGCGAAAGCACCAGTGTCTCATCTTGTGGGATGTGGCGCGGGGGATGGCGGAAGAACTGCGCGAAGAAGCTCCACACGCCCAGCGCGACCCCCAGCGCCAGCGGCGCGCGGCGCGGCGCAAAGCGGGCCGTCAGCAGGGCAAGGGCTGCCCCGATCGCCCCAACGAGCGCCAGCGTCGGGTAGCCTTCACGGTGAATCGTCAAGCGGTGGTGAGTGCGTTTAGAGTTCATCGCGCGTCGTCAAGAAAAAAGCTTTGCGTAAGTTGGGCAGGGTGAAGTCGAAACCGCATTTTTTGAAGAATTCCTCGGCGCTGCTAATGGCCATCACCTCGTAGACGTTGTGCTGCTTGGCCAGCTCGACGCACGCTTCAACGAGGTGCTTGCCGACGCCGTGGCCCTGCGCTTCGGGCGCGACCGCAAGGCTGCGAATCTCGGCCAGCTTGCGGCTGTAGATCTCCAGCGTGGCGCAGCCGACGATCTTGCCGTGGTCGTCCGCGATGAAGAAGTTGGGCAGCAGGTCTTGCAGTTCGTTCAGCGTGCGCGGCAGCAGATCGCCCGTGGCCACAAAGCGGCTGATGAACTCGCTGAGGGCGGGGATGTCGGCTTCGGTGGCTTTGCGCACTACTATGTGCGTGGCTTGCGTTGCCATATCAGGAAGTCTCCGATTGTGTGAACGCGGTCATAGTTGGCCATCAACCAGTTGTTCAGCTCCGTATAGTCCTGCAAGATGGTGTGGCTGTCCTCGTGGCGGCCTGTCACCCACGGCATGTAATCATCCGTGAGGACGAGGGCATAAGGCGGCATGGCCGCCCACAGCAGATCAACGTTTTGCTGCTGCCACACCTGTGGATACCACGGGGCCACCAGCGGGAACTGCGCTTGCCAGCGCGTTGCCGGCCGCCAGCCGCCCATGAAAGCCACCTCAGGGCGAAAGCCCCACACGTAGAGCGTGTCGCCCACCGCTACCCGTTCGCGCAGCCACGCCACAACGGCCAAGCTCTGCTCGGGTTTCAAGTCGTTGGCTTGGAACTGCGCGTAGTAGTCGTGCTGGGGCTGCTGGCCGGTCAGATAGCCCCATGCTGGTAACCACGTATTATAAAATAAAATAACGGCAAAGGTGAGGATGAAGCCGAAGTTGACAAGGGCGGGATGCTGCGCCAGCGGTTTCAACGGCTGGCGCGCGTCTGGCGCAGCAGGCGCATCGAGCGCGCCGACCCACCACCCAACTGCTGCCGCGCCCAGCAGCGCCATCGGCGGCAGCATCGGGAACCAGTGCGTGTCGAAGCCTAGCCGCTGCACGACCATGAAAGCCGTTGCTGCCGCCAACCACGCCCACACGAAGCCCCAGCCGCGCCCTCGCAGCTGCCCCGCCAGCCCCAGCAGCGCCGCCGCGGCCACCAGCACGAATAACACCCCCCAATACCCCCAGCGGAAGGTGAAATAGCCGCCGATTTGGCTGAAGAATGCGCCCCAATCGCTGTACTGAGCGTTGTAGGCGCTGGTGGACTGCGCGACGATCAGCATTTCAGGGATGATCCCCAGCGCGGCGAAGTAGGCCAGCAGGCCGCCGCCCGTCAGCGCCCCGCCCAGCGTGAACGCCGCTGCATCGCGCCCCAACGCGCGCCATGCGCCCCAACGCGCCTTGACCTGCCAGCCCACCAGCATCAGCACGAAGAACGCTTGATACTGCTTGAACCACAGGATGACCCCACACAGTGCCCCGCACGCCAGCGCGTGCCACCACGCTGCGCGCCCGCCCGCAGGCGCAGAGGCTGCTTGCCAGCTTGCCAGCGCCGCCCAGATCATGAACGCTGTCACAAGCGAATCGCTCTGCGTCAGGTTGGCGAATTGGTCGCTGAAGTAGAACACGCCGTAGAGCAAGGCCGCCCACTGGCCGACGCGCTCCCCGCCCAGCTGCGCGCCCAGCCGCATCAGCCCCCACATGCCCAGCGGCACAAGCAGCAGATCCAGCGCGCGCACGCCCGGCGGCGTCTGGCCGAACAGCGCCATGCTCAGCGCGTAGAGGTAGTAGATCGGCGGGGGCTTGATGTCCCACATGTCGACGTATGGCAGGCCGCCGCGCAGGATGGCCGCACCGATGTTGGCGTACATCCCTTGATCGCGCCCCAGCGGGTAGAGCAGCGTCGGCAGCGCCAGCCCCACCACCAGCGCGATCATCAGCAGGCGTTGGCGAGCGATGGCGTTCACAGTCAGCGCAGGATGCCCACAGCGATGGCGATGAAGAGCGCGATGAACAGCGACGCGACGAGGATCGTCCACGCGATGAAGCGCCCGCTCGCTTGCAGTGGGTTCACAGGCCGTTCGATCACGTCAACGTTGCCCAACAAGTCGCATTGAAAGTCGAGGTTGACTGCGCCACGGTTGAGCCGCACGAGGTAGTCCGCGTTGTGGATCACCAACCACTCGCGCTGATAGTCCTCACCGAGCGTTTCGTGGATGCGCTGTTGGATGGCGGCGCGCGCCTGCGCCGCGGGGATGATCTCGGGTTCCGGTTGGGTGGTCATCGTTCGTCGTTTGCTGTGTTTGTTGGCCAAAGTATCCCCTAGCCGCCGTTAAAAATCTAGGCAGGCCTCATCCTCTGTCTCCCCTCTCCCGATGTGGGCTTGCCGTGCCCGTGGGAACAGAAAAATGGACAGGGCAGGCCCTGTCCCTACCAATGGGCGTTATTTCGCATAGCACTTATCACAAACTTATCCCTTGTGACCCATTTACATCCCAATTCATTGAAAGGTAGACCATTTATCCCAATAAGTTTGGGTTATCTTTGGGAAAATTGTCTGGTTTGGGATACCATTAGGAAAAAATACAAGGGAGATCGATTTTATGAGAGCGTTGGTATGCCGCGCGTTTGGACTTCCCAGCACTTTGAGCGTTGAACAGATGCCGCCGCCGCCTCTGAACAGCGGCGAGGTGCGCATCCGCGTTCACGCAGCGGGGGTAAATTATCCGGATGCGCTTTTGGTGCAGGGCTTGTATCAGATGAAACCGCCGTTCCCGTTCATCCCGGGGATCGAGGTAGCCGGCACGATCACTGAAGCAGCCCCCGACGTGACTGATCGACAGGTAGGGCAGCGGGTGATCGGCGTCGTGACGCTTGGGGGGCTGGCAGAAGAGGTGTGCGCGCCAGCGGCGATGACCCTGCCCATGCTCGACGACATGACTTACATCAGCGGGGCCGTGTTTCCGGTCGTCTATGGCACGGCGCACGTGGCACTGGCGCACCGTGCGCAGCTTCAGCCGGGTGAGACGCTGCTCGTGTTGGGGGCGGCAGGCGGCGTGGGCTTGGCCGCGGTTGAGCTGGGCAAGCACATGGGCGCGACGGTCATCGCCTGTGCCAGCACTGATGAAAAGCTGGCGCTGACTCGCCTTTACGGGGCGCACCACACGATCAACTACACCACGCAGGACATCCGCGAGACGGTGCGCAACCTCACAGACGATCGCGGCGTGGACGTGGTCTTCGACCCGGTGGGGGGCGACTTGTTCGACAAGGTGATCCGCGTCATCGCGTGGGAGGGGCGCTACTTGGTGATCGGCTTTGCCAGCGGGCGCATCCCGGAAGTGGCGGTGAACCGCGTGCTGCTCAAGAACAGCGCCATCCTCGGCACGTTTTGGGGGGCGTATGCCGCCAACAAGCCGCAGGTGATGGCCCAGTCGTTTCAGACGCTGCTCGGCTGGTATGAGCAAGGGGCGATCAAGCCCTACGTCAGCGCGACCTACCCGCTGGAACAGGCCGCCGACGCGCTCATGCAGGTGTGGGAACGGAAAGCGCTGGGCAAGATCGCCGTTGTGATGGATGAGGCCTAAGCGCTAGGTGACGAAATCGCGGCGGGTGTGGGGCTGCCATGCGCCTGTGGCGAGAATGTCGGCGATGGCGTCAAAGGCCGCGCGGATCTCGTCGTCGGTCGTGTAGAAGTGGGGCGCGATGCGGATGCCCGCCCCTTCGCGATAGTCGATCACGATCTGCCGCGCGAGCAGCTCGCGGCTGACCTCGTAGGCGTGGGGCGGCTGTACGGTGACTGTGCCGCCGCGCACGGCGGCCTCGCGCGGGGAGACGACGCGATAGCCCGCTGCGTCGGCCAACTGCACCATCAGCTCGGTCTGACGGATCGAGTTGGCGCGGATGGCTGCCACGCCCACCTCAGCAATGATCTCCACGCCCGGCTGAACGGCGTAGAGGGCGGCCACTGCGGGCGTGCCGTTGGCCAGCCGATAGCGATCCTCGCGCAGGTCGAAGCGCTCGATGTCGAACTCGAACGGGCGCTGATGGGCAAACCAGCCGGTGACGCGCGGGCGCAGCGTCGGCAGCAGGTCCGGCCGCACGTAGAGGAACACGCCGCCCGGCCCACCGCACAGCCATTTCAGCGTCCCACCGATGTAGAAGTCCACGCCGTCGGCCGTTACGTCCACGGGGATGATGCCGACGCTGTGATAGCCATTGGCCAGCACTTGCGCGCCTACGGCGTGCGCCTTCTCGACGATCTGGCGCAGCGGCAGGATGTAGGCGCTGCGGAACAGCACATGGCTGATGCTCACAAGGCGGGTGCGCTCGTCGATGGCGTCTAGCAGCGCGTCGGTGTCGATGGTGATCCCGTCTTGGCTGCGCACCATCTCCACGCGGTAGTGCGCGGGGATCATCGCCCGCAGCGTGTAGACGTCTGAGGGGAAGTCTTGATCAGTGCAGACGACTTTGTCGCGGCCGGCTGCGTCCCAATCCAGCGCGCTGAGCAAGATGCTGTTGGCGATGCTGGCGTTCTCGTGCATGAGGACGCTGCCGACGGGCGCGCCCATCAACGGGGCGATTTTGTCGCCCACTGCGCCCTTGAGATCCCACCATGAGGGTTGATCAGCGTAAGGCGTGCCCCATGCGCGCACGCCGAGCGTTGCCCACGTGTCGGCGTAAGTGCGCAGCGTGTCGTAGACGCGGGCGGGCATCGCCCCCAGCGAATTGCTAATGAGGTAGCTGCACGTGGCGAGGATGGGAAACTCAGAGCGCCAGTCGGTCAAGTGTGGGCGTGTCATGAAGAGGTCTCCAGCAGGCTGAAATGCGCCTGTCTTTGTTGGCCATGCTGCTTATAATAACACGCTGCGATCGATCGTGGTCTAAAGGTCTGCGGGATGCTGATTCACCTGCTGCTGGCGCTCTACCTGCTGTGCGTGGGGCTGCTGGCGCTTTACGCGCTGGGGCAAGCGGTGCTGCTGGCGCAGTATCTGCGCCTGCGCGGTCGTCAACCTGCCGTGCCAGCGCCTGACGAGTGGCCGCTGGTGTGCGTGCAGCTGCCGATCTACAACGAGCAGCATGTGGCGCTGCGCCTGCTGAAAGCGGTGACCCAGTTCGACTACCCGCGCGACAAGCTCCACATCCAACTCTTGGACGACTCGACGGATGAGACGCCCGCGCTGCTGGCCGAGCAAGTGAAGGCGCTGCGGGCGCAGGGCTGGCAGATCGACCACCTGCGCCGGGCGAGCCGCGCGGGCTACAAGGCGGGGGCGCTGGCACATGGCTTGCGACACACTCGGGCGGCCTATGTGGCCGTGTTTGACGCTGATTTTGTCCCGCCGCCGCACTTTTTGAGGGCGACGCTGCCGCCGCTGCTAGCGGAGCCGCAGGTGGGGGTTGTTCAGACGGCGTGGGGCCACCTCAACGCAGACGTCAACTGGCTGACGCGCGCCCAGCGGCTGGCGGTGGACGCGCACTTCGTGATCGAACAGACCGCGCGCAGCCGCAGCGGCTGGATCGTGCCCTTCAACGGCACGGGCGGGGTGTGGCGCGCGGCCGCCATCCACGCGGCAGGCGGCTGGTCAGACGCGACGCTGACCGAGGACTGCGACTTGAGCTACCGCGCGCAGTTGGCCGGCTGGCGCACGGTCTACCTGCCGCACATCGTCGTCCCCGGGGAACTGCCGACGACGCTGGCGGCTTATCAGCAGCAGCAAGCGCGCTGGGCGCAGGGCAACACGCAGTGCCTGCGCCGCCTGCTGCCGCACCTGCTGCGCGCGCCGATGCCGTTGGGGCGGCGGCTGATGGCGCTGCATCACTTGTGTCAATATCTGCCGCAGCCGCTCATGCTGCTGAGCTTGCTGCTGCTGCCGCCGCTCATGCTGGCTGAGGTCCCGCTCACGTTTGCGCCGTTGGGCCTCATCAGCTTGATCCCGCCCCTGTTCTACTGGTTCAGCCAGCAGGCCGTTGCCGATCATGGTTGGCGGCGGCTGGCGGCACTGCCGGCGTTGATCTTGGTCAGCACCGGCTTGATTGTGCACAACAGCCTTGCCGTGCTGCGCGGCCTGCGGGGGGATGGCGGCGTGTTCGAGCGCACCCCTAAGTTTGCCGAGGCCTACCGTTGTTTAAATGCTCAGACGCGGGCGGCTGCGGTGCGCTTGACGGCTCTGTGTGCGCTCTACGCGCTGTCAACCGCTTGGATCGCCGCGCGTCATGAGCCGTGGATGCTGCCCTACGTGGGGCTGTACGCGGTGGCCTTCGGCAGCGTCAGCGGGGCGCATTGGTGGCCGTGGAAATGATTAGAGTAATTGAACTCGAGAGGTTTCTATTTTAATTTACTAAACCGTTAATTGTTAAAAACGCTTAATCTTAAATCTGATTGTCTTAAAATTTCACCTTAAACTCCTTAACGCACAAAAGATAGTCTTAGTGGCTGTGCGGAGCTTTACCGCGCGCTGTTCATGCATCCTATAAGGAGATGAAGCAATGAGCAAAGTTCGTAGTCTGTTTTTGGGGTTGGTGGCTGTATTGGCCATTGCGCTGGTTCCGGCGCGTGCGCAGATGCAGTCCATCGTCGAGATCGCCGCTGGCAACGAGGATTTCTCGACGCTGGTGGAGTTGGTGACCGCTGCGGGTCTGGTGGATGCGCTGTCGGGTGAAGGTCCGTTCACAGTGTTCGCCCCAACCAATGAAGCTTTCGCTGAGCTGCCAGAATTTGTGGTGAACTATGTCGTGAGCAACCCCGACTTGCTGACCAGCATCCTGACCTACCACGTGGTGGCGGGCAAGGTCATGAGCACCGACCTCTCCGACGGCATGACCGCTGCAACCCTTCAGGGTGGCGAGCTGGACATCGCTGTGGATGAAGGCGTGAAGGTGGACGGCGTCAGCGTCGTGGCTGCTGACATCGAGGCCAGCAACGGCGTGATTCACGTCATCAATCAGGTGCTGCTGCCTGAGCTGCCGCTGCCCCCGGTTGATCCGCTGAGCGTGAGCGACAACATCATCATCGCCGGCAGCTCGACCGTGTTCCCGGTGACTGAGCGCATGGCCGACCTGTTCAATCAGGAAGGGTTCGCTGGCACGATCACGGTGGACAACATCGGCACGGGCGCGGGCTTCAGCCGTTTCTGCGTCGCCGGTGAGACGGACATCAGCAACGCTAGCCGCCCGATCAAGCAGAGCGAGATCGACAGCTGCCGCGCCATTGGCCGTGAGCCGATCGGCTTCTTCGTCGCCATCGACGCGCTGTCAGTGGTCGTCGCCAAGAGCAACGACTTTGTGACGAACCTGACCCTTGAGCAGCTCCAGCAGATCTTCAGCGGCGCGGTCACCAACTGGAACCAAGTTGACCCCAGCTACCCCGATGCCCAGATCCTGCTGTTCAGCCCGGGCACGGACAGCGGCACGTTCGACTTCTTCGTGGAAGAAGTGATGGAAAATAACCGTGAACTGATCCTCGGCGCGGCCAACATCCAATTCAGCGAAGATGACAACGTGTTGGTGCAGGGTGTGGAAGGCAGCCGCTTTGCCATTGGCTACTTCGGCAGCGCCTACCTGTTCCCGAACATCGACCGCCTCAACGCTGTTTCGATCGAAGGCGTCCAGCCGACTGCTGAAACCGCTGAAACTGGCGAATACCCGCTGTCGCGCCCGCTGTTCATCTACAGCACCGCTTCCATCATGCGCGAGAAGCCGCAGGTGGCCGAGTTCATCAACTTCTACCTGCAAAACGTGAAAAGCCAGTTGGGCGCTGAGCCGGGCCAAGTTGCTTACTTCCCGGTCGGCAAACGTACTGCTCGCTTCGACGAACTTGAGTTCTTGGCCGCCATTTCAGGCAGCTAAGCCGTAACGTTGTAACATGGCAGGTCAGGCTTATAAGCTTGGCCTGCTTTTCATTGAAGGATATCAGTCAAACAAAGAGGGGGTATGGCCGAATTCACACTTCCGAAGGACACAAGCCTGAACAAACGCAGCCGGCCTGTGGATGATTTGATCCGTTACGTCTTGTTCGTGTGTGCTTCAATCTCGATCTTAACGACAGCGGGTATCATCTTTGTGCTCGGCAACGAAGCGCTTAACTTCTTCCGCAGTCACGGGTTCATCCAAGCTGGCAATTCGCTCATTCAAGCCATTGAGCCAGACGAAACAGTCATTCGCCACACAACCTCTGGGCAAACCTACACAGTCGGCGATATGATCAGCTTTGCCGAGCGCGAAGGAACCGAAATTTTGCTGATCACTGACGTGCCAGAGCGCGGCGTCCTGATCGTCGAGCGCGGCTATGAAGGCACGACCCCCAGCTTTCACGGCAACGGCAGCAACTTATTTAAGGTGAAGAACGTCACGCTAGTTGAGTTTTTCACGGGTCAGCGCTGGCAGCCACAGATCGCTGCCTTCGGCTTCCTGCCCCTACTTGTCTCGACCGTCATCATCAGCGTGATCGGCCTGTTAGTAGCTGTGCCGATCGGCCTCGGCGCAGCCATCTACATGTCTGAGTACGCCTCAGAACGGGCGCGCTCGATCTTGAAACCAACTCTAGAAATTCTCGCGGGTATCCCGACGGTGGTGCTGGGCTATTTCGCGTTAACGTTTATGACACCGCTGCTGCGGGCTATCTTCGGCGTGGACGTCGTGCAGGTCTACAATATGGCTTCGGCGGGCATCGTCGTCGGCTTCATGTTGATCCCACTGGTGGCGACAGTGAGCGAGGACGCGCTGCGGGCGGTGCCGCGCTCGCTGCGCGAGGCGAGCTTCGCGCTGGGGGCGACGCGCTTCGAAACGTCAGTGCGCGTGCTCGTGCCCAGCGCGCTGTCCGGCATCTTGGCCGCCATCATCTTGGCGATGTCGCGCGCATTTGGTGAGACGATGATCGTCGCCGTGGCTGCCGGCGCAGGCCCCATGTACCCGATTGACTTCAACCCGTTCAAAGCAGCGGAAACGATCACTGGCCACATCGCTCGCATCAGCACCGGCGACCTAAGCTACGCTTCGATGGATTACAACAGCTTGTTCTCGCTGGGGTTGGTGCTGTTCGTCGTTACCCTCGCTTTGAACTTGCTCAGCAACTATATCTCAGCGCGATTCCGTGAGGTGTATCAATGATGGAAGATAAGCGCAAGACCTACAGCTACGTTTTGCCTAAGCGCGAAGAATATGAGCAGAAGCTCGCCGCGCGGCATCGCATCGGCGAAATCGCGTCTCGGTTCTTCTTCGCGGCCAATGCCTTTGCGCTGCTGGTGCTGTTCTTGCTGGCGTTGAACGTCTCAAACAGCGCCTTTGGCCTTGTGGTGTACACCTACGCCGTGGAGCCGGACTCGCTCTCGGATCGCCCCTTGTATGAGCTGTCTGAGCCAGAGCTGGTCAATCTGCTGGTTGAAAAAGTGCCGAACCGCCTGCGCGTGGTGATGCGCGACACGCTCAGCCAAGTTGAAAATCGCCTCTTTACTACTGCCCCCTTGCGCGAAGTGCTGCGCGGGCGCACTTTTGACCCTGAAATTGCCGACCTGACGGTGAACGACCTGACGCCAGAGCAGATCGCCCTCCTCCTCAGCGACAACCTGTCGCAGACGGAACTAGCTGCTGTGATCGAACGGCAGATCATTCAACCTAACGTCACGCGCAGTTGGCAGCTTTTCGACAGCTTGCTGAACCGCGAGCAGATCGAGCGTGATGTGGCTGAGCGCTTCCCGAATGGCGATTTGGCGTGGCGCTCGTGGATTAGCTGGGACTTTGTGGTCTCCTCCGTGTCAAGCAACCCGACGTTTGCTGGCCTACGCACGGCGCTGTTAGGCACGTTCTGGGTGCTGCTGGTGACGGTCATCACCGCGCTGCCTATCGGCGTGGGGGCGGCCATCTATCTGGAAGAGTACGCCAACGACTCGTGGATCAACCGCACGATCCAGACCAACATCCGCAACCTTGCAGGCGTGCCTAGCATCATCTACGGCATGTTAGGCTTGGCGGTGTTCGTGCGCGTGTTCGAAGAGTTTACCAGCGGGCGCTTCCTCGGCATCACCGACACCAACGGGCGCACCGTGATGTCGGCAGGCTTAACGCTGGCGCTGGTCATCCTGCCGGTGATCATCGTCAATGCTCAAGAGGCGCTCAAAGCTGTGCCGTCCAGCCTGCGCGAAGCGTCCTACGGCATGGGCGCGACCAAGTGGCAGACCGTCTCCCGCGTGGTGATGCCCAACGCGATCGGCGGCATCATGACCGGCTTGATCCTCTCGATGTCGCGCGCCATCGGCGAGACGGCCCCGCTCATCGTGGTGGGCGCGTCCACGTTCATCGGCATCGATCCCAACGGCATCTTCTCCAAGTTCACGGTTGTGCCGATTCAGATTTATCAGTGGACGGGCCGCCCCGAGCTTGAATTCAAGAATGCTGCCGCTGGGGCCATCCTCGTGCTGCTTATCACGCTGCTTCTCATGAACAGCATCGCCATTTACATTCGTCAGCGCGCTAGTGTCAGGTTGTAGGAGGCATCATGAACAACATCGAAGATAGAATCGAAGCACAAATGACGCTCGACAAGGAGTTTGTTGCGCTCCAGCTCGAGCACGTCAACATCTACTACGGCCCGAACCTCGCGGTGGCCGACGTGACGATGCAAATCCACAAGAACAAGATCACCTCGTTCATCGGCCCGTCGGGCTGCGGCAAAACAACGGTGCTGCGCTCTCTGAATCGGATGAACGACCTCATCCCGGGTGCGCGCGTGGAAGGCAGCGTTTTGTACAACGGTGAGAACCTCTACAGTCACCAAGTGGATCCGGTGCAGGTGCGCCGCAACATCGGCATGGTCTTTCAGAAGCCCAACCCCTTCCCGAAGAGCATCTACGACAACATCGCCTATGGCCCGCGCCTGCTGGGCGTCACCAAGAAGTCAGTCCTCGATGAGATCGTGGAGCGCAGCCTGCGCGGCGCGGCGCTGTGGGATGAGGTCAAGAACGACTTGAAGAAGAGCGGCCTTGCCCTCTCCGGTGGTCAGCAGCAGCGCTTGTGCATCGCCCGCACGATTGCCATCGAACCGGACATCATCCTGATGGACGAGCCGTGCTCGGCGCTGGACCCGATCTCGACGCAGCGCATCGAAGAACTCATGCGCGAGCTGCAATCCAAGTACACGATCATCATCGTGACCCACAACATGAGCCAAGCGCAGCGCGTGAGCGATTACTGCGCCTTCTACAGCATCCGCAAAGATGAAACCGAGGTTGGTAAGGAAAAGCGCTGGGGCACGCTGGTCGAGTTCGACTCGACCGAAAAGATGTTCACCAGCCCGGCATCAGTTGAAACGCGCGATTACATCGCGGGGCGTTTTGGTTAAATCGCGCCTGTTTGGCAGGTTGTCCTGTAAAGCGTGCCCCTCGGCACGCTTTATTTGTTTTTTGCGCCTTGCCGCATTTCGACATATGCTTGAGATAACAAACAAATTGAGACAAAGCCGATATTGCCTTTTTAGAATATTTGTGCTATCGTTGTGTACTTGCAAGGGTTATCCTCACCGGCGAAAAATGAGCAGGGGCAATCATGGTTAGAAAAAAGACTACCAAGACGACGACGCTGTTTGACAACAACGCCGAGAATCAGGCGGAAGTCAACGAGGCTAAGATGAAACAGATGGAGGCCACCCTCGCAGACATCACCAAGCGCTTTGGCGATGGAACGGTGGTGCGGCTGGGGGATGCCAAGCACATGCAGGTTGAGACGATCCCGTCTGGCTCGCTGGGCGTGGACATCGCCATCGGCGTGGGCGGCATCCCACGCGGGCGCATCACGGAGATCTACGGCCCCGAATCGAGCGGCAAGACGACCCTCTGCTTGCACGTCATCGCTGAGGCGCAGAAGCGTGGCGGGCTGGCTGCTTTCATCGACATGGAAAACGCGCTCGACCCCACCTATGCCGAGCGAATCGGCGTCAACCTTGACACGCTGTTCGTCAGCCAGCCGGACACAGGCGAGCAAGCCCTTGAAATCTGCGAGACGCTGGTGCGCTCAGGCGCGCTGGATGTGGTCGTGGTGGACAGCGTGGCCGCGCTCGTCCCGCGGGCGGAAATCGAGGGCGAGATGGGCGACAGCCACGTCGGCCTGCAAGCCCGTTTGATGAGCCAAGCCCTGCGCAAGCTGGCCGGCGCGGTCAAGCAGTCGAATGTGGCGCTGCTGTTCACCAACCAACTGCGCGAAAAAGTTGGGGTGATGTTCGGGTCACCCGAAACGACGCCGGGCGGGCGGGCGCTCAAGTTCTACGCCAGCGTGCGCATCGACATCCGCCGCACCGAGTCGATCAAGAGCGGGGAAGACGTCGTCGGCAGTCGGACGAAGGTCAAGATCAAGAAGAACAAAGTGGCCCCGCCCTTCAAAGAGTGCGAGTTTGACATCATGTTCATGGAAGATGGCATCAGCAAGACGGGCGAAATCCTCGATCTGGCGGTCAACTTGAACATCGTGGAGAAGCGTGGGGCGTTCTTCCGCTACAATGAGGGGCTGCTGGGGCAGGGCCGCGAGAACGCCCGTCAGTTCCTGAAGGAGAACCCGGCTGTCGCGCTGGAGCTTGAAGACCTCATCCGCCAGCATTACGGTCTGCCGCCGTTGGTGAGCTTGCCCGAGTAAGGCCAATGGTGCGCTGGTGGACGCTGCTGATTGGGCTGTGGGGCAGCCTGCTGCCGCTGTGGGCGCAGGCTGCCACCGCGTCATGTGAGGTGCTCACACGGGAGGAGACGTTCTTCCAGATCGGCTATGCCGAAGCCGGGCGGGATTATGAGCGTGCCCTGCAATTGCTCAACTGTTTGATCCGCCAGCAGCCCCACGACGTACAGGCGCTGCACACGCGCGGGCGGCTGCACTATCAGATTGCCAACTACGAATCCGCCGCCAAAGACTTTGAAACCCTGCTCCAGATCAACCCGCAGGATCCGATTGCTCACAACGGGCGCGGGTTGGTCTCGCTGATATATGAGTGGAACGACCTCGCATGGGAGGACTTCCACCGCGCGGTGACCTACAAGCCGGACTATGCGGAGGGCTACTTCAACCGTGGGCGCGCCGCCGAGCGCATGGGCAGCGTGCGCGAGGCGCTGGCCGACTATCAGACAGCGCTCTACTACGGCTATGAGCCGCGGGTGGCCGTCTTGTGGAACATGGCGATGCTCTACGAGCGCACCGGCGACACGGCGGGCTATCAGGCGCTTTTAGAGGAGATCATCCGCGTGAACGTGCGCTACGCCCCGGCTTATGAGCGGCTGGGCAACTTGATGGCGCAGACGGGGCGTAACTTCGACGCACAGTTCTACTTCGAACGCTTGGCTGAGTTCGCCTCAGAGCGGCGTATCGACCCGCTTAGCCCACAAGAGACGGCCATTCGCTCGTTCCTGCGCTTCATGCCGCTGATGCTGGTCGTGCTCATCCTCAGCGGGCTGATCGGCGGCGCGGTCGTCCAAGCGTTTCAGCGTCGGCAACCCGTCGCTTAACCTCTTTGCCGGTCTCTGCTATCATGCACCCTGATACACTTCAGGAGGCAGCCGTTTGAACTACTCGCTTGATGACACCCAACCCAACCGCGCTGTGTCGATGCCCCATATGGTGACCGTGGAAGATGAGGAAGGGGGCGGCCCGGGCTGCGTCGTCTGGGGGTTGGTTGGGGCGTTCATGGTGGCTGGATCGCTCTTCGTCGTGCTCATGGCGGCGCTGGCCGGTTGGAACGACGGCTACCGCGTCGCCATCGGCAACGCCACTGCCACCAGCGCCCAAGAGATCCTCACACAGTGCAACCTCATCCCGAACGACCTCGCGCAGAACGCTTTCGGGCTGGCGCAGGTGCGCGTCAACAGCCTGATGGAATCGCCGCAGGGCGCGGAGTGCGTCGCCACGCTCGCCCCACAGATGACCGCTGTCTACAGCAGCGCTATGCAGACGCTCACCCCTGCCGCCACCGCTACCCCTGAGCCGTCACCTACCCCGGCGCTGGTGGTGGACGCCGCCCCTCCGCCGGATGCGCCGCCCGCCCCCACCACCAGCAGCAGCGGCTTTGACCTCGGCGGGCTGCTGGCGGAAGCAGAGGCCGACATCGAAGCGGGCGAGTACCTGCGCGCGATCGACACGCTCGACGCGATCAGCGCGGTGGACCCCACCTTCCAAAAGTCGCGGGTTGATCAACTGCTGTTCCGCGCCCTGACGAGCGAAGCCACCCGCCAGTTCCGCGGCGGCGGCAACCTCGCGCAGGCCATCGCGCTCACCAGCCGCGCCGAAGTCTACGGCGACGTGGGTGAACTCAACTATGAGCGCTTCATCGCCGAGCTGTGGCTGCAATCGCAGGCCTACAGCGGCGTCAACTACCCGCGCGCCATTCAACTGCTCAACCGCATCGTGTTCGAACAGAACCTGCCCAACTATCGCAACGCGCGCCAAGCGCTCATCAACCAGTATATCGCCTACGGCGACGCGCTGGCGTTGGGCGGCGACCCGTGCAGCGCCGTGCAGCAATTCGATCAGGCGATCCGCCTCAGCGGCAGCCCGACTGCCAGCGCCAAGCGCGCCACCGCTGAAGCAGCTTGTCTAGGCCTCCAACCCACGCCGACGCTTGACCCGCTCGCGCCAACGCCTGACCCGGCCAACAACGGCGGCAGCAGCGGCAGCGGAACCGCGCCGATTGGCCAGCGCCCTTAAAACTAAGCCGTCACCAACGCGGGGCGGCGAGTGTGCCAGTCGTGCGCCTGCTCGTAGGTGTGGGCCACGCGCATGATGCGATCTTCGGCCAGCGACGGGCCGAGGATCTGCAAGCCGATCGGCAGGCCCTGCTGGTCGAAGCCGCACGGCACGCTCAAGCCGCAGATGCCCGCGAGGTTGGCGGTGATGGTCATCACGTCGGCGAGGTACATTGCCAGTGGGTCGGCGGTGTGGTCGCCGAATTTGAAGGCCGTCGTGGGGGTGATGGGCGCGCACAGCACGTCCACTTCTTGGAAGGCCTGTTCGTAGTCGCGCTTGATGAGGGTGCGCACGGCCTGCGCCTTGCCGTACCATGCGTCGTAGTAACCGGCTGAGAGGGCATACGTCCCGAGCATGATGCGGCGCTTGACCTCGTCGCCGAAGCCGGCGCTGCGCGTCGCTTTGTAGGTCTCCAGCAGGTCGCCTTTGTCGACGCGCAGCCCAAACCGTACCCCGTCGAAGCGGGCGAGGTTGGCGCTGGCCTCGCTGGTGGCGATGATGTAGTACGTTGCTAGCCCGTACTTGGTGTGCGGCAGGTTGACGTCTACCACCTGCGCGCCCATCGACTGCAAGAAGGCGACCGCCTCCATGACGGCGTTTTCCACGTCTGGCTCTAAGCCTTCGCCGAAGTACTCGCGCGGCAGGCCGATCCTGAGGCCTTTGACGCCGCCTTCCAGCGCTGCCACGTAGTTCGGCACGGGGGCGGGCAGCGTCGTGCTGTCGAGCGGGTCCGGCCCGGCGATCACTTGCAGGATGCGCGCGGCGTCCTCGACGGTGCGCGCCAGCGGCCCGGCTTGATCGAGCGACGAGCCGTAGGCGATCAGCCCATAGCGCGAGACGCGCCCATAGCTCGGCTTGACCGCGGCCAGCCCACAGAATGCTCCCGGCAGGCGGATCGAACCGCCGGTGTCCGTCCCGAGCGACCCCATCGCCATGCGCGCGGCAACTGCTGCGCCGCTGCCGCCGCTGCTGCCGCCCGGCACGCGCTCCAGATCCCACGGGTTGCGCGTGTTGAAGTAGCCGCTGTTCTCAGTCGATGATCCCATGGCGAATTCGTCCATGTTCAGCTTGCCGAGCAGCACCATGCCGGCCTCTAACAGCCGCTCGATCACCGTCGCGTTGAAGATCGGCACGTAGCCCTTGAGGATCTTCGAACCGGCGGTGGTCTCAACGTCTTTGGTGGTGATGACGTCTTTGATCGCCAGCGGGATGCCGAGCAGCGGGCGGGTCTCGCCTTTGGCGCGCAGCGCGTCCGCTGCTTCGGCCTGTTTCAGCGCCAGCTCAGCGGTCACAGTCAGGAAGGCGCGCACCTGCGGGTCGAGCCGTTCGATCTGCGCCAGATGTGCCTGTGTGAGTTCCACGCTGCTGATCTCGCGCGCGTCGAGCTGGTGGAGCGCTTCGGTCAGGGTGAGGTCGGTGAGTTGGGTCATACGGCCTGCCATTCGTCAAAGTGAAGGACAACGGGGCGAGTATACCACTGCGGTTCATCTGGGCATAGAGAAGGCGCGCGGACGCGATAAACCCATCTGCAGAGCACGCCGTGCCCTCTTCTCCGCGCGGAGAAGGGGGTTGGGGGATGAGGCCTCACGGACGCGGCAGGCCTCACGGACGCGGCAGGCCTCACGGACGCGGCAGGCCTCACGGACGCGGCAGGCCTCACGGACGCGGCAGGCCGCGTCCCTACTCTAGAGGGATGAGGGCGGCGTCCCCCTGTTGGAACAGCGCCTCGCCGCTCGCTGCGCCGCGCATGAACTGTATGGTAGGCGGGTCAGCAGGCGCGGGCAGCGGCAGCGGCGGCAGCGTCACGACGCACTCGCACAGGCTGCCCGCCCAGTCGTCCGGCGCGGCGTTTTGCAGCACCGTCTCTTCTGGAAGATTCTCGTTCAGCCACAGCAGCGCCCTCAGCTCGTCCTCGGTGATGGTGTGCTGCGCGCGGGCGGCCAGCCCCAGCGTTGAAGCGCCTACCAGCGCCACCAGCAGCCCGGCCATCAGCAGCGAATAGCGATGCTCGTGCAGCCACGGGAGCGGCAGGCGCTCAGCGGCGCGGTGCAGCCACGTCCCGACGACGTAGACGATGGGCAGCGTCAGCCACCCGCCCAGCGCGGCCTCATCGCCGAACAGCAGCGGGGCAGGCCGCGTAGGCAGCGTCAGCAGCCACGGCCCCAAGCCGAAGAGCAGCGCCCCCACCAGCGCCAGCAGCGGCACGACGCGCCGCTGCCGCCCTAGATGCCACACGACGTACCCCCCCAGCCCAACGAGCGCCGCCGCGCCGACAGCCAAATCAGCGTAGATCGCCGCGCCGACCAGCAGCCCGGTGGCGACCGCGTCCTGTTTGGATGGGT
Organism: uncultured Anaerolineae bacterium; assembly: GCA_937944445.1. Taxonomy (GTDB): domain Bacteria; phylum Chloroflexota; class Anaerolineae; order Aggregatilineales; family Phototrophicaceae; genus JANWYT01. The sequence goes on from CALDYP010000015.1 coordinate 26,453, forward strand.
CGCGCCGCAGCCGCAGCGCCCCGATCCCTGCTGCCAACGCGAACAGCATCCCCAGCAGCAGGGTGTAGTGCCCGGTCAGCAAAGTGAGCAGCGCGCCGCCCGAGAGCAGCGCCACCGCGCCAAAGGTGCGCCCCATGCGCTGGCCGCCCAGCTCGCTGCCCCAGTCATAGCACAGCCACACAAACAAAAACGCCACCACCCCACCCACGCCGAACTGCACCGCTGCCACCGTCTGCAAGAGCTGCTTGCTGAGGTAGGACGTGAGCGCGATGAACCCGGGGGCGTAGAACGCGGCCACGTCTGGCGCGTGGGGGGCGAAGCTGTCGAACTGGCTGCTGAGGCGCGCGAGCACCGTCACGTAGCCGATCTGCTGGCCGATTGGCCCCAGCGGCAGCGTGAGGGTGTAGACGATCACTGTGATGATCCCGCCCACGCCGGCGAAGAACAGCAGATCCGCCGGGCCGGGCCAGCCTTGATCTTTGTCCTCCAGCGTTTCGCCGCGGGCCTCGGCGCGCGCTTGGCCTTGTGAGAACGTCCCCCCCAGCACGACAAGCGTTACGAGCGCGAACAGCAGATAGTCCACCACCAGCGTATCCCAGCCGAAGGCATACGCCCACCAGACCGAGCCGCCCGTGATGAGCGCCAGCGCCAGCGTCGCGCTCAAGGCGATGCGCGGCTGCGCGGTGCGCCACGCGGGGGCGAGCATTGCCCCTGCGCCCACCAGCACCGCGCCCACAATGAAGATCACGAACAACAACAGCATGCGTGCATTCTTTCACTTGCGATGAAGGTCAAAACCTTTGAAGCGGCCAGCGCCACCCACAACGCTCAGCCTGTCTTGCGGGGGCGTTTGCGCTTCTTGGCGGGCAGATGCGGCTTCAGCAGGCTCCAAAGCTCAGCTTGAACGGCCTCAATCGACTGCGCCGCCGAAACGCGCAGCCAACGTTCAGGCTGCTCGGCGATGAGCGCCTCATAGCCGGCGTGGACGCGCTGATGATAGGCTAGCTCTTTGTCGTCCAGTCGGTTCCAGTCCTCGCTCATCAACAGGCGACCGCGCCGCCGCCGCTCAAGGCCGACGCGCGGGTCAAGGTCGAGGTAGATCGTCAAGTCAGGGGTGAGGCCGCCCGTAGCAAATTGCAGGATGTGCCGCAGCGCGTTCAGATCGAGGCCGTGCCCATAACCCTGATAGGCCATCGTCGAATCCGCGTAGCGGTCACACAGCACAATTCCACCCTGCGCCAAAAAGGGGCGGATCACCTGCGCCACCAACTGCGCCCGCGACGCGCAGAACAGTAGCAGTTCCGCCTCGGCGGTCATGTTGGTGTTGGTCAGGTTGTCGACGACAATGGCGCGGATTTGGTCGCCGATGGGCGTGCCGCCCGGCTCACGGGTCAGCAGCACCTCATAGCCGCGCTCGCTGAGCGCCGCCGCAAGCGCGCGCGCTTGGGTTGTCTTGCCGCTGCCGTCAATGCCTTCAAAGGTGATGAACATGCCACGCCCCCTGCGATGCTTGGCCAGAACTCGCCCTAGCATAGCAAACGGGCGCGCCCCTCGATAAGGCTCTATTTGCGGCGTCGCTTGATCAACTCACCCTCGTCGTCGAGCGAGTAACTTGGCGGCTCGGCGAGCAGATCGCGCAGGCGCTGGCGGCGGTCGTCGTCCAACTGCGCCAACAGTTCTTGCAGGTCGCGGTTGTCATTTTTCTGTTTGTCGCTCTGTTGCTCTAACCCAACCGTTTCAACTGTCAGCTTGGTGAGGTAAAAAATCGAGATGGTGGCCACCAGCGCGCTGATCGCCAGCACGATCGTCATGGTCAGCATGCCCGGGTTGAAGGCATCCTCGATGCTGATGATACCCATGATCGCGATCACTGTGCCGACGACCGTCCAGATGCGCCGCACCGTTTGTCCTGCCGCCTCAAAATGCCCCATTGCTCCTCCCTGCACAAACGTTGGTCGTGCCTTGATCATGAGTCATCGTTCTGACTACAGCGTTGAGTAAAGCTATCGCCTGTCTAGCAAGTGTGAACGTCTTGGCAAATTCTGCGACGCGCCGTCGCCTCCGGCGGTTCGTGTTGGGCGTTAAAGCTGCCTGTCTCGGCCTCTGCCAGCGCCAGCCGCTCAGAATATGCTGCGGCCTCGCTGTGTTTGGTGTGACGCATCAAGCGGTAGACGCGCCACTGCAAGCCTGCGACGATGAAATACGGCAGGGCATAAGCGCCAAAAACCAAGACGCCCATCAGCCACAGCGTGGATTGGGTGATCAGGTTGAATACTAGGGTAGGGATGAGGAATGACATGCTCACGCCGCCGAACAGGGCCGCCATCGCCCCCCACTGCGGCGCATATCGCCCGCGCCAACTCCCGATCAGCGCGATGACGTTCACGGCCAGCATCACCCAAGCGATGTTGACGAGCGGCGGCATCGCTGCGCCGCTTAAGCTCTGTGTGGAGTACAGGTTCAGCAAGGAGATGAAACACCATGCGCTGGCTATGCCGGTTCCAAAGGATGCCAAGCGGCGGGCGCGCTGGATGAGGTCTGCACGGTTTGGGCGCTTCTTCTTCTTGTTCATCGTTTAGTGCCCCACTGCCGCTTGCAGCCGCTGGCCGCGCTGAGTTTGCGGTGTTTCGTCCTCTGCGCGGATGACTGCCTCATCGGGCAGCGTCAGGCGGTCAACGTCGGGCGTGCTGTCGTGCTCATCGGGGGGCATTGCGGTACGGCCTGCCAACTCCCACTGCGCCAAGCCGAGCACCAGATGCGGCAGGCTGTAGACCAACGCCCCCAGCAAGGCCACGATCACCGGCACGTATAAATCGAGCGCCGTGCTGAACATGAACGCCACGACCGCCGCGCTGAACAGCGTGATGAACGCGCCCAGCCGCAGCCAGCGCAAGCTGACGACGCTGCCCATCACCACAAAGAGCTGCGTCAAGAACAGCGCCACCGTGATGAACGCTGGCGTGCTGCCCCCGACCGTCTGCATGAGCACCACCAAGTAGACCGCGGCCATGCCCGCCGCCACCAGCGCCAGCCCCCTCTTGCGGCGGCGCACCTCTGCACGTTTCAGCCGTTTGCGTTTCATGAGTAGAAGCGCCTCTAAATCTTGTCATCAGTCGATACGCTCACTATACACCAGAATTGGCTCAGCGCGTTGTCAAAATTGTGAGATGAGCGGTCTGGGCGTCGAACGGCTGCGACCATGTGAGCGTGAGGTGGCGCGCGTCGTCGCTGGCGAGCTGTGGCGCGTCGAACAGGCGGCCCGTGCGCAGCAGCGGCTGAACGCCCGCCAAGCGCCCCTCGCGGAAGTAGATCATGCCTGTTGTGCCTGCCCAGACCGCCGCCACTGGCAGCGTGTCCGTGTCTGCTGGCAGGGGGCGCAGCCAAGCCACCGCTGCCTCGCCGGGGGCAGCGGTGAACGCGCCATCGCCGTTGTAGGTCGTGTCGAACGGCTCGCTGCCCACGCTGAGGCGCAGTGGGGACGCCGGCAGATGTCGGCCTGTCGCGCGGTCGGTCACGCTCAGCAGGCCATGACTGCTCCCATCGGCGCGGACGACCTGCCAGAAGACGTAGGTGCTGGCGGCGTCGTGCGCCACGTGCAGCGCGTCGATGCGCTCCGTCAGCGGCAGGGCTGGCAGCCGTTCGACGTGTTCGACGCCGTGCAGCGCGTCGTCGCGCAGTTGGCCGCGCCACAGCGAACGGTCATCGATCCAGTAGAGCCACACCACGCCGTCGCGCGTTGGCGTCAGGGCGGGCAGGATGCCGCGGGCGTTCAGCGCGACGGTGAAGGTCGGGCGGCCATCGGCGTTGAGCGCCCGCGCGTAGAGCGCCTCGCTGCCGAGCGGCCCCTGCGCCCACACCAACTGCACGCGCCCGTCCCCCAACGGCAGCGCCGCATACGAGGTGGTGAGCGCCGTGCTGTGAACGACCGGGCCAAGCTCGGCTACCAGATCGGGCGTGATCAACGCGCTTTGCAGCCGCAGCTCATCGGCCTCGGCGCTGCGGTCGATCCACAGCCAATGCGCGCGGCGGTTCGCGGCGGGCAGCACACGGTAGCGCATCGGATACCACGCCCGCAGCGCGAGGATGCGGCTGCGCTGGCCGTCGCTGGCCATGTGGCGCGTCTCGCCGTCCTGCGGCTGCGTCCATGCGAGCCACGTCTGCTGCGTCGTGGTCAGCAGGGCGGGCGCGTCGGCGGTGGGGGCGTGGGCGAAGACGCGCGGCGCGCCCCACGGCGTGCTGGGGGGTGGGGGCGGCGGCGCGCAGGCCGTCAGCAGCAGCCCCAGCAGGCAGGCGAGCCGCCTCACGGCGCGGGGATCACTTCAATCGTCAGCAGGGCGCTGTCGCTGCGCTGGCCGTCGGGGCGATAGGCGATGGCCTCCACCGCCCGCAAGCCGACCCCCTGCGCCGTCCAGTTGATCTGCGCGCGGAAGACGGGCGCAGCCACCACGTCGAACGGGTTCACTTGGTTGAGCAGCGCGCCGTCGATGTACAGCTCCACCTTGCTGACGCCCTGCGTCGCGTCGCGCGCCACCACGTCAAACGCAAACGTCGTCCCGTCGATCACCTGCACGTTGTTCGGCGGGTCGATGATCTCCACGGTGGGCAGGTCAGGCGTCGGAATGGGCGTCGGGGCGGGCTGAGCGAGGTTGCAGGCCAGCAGCGCCGCCAGCGCCGCAAGGCCGCGCCCGAACGCGCCCAAGATGCGAGAAACTCGTGAAACTGTCACAGCCGATCCTTGTATCGGGGTGGGTTGTTGGTCACAATGCGGCCAATTATACAGCCTGCCGACCGCCCCACAATGACGGAGCCGCCATGCGCGTTGACATCCTCACCCTGTTCCCGCAGATGTTCGCCCCACTTCAGCACAGCATGATGTGGAAGGCACAGGCGCACGGCTTCCTCACGCTGCGCCTGCACGACATCCGCGACTACGCCACCAGCGCCTACCGCCAAGTGGACGACACGCCCTATGGCGGTGGCGGCGGCATGGTGATGAAAGTTGACGTGCTCGCCCGCGCGGTTGAAGCTGTGCGTGGGGACGACCCGTGCCCGGTCATCCTCATGGGGCCGACAGGGCGCGTGTTCACTCATCAAGTCGCCTGTGAACTGTCGCGGCTGTCGCGGATGATCCTGCTGTGCGGTCACTATGAAGGCGTCGATGAGCGCGTCCGTGAGTTGCTCATCACCGATGAGATCAGCATCGGCGATTACGTGCTGACGGGCGGCGAGCTGGCCGCGATGGTGATCGTCGATGCCGTCGTGCGCCAGATTCCGGGCGTGCTCGGCGCGGAGGGCGCGGCCGCTACCGAAAGCCACGCGGACGGGCTGCTGGAGGGGCCGCACTACACCCGCCCGCTGGCGTTCCGCGGGCTGACTGTGCCGCAGGTGCTGCGCACGGGCAACCACGCGGCTGTCGCCCGCTGGCGGCGCAAGCAAGCCATCCTGCGCACGCTGCGCCACCGCCCAGAGCTGCTGCTCACCGCCCCCCTGAGCGAAGACGACCGCTACTTGCTCGCGGAGGCCATCGCTGAGGCGGCCAACCTCACATAGGCACGCCTAGATCGGCATCCGCAGCCAGTAGCGGCGGTAGGCGCGTGTCTCATCCAGCAGCGCGTTCAGCCGCCGCATGAGCGCGGGCTGTGCGTTGGACGAGCGGCCAGCGCGGCGGCTTACAGCGTAGACCTCCGGCGTGAGCGGCGTCAGGTCAAGCTCGGTGTGTGCGTGGATCCACGCCAGCGCCGTGTGGACGGTCGCCTCGGTGTGGCCGACGCGCGCCGCCAGCCGATCGACCGGCGCGCGCCCGTCGCGGGCCAGCGCATACTTGAGCATGCCCATCAACTGGCGCAGCAGCCCCTCTGCGTCGTCGACGGGGGCGGCGTGCCCCAGCAGCACGAGCGCCTCTGGGCGGGCAGCGCTCAAGGCGGCCTGCCACACGCGGTGAGACGGCGGCGGCCCGGCCACGATCAGCGTTGTCGTCGGCGCGAGCTGCAAGCGGCTGACAGCCGGCGCGGCGATCCCCTCCGCCCACAGCAGCGCGTCGGGGTGCTGCGCCAGCGCGTCGGCCAGCGGAGGGGCTTCCTGCCGCCGATCGATCACGCGGTAAGTCGGCAGGCGCGGCGCAGCGGGCGCGTCGGCGGCGGGCGTCGCGCTGATCCACTCCAAGAGCGCCTCGCGCTTGCCGCGGAACACGTTCGCGCGCAGGGTGTACGTCAAGTCGAAGCGCCCTTCTGGCCGCGGCGCGTCCCCAACTGACCACCACTTCACGCGCTGCTCGGTGTGGCCGTCGCTCACGGTGATCTCGAGGTGGTCGCGCGTCTTGCCCAACTGCCGCTCGTTGACCAGCGTGAGGCCGGTCGTCAGGAAGCGCAGCGGCGGGTTGCCGTTGCCGAACGGGGCCAGCGCGTTGAGTTCGTCGGCCAGCGCCAGCGTCGCCTCGTGCAGCGCCAACGTGCCATCGACGGGCGGCGTTTCAGGGACGCCCGCCGCTTGCAGCATGGCGTGGACGGCCTGTGAGAAGCCACGCTGAAAGTCGGGCAGGCGCTCTGTTGGCAGGCGCAGGCCGGCGGCCATCGTGTGCCCGCCGTAGCCGCTCAGCAGGTGAGCTTGCGCCCGCAGCGCCGCGACCAGATCGCACCCCGCCACCGAACGCGCCGACCCGCTCAGCAGGCCGTCGCGCTCCGACAGCACCACCGCCGGCCGCCCATAGGTTTCGACAAGGCGGCTGGCGACGATCCCGACAACGCCGGTGTGCCACTCCGCGCCGTGCACCACCAGCGCCGCGTACTTCAACAGGGCAGGATCCGCCTCGATCTGGGCGACGGCGGCATCATAGACCGCGTTCGTCAAGAAGCGCCGCTCTTGGTTGAGCAGCTCCAGTTCGTTCACTCGCTCGGCGATGACAGCAGGGTCCTCCGTCGTGAGCAGCTCGACGGCGGGGGCGGCGTGCGCCAGCCGCCCGATGGCGTTCAGGCGCGGCGCAATCGTGAAGCCGATGGTCGCCTCATCGAGTGTCTCAGGGGGCACCTCGGCGCGCTCAAGGATGGCCTTCAGCCCCGCGCGGGGCCGCTCGCGCAGGATTTGCAGCCCCCGCTGAAGCCAGTAGCGCGTATCGTCCACGAGCACCATCACGTCAGCGACGATCCCCACCGCCACCAAGTCCAACAGGTGATCCGACGGGCGATCGTGGAAGAGGCCGCGCACCAACTGATAGGCCACGCCGACGCCCGGCAGGTGGCGCATCGGGTGGCGCTCCGGCAGGCGCATCGGGTTCACCAGCGCGGCGGCCTGCGGCAGCGTCGGCGGCAGCGCGTGATGATCCGTCACGACGGTATCGACGCCTTGCGCGGCGGCGTAGGCGATGCTCTCGTGGGCAGCGATGCCTGTGTCACAGGTCAGCAGCAGGCCGACTCCGTCGAGCTTGGCTTGCAGCGTTGGCAGGTGGACGCCGTGCCCCTCGCTGAAGCGGTCGGGGATGTGATAAGTGACGTCCGCGCCCAACTCGCGCAGGGCGGCCACTAGCAGGGCGGTGCTCGTCTGGCCGTCCACGTCGAAATCGCCCCAGATCAGGATGCGCTCGCCGCGCGCGATGGCCTGCTGCACGCGCGCGACGGCCTGCGGCAGATCGGGCAGGGCATCCGGCGGGGCCGGGGTGTAGTGCTCAGGGTGTAGAAAGGCGCGGGCGGCTTCCTCGGTCACGATGCCCAGCCGCGCCAACCGCGCTTGAATCAACGGGTGAAGGGGCATGGGTGTCTACTCGGGCAGCAGTTCGCAAAAATCGACCGATGTAGGCTTGTGATGTCGTCCGCTCAAAACTCCACCTCGGCGATCTGGTCAAGGTCGAGCGTGAAGGCGTCGAGCGCCTCGGCTTCGTCGGGGTCATAGTCGCTCAGCGCGCCGGCGGCCCGCCCGCGGTCGCACAGCGAGCGGTAGACGCAGAACTTGCAGCGCGCGCGGTCGTCCGTCAGCGGGAAGCGGCGGGCGCAGTCGATCTCGTCCAGCAGGTGCGTCAGGCGCGCGTGGTCGCGCTCGAATTGGGCGGCGCTGTAGGCGAACTCGTGCGTTTGGCCGGTCGCGGCGTACCAGTAGACCATGCGGATGCGGTCGGGGTCGATGGGCTGGCCGTCGGCGCTCAGCGCAGCGCCGCCCAACGCCAGCACGAGCGGGTAGACGAAGGTCTGCGCGCGCTGGGCGACCGTCTCGCGCTTGGGGTAGCGGCTCGTCTTCCAATCGACGATGAGCGCCTGATCGTCGCGCCGCAGCACGAGGTCAAACTTGGCGGTGAGGGTGTGCGCGCCGACGGCCACCGTCAGCAAGACCTCGGCCTGTCCCTCGCCTGCCAGCGCATAGCCCGACTGCAAGTAGCGTTCGAACCAGTCGCGCAGAGTGGGATCGGTCAGGTGCTGTTTGAAGAGCGCCTCCGGCACGCCCGCCTGATGCTGCTGCACCAAGCGATGGAAGCGCTCACCGCGCGCGAGGTGCGCCTCAAGCTCCAGCAGGTCGTCCACCTCGGGGGCGGGCCACCGCTGCTGACGCACGTAGCGCAGCTCAAAACGCCGTGGGCAGTCGAGGTAATCCTGTAGGCTGCTCTGGCTGAAGGTGAAATCGTCGGGGATGCTGCGGTTCATGAGCGGCCTCCGTTGTGATGATGGCTGCGCTGGCGGCTCTCCCACCAGCCGCGCAGGGCGGCCAGCGGGCGGGCCTCGCTGTTCTGTGCGGTGGGGCGGCTGCCGGTGTTCCACGTGATGATCAACTCGCGGCGGGCGCGCGTGATGCCCACGTAGAGCAGGCGCAGGCGCTCGGCCGCGTAGTCGTAACGGGCGTCTGCGCTGGCCGCGCCTTCGGCGTATTCGCGCGCGTGGATGAGCGCCTCAAGCTGCGCCAGCGCCTCGGCTTGCAGGTTCAGCTTGTCGCGCAGATACCACTTGTCGCTGATGAAGCTGTCGAAGCTGTCCGCTGATGGGAAGTCGTAATTGCTGACGGAGATCAAGTAGACGCGATCCCACTCGAGGCCTTTCGCCTTGTGGATAGTCGTTACGGCGACTTTGCCCTTGTGCTGGTTGGGGTCGAAGGCGTCTTCCTCGTCGCCGCTGGCGCTGAACTTGCGGTTACCTTTGGCGATCTCCAGCAGTTCCTCGACCCAATCGGGCAGTCGGCTGTGGGGGTGCAGCGCCGCAAAGCGCGCCAGATACGACGCGGCGTTGTAAGCCGTGGCCAGCTCGGCTTGCTGCACGAAGAGCGAATTGGCCAACGTCAAGATCAGTTGGTCGATGGGCAAGTCCAGCGCCCGCGTCCAGTCGTTCACCCACGCGCGGAACGCCCCCAAATGGTCGGACAGCGCTTCATCGTCGGGCACGCTGCCGCTGTGGAGCCAGTCGCGTTCAGTCGGCGCGAGGAAGTCCTCGACTCGTTCGATCTGGCGCAGCAGCGCCGCCACCTGCGCGGTCTGCTCGGCGGCGTCGCGGTCGTTGCGCTCGTCGCGCCGCCAGACCTCGTAGACCTTCGCCAGTCGGCGCGGGTCATCGGGGGCGAGCAGGTATTGCAGCAGAATCGTCAGCGAGCCGACGACAGCGCGCGCCCCGGTGGTGGACTTCAAGTTCTCGACGTAGGGGATGCCGGCTGCTTTCAACGCTTTGACCATCTCCGCGCCGCTGTAGTTCAGCGGGGTGAGGACGGCGGCGGTTTGCTGGGCGCTCTCAGGGGTTTCCAGCCACCGCTTGAGCGAGTCGATCACCGCTTCGCGCTCTTCAGCGGGGGCAAACGCCCTCGCCGAGAGAAAGACGCGCGTCGGGTCGTCGGGCGGGTTAGGCTGTGGATCGTTGGGCGGCGTGAGCTTGATGTGGGGCGTCGTGAGCGGCTGGCGCGCGCGCACCGCAGGAATCGGGTGCGCGTTCATCGTCCAGTCGATCAGATGGTTGGCAAGGTCGATGATGCTGGGCATGCAGCGCCCGCTCTCTGGCAGTTCACAGGGCTGCACGCCGTCCTCTGTCAGGAAGCGGCGCAAGAACTCTGGGCTGGCGGTGGTGAACGTCTCAAAGATCGCTTGGTTCGGGTCGCCCACGCGCACCCAATTTCCGTCGTCGCCCACCAGCTTCCGCAGGATCTGCTCTTGCAGGGCGCTGCTGTCCTGCGCTTCGTCCTCGAGGAGGTAAGGGTAGCGCCGCCGCAGCCGCTGCAAGTAGTCGGCGTCCTGCTCCAGCACGTGCAGCGCCAGCCGGATCAAGTCTTGGAAGTCCACTGCGCCGCGATAGCGCAGCCCGCGCTCGTAGGACTCGTAGACGCGCAGGCACGCCTCTAACAGCGGCAGGGGGCGCTCGCTGGCCTCATAGGCGCGGCGCAGGCGGCGCTCGTCGTACTGCTCGTCTTTGGCTTTGCGGATGAACGCGCTGGCGACGTCAACCAGCAGATCAGGCAGGTAGCGGTCGCGGATGTGCTGCTTGGCCTGATGCTCGGGCGCAAGGTAGGGGTCGAACAAGTCGCTGTGGGTGCGCCAGTAGGCGGTGGCCGCGTCGCGCAGCAGGTCGTCGCTGTCGCGCTCGTCGAGCACGCTGAAATCGTCGGCGAGGCCGGCCAGCGCAGGCCGCCCGCGCACGATGTCGTTGGCGAGGCTGTGCAGCGTCACGACGCGGTAGCCGAGGCCGGGCGGCAGCTTGAACTCGTCGCGCAGGAAGCGCGCCATCGACGCGGCGAAGTTGCCCACGGCTGACCTGACGAGCGTCACGATCAGCACCTCTTGATCGTCGGCGAGGTCAGCGCGCGCCACCAGCCGCGCCGCCAAGTAGGACAGCGTGGCCGTCTTGCCGCTGCCCGGCACAGCCGCCACGCCCATCCGCCCACGCTCATACGCCAGCACGCGCGCCTGCCCCGGGCGCGGCTGGAAGGCGGTTTTAGTCAGCTCGGTCATAGGTCGCCCCCTCTCGTTGAACGCGCCGCAGCATCTGATGGATCGTCATCAGCAGCGCGCCGCGCTGCTCTGTGCCCTGCTCGCTGAGCTGGTTGTAGCCCAAGTAAACCCGCTTGCGGCAGCGGCGCAGCAGCCCGCTGATGAGCGTGTACAACTCGTGCCGCCCCGCGTTGAACTCGTCGTCGTCCGTCCAGACGCGCCCCTGCGGCCAATGGCGATTGAGGATGTAGGGCTGCGTCAGCGGTTGGTACAGGCGCTGACCCCAACCGCTGCTGCCGATGTCCAACCAGAACTGATAATCCACCGCGAAGTTGTTCATCAAGAAGGCGTGCGCGGGGGCAATTAGCACGGCGGCCTCGGGCTTGCGCGTGGGCACGTCTACGTACTGATTAGCGATCACACCGTCTAACACGCTGCGGACGTACTCCGCGGGCAGGTCAAGCTCAGGGTCGATCCGCGCCACCACCTGACGGAACTCACGGGCCGAGTCGATCAAATTCGCGGTGATGTGGGCGGCGTCTAAGCTGCGGTGGAAGCCGAACTGCGGCTGTGACAAGACCTCCCCGAACAGGCGGCTGAGGAAGACATCCAGCGGCAGCGGTGGCTCGGCTTGGTAGTCCCTCAGCCACTCGTAGAGCGTCTGATAGCGCTGGCCGACGGTGTAAGTGATGCGCTCTTGTGCGTCCGATGGGACGGCGTCAAACGGCTTGAGCTGCCCTTGTCGCGGGTCATAAACGTGCGCCACCAACAGGCGCGCCCGCACGACGTCCAGCGCGCCGAGGCTGGCCATCAACGCGCTGATGACCTCGTGCGAGGTGGGGCGCGGCTGGTTGAGTTCCCAGTGCGGATGAGCGAGCCGCGCCAGTGTGAGCAGGGTGCGCGTGGCTGGCTCATCGCGCAGCGCGCGCGACGGGCGCAGCGCACGGTGCGGCACGCCCTGCGCGTCGAGGCGCGTCTCTAACAGGTGGCGCAGCGCGTCCGGCAGGAAGGCCGACAGTAAGACGATCTCGTTGGGGGGTACGCCTTCTTCGTGGATGAGTTGGTGCGTTTCACTCGCCACCCAGTCGAGCATCTGCGGCAGGTAGCGCAGAGTCTCAGGCAGCTCGTAGGCCTCGCGCAGCTTGTCTCTGACGGTTTCAGGATCAGCGTCAGGGGCGGGGCGGTTGAGCGTGCGCGCGAACTCGGCTTGGAAGGCGGCCACCGCTGCCGACATGATGCGCTGACGGTCGAGCTGCGCGTGAACGTCACACAGGTCTTTCAGCGCGTAGGCAGTGGCCGGGTCTGCGCCGAGGAAGCGCCGATGCCCGCCTTCCTCGTCGTAGATCAATAGCGCCGACTTGACCACTGGCAGCCACCGTGCCAGCACGTCGTGCAGCGCGGGCGAGTCCTCTTCGATGTTGTCTACGAGGATGTGCTGATACTGCCGGGTGAGGTGGTTGAACACCTCTTTGCGCGGCAGCAGATGATCCATGAAGATGGCCATCTGCAGCGAGTAGTCCATCAGGTTGCGCTGGCGGCACAGCTCGCGGAACTCGTTGGCGCAGGCCTGCGCGTCGTCGTAGATGCGCTTTTGTTCGTCTGCGCCGCCCCACGCTGCCTTGAGCCGCTCGCCTAGCTCGGTGTGGGGGAAGCCGACCAGCGCCGCCTTGTTCAAGTTGTCGACGATCTGCGTGTAGAGGCGGTAGGGGCTGGCGTGGACGCTGTTGAACAACTGGTGCTGTTCGATGAACGGGGCAAGGTAGCGCCGCATGTAATACTGCACCAGCTCCAAGCTCAGATCGTGCGGCGGCTCCAATGGGTTCTCAAAGCCCAAGTCCGCTGCCACTAGCGGCAGGTAGAGGTCGAGCAGCTCGGTGGCGATGCCGCTGAGGGTGGCCACGCGGACGGACGAACTGCCCGCGGTGCGCGCCCGCCGCAGCGCCCCGCGCCACTGCAAGCCGAGCGTCGGCTGCGGCACGAGGATCAAAATTCGCCCGGCTGGCACGCCCGCCTTGAGCAGCCCTTTCACGCGCTCGATGCCTGCCGTCGTCTTGCCCGTCCCGGCGACCCCCTCCACGAACACCCGCGCATCGTAGTGCTCCTCGGCGATCACGCGCTGCTGCTTCAGCAGGTTCATAGGCGACACATCCCGCTCAGATCAAAACAAATGTGCGGTTGATTGTAGCATAAAATACACCAGAGGCTGAAGCCCCCTTCAGGGAGCGCGCCCTAGCCGAGTGCTTCAGCGCTCGGCGGCCTGAGCCACACCCGCGGCCGAAGCCCCTGCAGGCGCAGCATCGCAGGGACAGGGCCTGCCCTGTCCGTTTTCTGTTCAGGCACGGCAAGCCCCTGTCGGGAGAAGGGAGTGGGGGTTGAGGCCTTTTACGAGCGCGACAGGTCGCGTCGCTACTCGGCAGGCTTAGAAGCGATGAGCGCCGTCCACTTTCCTTCTTGGACGACCGTGCCATCCTGCTTAACGATCTTGACCGACTGCGTCAGCCAGCCGCCGTTGAACTTGGGCGCGTCGGTCTTTTCGACGGTGGTCATCTCTACGTGAATCGTGTCGCCGATGAACACAGGCGCTTTGAAGGTGAACTCAAGGCCGCGGAAGGCGAGGATCGTCTTGAGGTTCGCGCCGAGGCTGTTCACGAGGCCGGTGGCAAAGCTCAAGGTCAGCATGCCGTGGGCGATGCGCTGGCCGAACATCGAGCCTTTCATGTACTCGGCGTCGAAGTGCAGCGGGTTGTAGTCGCCGATGATGCCGCCGAAGTTCACAATGTCCGCCTCGGTGATGGTGCGCGCTGCGGTGACGTGCACATCGCCGACGTTGGCTTCATCGTAGTAGTAGCCCATTGGGCCGTTGGGGGTGTAACGCATCAGTAAGCATCCTTCAAATCGTAAAGGAACTATTCAACGCATTTGATATTACCATAGAGATGATGAAGCTGTCGAAAGGTTGACGTGCGCAGCCTCACACGCTGCAAATGGAGGGTAGCCACATGGAATCAATCGACACAGAGGAACTGCAAGCGCGCACAGAAGCCGGGCTGGCGCGGCACAAAAAGCTCATCCCGTTGATCATGTTCCCCGCGAGCGTCGTCATCTACGTTTTGTTCATGGCTCTCGCGCTCACCGCGGGCATGGCGCAAGGGGCCGGCGATGCCGTGGCGATGGCGCTGATTGGCGGGTTCATGGCGCTGGTGATCAACGGGATCACCATGCTCACGATGGGTGGGGCGTTCGATCAAACCCTGAGGCCGCAGATCTTGGCGCAAGAGATGGCCAAGATGCTGCAAGACCACAAGCGCAAAATTCCCCCCAAACGCCTTGAGGATGAACTCATCGACGAGGAGGAAGTGGTCATGTTAGGCGACGACGGCGAGCTGTATCGGCAGCGCCGTGCGTGAGCAAAAACGCCCCGTGGCAAGATCTCCACGGGGCAGTTGAAAGGTTACGCGAGGTCTTTGCCAGAGAGCGGCGCGCCGATGATTGGGCCGATTAAGCAGACGTTGAACACGCCTGCCAAGATCGGCACGACGCCGACTGCTGCAAGGATCAGCCCGGCAGTGTCGCCGACGACGGCCAACCCCAAGACGATCAACACCACGCCGAGGACGACGCGCGCCCCACGGCCCACTGGGCCAGCCATGAATTTTGCGAGTGCCATCTTGTGACCTCCTGTATGCTTTGCTGAACTGGGGAGGGCGAGCCGCGGCTCGCCCAGTTGAAGCTTTAACGTTAAGATGCGGCGTGATACCTCGTGCCTTACGTCAGCGCGGCCTCACGGCTTGGCGACGAACCACACATCGCGGAAGAGGTGGCCGGTCGTGTCGCCGCGCGCGGCGTCGTTCACCCAGAAGTAGAGCGGCTGGCCGTTGTAGGCCACTTGCAGCGTGCCATCCGGACGCTCGAACGTGGTGAAAATGCCCGGGATGTTGACCGAGGTCACCAGCGCGTTGGCGCTTTCGACGGTCAGCGGCGGCCAGTTGTTGGAGCACGGCTCGACGCAGCTGCTGGCGTTAGGCTCGTCGTTGGCGAAGGTGTAGAGCGTCATGCCATTGCCGCCGACGAGGATGAAGCCCAGTTCCTCATCAAACTGCACGTAGACCGTCGCCGGCGTGGCCACCAGCCAGTTGCTGCGGAAGTTGTGGCCGGTCGCGTCGCCGGGCTGCTGGTCGTTCACCCAGAAGTAAAGCGGCATCTGGTTGTACGTCACTTGCAGCGTGCCGTCGGCGCGCTCGATCGTGCCGATCTCGCCGGGGATGCCCTCGCCCAGCGTCAGCATCTCAGCGCTGGCGACGGCGTAAGGCGGCCAGTTGTTCGTGCACGGCTCAACGCAGTTGGTCGTGTCGAGGCGATCCCGCTTGAAGGTGTAGAGCGTCATGCCGTTCTCAGCGACGAGCACCGGCCCCAGCCCGTTGATGTTGCGCACGGTGAGCGTGGCCGTTTCTTGCGCCGCCACCGCGAACACGCCCAGCACAACCGCCGCCGCGACAACCAAAAGACCTAACACTTTCTTCATACTCTATTTCTCCTCTTGTGATGATCGTTAAACGATGGGCCGCGCTGTGTTGCTTGTGCGCGGTCAGTACGCTATCGTAAGCGGGGCAGTCGCTGGATTGCCTTTCTCATCATCTGCTCAGGGGCGAACATGTCAGCTGATCCGACTGCGCTGCTGCGGCGCATCGCACAGGGGGATGAGCGCGCGCTGGAGGCGCTCTACGATGCCTACGCCAGCCGCGTGTACGGCCTTGCGCTGCGCGTCATGGGCGATGAATCGTTGGCGCAAGAGGTCACGCAGGATGTCTTCCTCAAAGTGTGGCAGCGCCCGCACACATGGAACCCTGAACGCGGCCAATTCAGCAGTTGGCTGCTGACGGTGGCGCGCTACACCGCGGTCGATCGCCTGCGGGCCGAGGCGCTGCGCAGCGGGCGCAGCGTGCCGCTGCTTGACGAATTCGACGCGCCCACTGACGCTGACCCCGACCCCGCCGAGCATGACCGCCTGCGCGCGCTGCTGCGCCGCCTGCCCGATGAGCAGCGGCAGGTGATCGAGCTAGCCTACTTCCGCGGCCTGACCCACAGCGAACTCGCCGCCGCGCTCAACCTGCCGTTGGGGACGGTCAAAACGCGGCTGCGGGCGGGGCTGCAAAAGCTGCGCGCGCTGCTGATAAATCCAAATGACCACGAATGAACGATAGCTAAACGATGAACACGCCAGACGACACCCCCCACTCAGCATCCCCCTGCGACGCGCTGCGCGATCTGCTGCCAGCCTATGCGTTGGGCGCAGTTGATCCTGACGAAGCGCGCCAAGTCGAAGCGCTGCTGCGGCGCTGCCCCGACTGGCAGGTCGAATTAAACGCTTATCAGCAGCTCAACGCTGAGCTAGCCGCGCTGCTGCCGCCGGTTGCCCCGCCCCCTAGCGTCAAGGCCGGCTTGATCCAAGCTGTCACTGCCCGCCCCAAGCGTCGGCGCTGGGCGTGGGGCTGGGTCGCCGCGGCCTGCCTGCTGATCGCGCTGGTCGTCTCGAACGCGGCATGGGCCGCGGTGGCCCGTCAACAAGCGCCGCTGGAACTTGTGCTGCATCCCGTTCAGGCCGACGCTGCGCCAGATGCCACAGGCCGCGTTCTATGGGCGCGCGCCGAACCGCAAGCCTTCCTCATCCTGTCGGGGCTGCCGCCGCTTGCGCCTGACCAGACCTATCAAGCGTGGGTGCGCGACGGCGAGCGCATCGTCAGCCTCGGCCTCGTTCAGCCGCAGCCAGACGGCAGCGCTGCGCTCGTCTTTGATGGGGCGCTGCTCGCCGGGCGCTTTGACACGGTGGGCGTCACAGTGGAGCCAGCAGGCGGCAGCGCGTCGCCCACTACTCCGCCGATCGTCCGCTGGCAGGGCGGTTAGAGCACCTCGACCGCGCCGCGGTAGCGACCGAGGTAGGCGAGCTGGTCGTCTAGCAGCACGCGCAGCGCGTAGCCGTCCGCCCCACGCACCCCCAACGCCAGCGGGGCATCGCCCACGAACGCCTCGCGTGACCAGCGCTGTTCCCTGCCGTCAGCGTGGGTGACGATCAACGTCAGGGTGAAGCGATCCTCGTGCAGGCGGGCGGGGTTGAAGTGCAGCTCAATCCGATCAGCAGTCAGCCGTGCATGGGTGATGTACAGGCGCTTGTGGTTGAAGAGCATGAAATCGGTGCGCGCGGTGACTTTGTCGCGCCACTTTGCCCACAGCGGCGCGGGCAGCAGATGCGCCAGCGTCTCATAGTCGGCCTCGCTGCGCAGCCAGATCATCTGCAGCGCCTCGAGCGTGATCGCCTCTGGCAGCAGCACCTGCGCCTCACGATGTCGCAGGATTTCGCCCTTCTCGTCTTGGCGCATCCAACTATCGTGGTAGATCTGCTCAAAGGGCAGCTCAGCGAAGGCGCGTGCGGTGGCGTAGGTGGCTGCGCCGCTGGCCGGGTCGCCATCGCTGAAGTGGGCTTTGGGGTGCAGCAGGATCGTCTCTAGGTCGAACATCAGCCACACCGGCGATTGTAGACAGCCGTTCAAAGCGTGTGACGCGGGGTAATACCCCTCACGGTCGAAGAAGGCCGGGGTGCGTGGCCGAAAGCTGAGCCGCACGTAGCGATCCCACTGGGTGCGCGCTTTGGGGTCGCGCAGGCGCGGCGCAACCAGCCGCCCGCTGCTCAGCAGCTCCGGCAGGTCGTGCAGCGTCACCGCGTGGAACAAGAAATACGTCCACCACTGGCGCAGGCCCCACGGCTCGGCGCGTAAGGCGCGCACCGCGCGGCGGAAAGCTGCCGCTGTGCGGCGCTCGATGGCAGTGCGCCCAGCGGATGCCGCTATAGGCGGAACCTCGGCGATGAAGGCACGGCTGGCCGCTAGGTCGCTGAGCAGGTCGCGCAGGTTGTCGGCGTAGCGTTCCTCGGCGCTGAAGTCAATCGCGTTGAGGTGTTCAAGGTGCAGCGGCGGTTCAGCGTCAGGCTGAACGCGAATCGGGATGAGCTTCTTGCCCTTGCGCAGCGCGCGCAGCTGCTCCATCCGACACCACTTAGACGCCTGCGAGCCGCTGCTAAGCAGCGCCAACATCACCTCACACGTGTCGATGGCGTGTTCGATGTTCTCGGTGAAGCTGCCGCCTAACTCAATCTGACGCTGGTCGAGCCACACGCTGAAGCCGGCGCTCTGCAAATCAGCTTGCAGCCGCTGTGCCAGATTATAACCATCTGCCCGCGCATAGGAGATAAAAACTTGCGCCATTCTAATTCTCGTACTTTCTTTAGGGTTCATTATGGCGCGTGAACAGCCTCACCTGCAACGCTCTAATTCTGTTGGGAGTGTCTAAATTCGAACAGAAGACTCATCCAGCCCGCGCCCTAGCCGAGTGCGTGAGCGCTCGGCGCGACGGTGAAGGCCGATGACTGTCTGGTTACCTTTAGACACTCCCATTCTGTTTCAAAGAAGGGATTACTTTATCCATAATTTATTTGCTATTTAAAGTTAAGAATTTGTGCCACATCTGTCATTTGAATTTAATCAAACAATTCCATTATAATGTGTACTTAGTACTTTAGTAACGGATTCGGCTGGAAACACGATGGAAGCACGCTCACTGCTAGAGATCGAACGCAAACGGGCCACAGTGCGCAAATATCTGTTTGAAGACCCAAACAGCGCTCGGCTTTGGGCAATCGTGAACGACTTGCTCGCGCCGGATCATGTTCGGCTCGCGGCCAGTCATGGGATCGTGATCGTCTGCCGGGCAAGCGTTGAACCACAAGCGCGCAAGCTGGCGCAACATCTACAGAGCCGAGGCTTTGAAGCCGTGGTGCGGGTTACAGGGCAGCACGCTGCTCTAGGTACAACCATCGTGACCGCCGGCGTTGTGATACTGATATTGGGGGCGCGGAGGGATTTTGACCCTGAGATGCAGCACAGCTATAAGACGGCCATGCTGATGGGCAAAGTGCTGTTAGCCGTCGTGCACAGCTTGGATGACCTGCCAAACCTGCTCTTTGACCTGCCGCCTCTGTTCTGGTCGCGTGATCTCGAACACGTCCAGCACACCCTCGACACGCTGCTGATCAGCGCGTGACCTGCTTCAGGGCCAGCGTTTTTGTATGTGAGGCATCTCACATTACAAAAACAGATTTGTGCTCGGGCTACGTTAGAAAAATGATGTGAAAAAGCGATTGCTCATTAAATAAATTTATCGCATTATATGTAACAGAAGTCATTTATAAGCTTTCGAGTTGGTGGAGTATGTCGTATCTGGCTCATGCCGAGCAAGAACATCGTCGAGCGATGGCGCGTCATATCCTCGCGCAGGATCCGACCAACCAAGCGGTTCAATCTGCGTTGAGCGCGCTGCTCACGCCGCAGCACTTGGCGGTGGCCGCACGTGAGGGCGTCTTGATCATCGCCCACGAGAACGACGCCTCGCCCGCGCGGGCGCTTGCCCAAGCGATGCGTGAAAAACATTTCGACGCTCACTGTGATCTCATCGGGGCGCGCCCGTCCTTGCACACCAACCTATCGCACGTCGGCGCTGTTGTGCTCATCTGTAACTGCCCTAGTCAGCACGAGAGCGCGCTGCGCCAGTGCTACGACAGAGCCATGTCACTGGGAAAAGTCGTCGTGCCAGTGGTTCATTGTGAGGACACGCTGCCGAACCTGCTGTTCGACCTGCCGCCGTTGTGCATCAAAAGCGATCTATCTGAGGTGGCGGAGCGGCTGGTGGCCATGTTCAGCCCCGCCAGCCTGTAAGCCTTGCTGCTTCCAGCGCCTCACCCGTACAGCTTTCAGCGGCTGATGGACGTTCTCAGCCGCTTTGCGGTGCGGCCCTACTTTCGCTTGACGCCTGACGCTTATTGGCGCGGCCTGCGGATCGGTGACGCGGTGGGCGTGGTGCATTTCTCAATAGCGGCGGACTGCCTGCGCGCTGAGCTGCACGGCTGGGACGCGCCGCCTGAGCCAAGTGCGCTGGCGTGGGCGGTGCGCGCGGTGAGCGGCCTGCACCCGGATCTGTCCTCGTTCTATGCCCGCGCGCGGGCGGACGCTGCCCTGTGGGGCTGGCTGGAGCCGCTGGCCGGCCTGCCTGTGTTCAGCTGCGCCGACCTCTACGAGGCGCTCGTCACGACGATCATCGAACAGCACATCAGTTGGACGGCGGCGCTGGGCATACAGGGGCGCTTGGCCGCGCTGTTCGGCACGCCGATCGCAACGCCGGTTGGGGTGATCTATGCGCCCCCTGCCCCGCAGCAGATCGCTGCGCTCACCCGCGCTGACCTCGCCCCGCTCAAGCTGACGACGGCGCGGCTCGACCTACTGATCCGCATTAGTCAGATGGTGGCAGAGGGCGCGTTCAGCGGCTGGGAAGAGGCCGACCCGCAGGCGCTCTATCAAACGCTGCTGGGCATAAAAGGCATTGGCCACTGGACGGCGACCGTCACTGTGGGGCGGGCGCTGGGCGTGCAGCCGCACGTCAACGACAACGACGCAGCGCTGCAAGCGGCGGTGAACGCCTTCTTCTATCAGCGGGCGGGGCGGGCGACCCTAATCGAGACGCGCGCCGCCTTTGCCCCCTACGGCGCGGACGCCCCGCTGATTGCTCAACTGCTCATGCTGCGTTGGGTGATCGCTCGATACCCGTCGCAGCCTTTCGACGTAAAATGAGCGTAACGATTGTAGAGTGAGGTGCTCACAGCTATGACAAGCTTCATCCCTCCATCTTTCGAGAAAGAAAAGCGCAAGGAAAAGGAAAAACGGGCCAATCAATCGATCTGGCCTCTGGCGTGGCTGATGGCTGCGCTGGCGATCTCCGGCGCAATCACGTTCTTCACCACGCCGCAGGGGGTGCGCCCTACGCCAACCCCGACGTGGACGCCGCCCACGCCGGCAGTGGTGGCCTTTAACGCCCCTGTGGAGGGAGCGTTCCCCCAAAGCAGCGTGAGCGCCCAGCAGGATTGGCTGGCACAAGTGGCATGGCATGAGCGCGATCTGCGCTGGCGAGCGTTCCGTGCGGACGAAAACGGCCAGTGGCTGCCGGTGAGCGGCGGAACGTTCGAGTTCCCGCATCCCATCACCCGCGCCGACATCAGCCCCGACGGCCAATGGCTGCTCGTCATGCTCGCTGATGGCAGTCAGAGTCAGGCGCTCTTCATGCGCACGGATGGCATGCTCACCCAAGTAGACACCAACACGCCACATGCTGCGCTCAGCCTAGATGGCAAGCGAGCAGTGGTCGGCGACGCCGCGGGAAAGATCACGTTCTACAGCATCACGGAAAGCGGCGCGCTCATCGCTGAGGTGATCTTGCCGCAGTCGG
Organism: uncultured Anaerolineae bacterium; assembly: GCA_937944445.1. Taxonomy (GTDB): domain Bacteria; phylum Chloroflexota; class Anaerolineae; order Aggregatilineales; family Phototrophicaceae; genus JANWYT01. The sequence goes on from CALDYP010000015.1 coordinate 47,655, forward strand.
CGGGGCTGCAAGCGCTGGCGCTGCAAGAGGGGGGACTGATCATGCGTGATGGGAGGAACCTTATGCGCTATGACAACTTCAGAAGCGCTTCTGTCACTGCCGCGCCGCTGATCTCAGCCGATCAAACGCTCAGTTTGCTGCTGCTGCCGAGCGGGGAGGCCGCCGTCTTGACCGCCTCAGCCGTGACGATCTACGACTTTCAGGGCGGCTATCGGCGCTATGAGCTAGGCCGACTAGTGCAGACGCAGCACAACGCGCTGATCGCCAGCCGCACCGCGTCACGCCTCGCCGTCCTGCACCCGGACGGCCTGACGCTCATCCGCATCGACGACAGCAGCCCGCTGACGCCCGACGCCAACCAAGCCGCCCTGAGCTTCTGGCCGATTGAGGGCGTGCAGTCGGCTGCCTTTGTGGACGACACCAACCTGTTAGCTGTGAGCACCGAGGGCGGCCTGCACCTGCTGCGTGACGGGCAGATCGTCCAGACGCTGCCGAACGAGTGGCCGATCACGGCGTCTGCGCCTAGCGGTCGATGAGGCGCAGCCGCCGCTCCAGCGCGTCGATCAGCGCAGAAGTAGGGGGGACGCTGCCGCTGGAGCGGGCATAGCAGGCCGCAGCAAAGGCCAGCCCCACGCTGAACTCATAGCGCGGGCCGGGCGGGTCGTCCGCCACAATGACGAACCGCGCCCCTTCACTTGGGAGGTGATGCGCGCTGTCGAGCATCTGCCATGCAGCGATCAGGGGGCGCGCCCACGGCGGCAGCAGGCGGCCGGCTGCGTTCTGGCGTTTGGCGATGCTGGCCGCGTTGAAGATCACCTGCGCTTCCCAATCAGGCACGTGCACCTGCCAGCGCTCATGGTGGCCCCACACCCCTGCCAACCACACCTCGCGCCCCGCCACGCCCATCATGACCTCTGGCGGCTGCTGAGTGAGCGCCTCAAACGCCACGAGCAGCCGCAGGGGCGGGTTGATGTTGTTGGGGTCGTTGGTCATGGCTGCTCCTCACTTAAACATGGCCGAGCGCTGAAGCACTCGGCTAAGGTGCGCCCCCTGACGGGGGCTTCAGCCGCGGGCGTGGCTCAGGCCGCCGAGCGCTGAAGCCTCTGCTGGCGCTCACTCGACCTGCACGACGCGGCCTTCGGCGGCCCGCCACAGCCGATCCCATAGGGCGAGGCCGAGGCCAACTTGGGCCGGCGCGCGCGCGAGGATCACGTCCGTGCTGCGCTCCAGCTGGCGCAGCACAGCAAACAGGCGATTGGCTGCCTCGCCGTCATCTGCCCCGAGCGAGACGACTGTCACCCCCGCGGGCAGGTCAAGCGGCGCGTGGCCGATCACCAGCGCGGCGACGGCTGCGCCGCGTGCGATCTGTTCCGCCGCGTGGCGTGCCATGCGCGCGCTCACGGCGTTCGGGCTGCCGCTGAACAGAATCAACTCCGCTTCTGGCGAGTAGTGTTTGAGCAGCGTGCCCGGCGCGGGGGCGGTCTGGCCCTCGGTCATCGTCAGGGTGCGCAGCGTCAGGTCGGGCAGCAGCGCGCGCAGCGCCTCCACGGGCACGCCGCCCGGTCGCAGCACCGCCGGCGGGTCACTCGTCAGGTCAAGGATGGTAGACTCGACGCCGATCGTGGCGGGGCCGCCGTCCAGCACGACATCGACGCGCCCCGCGAGGTCGGCCAGCACGTGATCGGCGGTGGTGGGGCTGGGTCGGCTGAAGCGGTTGGCGCTGGGGGCGGCAATCGGCGCGTTGGCCGCGCGGATGAGCGCCTGCGCCACCGGGTGCGACGGCACGCGCACCGCCACGGTCGGCTGACCAGCGGTGACCAAATCCGGCACGCGCGCCGAACGCGGCAGCACCAGCGTCAGCGGGCCGGGCCAGAAGCGCACGGCCAAATCAGCCACCGCAGGCGGAATGGCGTCCACGAGCGGCGGCAGGTCGGCAAGGTCGGCGATGTGGACGATGAGCGGGTCGGTGCTGGGGCGCTGCTTGGCGCGGAAGATGCGCGCGACGGCCTCCGCGTTGAGGGCGTGCGCCCCCAACCCGTAGACGGTCTCCGTCGGGAAGGCGACCAACCCGCCCGACAGGATGACCTGTGCCGCGCGCGTCATCGTCGCCGGCTCGGGCGCGGTGGGGTCAACGGTCAGCAGCAGGGTCGTACTTACGGGGTCTGTCATAGGGCCATTATACCCCATTGTGGCGGCGCATCGCCTCTAGCAGCACGGCGGCTACCTCTGGGCGGGTAACCTCGGGCGGGGGGGCTTCGCCGCGCGCCAGCATCGCCCGCACCTGTGTTCCGCTCAGCGCGACGTGACAGCTCGAATCGTGCGGGCACGTCTTGCGGCTCACTACCGAAGCGCAGGCGCGGCAGTAGAACGTGTGCTCGAAGAACAGCGGCGTGATGCCGATCTCGTCCGCGGTGAACTCGTCGAAGATGCGCTGTGCGTCGTAGCTGCCGTAGTAGCTGCCGAGGCCGGCGTGGTCGCGCCCGATGATGATGTGGGTGCAGCCGTAGTTCTTGCGGGCGATGGCGTGCCAGATCGCCTCACGCGGGCCAGCGTAGCGCATCGCCGCGGGGAAGGCCGCCAGCAGCACGCGGTCGGCTGGGTAGTAAGTCGCCAGCAGCGCGCGGTAGCTGGCGATGCGCACATCGGCTGGCACGTCGTCCGCTTTCGTCTCGCCCACCAGCGGGTGCAGCAGCAGCCCATCGACGATCTCCAGCGCGACCTTGTGCATGTATTCGTGGGCGCGGTGGATCGGGTTGCGCGTTTGAAAGGCGACGATCCGCCGCCAGCCGCGCGCAGCAAACTCGGCGCGCGTTTGGGCGGGGGTCAGGCGCAGCGCTGGGAACGGGCCGCGCGGCAGGTCGATCACGTGTACAGCGCCGCCGAGCGCCATCCGCCCCTGCTGGAACAGACGCGCCACGCCCGGATGGGCCGGGTCGGTCGTGCGGTAAACCTGCTGGGCCTCGCGCAGCGGGTCAAGCTCGTAGACCTCCTCAAGCTCAAGGATCGCCAGCGGTTGATCGCCCGCGGTGAGCGCCACCTCGCGCCCGGCGCGCAGCCTGTCCAGCGTGTGCACGGTCAGCGTGACGGGCAGCCCCCACGGCAGCCCGCTGGCGAGGCGCATCTGGTCGCGCACGCTCAGATAGTCCGCGCGGGTCATGAAGCCCATCAGCGGGCTGAGCGCCCCGACGGCGATCATCTCAAGGTCGGCCAGCGCCACCTCGTTGAGCGCGACTCGCGGCAAGCGTTGGGCGCGTTCCAGCGCCGCCTCGCGCGCTGCACCCGTCAGTCGCCGGTCGATCAATTGGCCGCCGTGTGGGGGGATGGGCGCACTCATCCGCGCGCCTCGACAGGGATGAGGCCGTGCTCGCTCAGCGCTGCAAGCAGGCGCTGCAAGCTCTCGTCGGGCGTTTCAACGGCGGTGCGCAGCGTCACCTCAGGGCAAAGCGGCGGCTCATACGGGTCGTTCACGCCAGTGAAGTCAGCTAGTTCGCCCGCGAAGGCGCGCGCGTAGAGACCTTTTGTGTCGCGCGCGGCGCAGGCTTCCACGGGCGCATCACAGTAGACCTCAACGAAGTGTTCCACCTCCGCGCGGACTTGGTCACGGGCGGCGCGGTAAGGCGAGATGAAACAGCAGATGACCGCAACGCCGTTGCGCGCCAGCAGCTTAGCGACGAAGCCGACGCGCTCGATGTTGCGATCACGGTCGGCTTTGCTGAAGCCCAAGTCACGGCTGAGGCCCTGCCGCACGGTGTCTCCGTCCAGCCGTTCCACGCGCAGCCCGCGCGCGCGCAGCGCTGCCTCCAGCATAATGCCGAGCGTCGTCTTGCCTGACCCGCTCAGGCCGGTCATCCACACAACAAAGCCTACCTGCTCGCTCACCTTGATACGCCTTTTCAAAAAGAAACAGACAGCGCAGGCGCTTGTTCCTACGCTGTCCAGTATATCGATGTAGTCGCGTCTGTCGTTAGCGTGGGTCGATGCGATAGACCACGCCGCGATGATTGGCCACGTACAGCTCGCCGTTTTCGTCCTCGCCGAAGCTGGTCAGCGGGAAGGAACCGTTCAGCAGGCGCTCGCTCGTCCACGTGCCGTCAGCGCTGCGCGTGGCCGCCCAGATGTGCCCCGAGCAGAAATCCCCGTAGAGGTACTTGCCGACCAGCGCCGGGATCGCCGTGCCGCGGTAGACATAGCCGCCAGTGATCGAGCAGCCGTTTTCGCCGTGTTCGTAGGTGATGATCGGCGCGACGGGGTTGTTCACGCGGATGCGCTCGTTGAAGACGCGCGTGCCCTCGAAGGCAGCCCAGCCGTAGTTGGCCCCGCCGCGGAAGCCGGCTGGCTCGAAGTTGACCTCTTCCATGCGCCCCTGCCCGACATCGGCCATGAAGAAATCGCCCGTTTCGCGGTCGAACGAGAAGCGCCACACGTTGCGCAGCCCATACGCCCAAATTTCGGGCAGCACGCTGTCGATCCCGACGAAGGGGTTGCTGGGGGGGATATCATAGCCGGTGGGCGTGCTCACGTCGATCCGTAGGATCTTCCCAAGCAGCGTGTCGAGCCGCTGCCCGGCGTTGATCGGGTCGCCTGCGCTGCCGCCGTCGCCGAGGCTGATGTAGAGGAACCCATCCGGGCCGAAGGCCATATCCCCGCCGTTGTGGTTGGCGAAGGGCTGTTCCACCGCGAGGAGCTGTTCCTCGCTGGTCAGGTCGCCCTCGTTGGGGCTGTTCGGCAGCACGGTGAAGCGCGAGATGATCGTCTCGCCGCGGCGGCCAGTGTAGTTGACGTAGAAGCGGCCATCCTCGGCGAAGGTCGGTGAGAAGGCCAGCCCCAGCACGCCGCGTTCCGTGTAACCGCCCGCGTTGACATCACGCGAGAGCCGCCCCGTCAGGTCGAGAAAGACGCTGGCTTCGCCGTCCTGCACCACGAAGATCGGCCCGCCTTGCGAGATGATGAAGAGCCGTCCGCTGCCGTCGCCGGCGTTGTAGATGCCGATGGGTCGGTTGACCCCTTCCAAGATCGGCGTCAGCGTGATCTGAGGCGTCTGTGCCAGCGCTGCGCTGGTCAGCATCCACACTGCGATCAACCAACTCAGTCGTTTGAACATTTCACTTGCTCCCAGTTAGCGTTCAACATGTTGCATCGTACACCTTAATCTTTAACGCCATCTAACAGCGCCAAAAATGGTTATACTGGAAAGTGAAGCTGTTGGAAAAGGTGCGCCATGTTAGAGATCGTTGAACAGCAGCCCGCCGCGCCCAGCCAGCGCCCACCGCTGCTGTTCGTTCACGGCATCATGCATGGCGCGTGGTGCTGGGAGGAGCACTTCCTGCCGTACTTTGCCCAACAGGGGTATCCGTCTTACGCGGTCAGCTTGCGCGGGCACGGCAGCAGCCCACTGAGCGGGGCGCTGCGCTGGGTGCGCGTGGCCGATTACGTGGCCGACGCGCTGACCGCCGCCGAGCAGGTCGCCCAAGCGAGCGGGCGGCTGCCAGTGCTGATCGGCCACAGCATGGGCGGCTTGATCGTGCAGAAGTGCTTGGAGCAGCGCCCGGCGGCGGGGGCGGTGTTGCTGGCCACTGTGCCGGTCGGCGGGGCGCTGCGGGCGCTGCTGAAAGTGACGCTGCGCCACCCGCGCGAGATGCTCGCTGCCCCGTTCAGCTTCCAGCCCGCGCTCAACAACGCTGAGGCCATCCGCTGGATGTTCTTCTCGTCGGACATGCCCACGGAGGCATTCGAACGCTACCGCCGCCGTCTCACGCCGGAGTCGTTCCGCGCGATCCTCGATCTAGCGCTGTTTGACATACCTCGCCCGTCGCGCGCGCAGCGTGTGCCGACGCTCGTCGTCCACGCCGGCGCAGACACCTTGTTCACTAAGGCTGACAGCCAGCGCACCGCTGCCGCCTATCGCGCTGCGTACCGCTGCGTGCCGGCTGCCCATGATGTAATGCTCGACCCTGCTTGGCAGCAAACTGCTGACATCGTTTACCAATGGTTGGAGGAAACCCTATGATGCACCGCATGGCCAAGACCCCGCCGCTGCGCCTGTCGCAGCAGGCCTTGTTCCGCACGTCGTTCGGCTTAACGCGCCGCCAGTTCCTCAAAGGCGTGGGCGCAGCCAGCGCAGGCCTAACGCTGGGCAAGCTGCCGCTGACGGCGCGCGCCGCGTCCGACGCTCCCCGCCCGCGCATCGTGATCGTCGGCGCGGGCTTCGCGGGCCTTGCCTGCGCCTACTACCTGACCCAAGCGGGCTACACCCCAACGGTCTACGAGGCGCGCGACCGCGTGGGCGGGCGCGTCTACAGCATCAGCGGCGTGTTCGACGACAACCTGACCACCGAGATGGGCGCGGAGTTCATCAACAGCGATCATGAGGACGTGCTGGCGCTGGTGGAGGCGTTCGGCCTTGAGCTGCTCGACCGCGAGGACAGCCCCTATCAGCGCACGGCGATCGTCTTCGACGGGCGGCACATCAGCATTGAGGAACTGACCGCCCTGTTTGAGCCATACGCCGAGCAGATCGCTGCCGACGTGGAAGCGGTTTACGACGAGGATGAGGCGGCGCTCGCTCGCTTTGACCAGATGACGATCAGCGCCTACTTGCTCGAGCTGGGCATGACGCGCAGCGACTTGATCTACCGCTTCCTCGACGTGGCCTTCACGACTGAGAACGGCCTCAGCATCGACCAGCAGAACGCGCTCAACTTCCTCTACCTTGCGCCCGCGCTGGACGACGACGGGCAGCTCGACGCGGTTGGGCCGAGCGACGAGCGCTACAAGGTGCGCGGCGGCAACCAGCGCATCGCCGAGCGCATGGCCGAGGCGATCACCGCGGCAGGCGGTGAGATCAAGCTGCGCCACAGGTTCACCGTCCTGCGCGACCCAGATCCTGACCGCGACCGCCCCAACCCTGACTATCGCTACGTGCTGGGCTTTGAAGAGAACGAGGAAAACGGCGAGTTCATGGGCGTGCACAGTGCCCGTGCCGATGTGGTCGTCTTGGCCATCCCGCTCAGCGTGCTGCGCTACACGCAGTTGGACATCGCCGAGCTGAGCGACGCCCACCACCGCGCGATTGCCACGCTGGGCTACGGCACGAACGGCAAGCTGGTGATCGGCGTCAACCGCCGCGTCTGGAACGAGCAGGGCTACAGCGGCTACCTCTACACCGATGCGCCCTTCGGCAGCGGCTGGGACAGCAGCGAACTGCAAGGCTCCGGCGTGGGCAGCTACACCTTCTACAACGGGGGCAGCGAAGGGGTGAGGTTCGGGCGCGCCGTGGGCGGCGCAGCCAACCGCTACACTGAGGCGCTCGACGTGGCTTTCCCCGGCATTGATCGCGAGACCAACGAGGTCACGAAAGCGCAGGCGTGGGCAATCGACCCGCGCTCGCTCGGCTCGTACAGCTGCCCGCTGCCCGGCCAGTACGCGATCTTAGAGCTGCTGCAAGCGCCCGTGGGGGCGGTCTACTTCGCCGGCGAGCACACCAGCCTCGACTATTTCGGCTACATGAACGGGGCGGTTGAGAGTGGTCGCCGTGTGGCTGAGGCGATCGCAGCAGCGCTGGGATAACCGTCACGGCGGGCGGCACGTTTGGCCCGGTGATGTAGGGACGCGGCCTGCCGCGTCCGCGTGTGGGAAAAAAGGACAGG
>CALDYP010000016.1 GCA_937944445.1 uncultured Anaerolineae bacterium
AACGGCCATAACTTAAACCTTTAACTTCATCGAATGCAAAATACTTTCTTTGAAGGACAGGGCGTGGCGGCGATAGCCGCCACGCCCCATGAACAGCATCGATGCAGCGTTAGCGGCTCAGCAGTTCGTTGGCGATCATGCTCACTTCGTTAAGCACATCTTCAGCCGTCGCTTGGCCGTCGAAGGCGCGCTGTAAGCCAGCATTGAAGGCGTCCACAAACGGTTGGAAGCCAACTGGCAGCACCCACGGGTAGCTGTACTCGCCCCCAGCGATGAAGGCGTTGAAGTCCTCAAAGTTGACGCCGCTGCCTTCGGTGCGAGCGGCCCAGTTGTCGAGGTAGGCCTGCGCTGCGGATGGACGAGTTGGCATCGGGCCGAAGCTGGCGGAGGCCACGCTCTGCGCGCCATCGTCGTTCGTCAAGAAGTTGACCAGCGCCCAAGCCGCGTCGAGCTTATCACCGCTGAGGTTGCCCGCAACGCCGTAGCACACGGTGAAGGCCATTGTTGCGCGCCCTGCTGGGCCGGCTGGCAGTTCTGCCACGCCCCAGTTGAGTTCAGGGTAGTTGTCGAGCAGGAACTGAATGACCCAGTTACCTTCCATCGCCATTGCGGCGCGGCCACGCCCGAAGGCTTCGCCACCCCAGCCGCTATCGACACGCGAGGGCGGCCCGGCGATGCCGTCGGTCACCATGCCGATGTAGAATTCCAGCGCTTCCAGTGCTTCGGGGCTGTCCATGACGTATTCGCCGTCTTCGTTGATGATCGCGCCACCGGCTTGATACAGGAAGGGCATCCAGCGCTCAAGGTTGGGCGGGGTCACAAGGCCGACGACGCCGGCTGATGTGTCAGTCAAGGCCTCAGCAGCCGCGCGCAGCTCATCCCACGTCCAGTCGGCGGTTGGGTACTCAAGGCCTGCCGCGTCGAATAGGTCTTTGTTGTATTGCAGCGCCATCGTGCTGAAGTCCTTCGGCGGGCAGTAGAGATCTCCTTCAAAGGTGAACACGTCGAGCAGCGCCGGGTAGAAGCCGTCAAGCTCTTCGATGTCTTCGTCCCCAATGGCCACCACACCGGCGGTTGCCCAGTCGGGCAAGCGTGAGCTGTCAATGTAGAACACCTCCGGGTACGTTCCGCTGGCGAAGGCGGTCTGCATCGTCACGTTGTGATCGGTTGAGGGGACGAAGCGCACGCTGATCCCCGGGTTTTCGGCCATGAATGCCTCAAGACGGGCGTTCAGCGCCGCGTCTTCAGCTGGGTTCGATGACCAACCGGCCACCGTCAGGCTGATGGAGCTGTCCTGCGCCATGATGGGCAGCGCCAGCGCCATCCCGCTAAGAATGAGAGCTAACCGTTTCAACATTTTTCCACTACCTCCAAAAGGTTTAACTTGTCGTTCGGCTCAAATTCGCGGCCATGATGCTGTGCTGGCCGCCTCCGCTGAGCCACTACGGAGCGACTAACGCGGGCTGTTCGACCGTGAAATGACGGCGTTCACCCCGATAGTACACAGAGAAAGAAACTTGCTTCCAATGGGCGGGCAGGCGTGGATCAACCGCCAGATCCCCCTCAGGCGTGAGGTGCAGTCCACAGAAGCCAAACACGACCGACTGCCACAAGCCGCCGCAGGCTGCGGCGTGGATGCCGTCGCGCACGTTGCCTTTGTTGTCTTTGAGGTCGATCCACGCCGCATGTTGGAACATATGGTACGCGATCTCGTCCAGCCCCAACCGCGCGGCCACCCACGCATGAATGGCGGGCGACAGCGATGAGCCGTGGTCGGTGCGCGGGTAGTAGGTGTTGAAGTTGTTGAGCAGCACCTCGCGCGGGCCGACTTCATCGCCCAGCAGCGCCATCAACATCACGACGTCGGCTTGCTTGATGACCTGCGATTGCAACGCGCGCTCATGCCCCAGCATCGGCCAGATACCGCCCACGCGCGGCTCGTACTTCAACACCGGGATGTACTCAAGGTCGAAGAACCCATCGAACTGGACGTGAATCTGCTTCTCCTCGTCGAAGGGGATGTACATCCGCTCGATGATGTCCTGCCACTTGGCTAAGCGCTCTGACGTGAGCTTGAGCTGGTCGCTCAGGCTGGCGTGCTTGTGCGGGGCGTGCTGCTTCAGCCAGCCCAGCAGGTTGAGCGCCTGCTGCAAGTGCCATTGAGCCATGCGGTTAACGAACACGCTGTTCGGGATGTTCTCGTGGTACTCATCCGGGCCGATCTGGTTGGTCAGCTCGTAGCGCCCGCTGCGCGCTTCGACGCGGCTGCCCCAGAACACCGCAGTGTCCAGCACGATCTCCGCGCCGTAGTCGATCAAGAAGGCGTCATCGCCCGTCCAGCGCCAGTATTGCAGGACGGCGTAGGCGATGTCCGTGCTGATGTGCTGCTCGTTGTCGCCCGTCCAGATGCGGATGCGCGTGCCGTCGGGCTGTGGGTCGCTCCATTTAGGCGTGGTTTCCTCGCCGGTGTCGGTGCTCTCCCACGGGAACATCGCGCCCTCGTAGCCGTTCTCTTGGGCTTTGCGGCGCGCCCCCGCCAGCCGATGATAGCGGTACATCAACAGGTTGCGGGCAATTTCAGGGTGGGTTAGCGTCAGGGGCGGCAGGACGAACAGTTCTGTGTCCCAGAAGACGTGCCCCTTGTAGCCAAAGCCTGAGAGCGTCTTCGCGCCGATGCTCACGTCGTCGGTGTGGCGCGGCGCGGCGATTAAGATGTGATAGGCACAGAAGCGCAGGGCGACTTGCGCTTCTTCGTCGCCTTCGATCTGCACGTCCGTCGTCAACCACAGGCGATCCCACTGCGCGGCGTGCGCGGCGAACAGTTGATCGTAGGACTGCTGACGATAAGCGCTGAGGATTGACTGTGCCAGCGCGAGCGGGTCGTCGGTGTCGCGGCTGGTGGTGATCGCTGTCAGCTTGAGCAGCGTCACGGTCTCGTCTTTGCCTAGTTGGATGTGAGTTTCGTGCGTCGCGGTGAGGTCGTCGAACTGTGCTTGAACGGGCGAGTTTGTCAGCAGCGCGCTAGCCATCCCTAAGCGATAGCCGCTTTGGTTGGTGGTGGCGGTCAGCGTCATCTGTTCAGGTGTGGCGTGGGGTTGCACGTCTTGCCAGTGGCGGCGGCCTTCATTGCTCACGTTGGCGTTTAACCCAGCCCGTAGGTGAACAGTGGGCGCGCCGTCAATGGCGGTGATTGTCACGCGCTGCACCATCAGATGAACGTTGTCCATGCTGGCGAAGCGCTCGAACGTCACGCGCACTGTGCCGCCGCTTTCCGCACGAAAGAGCGCTTCGCGCTTGAGCAAGCCGTGTTTCATATCCAGCGTGCGCTGATAGCCCAACGCCACGCCGTTGGGTGGCTTGAGCAAGTCTTTCTTGCTGAAGTCCATGCGGAAGGGCGTGCCATCGACGGTGAATTCAACGCCGACCCAGTGGGGGATGTTGGCCAGCTCGGCGACTTGCGCCCCCTCGGCGTGGTTGTACAAGCCGTGTACCAACGTTGCGGGGGTGTCACCCGCGTAGCCCTCTTCAAACGAGGCGCGATTGCCTAGATAGCCGTTGCCGAGACAAAAGATCGTCTCGTAGTAGAGCTGGCGCTCTGGCTGGAACGGATATTCAGTCAGACTCCATAGGCGGTTAACCACAGTTAAACTCTCTTTTTAAAACTTGAAATCACCACTTGTCTACTTAAACGTTTAAAATATCAGGCAAATCGAAAAAATGCAAGAAGTTTGTGCAAATTAAACGATTAAAAAAGTGATGCGGTCAGCGTTGGCCGCCGCTGCTCGATTACGGAGTTCTCAACTCAATGTAGCCAAAAGCTTGCTATACTGAAGCTATCTAGAAACCGATCGCTGAGGGAATTTTTCGATGATACGAAAGTGGATCCCAGTGCTGTGGTCTGTGTTGGCACTCGCCTTGAGCGCTGCCGTTGGCACAGCCCAACAGACGCTCGAACTCAACGCCCCGATCAACGCACGTTATGAAGATGAGCCGGTCTTGTTTGTCGTGAACGCGGAAGAAAATCAGACCGTCCTCATCGTTGTCACTTCGCAGGAAGCAGATTTAGGGATTGAGGTGTACGACGAATTGGGCGCTTACGTCGCGGGCGACGACGACAGCGGCGACGGCATCAACCCCGCGCTGGGCATCAACTTCCCACAGGCAGGCCAGTACAGCGTGTTCGTCGTGAGCTACAGCCGTCCAACCGGCGGATCAGACTTCACGATCTTGATGCAGCCGTTGGAGATCGTGGCTGAGGCTGAGGTCGTGCTAGGCCAGATCGTCCGCGGCGTCATCGGCGACACGTTCCCTAGCTTCACTTTCACCGTCGAGCGCGAGACCACGCTGCTCATCTCACCGCTGACCTTCAACTTCGCCCCACAGCTTACCCTTTTGACAGAGGGCGGAGAGGTTGTCACCAGCACTGAATTGAACCTCTTGAGGCGGGTAGTGCCCCCGGGGCGGTATCGGCTGAACTTGTCTGCCCCGTTTGATGGCCACGCGCCGCGCCCGTATTACGCGCTGCTCATCACAGATACAGCGGTGGAGGCGTTGACCTTCAACGAAACGCAGACGGTGAACGCCGTGGGCGAACGGGCACGCTTCTACACGTTTGAGGGGCGCGCCGGCGACGTAGTAGACATCGTCGTGAGCTGGCCGCTAGACGCTAGATCCGGCATGTTCTTCTCGGTGGTTGCCCCTTCGGGTGAACCGGTCTTCTTCAGCGAGACGACGGCCAGCACGTCGTTTGTCAACGGCGCGGTGCTGCCTGAGGATGGGGTGTACCAAGTCGAAGTGCTGCCGTTCACGACGACGTTCCGATCCCCCTTCACGCTTTTCCTCGGCGAGGGGGACGTGATCGAAGTCTCGGCGACGCCCACGACGGTCGTGATCGACATGAACGTGGTCACGCGCCAGCTGGTCGCCGAGGTGGTTGAAGGCCGCACTTACCGTCTGACGGTGACGACCGATAACCCGGCGCGCCCGTTCAGCGTGTTTGCCGGGGTGGATATAAGCTTAAACGTCTTTGGGGGGCGCGCAGGGGCGATTGAGTTCGTTGCCAGCAGCAGCGGCACGCTGTCGATGAGCCTGCGGGCTGACAGCATCTTCTTCGGCGATGAAGGCGCTGCGGCGCGAACAAGCGACGCCACATTAACGATCACATTTGAAGAAGTTAACCAATAGCAAAGGATTACGACTCATGGCGGCACAACCTCTCACTGACGAAGCAATCACCGCGGCGCTGGCGTCGCTGCCGGGCTGGGAACGCAGCGGCGACACCATCACGCGCACGTTCAAGCTGCCGAGCTACGCGGCAGGGCTGATGTTCGCGGCGGCTGTGGGCACGCTGGCCGAAGGCCACGATCATCACCCGGATTTGTTCATCGGCTACAAGACGGTACGGGTGACGTTCAGCACACACGACGCGGGCAACAAGATCAGCCAGAAGGACATCGACATCGCGGCAGCCATCAACGCGCTGCCGTATCCGAAGGCCTGAGCTAACGCCCGCGGCGGAAGCCATGGGCTAGCGCGCGGGGGCTGAAGCCCCCTTGAAGGGGTGGTGGCGCTGCTGAGGATCAAAGCCCCCTTCAGTGGGCGCGCCCTAGCCGAGTGCTTCAGCGCTCGGCACGAATGTCTGTTTATCTTTAGACACTCCCTGTTTGTAGAGGGTTAGCGCGCCAACCCTCTACTCGGCTAGGCGCGTTTGAGGCGGCGCAGCCCCTGATACTGTGGGTTGCCTTGAATGTCCTTCCAGCGGGTTTCGTTGTCGTCCATGTGCCACTCGACGACGTAGAGGCCGTCCACATCTTGATAGGCGAAGGACGGGGGCAGGTTGAACAGAATCTGGCGGATGACGCCGATCATCTCTTTGCGCTCCTCGCCCATGCGCAAGATGAAGTACTTGCCCGGCTCCCACTCAAACAGGACGGGCATCCCGTTCCAGTTACCTTCCATCTTGATGGGCTTTTCGGCCTGCGTGCAGCTCATCCACAACCCCTGCACGCGATGCTTCCACAGGGTTTGGTTCACGCGCTCCTCGATGTAGTAAGGGCGCGGCTCTGGATGAGAGTAAAACCACGTTTTCGAGCTGGTCGTCATGCGCATTATCCCTGCATGGAGATGTCTCAATCACACAATCAGCAAGTGTACCGCATCCGCGCGGGATTTTGCCAGTGTGTCACACGCCCAAACGGGGATGGCTTACACGGCTGTAATCGTCAGTGAAGGGCACGCGCGCTTGAAGCTGGGCGTAGAGCGTCTGAATGACCTCAACGCTGGCGGGGTTGGTCAGCTCGACGCGCATGAGGAAGGCGTCCTCACCGTCGCGATAGTACTTGCGCGTCACATCGACTGTGACGAAGCCGTACTTGTGATACAGGTTTTGGGCGACGCGGTTGCTCACCCGGACTTCCAGCACGACATACTCGGCGTGCAGCGCTATTGCCCGCAGCAGCATTCCCGCCAGCGCAATCTCACCATAGCCGCGCCCGCGCAAGTGTGGATGGGTGGCGATAGTGCTGATGTGCGCCTCCTCAGCGATGCACCACAGCCCCCCGTATGCCGCGAGCATCTCGCTGGGCACTGGGGGGCTTTTGCGGCGCAGCAGACGGTCGATCAAGCGCGGCTCGGGCGCAGGGATCGCAACATCGCTGAGGATCAAGCTGCACATGTGGCTGATGCGGCTCTCGTTGATCTCGAACATGTACGAGCGCATCGACCACGGGTCAGGGAACGACTGCGCGTCGATCTCGACTACGGCGGGCACGTCGCCGGGGTGCATGTAACGCAAGGTGAGGGTCATGCGGGTTATCCTTGTGGCGGGGCAGGGCGTTTCTGAATGCGCTCGCGGATCCACACCATGCTGGCGGCCAACACGCCCAAGAGGCTCAAGCCGAGCGCGCCCACCCACCCAGCCGCCTCTGACGGCAGGCCGCTTACGAGCAAACCGAGCGCGCCATAGACTACACAGCCCCCATAGATGATGAGGATCGTCACACGCTGGCTGAAGCCCAGCGCCATGATGCGGTGCGAGGTGTGATCGCGCCCGCCCTCGAACGGGGATCGCCGCTCCCATAGGCGCGTCCACACGACAAGGTTGATGTCAAACACCGGCAGCGCCAGCACTAACAGTGGGATCATCCACGTGACGCTGAGCGGCTGCGTGCCGAACTGTAGTTTGATCGCCAGCACGGCCTGCATGAAGCCCAACGCCAGCGCGCCCATGTCGCCCATGAAGGTGCTGCTAGGGCTGAAGTTGTAGGCGAGGAAGCCCAGCGCGCTGCCGAACACCGCTGCCGCCAGCAGCGCCACCAGCACTTGCCCTTGCGCCAGCGCGATGAGCAGGAAGAAGCCGCAGGCGATGGCGCTGTAACCGGCGGTCAGGCCGTCCATGTTGTCGAGGAAGTTGGCTGCATTGACCAGCGCAACGATCCAGATGAGCGTAAGCGGCACGTCGATCAGCGGTTGGTTGAACAGGTGAATTTGAATGCCGGCCAGCACAACGATCAACGCAGCGAGGGAGTTTGCCAGCAGGCGCACGCGCACGCTGAGATGATAGCGATCATCGAGGCCGCCCACGATGACGAGCAGCCCCGCGCCGCCCATGATTGCGGCCAGTTCGCGCAGGTGCTGCGGCGGGCTGAACACCATGACTGAGATTAAGGCCGCGGCGTAGATGGCCAAACCGCCCATCATCGGCTTGTTGTCTTTGTGGAGCTTGCGCGGCAGCGTCGGCTTGTCAACCACGCCTAAACGCATGGCGATGTGGCGCGACACAGGCGTAAGGCCGAGCGCTGCGGCAAATCCCACGATCAGAATTGGAACGAATTGATACGCGGTGTCCATGCGGCAGATTCCTATCCGTCTGCGTATTGTAGCCGTCAAGAAGGCCGTCTGAACAGACAGGGTTGTTATTCGAAAGTGAGACTGTGCGCTATAATGGCAGCAAGATAGCTACCTCTAAATGGGAAACGACATGTCGGAACGCATAGACAACGCGCCTTATTCCCCCGCCCCCAACTGGGTGACGCCGCGTGGCGCTCGCCGCTATGCCAGCGCTAGCACAGCGCCTGCCACCTATAAAGTGCCTGCGCTGCCGCCCAATCTAGACACAAAACCCACACAGGATGGGGCATGGCATCTCCCAGACCGTACGACCTTCACCCCCTCAGATGAGGTGCGCGTTCGCCCGCGGCAAGTGGAGGGCGGCATCCGACCAGAGGACTTGCTCGCGCAGATCATCAGCCGCCCCAGCGCTGCCCCTGCTGCCGCGGAGATGCGCCCTGAGGACATGATCTTGACCGCCCCCAGCGCCCAATCGGCCCCCACAGCAGAGGCCCTTGCGCCGGAGGATATGCTTGATGCGTTGTCTGAGCGCGTCACCGAAGCCGCCGATGACAGCCTGCCCGCGCCAGAGGACTTGATCGACCTTGAGGCGCTCGGCGCGCTCGATGACGAAGGCAAAGATGACGAGGCCAGCGGCCTGCCAGAGGACGCGATGGAAGCGATCCGACAGGCGCTGCCGTTTGACGATGACGACGACGACCGTTTGAGCGTGAGCGAGTATCTCTCGGTGCTGGACTTGGAGAGCGCCGCTGCCGCCAGCCAAGACGTGGACACGGTGCGCCTCGATGAGGACGATCTGTCGCCTGCGCAGCAGGCCGCGCTGCAAGCGCGCAAGGCGCAAGCTGAGGAAAACGCCGCAGAGATCGCCCGACGTATGGCGGCTGAACTTGCTGGCGGCGATGCGACGCTGGACATGCCCACTAGCAGCGAGATTGGGTCACAAGCGGCCACGGTCACGCTCACGCCAGAAGAAGAGGCGCTTGCTGAGAAATTCCGCGCGACGGCGCGCGGTATCGCTGAGCTGCGTGCGGCCTATCAGCGCGGCGAGATCAGCTACGACGAGGTGCAAGAGCGTCAGCGCGAGTATCAGATCTACGACGAGCGCAGCCAGTCATGGTGGATGATGGGCATCGACAGCGGCAAGTGGTTCCGCTTCGACAACGCCCAAAACCAGTGGATTGAATCGGAGCCGCCCGTGCCGCTGGCGCGCCCGGCCACGCCGACTGCAACCAGCCAGTTCAAGGCGGAGGACATCATCAGCGGCTCGCTGCCGTATCTGCCGCAGGCTGGCGCGCAGGAATACAGCAGCCAGCCGATGGTCGATCCTTACGGTGACGGCGGGACGCCCATCCCGCGCCCGGGCCAGCCGATCTACGACCCGGACATGACGATGCCCGGCAGCGCGGCCTCGCTCCAAACGCTGCCCGGCGCGGCAGCGACGATCCCTAACATGAACACCGTGGACGCGCAGTACACGATGCCGATGAACACCGTGCCGGTCAACCCTGCCGCGCCCACCGAGTTCGGCACGCCGATGGTCACCGCGCCCGACTATAACGATCGACAAGCGCCCACCTTTGAATCGCTCAAGCAGGCAGAATCACAAAGCCGAATGCGCGTGCTGCTGCTGGCGTTGTTCGCGCTGGCGGGCTGCGGCGTCCTAACGCTGGCCGCCGGCGCAGTGGGCGTCATCATGTTCTACAACAACACCATCGCCCCCTTTGAGGCCGAGATCGCCGCGCTGGCCAACTACCGCCCGACGTTCCAAACAGCGCGCATCCTCGACGCCAACGGCGATCTGATCGTGGAGCTGAACAGCCAGCAGGGCGGGGCGCGCCGCGTCATCCCGCTGTCGCAAATGTCGCCGTTCGTGCTGCACGCGGTCATCAGCACCGAGAACCCAACCTTCTACGACGATCCGGGCTTTGACTTCTTCGCCATCGTGCGCGCGCTGCTGCAAAACCTCGGCAGCCAGCAGATCGTGAGCGGGGCCAGCACGATCACCCAACAGCTTGCCCGCAACCTGATCCTGCGCGATGCGTCCCCCACAGCTGAGCGCAAGCTGACCGAGATCATGCTGGCGATGGCCATCTCGGAGCGCTACAGCAAGAACGACATCCTTCAGCTTTACATGAACGAGGCCTTCTTCGGCAACCAGAGCTACGGCGTCCAAGCCGCCGCGGAGTTCTACTTCGGGATCGACGCGGCGGATCTGAACATGGCACAGTCGGCTCTGCTGGCGGGCATCATCAGCTCGCCGCTCACCTTTGATCCGGTGACGAACTTCACAGCGGCTAACGACGCGATGCGGGTGGTGCTGCGCCGCATGATCAACAAAGGCTGCATCCAGTTCCAGCATGGGGCGTTCATCAATGGGCAGCCCTTCTGCATCAGCGAGGCGACCTTTGTTGACTTCAACGGCGAGCGCGTTCAACTGCTGATCGACAACGGCGACGGGACTTACGGCGGGCTGCTGGCGCTGCAATTGGCCGAGGTGCAGACGCGCCGCTACCTGCCGCGCGCGTCCGAACTCAAACACCCGCACTTCGTCCTCTACGTTCAATCGGAGGTGGAACGCAACTTCGGCCCGAACGCGATGTTCCAGCGCGGCTTTACGATCTACACGACGCTGAACCCGCGCATTCAGCGCGTGGCCGAGCAGGCGCTGGTGCAGCAGGTGGCCGCGCTCGTCAACAACGGCGTGAACACCGGCGCAGTGATGGTCACTGACCCGCAGACGGGCGCAATCCGCGCGATGGTGGGCAGCCCGGACTTCAACAACGAGCGCATCGATGGCCAAGTGGACAACACGCGCACATGGCAGCAGCCCGGCTCGGCGATCAAGCCGATGCTCTACGCGGCAACGTTCGAGGGCGGCCCCAACGGCTACCTGACGCCCGCCAGCATCCTATGGGATGTGCCGTCCAGCTATCCCATCGCCGGGCAGCAGCCCTACACGCCGGTCAACTTCTCAGGGGTGTTCTATGGGCCGGTTCCGCTGCGCTTCGCCTTGCAGAACAGCTACAACGTGTCGGCGGTCAAGGCGTTTGAGTTCATCGGCGCGGAACGCTTCGTGGACACAGCGACGCGCATGGGGCTTCAGTTCCTGCCCAACAGCTTTTTCGGCCTGCCGAGCGCGCTCGGCGCGAACGACGTGCGCTTGATCGACATGATGAAAGCCTACGGCACGATTGCCACGGGCGGGCGCAATGTGCCGCTCTACACCATCGACCGCATCACCGAGGACGCTAACGGGGTGGAGATCGATGTGCCCCTGCCAGAGCGCCCACCGATCCAGCAGGTGATTTCGCCGCAGGTGGCGTTCCTGCTGCAAAACATCCTCAGCGACGACGCCGCGCGCGCTCAGCAGTTTGGCCAGCGCGGGCCGCTCACGCTCGCCAACATCGGCATCCCAACGCAGGGCTTTGTGGGCGCTAAGACGGGCACGAGCAACGAAGGCCGCGACCTGTGGACGATGGGCTTTACCAGCAACGCCGTGGTAGGCGTGTGGTTGGGGACGTATGACAACGCGCCCACCGTCGGCGTGAGCGGCAGCACCGCGCCTGCTCTCTTGTGGAACCGCGTGATGGTGGAAGCGGTGAGCGGACGCCCGCCGACGGCCTTCACCAACCCCGGCGGCGTCGTCCAGAACACGATCTGCCGCGACACGGGCACGCTGGCCGGGCCGAACTGCGCCAACCGCGTCACCGAGATCTACATCCAGACGCAGCCGCCGCCGCCCGACACCGAGGGCGTCACGCGGACGCTGAACGTTGACAGTTGGTCAGGGTTGATCGCCAACGAGTTCTGCCCGGAGAACGTCGTCAGCCGCACGTTTGCCAACATCAGCGACCCGTTCGCGCTGAACTGGATTCAGAACACGCCGCAGGGGCGGCAGTGGGCGCAGCTCGTCGGGCTGCCCGCCAACTTGCAATCCGCGCCAACGGCAGCTTGCTCGATGGGCCAGACTATCCCGACGATTGTCATCAACAGCCCGACAGCCGGGCAAGCCCTCGTCGGCCCGGTCAACATCACTGGCCAGATCAGCGCGGGCGACTTGGCGCGCTTTGACCTCGAGTTCGCCTCGGCGGCGTCCCCTGAGAACTTCACGCGCATCACCAGCAGCAGCCAGCAGTTCCCCGCGCCCGGCAGCACGCTCGGCACGTGGGACACGACGACCGTCCCCAACGGCAATTACATCCTGCGCGTGGTAGCGTTCTCCACTACAGGCGGGACGATCACGCGCACGGTCAACGTGACGGTGAACAACATCCCACCAACGCCGACGCCGGTCCCGTTTGAGCCGCCGGTAGTTATCCCGACGGATCCGCCGCCTTTCATGATGCCGACGCCTGTGCCGATCTTCACGCCTCAGGCGGGTGGGGGCTTCGTGCCGCTGCCGTTCGACCCCAGCGAGGCGACGCCGACAGCGACTTTAGCGCCATAGCGCATTCGGGGCGCGGTCTGCCGCGCCCTTTCTACATCTGACTTTGCTTCAAAAAACGATCTCGTGTTCTTCGCGCTCGGCTCCCAGTCGGGCGCGTTCCGCGTCGATCACGTCCGGCTCCAGTTTGACGTACAGCGGCTTCGGCTCGTTGAGGCGCTGGCCAGCGGGCAGCGCGCGCGGCTCCCATGCGCCGACCGCGCCGCTTGGGTCGTAGACGAGCGCGCTGTGGCTGCGGCTTGTCTCTTGGTAGGTCTCGATCTTCAACTCGCCGAAGACGCGGCCTTCAAACCCCAGCATCTCGTGCACGGCTTGGGCGCTGAAAGGCAAGAACGGCGCGAGCAGCGTGTTCAAGTCGACGATGGCGGCCAGCGTTGTGTAGACCGAGCGCGCCGCGTCGGCTTCGTCGGTCTTGATGGTCTTCCACGGGGCGCGGCTGTCGAGGTAGGCGTTCACATCGCGGACGAGGTTCATCGCAGTGTGCAGCGCGTCCTTCAGCTTGACCGCTTCCAGCAGGCTGCCCACCGTCTCAAAGCCGCCGCGCACCTTCTCTAGAATGGCCTCGTCCTCGGCGGTCAGCGCGTCATAGGTGGGAACGCACCCGTGGTAGCGCTTGTAGGCAAAGCCCGCGACGCGGTTCACGAGGTTGCCCCACGCGGCCAACAGTTCGTTGTTGACACAGGTGAAGAACCCTTCCCAGCTAAAATCGCTGTCGTGCGTTTCGGGCATCGTGCGCGCCACGTAGTAGCGCACGGCGTCCGGCTGGTAGCGCTCTAAGATGTCAGGCAGCCAGACGGCCCAATTGCGGCTTTTGCTGAACTTCTCACCCTCGATGTTCATGAACTCGTTGGCGGGCACGTCATGGGGCAAGTTCAAGGGCGTCTTTCCGTCGTGGTACAGGCCGGCGATGCCCATCAGTTCCGCCTGCCAGATCACAGTGTGGAAGGGGATGTTGTCCTTGCCGAGGAAGTTGTAGATTTGGGCGTCGGGGTTGTACCACCACTGCTGCCATGCGTCCGGCTGGCCGACGTTGTGCGCCCATTCGATACTAGCCGTCAGATAGCCCATGACGGCCTCAAACCACACGTACATGCGTTTGTCGTTCCAGCCCTCCAGCGGGACGGGAACCCCCCAATCGATGTCGCGGGTGATGGGGCGGGCGTGCAGCTCTTTCAGGAAGTTGCGGCTGAAGTTCATCACTTGGGGCCGCCATTGGCCTTCGTGCTGGTCGAAGTAGGCTTCAATGGCCTGCTTGAATTGAGGCAGGTCGAGGAAATAGTGTTCGGTGTCTTTCAACACGAGGATGTCGTTGGGGTTGGCTTTGCTGCGCGGGTTGATGAGTTTGGTCGCGTCGATCAGCGTGCCGCAGCTGTCGCATTGGTCGCCGCGTGCGTCCTTGTAGCCGCACACGTAACACTGCCCTTCCACGAAGCGATCTGGCAAGAAGCGCTGTTCCAGCTCGCTGTAGAGCAGCGTCTGCGGGCGTTTGACGAGGTAGCCGCGCTCTAGCAGCGTGTTGAAGATGTCCTGCGCGATGCGCTCGTGGTTTTCGGTGTGGGTGTGGGTGTAGAGGTCAAACGCGATGCCTGCTTTGGCCAGCGTGCGCAGGAAGCGGTTGTGATAGAGTTCAAACAGCGCTTCGGCGCTCAGGCCGCGTTTGCTCGCTTCGACCATGATCGGCGTGCCGTGGCTGTCCGACCCGGAGACCATCAAGACGTGGTTCCCCTTGAGGCGATGATAGCGCGCGAAGATGTCCGCAGGCAGCAGCGCGCCGGCCAAGTGCCCCACGTGCAGGTCGCCGTTGGCGTAGGGCCACGCCACCGAAACGTGAATGAATGTCTTGCTCATGAAGCTCCATCCTCCATCGTGATAAATAAAAACCGCCTGCGACGCGGCAGACGGTTGTCAGTTGTTTGAGTTGAGCGCTACGCGCGCACAAACAGCCGCCTGCATTCGCTATGTGGCAGGGGCATTGACATCATCGTATGGTCATCTTGGTTGATTTTCATAGGCAAGAGTATAGCGGCAACAAAGGTAGGGCGCAAGTAATACGATCAGCGGCTGCAATAGCACAATAGCAATCTATATTAATTAATCTTCAATTGTCTTGGCGGATTCGCGTATGCAACTCCACAACTTTAGGGGTAGTTAATTGAGATTACATGTCATAAAATTCGCCTTTCTACTTTGTATCCAAAGTTCAAAGGAGATTCCGTGAAAGGTGTCGTTGTGTTTTGTGCATCGTTGCTTTTTGTCATTGCGTCTGCTAGCTATGCGGAAGCTCAAACACATCATGCAGAGATTCCAGTCATCAATTCACTCAGTGAGTTGACGCCGCTCAATCTATCCGCAAGTAAGAGCGAAGAATATGTGTCTTGCACATACAGATTAGCCAGTTGCGATCCGAATGACATCCATGCGCCTTGCTACGTAGTACATTTCGCGAGAACATTGCCAGTGAAAGCTCCAACAGACGAGGATACTATAACTATGTCGTCTGGATTCACGGTAATGCAGCAGTGTGGTGTATCAGTACGCAGCATTGCCGGATTTGAATCGGCGCGCTTGCAGCAAAATGTCAATGTAACCTATACAACGAATGTCGCTCGCACACCGGCACGTCTGAATTGGGGCGATACAAGCGGAACATTTTCCCTCGCTGGCTGGAACTGGACGGATGTCAGTGGGCCAAATCCTAGCCCTAGCTGGGGCGTATTTGGATCGTCGCTGTCAGCGATAACGTCCGGCATCCTCTCCAATCCCTTCGGTGCAGGCGGCACAGGCTACAGTACTAGACTCTTCGTGGATAGCAGCGGTACTAGGTGCGGATAAGGGGCAACAATGGCTGAAAACATCGTTCCAGTTCTGAACATGCTATGTGTGGGTGCAATCATGATTGGAATTGCGTTTGCCATCGTGGTTGTACTCCGACGCAAATCTAAGTAGTTGTGACCGTTACATCTGCCAGCGGTAAGTGGGTGTGTCATTGCACGCCCATTTTGTGTTTTGCCTAACATGGTTGCTACACTTCTGAAATGCACTTTGAAATTAATAAAGTGTGCAGCTAATCTTCTTTGTTGACACTTTCTACAAACAGGTTGACGGTATCGATCGGTCGCTGGCCCATGTTGCGATAGCCCTGATGTGGACGCTGGGTGTTGTAATGATCGAGATCGGCTTGGAATGCATCCACGGTGTTGTAGAAGGTGGTGCCCAGTGCCGCGATCAGGTTGTGCTCGGCGTAGAACGGCAAGACATCGTTATGCATCGCCGCCTCGGGCTGCCTAGAAGTGTGCAGAAGGCCGAGGAGTTGCGGCGCAAGCACCTGTATTGAAATGTATCTTGTTTTGAAGAAAATGCGTTTCGTAAACTTTTATTGGTATACGTTTGCGTTTGGAGCCGCTTCTGACCATCGGCATCATCAGCGAGGACGAGCTGACGCTCAAGGCAGTGGCAACCGCGCTAGGCCACGCAGCCATCGCATCCCAGAGTGGTAAGGTGGTCTCAGGAGCGCAGCAGCGGCTCCGCAAACCGAGGGATGTGAAATATGAACACAGTACGCTGGATGATCGTCGTGATGGGGCTGTTGCTGATGACAGCAGTAGTCATGGGGCAGGAGGAGAATCCTCCTATGCCGCCGCACGCAGTAATCGTGAACAACAATCCCGGAGTTGCTTTGAGACCTATTACTTCAGCCAATCATGAGATACGGCCTTACGCTGTTTCTATGCCCGATGGTTGGGGAGATGCTTCAATGCCTCCGAATGGAGACTTGTGTTGGAACAGACCGCAAATCGTAGAAGCACAGAAAACTTACAGCTTCGAAGACTTCATCGCAGAAGTCGACAGCGAAAGAGGCCTCTTTGAGTCAGTTGAGGTGGTAGGGGCAAGTCGTTTACTTGGGTCATGGACATATCAAGTGCCGGTTATGGAACCGACAGAAGTTACCCTAATGTATTACACTCCCGAAACAGATACCTAAAACGCCCGTTTAAGGCAGGAGTTTGGTGAGAGGCGCTTTAGGCGTGAATTCACCCTCCAAGCGAGGCGCTTGCGCACTTGTCCGAAATATCGGACTGGGATAAGGTTATGCTGATCGGATCGATTCTCTGGTGTAGCCTTCATGCGTAACGACATTCAGCAGCGCCTCGACCACCTGCGGCAGCAGTTACAAGCCCTCAACGACCCGTCACGCCTGCCAGAACTGGAGCAGCAAGCCCGCGAGCTGTTGGCCGACGCGAAGAACACGCCGTTTGAGGCCGCCGCGCAGGCGCTCTTTGCCGACATTGCGCGGCTGATGGCGTCCCCCTCGACCATCACGATGAACCCGACGACGCGCGGGCTGCTGCGGCGCGCCCGCATCCGCATCGAGATGGCCGGCGACAGCGACGACATCGACGAGGCGATTGACATCCTGTCTGAAGTCGTCGCCACCAACCCCAACGACCCGGAAGTGATCGAACTACTGCAGCAGTCGGCGCAGTACAGCGACGCCGCGGCGCACCGCGTCCGCGATTTGTTCAAGCGCTACAACGTGTCAGCCTCTGTGCCCACGGCTGCCCCGCGCAGCACGCAGACCCAGCAGCGGCCCGCCGTGATGTCTACGCCTACCCCGCCACCGCGCTTTGCGGCTGAGAACGACGACGATGAGCTGACTGCGCCGCCGCGCCCCATCACCCCGCGCAGCACCGAGCGCGTGCCGGCCGCCTCACCACTAGACACCTCAGAACGGCGCGCGTCCACCTACAGCGCGTATGGCGACCTTGATGAGATGCTCTCGCTGCTGACTGAGCACTACTACGCAGGGGACTATCAGCAGGCGATCGACGTCGCCAACCGTATCCTGTCGATGGAGCCGCACAACAGCACCGCGCAGGAATACCGCCAAAAAGCCGAGGACAACTTGATCCGCGGCATCGTGCCCGATCATCGCATCCCCTTTGACGCGCGCGTGTCTTACAACCGCGCGAATTCGCTCGTGCGCGCGGGCAGCTACGACGAGGCGAGCAAACTCTACCGCGAGGCGCGCGACCTCGCCGAGCGGGACGGCATCCTGTCGTGGAAGGACGTGGAGCAGGCGCTACTCGACATCCAAGACTTGGCGCTGGCGCGCGAGCTGCTCAACGAAGGCGACCGCTTGATGGCGGTGGACAACTGGAACGAAGCGCTGCGCAAGTACGAGGGCGCGCTACGCGTCGTCCCGAACGACCCACAAGCAGAAGAGCGCGTCGACATGGTGCGCCGTGTGCAGCAAGACGCCGATCAGATCGCCGTCAAGCTCAACATGCTGGGTGGGACGCTTGAGGATCAAGTGACGCAGCTTCAGGGGGTGCGCAGCGCCCTTGCGCGCATCCGCCAGCTCTTGCCCACCAGCCAGCGCCTCGCCCAGACGCAGCGCGAAGTTGACAGCAAACTGGCCGCTGTCAAGACGCAGCTCAACGACCAAGCGCGCGCCGCGCTCAACCGCGCCCAGACCACCACCAACCTCGATGATCGCCTGACGCTGACGCACGAAGCGCTGCGCTTGATGGAGTTTGCCGTTCAGCTTGACCCATCCGACACGTCCATCGGTGAACTGATGATGGAAGCGCGCGCCGCCACGGGTGAGATGCAGCGCGCGCGCCAGACGATTGAACGCGCTGCCAGCCACATCGCCCAGAACTTCGACAGCGAGCTGACACAGGCGCGCACGATGCTGGCAGGTCTGTCGATGTACGCCCAAGATGAGCGTTACCGCGTCGTCGTGAACGATCTGCTGGCGCGCTACATGGAGCGAGCCGAACTGGCGATCATGGAAGGGGACATCAACACCGCGCAAAGCTGGATAGACGCGATGCGCGAGGATCCCTTCCGCGTGTTGGGGCGGCGCTCAGAGGTGTTCCGATTAGAGGCGGCGGTGCGCAGCTTGCGCAATCGGCGGCGCGCCATCGTCGGCGGCATCAGCGGCATCATCGGGCTGGGGCTGCTGGCGATCGTCTTCATCAGCCGCCCACAGTGGGAAGCGGTGTTCTTCCCGTCTGAAACGCCCACCGCGACTTGGACAGCGACGGCGACGCTCACCTTTACCCCCAGCATCACCCCCACCCCCAGCGACACGCCAACTGTCACCCCGACGCTGACGCCCTCGCTCACGTTTACGCCGACGATCACCCCAAGCTGGACGTGGACGCCCTCGCCCACGTGGACGCCGTCCTTTACGCCTACTGCGTCGCTTACGCCCACCGCGAGCAACACCCCGACCGAGACGTTCACGCCGACGCCGACGCCGACTGAAACGCTCACGCCCACCATCACGCCAACACCGACCATCACCAGCACGCCGCGCGCGCTGTGCACGATCATCGTCAACAACCAACAGCCTATCTTCCTGCGCAGCCAACCAACGGCGCGTTCACAGAGCGTTACGACGCTGCCCTTTGGGACGGTGATGGAAGCGATTGAACGCCAGCCCGAACAGGGCGGTGGCAATCTGCTGTGGTATCGTGTGCGCTTGACCCAGAATGGGCGACAGTTGGAAGGCTGGGTGCGCACCGATCTGGTTGGGGAGGTTCCGGGCGAGATGGCCTGCCCGCCACCGCCGCGTTAGGATCATTTATCAGTTGGGGGGGATATGAAGTACGGATGTTTGTTGGGGGTGCTCTTTTCAGGAATCAGCATGGTTGTGCTGGTTGTAACTACCGTGCTGCCGTCGTCTGGGTTGCTGAATAGTCTGCCCGGGCTGCGTCAGGCGCTGCAAGGCATGCTTTGTAACGCAGAGGAGACACTCAACGCAGAGCCATTTTCTACAGGAATGGCTGGCTTTGGTCAGTACTACGGCGCAGATTTTGCCTGTGTGGATGCCGCGGGTGTCTCTCGTTCGGTCAACGGTCAATTTAATCTGTTGAGCGCAGGAGTCTACTCACTGTTTTTCGTCTTGGGGCTGCTTTTTTCTATGATGGGAATATTCAGGGGCACTCGTAAACTGGTCAGCGCGGTGGGGCTGTCCGAGTTGACCCCGACGTCAAGCGCGCCAACGAAGCCAACAGGCACGCTGGCCGCGCGTTTGTCAGCGTTAGAGGACGCCTATCAAAAACGCCAAATCACAGCAGAAGAACATCAGGAACTGCGGCAAAAACTGCTGAATCAGTTCACGAATGAATGACAGCAGCTAGAACCGATAGGCGCGGTAGTCCTCGTCGTCGTCTGTGATCAGCTCGCTGTCGTCGTCGAGCGCCGCGCCGTAGTAGTCACGTTTGGCTTTGGCGAGCCGCGCTTCTTCCTGAGCGATGGCCTCGTTGAGGGCTTGTTCCAGCGAGTGATGGTAGCTCAGCCAGAGCAGGTGAAAGGCCCACGCGAGGATCCACAGCAGCAGGGGGATACTGCCCCAGCTGCCCATCAGCGGGAAGCCCAGCGCGAACAGCACAGTGTGCGCGATGAAACGATAGCGCCGTTGGGTCTTTTCGATGACGCGCTGGCGCAGCGCGTCGTAGTCGATTTCTAGTTCATCGGTCATAGCGTGCTTCAGGGGTTAACGGCGCATGCGACGCCCTTGTATTTCCTCGATATAGGTATCAGTCAGTTCGCCGTCCTCTGTCAGGCGGACGCTGCGAGCTTCACCCAGCGATAGGTCGTCCTCGTCTAACAACAAATCATTTTTGGCTTTGTTCTTGGGTTTGCCCAGCTCTTCCTCGATGGCGCGGGCGATGCGCTCCTCCTTGTAGCGCGCCCCCGGCCCATAGTTGGTATAGTAATCCCATACATGGAAGGCCACACCAAGTCCCCAAAAGCCCGTCATGAAGATCAACCCACTAGGAAATTCGCTTGAGTTAGCGATTGCGCCGATCCAAATCACTGAATTGATCAGCACAAACATGACGATGCTCCCGACCAGATTTCGAAGTTCTTTTTGCTGCTTTTCGATGCGGCGGCGGATTTTTTCCTCTTCCGTTAGTGCCTCTTCTTTGCTGCGGTGGCGCTTCTTGAAGCGGTTGCGGTTGCTTTCTTCAACCTTAGCCTCGACTTCCTCGCCCCACTGTTCGACTCGCTCGCCCCAGCGTTCAATCCGATGCCCAATCTGGTTGAAGTCAACTCGGCTGAGGTCGAGCGCGGCTTCTACTCTGCCGCGGCGGCCGTCGGGCGCGATGTAAACCTCTGCTGAGGCAGCTTTGTCTCCCGTCTGACGCGCAGGGGGCGTGTGCTGAGGGGCCGCGGCGGCCTCCACGGGTGGGGCGTCCTCTGCGCCGATAGCAGCGGCGAAGGCGTTCATCAGCGCAGTGGCGGTTGAGTAGCGATCTTCAGGGCGCTTGGCTAGCGCTTTCAGCAGCACTGCGTCGAGCGCTCTGGGCAGAGATGGGTTCTTCTGGCTGGGCGGCTCGGGCGCGGCGTAGATGTGGTCGTGGATAATGGCGTAGGCTGAATCGCCAGCGAAGGGCACGACGCCGGTGATCAGCTCGTAGAGGACGACCCCGAACGAGTAGATGTCGGTCAGACTGCTGAGGTCGCGCTGGCCTTGCGCCTGTTCTGGAGAGACGTAGAAGGGCGTGCCAAGCATCATATCGTGGCTGATGGTGCTCTCGCCGACTTGCGCCATGCGCGCGAGGCCGAAGTCCGTCAGGTAGGGGCGGCCTTCGCGGTCGATCATGATGTTGCTCGGCTTCAGGTCGCGGTGCAGCACGCCCTGCCGATGGGCGTAGTCCAGCGCGTCGGCCAGTGTGCGCATCAACCGCAAGATGTCTGACAGGGAGAGGGTTGTCTTGAGCATCTGCTGTTTGAGCGTCACCCCGTCGATGTACTTCATGACAAGGTAGGGGCTGCCGTTGTGCTCGCTGTAGTCGTAGATTGGGACGATGTGAGGGTGTTCCAGCTTGGCAACGATTTGGGCCTCGCGCTCGAAGCGCTGGCGAAAGGATTCATCGTGCAGCAACACCGTGTGCATGATCTTGATGGCGACATGCCGCTCAAGGCGCACGTGACGGGCGCGGTAGACCGTGGCCATGCCTCCTTTGCCGATCTGCTCTTCTAGAATGTATAGCCCGATTTGTTCGACTTCCTGCATGTCGCCCTCTGCCCACTCACTGTACACTCATTCATTGTAGCACGAAGCTGCTTGACTTGGCGCGCCCGATTACAAGATCTTCATCTGGGCATCTGCTACGCGCGCGGCGTCATAAGTCATGCCCAAGCGTGTAAAGATGACCAGCGCCTGACGATAGAGGTAGATAGCGCGTTGTTTTTCACCGCGGGCAGCGAGGCTGTGGGCATAGGCTGACAATGTAAGGCCGATCTCGCCTTGTGCTTCCATCTGACGGAAGGCCGCCAGCGACAGCTCGTAGCTTGAATCAGGATCGGTTGGGATGCCCGTCACGTTGGAAGCGGCAAAATAGGTGAGGACGTTCCCTAACATCCGATAGGCTAGCCCGCGGCTGCGCGGCTCGTCTGCGGCGTCGGCGTTTGTCAGCGCCTCACATGCAGCCTCAAATGCCTCAGCGAAAGCCTTTTCTTTCAGAGCAATCTCAGCAAGGCCGAGCATGACTTCTGTACGGATCGAGTGTGCCTCTTCTACGGTGTCGAAGTACACTTTGCCATGCCATTGCAATGAGAGGTCATATGCTCGTTGCAAACTAGCGCGGGCGTCACTGAGCAGGTTCAACTGAATGAGGGTTAAACCTTTATTGGTGAGGGCGTAGCTCAGAGTTGGCAAATCCCCAATGTCTTCCACAATGTCGATAGAGATGCGATACAGCTCCAGCGCGCGCTGCCAGTCGCTGCACAGGCGGTAATTCTCGCCTTGATTGAGGTAGATGGCCGCTAGGCGGTGGCGATTGTTGGCGCGGTGGTAAAAACGTCGCGCTTTTTCATAGTGTTCGTTGCTGGTGTCATAGTTGCCGAGATAGTGATGAATGTACCCCAGTATATGCTCTACGCGGCCTTGATTGGCCGGCTGGCCAGAAGCTGCGGCTTCCTGCGCGAGGACGGCAAAACGCCGCAGCAGCTCATGCACATGAATTCGTTGGGTGTCCCAGTCGGTAAGAAGTTGGACGCAGCGGGTGTTGAACTCAGGATCAGGCTCTTGAACGCTGTCGGGTTTTGTCATCTAGAGCGACTCTCTGTCAGATATACATCTCTATCATACTTACTCAATATGAAACTATAACAAGTCGATCGATCTTGTGAAAGTACCCCGACGATCAAGGAGTGTCTAAATTCGAACAGAGGCCTCATCCAGCCCCTTTCAGGGGGCGCGCCCTAGCCGAGTGCTCGGCGGCCTGAGCCACACCCGCGTCGGAGGGAACGCCCGCGGCTGAAGCCCCCTTGAAGAGCCGGTGGCTCTGCTGAGGATCAAAGCCCCCTTCAGGAGGCGCGCCCGGTGAAGTGCTTATGCAGCTAGTTGACGGTGGCTTTTTCGATGTGGTCAGGCAGCAGCAGTTGATCGTAGTAGGCCTCTGCCGCGCTAGCGAACTCGCGCAAGGTTTGGGCGTTGAAGAAGGCGTTGATGATCGCGCCAGCAATCGGCACGAAGCCCATCACAAACCGCGCTGGCACGCGCGCGCTGATGCGCGCCGCGAGCTTGAGCGCCAGCTTGCCGCCGATGCGCCGCTCGATGGGGTCAGGCGGGGTGGCGTCGGTCAGGTAGCGACCAGCGGCGCTGGCTTGGGCTGCGTCAGCCGCCGCTGCGCCGGCCACCATGCGATAGAGCTGATAGGCGCGTTCGTCTACGGCGTACTCTTCGGAAAGCTGACGCAGCATGCGCCATGTGCGCCCCTGAATGTCCGCGCGGTCGCTGTTGGCGGTCAGCGTCAGCAGCGTTTGGTAGCCTGTGTCGCTTAAGGCGTAGCCGAACGTGTCGCGGTGGATCGGCTGGTGAGTGAGGATCGCGCCGTTGTAGAGCGAGTCGTTCGCGTAGACTGACAGCACGTTGCGCAAGTCGCTGTAGCGCGGCGTTTCGATCACATACGCCCCTTTGAGCGCGCCCACCCCCCACGTGATGACCGCCATTTTGTGCAGCAGGTAGGAAATGCCCACGGGAATCGTGAGCACTTGAATGCCCGGTATGGCCATCTCTGCGCCGCCTGCCAGCGCTACTTTGGTGGTCTCATCTTGGACGAAATCCGCCACTTTGCGGTGGTAAAGCGCTTTGCGCACTGCGTCGAGCGGGTTGCCGCCTAAGTCGTCAAACGCTAGCACGATGGCATCAGCGATTTGTTGTTCAAGGGACATGATGGCGTCTCCACTGATAACTGTTGGATATGTTTTTTCGTGAGGCAGCTTGCAAGCCACTCCATTTATCACCCACTACGCAGCACAGCGCGCAAACGTTTCACGGGGCGCTGACGTTGAGCGTGTAGAGCAGCGGGTGCAGGGTGTACGGCGTGATCGGCGTGACGGCGATGAACACGTCCCCCTGTGCGCCAGCGGGCAGCGCTATCTCGCGGGTGAAGGCTCGATCGGTCAGGATGCGCTGGACGTGGTGCTGCCCCTCCACGCGCTGGACGACCTGAACCCACGTGCGCTGTGGCAGGCAGCCGTCCACCCACGCCCAGCCCTCTGCCTGCCAGTCGGTCGGCTCAACGTCGAGCGTGTTCATTGCTGCGCTGCCGATGCGCAGGTTGTCGAGCGCCATGCCCCCGTGCGTCTTGGACTCGTCGTGCACCACCTCGAAGCGCAGCTTGACGCGCTGCCCGGCAAAGCTGCTCAAGTCGAGCGTTTCGCTCACCCAGCCGCCGCTTGAACCGGTGTAGCCCGCAGCGCGCGCCCGTCGGAATGGATCGCTGTCCAACATGCGCGGCGTCGTGAGGGATGCCCACGTCTGGCCGTCTACGCTGGCGGCAATGTAGGCATAGTCCCAGTTGGCTTCAAGGTCGTGCCAGAGGTCAAAGGAAAGCGTTGGGTCGTTTGCGCGGCGCAGGTCAAGCTCAAGCGTCAATACGGCTCGGCTGTTGTCCACTGGCAGCGCCAACAGGAACCGATTTGCGCCGCAAGAAACGCCCGGCAGCAGGGGCACGTCCGTCGGTTGGGTGAAGTCGAGGCGCAGCAGGCTGCTGCCGGGGGCGGCCAGCCGATAGAGGTCTGTGCCTGTTTGGGGCAGCGTGCCGCGCGCGCTGTGCGGCAGGCGGCTGATCTGCGCCGCGCGCGTGGGCGATGCAGCAGAGGCTATCAATTGTTCGAGCACGAAATCTGCTAGCAGCGTCTCTACATCGATCGGTGTGCGCAAGCGGAGAGCGCGCTTCAGCGCTCGATAGCCGTGGCCGCGTTCACGGCTTAGCTCACGGAGGAAGGTGTTCCCGAAGCGCTGTGCGACGTAGTCCACGAACGCCAGTGACGCGCCATAATCGGCCAGCGTGCCGCCCCAGTTCATCAACGGCGTCTGTGGGGCAGCTCGCCACGCCGCGCTAAGGTAGCTCACATCGGAGAGGGCGAGCGCCTGCTCGGTGTAGACGCTGTAGCCCTCGTTGAGCCACGCGGGGACGCTGCCGGTGTCGATGTGGCGCAGCAGGTGCTGATACTCGTGCGCGAGGCGGCTCCACAGCAGCGGATCGTCAACCGTGGGGAAGCGCGCCGCGTTGATGAGGATGCGCGGCGCGGCCAACTCGTCGAGAGGTTGATATTGGTAGTAGGCGTCGAGGCCGTCACCGGTCTGCTCCGTCAGGACGATGTGGACTTGAAATACCCCCGCGCTCGGCCCCCAGAGCGCGTCCACTGGTTCGATGACCTTGCTTCGCACGCGCTGCGCAAAGCCGCTCAGGTCAGCCGCGGCGTAGGCTGTGTCGCGTTCTGCCCAGACGTAGATCGAGTCGTCCACCGCCATTAGTTGAACTGGCACGCTGACGGCGCGCTGCTCCGTCACGTTCACCACGTCCACGGTCAGCGTTTGGTTGGGCGTTAACTCGCGCCATGTCGCTGCGGGCAGGGTGGCGCGTGGATAGGCTGCTTCCAGCGCAGGGTAGGAAAATGTGCCGCTAAGGGGGCGAGTTGTAAGGTCGATCCTCTCAATATTTTCTGACTGAACGCTGAGCAGCGGCAGCACCCAAAACAACAGGGCAATTAGGCGTTCCATTTAACCTGAATTCCGTTCGTTTGTAACTTTTGGCGGAGCGCCTCCGCCCCGTCGGAGAGGACGACACAGTCGGTTGGCCCCAAGCGCCGACCCAAGTGCTGACGGTAGGCAGGGTCGTTGAAAAGCTGGTTCATGATTTGTTCGGAGAGGGTTTGCAGCACGATCAGCCGCTCAATAGTGGCTTGTGCAAGCACGCCCTGCTGAGCGGTTTGCAGCATGTTCAGCAGGCTTTGCGGGATGGGCTTCGGGTCAAAGTGTTTTTTGAGGTAAGCCTCGATCTGGCTGGGGGTGATGCCCTGCTCGTCAATGGCGCGCTTCAGGCTTTGCAGCGTAAAGCGATAGGTGTAAGCAGGCGCGTTGGCGACCCACTCCGTCATGCGGGCGAGGGTAAAGCGATCCACGCGCGTGGCTTTGCGGCTGGCGTGGGCTGTGCCATCGGGTTGAATTTGGATGCGCTCGTCGGGGTCAGGCGGCTGTGGGAACGGCTCAAGGCCGACGAAGGCGCGCCCATAAGCGTTCAGCCGGGCGGCGCTTTCGCTCACGTCCACCAACCCTAACCAATGCAGCGGCCCGTGAAACAGGAATTGGATGAGCGCTCCCTCGACCAAATCCCAGCTTTCGAACCCGCGCAGGTATTGATTTTGCAAATCGCGCAGATACCAACTGTCATAATCACCATCCACCCGCTGGAAGTCGGGGTCGCTTTCCTTGATGATGCGGATGAAGCTTTCAACGTCCCACCACGCTTTGGCAGGGGCGAGGCGCGCCACGTGGTCAAGGATGGCGCGGCGGGCGGTGACCGGGTCGTACTCGAACCCTTGCGGGTCGCGCAGCAAGCTCGGCACGTGGAACAAGTCGACGTATACAGTGCTGTTGCGCCATGTTTCAGCTAGCAGCTTGACCTGCTGCCAACGTGGCAAGCTAAACCACTTTTGCAGTCCTTCGCGCCGTGTGAGCACGCGCGCCTCCTGCACGTCGATGAAGCCCGCGCTGAAGGCCAAATACAGCACAAAGGTGAGGCGAGCCGGCTCATCGTGGATCAGAAATGGCCGGAGTGTGGCGGCGTCGGTAGGGTGCAGATCGTCATGGTCAATGTTGGCGCTGTGCAGCCGCACATACGCTAGAAAGGTGGTCATGTCGTCTACTAAGGAGGTATCAGCGGCGCGGAACTCTTTAACCGCTGAATCTTCCAGCACGATGACGTCTATTCTCTCGTCATTGGCTTGGTCATCGTCGAACTCGTCGGGGAGGTCTATTTCTAAATGGTCGTAGCTGGTGCGGTGGAGCGGCAGCACACGCAACAGTTCCTGCGGGATGCTGACGACTTCGGCAATGCCCTGCTGGGTCTGCTTGTTGACGATGCCGACCAGCCCGCGGTAGATGAGCGCGTCGGTTACGGTGGCATCTGGCTTGAGGTGCGGTTTGGCTTTTTTGACGGCGCTGATCCCCATGCGGTTGAAGCTGCCGTAGGTGCGCACAAAAAACGCCAGCACGAGCTGCTTGTCTTTAGCCGAGGCGAGCGTTTGCAGCGCGCCGCGTTGTTGATCGGTCAGGCTGTCGTAGATGGCTTCCGCGCGGGCGGGGTCTTGCATGGCCGGCAGCAGCGCCTGCGGCAAATCGGCTGCGCTCACTGATTTGGCGTTCACCTGCCACGTCTCAGCGATGGCTTGGAGCACAGCAGGGTCGGCTTCTTTGAGCATAGTCAGCAGGTCGAGCATAGGCGCATCTCGCTTGGGGTCGTTCGATCTTTGCCTCTATTTTAGCACACTACGTAATCGGCTTGATGCAGCGAGGGGACTTCTCGTTATAATCAAGACAAGTTCCACGCGGGCCGAAGTAAACGAGATGGACTGGCAAGAGCTGCTGAATCAATTGGATTGGCAAGATGCCACGCGACAGGAACGCGCGCTGCGCAACCGATTGAAGGAGCGCGCGCAGCACTATGCCATGCCCAAAGACACGGTCAACCGCGAACAAGCGGATGTGCTGCACGTGGTGACCTTTCGGTTGGGGGATGAGCGTTGTGCGCTGGACGTGCGCGCGGTGCGTGGGGTGCGCTCGGTGGATACGATCACCCGTGTGCCCTCGACGCCGCCTTTTTACCGCGGCGTGGTTAACGTGCGCGGTCAGATCATCAGCGCGTTGGACTTGCAAGCGTTCTTCGACCTCGGCGGCACCCCGATAACGCCGAAGGAACTGCTGGTTGTGGAGTCCAATCAGCTAACGCTGGCCATCCTCACGAATCGCGTGGAGGATGTCGTCACCATCCCGCGGGGCGCAATCGAAGCGATGGACATGCGCTACGCGCTCGGCGTCACTCGTGACCGTATTACCGTGTTGGACATCGATCAAATTACCGCGGATGACCGCCTCATCGTAGGAGGGAAACACCTGTGAACGACAATCGCTTAACGTTCTTTCTTCATCCGATTGTGTTGATGATGACGCTCAGCGCCGCTCTGCCTGCGGTCAGTGTGGCGCTGCTGCTTCAGCAGTCTTTCACAGTGGTGTTGAGCGTTGGTTTGGCAGCAGCGTTGTTCGGGTTGCTGTGGGGGACGCTTACCTACAATCTCAGCTATGGACGCCTCGACCGCATGTTGAGCGCCTACATCGACACGCTGGCGAAGGTAGCAGAGGGCGACCTGACGATGCAGATCAACATGCCGCCCCTCTCACTCAGCACGCGCGAAGGGGCCATCACCAGCCGACTAGTGCAAGTGACCAATCAGATGATCGAACGGCTGCGCGGCGTCGTTGCCGATTTCTACAGCGCCTTTCAGCGCCTTGAGACTGACACCCAAGCCATCCTTGAGGCCACCGCACGCCAGATCAACATGGCCAACGAACAGGACGCCGTTGTGACAGAAACCACCGCCACGGTGAACGAAGTGCGCGCGACGGTGACCGAGACCGCCGAACGCGCCCAAAGCGTCGCTGAGACGGCCAACCTCTCGGTGACGATCTCGCGCGGGGGGATTGAAGCGGTGGCCGAGACGATCGAAGGCATGGACTTGATTCGGCGGCGCGTGGAGGACATCGCTGATAACATCCTCGTGTTGAGCGAACACACCCAACAGATCGGCGAGATCATCAGCACGGTGAACGCGCTGGCCGATCAATCGCGCATGTTGGCGCTTAACGCCAGCGTGGAGGCGGCCCGCGCGGGCGAGGAGGGCAAAGGCTTTGCGGTGGTGGCGATGGAGGTGCGCAACCTCGCTGATCAAAACCGTGACGCGACAGTGCAGGTGCGCGAGATCCTCGGCGAGATTCAGCGCGCCACCAACAGTGCGGTGATGGTGACGGAGGAGGGCAGCAAAGGCGTGGACAACGGCCAGATGCTCGTCAACAAGGCCGGCGAGTCGATCCGTGAGCTGTCGAAGGCGATTGAAGAAGCGGCGCTAGCCGCCATGCAGATTGCCGCCAGCACGCGCCAGCAAACGATCGGGATGGATCAACTGACGGGGGCGATGCGCACGATCAAACACGCCACGACGGAGACAGTCAGCAGCACGATGATGGTAGAGGCCAGCGTGCAGCGCCTGCGCGAGGCCGCTACCCGCGTGAACAGCGTTCTGCAAGGCCTGAAGTACTAGCGCACAGCGAGGCCACCATGACTAACGCGAACGATGAGCTGCTGAGCATCTTCTGGGAGGAAGTCTCCGATCATTTGGGGGTGCTGAACGAATCGCTGCTGCGCGTGGAGATGGCGCAGGGCGAGGAGAGGCGCGGCCTGCTCAAGGAGATGAACCGCGTGGCCCACAGCATGAAAGGGGCGGCGCGTGCCGTGGGGCTGGGCTTGATCGAGACGATCGCGCACTATCTTGAGGAAGTGTTCCATCTGGCGTTGGATTTCAACATGACCATCACGCCAGCCATCGCGGACACGCTCTACGACAGCCTCGATCTCATCCAGAACGTCATGTCCAACGTTGAGAACGACAACGAAGCGGTGACGCGGGTGCTGATGGCGCTGGAGGGCATCGTTACCTCGCATGTGCCAGATGAGACCGCTGTTTGGACGCCGCCCGATGTGCCTGAACCGGCGCTGAACACCACCGAGATGCAGGCTGTGCCCATCCCGCATGATCGCTTAATGCCACTGCCCGACGCGGCTTCCAACACGCAGACGATGCTCGTGCGCACGCTGGACGAGACGATCCGCGTCTCAATCGAGAAGCTTGACCAGTTGATGGCGCAGGTGAGCGAGCTGAACGTGCTCAAGATGCGGGGCGAGCTGCGCTTCAAGCGCACCGTTGAATTGCAGCAGATGCTGAACCGCTGGCAGCGGGAGTGGCGCAGCGTGCGCACCGGCTACATTCGCTTGATTCGGCGCGTGCAAGACAGCAGCCAAGCCGCTGCGCCGCCGCCCGAGCTGATCACGATCCTGCGCTTCTTGGAGGTCAACCAGCGCTACTTGCAGAACGCCAACCGCGACATGCTGCACTTGTACCAAGCGCTCGCGCAGGATCAACTGACGCTGCTCACCTTGACGGATGACTTGCAAGATCGCGTGGCAGACTTGCGGATGATGCCGTTTGAGACGGTGGCCAGCGGCATGCAGCGCCTCGTGCGCGACTTGGCGCGTGACCTCAAAAAGCAGGTGGTGTTAGACATCATCGGCGCGCACGTGGAGATTGACAAGGCCGTGCTGGACGCGCTGCGCGAGCCGCTGATGCACCTCATCCGCAATTCGGTTGATCATGGCATCGAGCCGCCGCTGGAGCGCTCCAGCTTAGGCAAGCCGAGCTTTGGCTTGATCGAGCTGACGGTGGAGCAGCGCGGCAGCGAAATCCTCATCCGCATTAAGGACGATGGACGCGGCTTGAACCCGGAGGTGCTGCGCCAAAAGGCCATCCAGCGCGGCTTGATGAACACCGCTGAGGCTGAAGCGCTGGACGATGACAGCGCGCGCATGCTGATCTTCCAAGCTGGCTTCAGCACGCAGGATACTGTCAACGCGATCAGTGGGCGCGGCTTGGGCATGGACATCGTGCGCGAACGGGTGGAAAGCCTGCGCGGGCGTATCAGCGTCAGCAGCGCCCCGGGCCACGGCATGACCACGACGATTAACGTGCCGGTCTCGCTGACCCGCATTCGCTGTGTGCTGCTGCGCGTAGGTGACGAGGAATACGCCATCCCCAGCGTCATGATCGCGCGCATGGAGCGCATCGACCGCTCGCAGATCTACACGGCCAAAGGGCAGCCGATGGCCAAGATCGGTGAGCGGCCTGTGCCGGTGTTCGTGCTGGGGGATGTCCTGTCTGTGCCGACGATGGACGCCGAGCGCCCTCAAGCCGATGTCGTCGTGCTGCAAGCGCTGGAACGGATGGTCGCCTTTGAGGTGGATGACCTCTACAGCGAGTTAGAACTGGTCTTGAAGCCGCTGGGGCGTGAGCTGATCAACACGCCGTTTGTGGCAGGGGCAGCCTTGCTCGGCTCGGGGGCGGTGGTGGTGGTGCTCGATGCCAACGATCTGGTGCGCGTCGCCAGCGGGGACACCATGCCGCGGCGCAACCGAATGCCTGCCTTGACCTATGCGCCTTCCACACGACGGCTGCGCGTGTTGGTGGTGGACGATTCGATCACGACGCGCACGCTCGAGAAGAACATCTTAGAAACGGCTGGTTTTGAAGTGGTGGTGGCCATCGACGGCCTTGAGGCGTGGACGAACCTGCTGGAGATCAACCCTGACATCATCATCAGCGACGTCGAGATGCCTCAGATGACAGGGCTTGAGCTGGCGCGGCGCGTGAAAAGTGACGCGCGCACGCGCGACATTCCGTTGATCTTGCTGACCTCTCTTGGCAAGCCAGAGCAGCGCGAAGCGGGCTTGGCAGCCGGCGCAGATGCTTACCTCGTAAAGAGTCAATTTGATCAGTCCGAATTACTGGCTACAATACAATCAGTACTTTAAAGCCAAAGACACCATATGACGAATCCTCAAACTGAGTTCTTCCCACAGTGCGAGAACTGTGATTTCTTCAACGCAGCCGGCACGCTCTATGAGCGATGCCGCCGCCATCGGTTCATCATGCCCGAAGTCAACTGGCAGATCGTCTGTCGTGATTGGATGACAGGGGGCGAAACTGTCGATTTCAGCGCGCTGCAACCAGAGACGCTGCACTACTACGCGGCAGGCAGCGATGCCGTAAAACATGCACCGCTGCGCCGCTTTGCAGACTTGAATCGGATGCTCATTAGCGTGCGGCTGCGCCAAGACGAGCAGTACGGTTGGGTGATTTACGTGGGAGGGGAGCGCAGCCACTACTTTCCCGCCCCGGGCGAGGACGTCAACGTGTTGATCAGTCGGCGCAATTGTAAATTTCAGATCGCCAACCCACCGCGCCATTTAGCGACCGAGATGATCGCTCAGAAGGGCGCATGGCGCGAGGTGACGCACAAAAAGCAGGCGTTCATGCTCTACAGCCGCGAGCATCATCAGCTCATCTACAGTTGGCTGCGCAGCTTCATGGACATCGAGGCTTACGTCGCCAAGAGCTTCGTGCCTAATATCTTTGCGTTCCTTGAGGTGGTCGGCAACAACACCGACTACGTCCTCTACGCCGATACGCTGGTTTATCATCCGTACTTGCTGCGGTGATGGGCGCGATGGAACCAGACGACACGATCACCCTGACCGACCTTGAGGCGATGAAGGTCTACTTCGACCCCTTCCGCCGCCGCATCATTGGCGAGCTGGTCGATCAGCCGCGCACCATTCAGGAGGTGGCGCAGCGCCTGAACGTGCCTTTTACTCGCCTTTACTACCAATTCAACTTGTTAGAGAAGCACGGCATCATCCGCGTGGTAGAGACGCGGCGCATGGCTGGCGCAATTGAGGAGAAGTCCTATCGCGTTGCCGCCTACACGTTTCAAGTAGCGCGGCATCTGCTAGAAAATCGCAAGCATGACCACATCCCGCCAGATATTGCGGTGGTGCTGCAAACAGTCTTCGACGACGCGCGGGCTGAAGTTGAACGCAACATCTTGAATGGGCGCATCAACTTGGCGAGCTATGCCCCGTCGCCGGATGCGCTGCTGGCGCGGCGGGGATATTTGCGCTTGCCCGAGGAAGAAGCCAGCCGCTTCATGGAGGAGCTGCTCGCCCTCGTCGATCGCTATTTTCGACAGCCGGCCTCTGAAGACGTATCCTACCACTTGGTTACCTTTGTGGTCGCGCCGATTGACCCGTCGTTCGAGCTGCCAGAAGAGGATGAAACACTGTGAGGCGACGTTCCACGGTGCAGCGCACGGCAGCGCCAGCTGCTACCCCTAGCACACCGCCCGACCACATCGGCCTGATGACCGCGGCGATGGTGATGATCGTGGCGGGGGGAGGTGGGTTGTATTGGCTCATCTTTGCGAGTGGCAGCCTGCCGCGCATTGGCGGCGAGCTGTGGCTGTTCTTCGTGCTGCTGCTCACCGCCAGCAGCGGCCTCGCCTTGCCGTTAGTGCGCTTCATCAACGTGCGCTTCACGCCGCTCAACCGCGAGGTTCCATCAGCCGGC
The DNA here is from genome assembly GCA_937944445.1 of uncultured Anaerolineae bacterium. GTDB lineage: Bacteria > Chloroflexota > Anaerolineae > Aggregatilineales > Phototrophicaceae > JANWYT01. Next base: position 32,834 of record CALDYP010000016.1, read on the forward strand.
ATCATCGTTCGGCAGAGCGTGTGGGTGGGGCTGTGGGTGGTGATATGCGCGTGGTTGCAGATCCCGCGGCTGCTCACCCTGCCGCTGGCTGTGTTCATCGCAGCGGCCTTGCTGGTTGTTGAGTTGTTCCTGCGCAGCCGCGAGCTGGCGGCAGAACAGGACAGCTAACGCGTGAAAGTCGCCACGAGGTCGGCGTAGGAAGTCTGCGGGGCGGTGTCGATGGGCTGCACGCGCTTGAGCTGATACCCGGCCTGCGTCAGCGCGAGGCCGTCACGCCCTAAGGTGGACGGATTGCTGCTGACGTAGACGATCCGCTGCGGTTGCAGCGCGATCAACGCGGCTAATTCCTCTGAGCCAACGCCGCGCGCGGGCGGGTCGAGCACGACGGCGTCATAGTGGGCTTCGTCTTCGCGCATTGTCTCCAGCACCTCCAGCACGCTGCCTTCGACTACGTCCACGTTGTCAAAATCGGCGAGGTTTTCATCTGCGTCGGTTGCCGCAGGCGGGTAGCTTTCGACGAGCGTCACCACTTCACAATGTGGGGCGATGAACGCGCTGAACGTGCCGACGCCGGCGTAAAGGTCGAGGACGTGTTCTTGGCCGCGCAACGCCAGCCCGAACAAGACTTCATCAACCAGCGCGCTGACCTGCGCCACGTTCGCGCGGAAGAACGCCCCGGCTGTGGCGCGCAAGGTGCGCCCCTTGACCTGATAGCGCACGAGCGATTCACCGACGAGGTTGAGCGGCTCACGATCGGGCAGCAGGACGTTGACGCTTGTGGGCAGGTCAGCTTCGAGTTCCGGCAGGTCTTCGTTGGTGAGGTGCAGCAGCGCCATCGTCGCCCCGTCGCTGCCGAGGTGCAGCGTGACGCTGCGCAAGTTGGCAAAGTCAATGTCGAACGATTCGTAGAGGTCTTGAAGCTCCGTTCGCAGCGTCCAGCAGAAGTCAATCGGTGTGAGCCGCTCATCACGCCGATGAAAGCCGAAACTGCCGTTTGGCAGGCGGTGGAAAGTGGCTTGGTGGTTGTAGTGCCACTGTGATGGGCTGGGGATGACGGGTTGCAGCGCGGCCCCCAGCACCTCATCTGAGAAGCGCCCATGGCGCTGAAGCTGGTCAGCGACCACGTCGTGCTTGATGAGAAGCTGCGCGGGGTAGGCGATGTGCTGCCAATGGCAGCCCCAGCACGCCCCGAAGTGGCTGCATTCCGGGTAGACACGGTCAGCCGACGCGCGCAGCAGCTTGACGCCCTCAGCAAACTGGGCGTTCTTCTGTGGGGGCAACAAGCGCGCCTCGACGCGCTCGCCCTCGATGGTGTAAGGCAAGTAGAGCGGCTTGCCTTGATGCTGGCTGACGCCATACCCCCCGTAGACCATGCCGGTGATGTCAAAGGTTGGGGTGTTGAGGTTGGGTGGGTGTTTGCTGCGGGCGCGGCGTGGCGTGTTCATGCGTCTTTCAGCACCAATCCAACGGGGCAGTGGTCGCTGCCGTGTACGTCGTCATAAATCGGCGCGTCTACCAAGCGCGGCACCAGATCAGGCGAGATGATGAAGTAATCCAAGCGCCAGCCGATGTTCTTGCTGCGGGCGTTGGTCACCTGTGACCACCACGTATAGCGGGCGCTGTCGGGGTAAAGGTAGCGAAAGGTGTCAACGTAGCCGCACGGCCCCAACACGTGATCGAGCCATGCGCGCTCATGGGGCAAGAAGCCGGTTGTGTTGGCGTTCTCTTTGGGGCGCGCGAGGTCAATCGGCTGATGGCTGGTGTTGACGTCGCCACAAACGATCACCGCCCTGCCCTGCGCGCGATAGGCGTTGATCGTCTCTAGAAAAGCGGCTTTGTAGGCCATCTTGAACGGCACGCGCGAGTGATCGCGGCTGCCGTTTGGGAAGTAGGCTGTGATGAACACAAAGTCGTCGTACTCGGCGATGAGGGTGCGCCCCTCTTGGTCGAACTCTGGGATGCCGAGGCCGAGGCGCACCTGCTGCGGCTCGCGGCGGGTGTAGAGCGCCACGCCGCTGTAGCCCTTCTTGACAGTGCAGCTTGCCCAGTATGTGCGGTAGCCCAACGGCGCGAGCAGCGCCGGGTCTAGCTGGTCGGGCGCGGCTTTGGTCTCTTGTAGGCCGAGGATGTCGGGCTGGGCTTGTTCCAGCCAGTCAAGGAAGATGCCCTTGTTGTGGACGGCGCGCAGGCCATTCACGTTCCACGAGATGAACTTCACCTGAGCCTTTTCTCCTCCTAAATACGGATGAGTCCATTCTAGCGCACGCTGATGAGCGCTGACAGGTCGCTTGCGCGTCTGATCGTTCTCACTAGACTGATAAGTGACCTGTCAGAGTCGCTAGGAGGCCAGCGATGAGTGACGACATCAAGAAATTGTTAGACAGCCCAGACGCCGCCGACCGCAAAGAGGCCGTTCGGCTCCTCGCCAAGATGGGGGATGTTTCGGCCTTGACGTACCTGCGCACGATTTATCGCACTGACCCCGATGAAGAGATCCGTCAGTTGGCGCTGAAGGCCGGGCGCTACATCAAGCAGCACAGCAATCTTGCGGCGCTCTCTACGCAGGAGGTGATGGCTGCGCCGACGGTCAGCCCGTATGCAGGGGTGGAAGAAGCGCCCGTCCTGACGCCAGAGGAAGCCGCGCTGCAAGCGCGCAAGGCCAAAGGTGAAGAGCTGATGACCCTCGCCAAAGCGCACTTCGACAACCGTGAGCGCGCCCAAGCGCGCAAACTGGCGATAGAAGCGCTTGACTTATACCCGCAGTTCACCGACGACCCTTATTACCTTGAACTGCTGGGGCAGATCATGGAGGTGCGGACGGAGTATGTGCTGTCAGAAATTGAGGACTACCGCCGGCCCGGCTACGAGAAGCGCAAAATCCGCCGCGCCAACCAAAGCTTGGACGACACCTCAACAGTGCAAGCGTTGACGTATCTTGCGTTGATTGCCATCGTGGCGCTGGGCGGCGCTGCGGCGATGTTCGCTGCTGTCAGCCAGTGGATGCAGCCGCAGCTTTCGTTAGCTGCAAGCGTAACAGCGTTTGATCCTGTGCGCGGCACGTTCCTTCAGAACAGCATGGGGGCGTTCGTTCAACTGCTCAACTACAGCGCGCGTGACCTGCAAACGAACCTCACTCGCGGGGCGCTGCTGGGCGGGCAGTTGTTCGGCGCGCTGGTGGTGGCGTATGCTGTGGTGGGGTTTGCGGCGCGCGCGTTCTTCGACGGGGACGGCACGTGGGGCGGCTTGGTGCGCGCCACGTATAAGCCGGTGATCGTGGGGCTGGTGGCGCTGTACGCGGGCTACGGTGTGCTGAGCTATCTCTACCTCAGTCCTGTGTTGGAAGGCCTGCATCAAACGCTCTCAGCCAATCAGCCAGCCCCCTATGAGCAAGCCATCCAAAATGCGCAGCTCTACGGCGCGGCGCTGGCGGCTTATGTGGTCGGCGTGATGCTGGTGTTTAGCGCGCCAGTGTCGCGAGGGATTGCGCGCAACTATCGGTTAGGGGTGTCGCAGGGGTGGTCGGCGCTGCTGCTGGCGGGCATTGCGGCGCTGGCCAGCGGGTGCGGCTTGATGCTGTCGTTGGCGTCGGTGGCGTTGGCCTAAGCTGGTTGAACTCTGCCGACGGCGCGCGTATAATTTTCACTATCAGCAGAAACAGAGAGCCATGCGAGACAAACGCCCGGTTGATGAACTGTCTATCGAAGAGCTTGAGCGCATCCTAGCGATCAAGAAGCGTGAAGCGCGCCAAAGCCGCCTTGATCGGATGCGCGGTAGTGGCCGCGTGATCGAAACGTCGCCGCGTTCTGCGCCGTCATCGCTGCCGCCGTTGGAGGAGCTGCTGAAGGATCCCTACCCGACTTATGAGGAGCCACGGCCTGCTGCGCGCGTTCCGCATGAGCCGCGCCGCAAACGGGGGGAACCGAGCGCGTGGCGGCGCTTTGTAGATCGCTCGCTGCTCGTCATTGAGGTGGCCGCGGTAGTTGGCCTCGTTGGCATTGGCGCGGTGCTGGCCTCTGGGATCTTCGAGCTGCAAGAGCAAACAGCCGAGGCGCAGCGCAGCGCGCAGGAGGCGATCCGCGCCAGCATGCCCACGCTCGCGCCCACGCCCACGCTCAACCTCGCCGATTTTGTGCTGCCGGGCGGGCACACCCCACCGACTGAGCCGGGCGGGGGCCAGTTCAACTTTGAGGAGATTCCGGCTAACTTGCGCGCGCAGTTCCGCGATCAAATCTTCCTGCCGCCCAACATTAGCCGCCCCGCCCCCCAACCTGAAACGCCCGTGCGCGTCATCATCCCGGACCTCAACATCGACGAGCCGATTGTGCAAGGGACGGACTGGGAGGCGCTCAAAATGGGAGTGGGGCAGCACTTGAACAACGCGACCCCGGCTGAGCGCGGCTCGAACATCGTGTTGGCCGCCCACAACGACATCTACGGCCAAATCTTCCGACACATCGACCAACTGCGCCCGGGGAGCATCATCCGCATCCAGACGCAAACGCGCATGTATGAGTACATTGTCACGGGGTCAGAGGTGGTGCGCCCGAACGAAGTCCGCGTGATGGAGCCGCGCGGCTACACCGCGGTGACGCTCATCTCGTGCTACCCGTATCAGGTCAACACGCAACGCTATATCGTCTATGCTCAACTGAACGACAGTTAGAAAGAGGCTGCGATGGCACGTCGCAAAGCATCATCCCCCAAAATCCCTGCGGACACGCTGGCACGGGCGCGCGCCCAAGCTGCGATGACGCCCCCGCCCGCGGAACCCGCGTCTACGCCTATGTCGGAGGCTGCGCCGACCCCTGCGCCTGCGGCCGTTTCCACGCGCAAGCGCCTAGAGGAAAAGCGCGAGCGCGAGCGCAAAAAAGTCGAACTGGACGGCGAAACCATCAAGCAGATGCTGCTCAACCCGACGAAGTTCCCCACAGCAGAGGACTTGAAGCACGACTATGTGTACGTCACGCGCGACCTGCGGAACATGTTCCTGCTGACGGCGGCGCTCATGGCGTTCATGTTCTTGCTGGCGGCAGTTGCGCCCGGCCTGTAGCCTAGCTCTCTTGTTTCTTCATGCTCAGCCAGCGCGTGGGCAGCAAGGCCACCACGCACAAGAGCGCGCCGAGTAAGCCGATCTCGCGCAGCACCGTCACCGCGGACTCGGCGTAGGTCTGGGCGAACACCGCCGCGTCGAACACGCCGTCCACCAGCGCGCGCTCGTTGGCCAGCGTGTTGACGCGGTTCAGCATTAGTGACGACAAGCTCGACACGCTCAAGGTCATGCCGACCAAGCGCAGGATCAGCACGACCGCGCCGGCCACCCCGCGCTCGTCGTCGCGCGCGTTGTTGATGATCGACGCGCTGATGGGCGAGAAAGTCAAGCCGATGCCGACGCCGATCACGGCCATCTCCGCTGCGAGCAGCCAGAAGCCGATGTCGAGCGACCACGTCAGCCAGATGGCCACGTAGCCGATCGACGACAAGATCAAGCCGATGCGCACGGTGTTCGCTGCGCCGATGCGCTCGCTCAGCCAGCCGCCCGGCACGGTCGCAATCGCCATCGGGATCGTCAGCGTGGAGAGCACCAGCCCGACCTCCAACGCCGCTTGGTCTAGCAGGGTGGTATCGCCCGCCCGCACGTTGATGAGCACTGGCACGCTCACCAGCCCGATGAAGAGCACGTAGCCGATGAACAAGTTGATCAGCGCGCCGCTGGCCACAGGCGGTTTGCGGAACATCCCCGGACGGATGAGCGGGTAGCGCAGGCGGTTTTCCAGCAGCACGAACAGCAGGAAGAGCACCGCACCGACGCTCAAGACAGGCAGCGCATAGGTCGGCAGGGCGTTGAGCGAACTCAGCCCGCGGGCGACGCTGCTCGTGTCGATGTTGGCCCCTAACCCGATGGTCAGCGCCGAGAGCGCCCCGCCGATCAAGATCGTCCCGAGCAGGTCGAAGCGGCCAGAGGCTTTCAACTGTGGCACGTGCCGCAGCGCATACAGCACGGCGAACAGCGTCAGCAGCGTAAGCGGCACGTTCATCAGGAACAATCCCTGCCACGGCATGAAGCGCAGGAAGATCGCCCCGTAGACCGGCCCCAGCACCCAACCGAGCGTGTCCACTGCGCCGATTAAGCCGAGGGGCTGCGCTCGCCGCTGTGGCGGGAACAAGTCGCCCACCAGCGCTAGGCTGACCGGCACGAGCGCGCCCGCCCCCAACGCGGCGATGACGCGCCCCACGATGATCACTTGCAGCTCGACGTAGGCCGGGTCAGGCCGCTGGCCCATCCGCCGAAGCTGGGTGTAAACTTGGTCGGTCAGCGTCTCGTTCCCAAAGAGGGGCGTGCCCGCGAGCGCGGTGATGACCGAGCCGACGATGAACGTCAGCAGGCAGCCGACGTAGATCGCGCGCCGCCCGTAAAGATCCGACAGGCGACCCATGAAGGTGAGGCTGATCGTGTATGCCAGCAGATAACCCGTGACCATCCACGTTGCGTCGTCTAAAGCGGTGTCGAACGGCAGGCCGAGTTCGGCGATGAGCTTGGGCAGGAAGGCGCTCACCACTGTTAAATCAAGCGAGCCGATGAAGACTGGAATGAGGATGAACCCGATGACTACCCATGGGCGGGTCACGCCGTTGGCGCGCTCGATGGGCAGCGCGCTAGTTCTGGTCGACAGGTCGGCCATTTTCATCTGCTCTCACTCGTGCTGGGGCGTTGATGTCGTACAGTTCGATGTTCCACGTGGTGTCGCCCTCGCGCTCGGTGGCTGTGCCGGGCAGGGCGAGCGTGAGGCGCAGCGGGAAGAGCGTCTCAGGGTCAAGATAGACGTCCACAACGATGTTATCCTGCGTCAGCGCGAGCAAGTTGAACATCAGGTTGTTGATCGTCTGACCGGTGGCGTTGCCGCGGATGTGTTGCGTGAGCTTGCCGTCGATGAGCGTGGCAGTCCCGACGTACTCAAGGTTGCGGAGCTGCCCCAGCGCCAGCGCGAAACCGCTGTCGTCGCGCACCAGTTCGCCGGGGTTGAAGCCCTCAGCGATGGGGAAGTTGATCCAATCGCCGCCTGCAAGACGGAAGAACTGGTTCAGCTCCTGTGCGAAGATTTCGACGTTGACAGTGGGCAGCGGGGGCACTTCTAGTCGCACCGTGGCGTACAGCTCGTTGGGGACGATGAACTGCGCCTCGCCGCGCCGCATGATCGCCGTGACGAAGCTAGAGCCTGCGTCGAGCGACACTTGGAAGCGATAGGCGACGCCCGTCTGTTCGATGAGGATGCGAAAGGTATCTTTGGATCGAATTTGTTCGACGGCCTCGCGCAGCGCTTCAACGGGGTCAGTGATGGGTTGAATCTCGCTGCGCTGTTCGGGTTGGCAGCCAATGAGCAAGATAAAAGCAATCAGGCACACGCTTACAATTCGCAGCACAGTTAGGCTCCTTTGATCGGCAGCGTTGGTGGCCTTGAGATAAACGGTAAAATACAACGGCATTATACATCAACATGGAGTCAGGATGAGCAACCCTCATGATATCCACATCGCGGCGGGCCGCCTGCGCCCTTACCTGCCGATGACGCCGCTCGTGCCCCTCACCGAGTGGGGCGCACAGGTCTACGCCAAGCTGGAACACACCCAACCGACGCGATCATTTAAGATCCGCGGGGCGCTCAACGCTCTGCTAGCGCTGGACGTCGGTCAGCGTCAGCGGGGGGTGATCGCGGCCAGCAGTGGCAACCACGCGCAAGCGCTGGCGTGGGCCGCGCGCGAGTTGGGCGTCTCGGCGGTGGTGATGATGCCGCAGACGACCCCCGCGACCAAGATCGAGCGCGCTCGCCAATGGGGGGCGGAGGTGCGCGTAGCGGGGGCCAACTACGACGAGACGGAGGCGCTGGCGCGGCAGGCGGCGCAGGGCGAGGGGCGGGTCTACGTCTCGCCGTATAACGATCCGCTGGTGGTTGCGGGGCAGGGGACGCTCGGCTTAGAGGTGCTCCAGCAGCAGCCAGACGTCGCGCGGGTGGTGGTATGCGCGGGCGGGGGCGGGCTGGTGAGCGGGGTCGGGCTGGCGTTGAAAGCGGCCAACCCCCAGATCGAGGTGATCGCTGTCAATGCGCAAAGCGCCCCCGCGCTGCACAATCACCTGCGCGGCACGGCCTACCCGGAAGTGTGGCAGACGCTGGCTGAGGCGCTCAGCGGGGACATCGAAGCGGGCAGCATCACGCTCGAGATCGCGCCGCGCGTGGTGGATGACATCGTACTGGTGAGTGAGGCGCAGATTGCCGCGGCCATGCGCCACCTGTATCAGGTGCACGGGTGGGTGGTGGAAGGCGGCGGCGCGGCCAGCGTGGCCGCGTGGATGCACGGCCTCATCCCCGCCGACGAGCGCCCGACCGTGTTAGTCGTCAGCGGGGGCAACGTCAGCGAGGAAGTCCTGAAGGCGCTGTGAACGCGCTCATCCGCTGTGGCGGAACACCATCACATCGCCATCTTGGACGACGTAATCCTTGCTTTCGAGGCGCATCTTGCCCGCGGCTTTGACGGCCTTTTCGCTGCCGGCCTCCATCAACACGTGGTAGGGGATGACCTCGGCGCGGATGAAGCCCTGTTGGATGTCGCTGTGGATAGCCCCTGCTGCCTCGAACGCCGTCGCGCCGATGGGGATGCTCCACGCGCGCGTTTCCTTCTCGCCAGCGGTTAAGAACGAATGAATGCCGACCAGCTCATACGACAGGCGGATGACCTGCGCTGCGCTCAGCTCGGTGACGCCGTATTCCTCCATGAAGACAGCGGCATCCTCAGGCGAGAGCTGCGCCAGCTCAGCCTCGAGCGCAGCTTGGATGGCGATCTGCTTGGCGCGGCGGTAGCTGAACGTCACGCGCTTGTCTGACTCTTTGACCTCGTCGCCTAAGTTGAGCACGATCAAGACGGGCTTCATCGTCAGGAAGCCATAGCCGCCAAGCTTCTTCTTCTCCTCCGCGGTCAGATCAAGGTCGCGCAGGGGCTTCTCTTGGGCGAGGTGGGCTTGCAGCTTCTCCAGCAGCGGAACCTCGTCGATCACGCCTTGCTCGGCGCGCTTGCCTTTAACGCGCAGCTCATGGTGAAGCCGCTCTAACCGCGTTTCGACGGCCAGCGTGTCGATCAAGAGCAGCTCGCTGTCGAGGATTTCGAGGTCGCGCTGCGGGTCAACGCTGTGGTAGGGGTGAGGGACGGTGTCGCTGCGAAAGGCGCGGATGACGTGGACGAAGCCATCGACTTGGGCGAGCGCGGTGCGCATCGGGCCGGGCATCCCCCCTTTGCCGATGCCCTTGTCAAGGCCGCCGATGTCGGTGTAGGTGATCGTGGCGTAGACCTTCTTCTTGCTCTCGTACATCTCTGCGAGCCGGTCGATGCGCTCATCCGGCACGTTGACGATGGCAGTGTTGATCTCAAACTGCCCGCTGCTCACGGCGCTGGTGGCGATGTTCCCGCCGGTGAGCGCGTTAAAGAGGGTGGTCTTGCCGCTGTTAGGCAAGCCAATGATTGCCAGCCGCATAGGGTTCTCTCGCTGTTTTCATCTGTTTTGGCGGGGCTAATTGTAAAGCCGACAGGGCTGCTTTCGTAGGTTCAAAGCCTGTTCAAGAGCTGTTGAAGCTCGTTCAGTTTGTCAGGGAGGTTTAATTGGGTGAAGATGTTGGCTGCAGCCACCCAATAGCGGCGCGCCTCTTCTCTGTAGCCCAAGTCATACAAGACGCGCCCCATCGTCTTGGCGAGTTCGGCTTGGCTTAGGAAGTCGTTCAGTTCGTGGGCGAGCAGCGCGCTTTCGCGGTAGTGCTCAAGGGCGAGGGCGTAGTACTCTGCGGCGGCGTGCCCGTCGCTCGTCTGGCGGGCGCGCTGCGTGTAGAGGTTGCCGAGGATGCCGAGCCGCAGCGCAGCCTCTTGCTTGCGATCCAGCGCGAGGTAGAGATCAACGGCCTCGCTGTAGCAGTCCACGGCTTGATCAAAGCTGCCTAACTGCATCAAAGTGTTGCCGAGGTGGCCGAGGCGCAGCGCAAGGTTGGGGCGATCTTCAAGCTGCATGGCGATCTTGACGGCCTCCATGTGGTAGATGCTGGCTTGCTGCGGCTGAGCAAGGTCGTTATACACGAGGCCAAGGTTGGTCAGCCAGAGGCCGCGCCCGCGCTGGTCGTTGTGCTGCTGCGATAGGTCGAGCGCTTTGTGCAGGGTGTGAATGGCATCATGATAGCGGCCAACCTCGCGCAGCAGGTTCCCCATGTTGCCCAACAAGCCAGCCTCGGTGATCGGGTCAGCCTCTTGTTGGGCGTAGCGCAGCCCCTGCGCAAAGCTGGCCAATGATGCCTCGACCTGTCCGACGCGATATTGAGCCAGCGCCAAGTTGCCCAAGTGGCGCGCGGCTGCGCCCCAATCTTGTTCCTGTTCAGCGATGCTGACCAGTCGCTTCAACCCTTCCAACGCGCCAGCAAAGTCTTCATTTTGCAGCGCTTGCCGCACTAACCGCAGCAGATACACCAATTCTTGTGAGTGATCCATAACGAGAGCAAGCCATGTCGACTAATGTTGAGCGGGCAGAGCTGAGTTCAGCGAAGCGCCATCGTCGTTTGGGTAGGCTTGGCCTGCGCTGACTTCATGGCTATCATTATGACTGGTAGTGATGGCTTGGTCAAAAGGCATCCCTTTATGGACGCAGTGTTGAGACAACTTCGCAGCCCACAACCCGCACAAGTGGCGTATGGGGCGGGGGGGCTGATGGTCTTGCTGGCCATTGCCACAACCTCGGTGTGGCCGTTGGTCACAGCGGCTGTGATGGCCGCGTGGGGTTGGTGGATGCACACACAAGCGGCGTCCGCGCCTACGGCTTCGCTCCACCCTGCCCCAACGGAACTGCTGACGATGACGGACGGCACGATGCAGATGCAGACCACGATTGATGGGTTGGTGCTGGCGTCGCAGGCGATCAACGAAGTGACCAGCGCCCAAGCCGAGAGCGCGCGCGAACAGGCACAAATCATCAAGTTGGCCAACTCGCGCCTTGACGACTTTCTGACGCTGACGGAGCGCATCACTGCCCAAGCGCAGCAGGTGATGCAGGTGGCCAACCGCGCTGCCACGATGTCCGAAAGTGGGCAGAGCGCCATCGCCGCGACGATCACCACGATGGATGACATCCGCGCGCAGGTGAACGCCATCGGCCTGACGATCAAAAGCCTTGCGGAACTCACTCAGCGCATTGATGACATCATCGACAGCGTGTCAGAGATTGCCACCCAATCCAACTTGCTGGCGCTGAACGCTTCGATCGAGGCGGCCCGCGCTGGCATCCACGGGCGCGGCTTCGCCGTTGTGGCCGACGAAGTGCGCACGCTCGCCAGCCAATCCACCCACAGCGCGGAGCAGGTGCGCGCGATCTTAGGGGAAATTCAGGGCGCGATGAAGCAGACGATCCTCGCCACACAGGCCGGCATGCAAAACGTCGAACAAGGTCGCGCCCGCACTCAGGAGGCGCAGGCGGTGATGCACCAGCTCTTGGCGAGCGTCTCAGAAGCACGGAACGCCGTACAAGAGATTGCCAGCGTCTTGAAGCAGCAGTCGGAAGGGCTGGAGGAAATCGCCATCAGCATCGACCGCGTGCAGCGCATCTCACAGCAAAGCCTCGACAGCACGCGCACCGTCGAGATGGTCAGCAGCAACTTGTCACGGCTGGCCAATGACCTAGCTAAGTCAGTCACCATCCCCCAGTAGGAGGATGCAGCGCGCGTGCTCTCTCGCTAGTCTGAGAGAGTAACCCATCAACCCGTAGTTTTTTGGGAGGAAATACGTGTCAACCAACTATGACATTGCCCGCGACCTGCGCGAGGCAGCCGCCATGGCCGAAGGGCTGGATCGCTACGTGCGTGGCACGGAACTGTATGGCTCGACGGGCGGCGGCTTCTTTGCCAGCAGCATGCCCAGCTTGACAGTCGGCGCGCTGGTGATGCGCCTGCGTCGTCTGCACGCCCTCAGCGACCAGCTCGACGCCCGCCAGCGTGACCAGCTCGAGGCCGCTCAAAAAGAGTTCGACCGCGTGCAGAAAGAGTGGAACGTCCACTTCAGCGGCAAGATCGCCAAAGAGGCCCTCAGTCGGCTAGACGCGATGCGCACCTTCTTCAGCGAGTGCAGCAAGAGCAACGCCACCTGCGCCCAGAACTACGCGCCGGAAGCGCTGCGCCGAACGATCGTCGAGGAACTGCGCCCCGTCATCGAGGCCAACCAAGCCCCCGCGGAAGGGCTGGCGGAAAAACTGCGCAGCACAGACGCCAACCTGCGCGCGGTCGTCCAGCCTGATCAGTTTATCTGGTCACCTCTGTTGCAACCGGTGTATCCGCAGGCGGTGTATTGGTGGCTGTACCAGCGGCCGCCTCAAAGTTGAAGACGCTGGCTGCGATGGCTGCGGCCACAAGTGCGACGGCAATCGCCCCCATGATCCACGCGCCATAGCGCACCAAATCGCGCAGGGACTGCTTCTCTTCTTCTGTCCACGGCTGAGGGGTAGGCTTTTGTGACATCTCTGCTCCATCCTAAGAGGAAAGATCAGCGCAGGCTTAAATCTAGCAAGTCGCGCGGAACTTTGCTAGCGTTTCTCTGCGCCATCCCCTAGAATACAGGCGCAAATTCTGAGGGAATCTACATGACAGATGAGATTGTGAACTCCGCCCCCAGCCCTGACAGCCGCCCCTCACCGGTGTTGATCGTGCTGCTGATTGTGCCGCTGGTTGGGATTTTGCTGGCGCTGCTCATGGTTGCTATGACGCCGCGCCAGCCAGAGGGCGGGCTGCCCAGCGCGGGGGGGCAGGCGGCTTCGCTCATCAACTTCACCGCGCCCCCTTTTGACGTGCTGGACTTGAACGGGGAAGTGTTCTCCCTGCTGGACTATCGCGGGCGGGTGGTGCTGCTCAACTTCTGGCAGACGACCTGCTTGCCATGCGAGATCGAGATGCCTGATCTGGCGCGCTTCAGCCGCGAGCAGGGCGACGAAGGCGCGGCGGTGATCGCCATCAACTTTGGCGAGACGAACGAGACTGTGCGCGAGTGGCTGGCTGCCCGCGATATCGTCGGCCTCAAGGTGGGGATGGACTACGAATCGCGCATCCAGCGGGCGTATGGCGTGCTGAACCTGCCGACGACCTTTGTGATCGACCCTGAAGGCCGCGTCGTCTACATGAAGTTGGGCATCATGTCGCTGGAGCAGATGTACGAGTACGTCGAAAGCGTGAAGACGTCGGCTCAGTCCGGCTAAGCTCAGCGCAGGAAGTCGTCCACGCCGCGCATCTCCATCGGCAGTTGGAAGATCCACCACGCCACCAGCATGAGCGCGAGCATCGCCAGCGCCCACGGCACGAAAGCTTGGAAGCTGCGCCGCCGATAGAGGCGCTGGCTGACCCGCTGCGCCAACCAGAGGCTGGCCGCGAAGCTGCCCACGAGCGCGACCACTTGGATGATCCCGATCCACTCGTTGTCGAGCGCCACGCTGTAGCGTTCCCACTCACCCACGCCGCCGAGGAACTCTTGCACGACGGGGATGATGAGCAGCGGCGCGATCAAGAAGTGGAAGCCGTAATGGGCGAACCAGATGCCGAACCCCAGCGGGATGAACGTCGGCGCGAAGCTGCCCGCCACCTCGCGCAAGCTGTGCTGTGCGCCGGCTGACCATCGCGTAAGCGCCGCCGCCCCTATCAGCGTCCCGAGCGGCAGCAGCACGTTGCCCACGAAGAAGATGATCCCAAGCACGATGAACTCGCTGTCGGTGTTGAGCGCCTGTGCCAGCCACGCTTGCAGCTCGTACACGGGCGGAACCATGCCGAAGGCGTTCGTGACGCCCATCCACGCCAGCGCCACCACAAGGAACGCCACGTCCCAGCGCTTGGGCCACACGTCGCCGAGCAGCTCGCGCGCGGGCGTGCGGGCGAACAAGCTGGCGTTGTCGTGGGGGCAGGCGCGTACGCAGTCGAGGCACAGCGTGCAGTCGAGGTTGCTCTGAATCTGTGGGGCGTAGAGCAGCGTCCCGCAGCCGGGCGTTCCCTGCGGCGTGTGGCGCACTTCGACTGCGCGCGCCTCGTTCGCTCCGACGACGGGGATTTGGTCGACGTGGATGGTGGGCGTCGGGCTGTAGCTGCCGTTGACGCACTCTTTGCCCTCACAGTGGGCGCAGATGTTCGGGTCGCGCACGCTGATCTGTGTCGGCGCGATGGCCGAGTAAACGAAGTTGAACGTCCCCAGCGGGCACACGTACTTGCAGAAGGCTGATTCGGCAAAGAACGCTTCCAACGCGAAGGACGCCACGAAGTAAAAGACGATCACCCACGCGGTGAGGGCCGGGCTGGCCCACATGTCCAGCCATTCATACAGGAAGAACAAGACGAACAAGCCCGCGACAGCCAGCCACTTGCCGCGCAGCGCCCGCGGGAAGCGCCCTCCGCGCGTTGAGAGGCGTTTGGCCAGCGTGCGCGGCAGCGTGAACGGGCAGCCCATGCAGAACAAGTTGCCCACCAGCAGCAGCGCCACGATCACTAGCCCGCGGTAGTGCACCCACGCGCCGACGGTGGCGAGGTTGCGGCTGGCTTGGTCAGGGCCGGTGAAGCCATCCCACAGCATCGCCAGCGCGACGATCAAGAGCAGGCTTTGTAAGACGAGCCGCCCCCAGCGCCATTTGAGCAGCGAGCCGATCAGCGGCAGGCGCAGCACGTCAAGGGCAGTCGTAGGGCGTTCAAGAGGAGCAGAGGCCATGCGAGGTGTGCCTTGTGGCTGTGGTCGCTTTTCTATATTATATTATCGACTGTCTGAGTGTCTCGTGGCAATAATGGCTATACGTCGTGGGAGAGAACATGGCTGATTGGCGTGTAGTTGGGCATGAGTGGGCTGTGAGCTTCTTGATGGCAGGCCTGCGGCATGGGCGCACGCGCCACGCCTATCTCATCACCGGCAGCCAGAACATCGGCAAGCGGACGCTCGCGCACAGCCTAGCGGCAGCGCTTAACTGCACTCATGAGGATCCCGCGCAGCGCCCTTGTTGGCAGTGCCGAAGCTGCAAATGGGTGCTGAGCGGCAATCATCCCGATTTGATCTACGCTGCCAACGATCCGACGACGGGCGCGATTCGCATCGAAGCAGCGCGCGAGGTGATGCGCCAGCTCGCGCTTAAGCCGTTCATCGCGCGGTACCGCGTCGCAATCTTTGATGAGTTTGACCGTGCGGCCCCGCGCACACAAGACGCGCTGCTCAAAACGGTGGAGGAACCCCCGCCGCACGCGGTTATCCTGCTGATTGCGCAGCGCTCAGAGCACATCCTGCCGACCATTCGCAGCCGCTGCCAAGTGCTGCCGCTGCGCCCCGTGCCCACTGAGCGCGTGCGCCAACTGCTGATCGAGCGCGGCGCATCAGATGAACAGGCGACGCTTATCGCCCGCCTCAGCAGCGGGCGGGTGGGTTGGGCGCTGCAAGCCCTTGAGCAGCCCGAGGTGCTGGAAGACCGCGCGAACATCCTCAACCTGCTGAGCGAGGCCGTGCGCGGCAACCGCCTGACGCGCTTCAACATCGCGGAAACGATCAGCGCCGAGGCCAGCAAAGACCGCGACGCGCTGCGCTACCTGTTGGAGATGTGGCAAACCTACTGGCGCGATGTGCTGCTCTACACGCACGATGCCCCGGTCAAGCCGTGCAACACGGATCGCCTTGTAGAAATTCAGCAGTGGGCACAGCGCATCCCGCGCAAGGCGGCGTTCGAGGCGCTGCAAGCCACCCGCCGCACGCTCTACCAGACACTGGAGACCAACGCCAACGTTCGATTGGCGCTTGAAGCCCTCATGCTGGCGTATCCGCGGTATTAAACAATCATCGACTGTTATCTAGATACAAGAAGGATGCTGCGCTTATGACGGCTGTTATCGTGGGGATCGTGCTGCTGACGTATGTAGGGGTGGCGCTGGGCAGCGTGCCGCGCACGCGCATGAACCGCGCGACGATTGCGCTGGTGGGGGCGGCGGCGCTAGTGGCGTTAGGCGCAGTGACGGAAGAAGAGGCCATCCACGCAATTGATCTAGGGACGCTGCTGCTGCTAGGTGCGATGATGGTCATCAACAACAACCTGCGCATGGCGGGGTTCTTCACGCTGTTGACGAACCGCGTGCTGGCGCTGGCCAAATCCCCGCGGATGCTGCTGGCGGTCATTATTGGCGCGTCGGGCGTATTGAGCGCTCTGTTTCTCAACGACACGATCTGCTTGATGCTCACCCCGCTGCTGGCCGATGTCACGCTGCGGCTGCGGCGTGACCCGCTGCCCTACCTCATCGGGCTGGCGGTGGCGACCAACGTCGGCAGTGTCGCTACGATCACTGGCAACCCGCAAAACATCTTGATCGGCCAGAGCAGCCGCATCGGCTACGTGGACTTTTTGATCGCGCTCGGGCCGATTGCGTTTATCGGCTTGATCATTTGCTGGCTAATGATCGTGTTGATCTACCGCGACGAGTTCCGCAAACCGTTAGACACGATTGTGCTGCCGCCCGGAAGCTCGTATCGCCCGCTGCTCAACCGCACGTTGCTGATCGTGTTGGGGATGCTGGCGGCGTTCTTGTTGGGGCTGCCGATTGTGACCAGCGCGTGTGTGGCGGCGGGGGTACTGCTCATCTCACGGCTGCGCCCGAGCAAGCTGCTTGCGCTCGACTGGGAACTGCTGCTCATGTTCAGCGGGCTGTTCGTGGTGACGGGCGTGATCGAAGTCAGCGGCCTGAGCGCACTGCTCTTTGAGCAGACTTCCCCCTTCTTGAAAAGCGGCCTTGCTGAGTTCACACTAGCGGTAGGCGCGCTCAGCAACGTCGTCTCGAATGTACCCGCCGTGCTGCTGCTGCGCCCCGAGATCCCGGCGTTCGACAACTCACGTCAAGCGTGGCTAGCGTTGGCGATGGCCAGCACGCTCGCGGGCAACCTGACGTTGCTCGGCAGCGCGGCCACGCTCATTGTGGCGGAACTAGCGCGCGCCAAGGGCATCACGCTGGGGTTCATGGCGTTTCTCAAAGTTGGCGTGCCGGTGACAATCCTCACGCTGCTGGTAGGCGTGGCGTGGCTGACCGTCTTCCCCGGCTAGCCTAGTTCACCCGGAAGCGGCAAGTTTCCTGCTCGAAGGGCGTGTCGCTCTCTGGCCCGAAGAATTTATAGCCGTCGTAGATGCGTTGGTTCCACGTGACGACGTAGGTGATCTCGTATTCGCCTGCCTCCAGTGGGCCAAACGGGATGAACCACGACGCGACGAAGTCGCCGCCAGACGGGCGGATGGCCGTCACGTAGCTGTTGACGTCGGGGATGGGCTGGCCGTTGACGCGCAGATCGACGTTGGAATGCGTGATGTGATCCTGCACTTGGGATTGGGTGCGGGCGAACCAGCTCCACCAGATGTCAATCGTCTGACCGGCGCGCAAATTGGTTGGGGCCGGCACCCCGTAGGCCACCCGATCACAGAACGCGAACACGTTGGGGTTGTTGCGGTTGTCCACGCCGCCACCCGCCGCGACGCCTGCTGCTGCGGTCGGGACGACCTGCGCGCTGGTGGTGGGTGCGAGCGTGCCCGCTGGCTCCACGGTCAAGATGCGCTGTTCCGTGGCGGTGGGCACAACGCGGATGGGCGTCGCCGTTGCTGCGCCCTGCGCCAGCGCGGTAGCGGTCTGGTTGATGGCGCTCAAGTTCACGTTGGGGACGGCGCTCACGATCGGCACGAGCGGTTGGGTGGCTGTGGGCGGGGCGGCGGGCGTGTTGGTGGCTGCGCCGATAGGCGTCGCAGTGATAGCAACCCCGAGCGGCGTCGCGGTGATGGGCACGCCGCCGAGGACAGCCGTCGGCAAAGCGGCGCTGAAGAGCGCGGTCATGTCTGGCGATGGGCTGGGGAGCGCGAGCGGCGTCGGAGTGGGCGGGATGAACAGCAGCCGCGCGGAGATCCAGCCCTCACGCCCGTCAGACAGGCGCACGTTGAACCACGTGCCTTCAGCGTTTTGGCCGATAACCTGAACGCCTGTGCCGGGCGCGAGCGAGTCAAAGAATGGGAAGGTTTCGCCCGGCCCCTGCCGCACGTTGACGCGCTGCATCGACTGGACGATGCCGCTCACGGTGGGGGTGGCAGTGGGAACAGGCGTGTTGGTGATCGTGGGCGGGATGGGCGTGTTGGTGGGTGTGAAGGTGAAGGTGGGCAGCGGGGTACGGGTGGCCTCAGGCGTGGCCGTGAAGCGCGGCAGTGCGCTGGGGATTGGCAGGAAGGTGGCGGTTGGCACGTTGGCGACGACTTCTTCCTGTGGGGCGCAAGCGCTGGCCAGCGCCAGCAGCGGGAGCAGTAACCACCATTTCTTCATGAAAGACCCTTCAACCCTGTGCGATGTTCACAATCGCCTTCTGTATACGCTATTATAGCGGCCTATGCAAGTTGGCGTTGCTCACAAAAGGAGGTCGGATGCGGCTGGCTTTGGCGTGGGTCTGGTTGATTGTGGGGGGATATGCGCTGGCACAGGAGGTTATCCTCAACGCGGATGGGCCAGTGCGCGTGCCGCTGACGATCCCTGAGAACACGCGAGTAACGATCACTGCGCTAGGGTTCGATGAAGTAGATACTGTCCTCACGCTAGTGAACGATGCACAGCAAGTCGTCGCCTACAGCGACGATCGCATGGTCAACGGCGAGTTGGTGCGCGACGCGCAGCTTGTCCACGATCAGCCGGGGGAATATGTGCTGCTGGTGGACAGCTTCAACGGGGTAAGCGTGGGGCGCGTTGAGTTGGCGATTGACCAAGCGCTGCGCCCAACCCTGCGACTGGGCGATGAACTAACGCTGACGCTGGAGCAGCTGCGTCCGCTGCGGCTGCGCCTGCTGCTAGAAGAGTCGTCTGTGGTGCGTTTTACGGCTGTCAGCGCTGATCGACGAGCGGATCTCATCGCTTGGGTCAAATTGGACGATGAGATCGTTCAAAGGGCTGACGATTGGCCGCGGCGCGATGAGCCGCAGATGCTCTTCAACGTGGATGCGGTGTGGGATCTGCCCCCCGGCGAGTACGACTTGTGGATCTCGAATTGGTTGTGGCGTTCGTCTGAGGTGCGCGTGACGCTGCAAGCGGCGGAATAGTCTAGAGGGAGTGTCTAAAGCTAAACAGACAGTCGCGCCGAGCGCTGAAGCACTCGGCTAGGGCGCGCCCCCTGAAGGAGGCTGGATGAGTCCTCTGTTCGAATTTAGACACTCCCAGCTTAGATCGACTCTTGACGTTTGCTGGCGTTAGGACTACGATAACAACACTTAAGTGTGCCTGTAGCTCAGTGGATTAGAGCGAATGTCTACGGAACATTAGGTCGGGGGTTCGAATCCCTCCAGGCACGCAGCAGCCCACGTTCAGCGTGGGTTTTTTGTTGCCGCCTAGAGGCTGACTAGGCCCGCCCGCGTCGCGCGGATCACCGCGTCGGTGCGGCTTTGGGCGTCTAGCTTGCCCATGATCGCGTTGACGTGGAACTTGACGGTGTGCTCAGTGATGCTGAGCCGATGAGCAATCGCCTTGTTGGTCATGCCCTGCGCTAGCAGTTGCAGCACTTCATGCTCGCGGGGGGTGAGCGCCTCAGTGACGCTGGCTGATGGGGCGCTGGCGTTGATCAGCAGCGGCAGCAAGCTGGGCGCGATGACCGTCAGCCCCTGCGCCAGCGCTTGCAGCGCTAACAACAGGGACGGGGGGGCACTGTCGCGGGGCAGCAGCGCAAAGGCCGTTGCATCGGACAACGGGAGTCTGAGGCGCTCGACGCGACCGACTAACAGCAGCAGCGGCCAGTTGAAGTGCGAGGCGCTCAGCGGCGTGGTGGACTGCCAGCCGAGATCCCACACGACGACATCCGGCTGGAACATCTCAGCATCGTCGGCGAACCGCGCCGGGTGCGCTTGCCCAACGAGGCGCACATCGGCTTGGCTTTCGAGGAGCGCGGCCAGCCCGGTGCGCACCAGCAGGTCATCAGCCACGATCATAACACGCAGTGGATTCATGAACTTTTCCTAGAAGATGCTGCGCCTAGTGTACGCCGAGTTGTGTTGGAAGTGTGTATGTACACAGAGGCTCTTCATCTTTAAGCCCATTCTCACCTATGCTACACTCCTGCGTGTTTCATTTGGGGCGCGCTGTGCGTCGCGCTTTGCGATCTGATGGTGATAAAGGTGAACTATGAAAAACATCTGCGTGATCGGGACGGGCTACGTGGGGTTGCCTACGGCGGGCTGTTTCGCTGACTTGGGCAACCGCGTGGTGACCGTTGACATCGACGAGCGCAAGATTCAGCGCCTGTTGGCGGGTCAAATGCCCATCTATGAGCCGGGCTTGGAAGAGCTGATCGAACGCAACGTCAAAGCGGGCCGGCTGAGCTTCACGACGAGCTATGAGGAAGGCCTGCGCGATGCCGAGTACGTGTTTATCTGCGTGGGCACGCCGTCCGCGGTCGATGGTGAAGCCGATCTGAAGTACGTCCGCGCCGCGGCGCAGACCATCGCGCAGACGATGACCCACCCGATGATTATCGTCAACAAGTCCACTGTGCCCGTGGGAACAGGCGACTGGACAGCTGAGATCATCAGCAAGAGCCAGCCCAAGCCGATTGATTTTGCTGTGGTGAGCTGCCCGGAGTTCCTGCGCGAGGGCAGCGCCATCAGCGACTTTATGAAGCCAGATCGCACCGTCTTGGGCAGCAACAACCGCAGCGCTGCCGAGGCCGTGGCCGAACTCTACGAGCCGCTGCACGCGCCGATCCTGATCACCGACCTGCGCACCGCGGAGATGATCAAGTACGCCTCCAACGCCTTTCTGGCCACCAAGATCAGCTTCATCAACGAGATCAGCATCATCTGTGAGCGGCTGGGGGCCGACGTCACGGAGGTGGCGCGCGGCATGGGCTATGACAAGCGCATCGGCAGCCAGTTCTTGCAGGCCGGCGTGGGCTACGGCGGCTCGTGCTTTCCGAAGGATGTGAAGGCGTTGGCCAACATGGCGCTGACGCACGGGATGCACCCGCAGCTCCTCAACGCGGTGATGGAGATCAACGACTTCCAGCGCAAGCACATCATCCTCAAGATCCGCGATTTGCTGGGCGGCAGCCTTGAGGATAAGACCGTCGGCGTGCTGGGGCTGGCGTTTAAAGAGAACACCGACGACACGCGCGAAAGCCCCGCCTCTACGGTGGTGCGCAGCCTGATGAACCAAGGGGCGCGCGTCAAAGCTTACGACCCAATGGCGATGGAACACGCCATCCGTGAGCTAGACGGCATCATCCCCTGCCAGAGCGCCTATGAGGCCGCGGAAGGCGTGGACGCGCTGGTGATCCTCACCCCGTGGAACGAGTTCAAAAATCTGGACTTTGAGCGCATCCGCCGCACGATGCACGAGCCGATCTTGGTCGATGGGCGCAACCTGTACGACCCGGAGACGATGCGCCAGCATGGGTTTGTCTATCGCGGTGTGGGGCGCGGCTACAACGGCGAAGGCCGCACGAACGGCCACGCCCACACGACCAGTGCCTTGTGAAAAAGCGCCGTCGAGTAGGGACGCGACCTGTCGCGTCCGCATATCGCGTCCGCATGTCGCGCCCGCATGTCGCGTCCGCATGTCGCGTCCGCAGGAGAATCATCCCCCATCTCCTTCCCCTGTGAGGGCTTGCCGTGCCCGTAGGAACAGAAAAACGGACAGAGCAGGCCCTGTCCCTACCATGCCACGTATGCAGGGGCTTC
>CALDYP010000017.1 GCA_937944445.1 uncultured Anaerolineae bacterium
GGCTTGGATGGCATCGGCTTGCAGGGCATCAAGCGCGCGCCGGTAGACCTGCTCGCGGACGATGTAGCCGCGCGGCAGGGGCTTGACACCAATCGCCGGCCCGATGGGGGCGGGCTGGCGCAAGCGCGCGACGATGTCCGCGACAGCCGCCGCCTCGTCGCGCGTCGGGCGACAGTCGATGGCGTTGACACCGTCGATCCCCAGTGCTTTCGGGATGAGGTGGTAATCCCCCGCTCGCAAGATGGGCGTGATGGGCTTGCACTGCGCCAGCGCGAACTCGTATTCTGCGCGCACGTAGTCGGATTGCGCCGCGCCCGGCCCCACCACCAGCACGAAGCGTTCGCAGGCGCGAATGGCTCGCTCAATTTCGACGGTAAAGGACAGGCTGCGCGAGGGCAGCGAGGCGCGGTCCCACCACACGTCGAAGCCAGCGGCGGTCAGCCCGTTGTACAGCCGCCGCATGAATGACTTGGTCGGGTCGTCATAGTTCGTGTCATCGTCAGCGCGAGCGTAGGAGAAAAAGACAGATGTCGAAGTCATCGTAATCTCCGCCTTATAGCTTACGCAAATTATATTCGAACTTATAGCTTACGCAAATTATATTCGAATAGCAGGTAAACACAATTGTAGCGCAAGCTCCGCGAGGCGCTACTTGTGTGCGCGAGGGATCGACGCGACGTGACGGGGATTCAGCCGGTGACGGCATCGCCCCCACCCAGCAGCAAGCAGCACAGGCATCGTTGCGGTTAGAAACCCCAACAACACAGAGGTGTCGCCCAAGTCGATGAATAGTATGTAATACGAGTGGGGGAAAAGCTGGAAAAGGGTAGGTATCTTGACCCCAACGGGACTCGAACCCGTGTCCTCACCTTGAAAGGGTGATGTCCTAGACCGCTAGACGATGGGGCCTTACACAGGTCGCATTCTACAGGCTCTGCTCGCTCAGCGTCAAGTACAGGTTTGGCTGATCTGTGCCTTGTGAGCCAGTCACTCACCCCCCTATAATGACTCTCACAATAACATCCGCTGGGGAATGTCACTCAATGATTGAAACCGCAGATCATCGCAAAGATCGCCTTCGGCCGCGGCTGGCGCGCACGAGCTTTTGGGAAGAACTGCTGCGCACGGTGTTATTTGTCTTTGTGGTGACCGTGTTGTTCGACATGGTGATCCCGCGCTCGTTGGTGGAAGGCCGCAGCATGCAGCCCACCTTTGAGACGAACGATCGCTTGATTGTGTCGCGGCTTCATTATATGTTGGGGCGGCCGCAGCGGGGGGATATTGTGGTGTTCAACTCGATCAACCCACGCGAACCCACGACGATGCTCATCAAGCGCGTGATCGGCCTGCCGGGGGAAACGGTGTCGTTTGTCAACAACGAGGTGCACATCAACGGCGTTCGATTGGGGGAACCGTATGTCGTCAACGTGTGCACCCGCTGCACACAAGAACCGGTGACGCTAGGCCCAAACGAGTATTACGTGTTAGGCGACAATCGCCCGAACAGCATCGACTCGCGGACGTTTGGCGTGATTACGATCAACGATATTGTGGGCGAGGCGATATTCCGCTACTGGCCGCCGGCTAAATTCGGCCTCATCGTAGGCCATGCATACTCAGAATAGGCAATCGTAAATTATGGCAAAACCTGATGATGAACTGTGCCCGCGATGCTTCGTCGGGCGCTTGCAAAAGGGGGAAGCGACCTTCATCACCGTCTATGAAGGCCAATTGGTCACTATCCCCGGGGCCACGGCCTTTACTTGTGACATCTGCGACTATCGAGAGTTTGACGACCCGATGGTAGAGTGGGTGGCCGAGTTGGTGGGCTTAGACCTTGTGACGGATCCATCGCCGCCTCCCAAGCGGCCCCCTGTGCAGCACTGAAAGCGCTGCGCGCGAATCTCGCTGAATCAGCTCCTTGTCTAGGATGCAATAGGCGTGATGTGATCGGAGTAGTTTATTATCCCTGAAAAATATTCTGTGGTACACTCGATCACAATCAGACGTCTCATGGATGCTATACAAGGAGTTCCTGCGAATGGCCAAACGAGTCTTGGTCATTGAGGACAACCGCGACAATATGACGCTCTTGGTGGACGTGCTCAAATCGCTCGATTACGAGGTCTTCCAAGCGACAGACGGAGAAGCAGGTGTCGCGCTGGCACGGCAGGAAAAGCCAGATCTGATTCTGATGGATTTGTCACTGCCTAAAATGGATGGCTGGACGGCGACAAGCATCCTCAAGGCAGATGATCATCTGCGCCACATTCCGATCATCGCGCTCACTGCTCATGCGATGGTGGGGGACCGTGACCGCGCGCTGGCTGCCGGTTGCGACGACTATATGAGCAAGCCAATCAGTCTGCGGTTGTTGGCGGTCAAGCTGCAAGCCTACTTGGGATAAGCCTCATGAAAATTCTTGTAGTTGACGATAACCGTGAAAATATCGAACTCATGGCTGACATTTTAAGCATGAACTATCAGAGCATCTTGAAGGCGTCTGATGGCAACACAGCGCTGCGCCTTGTGAGTGACGAGCATCCAGATTTGATCTTGCTTGACGTCAACATGCCGATTATGACAGGCTTTGACGTTTGCGAGCAGATCAAATCGAACCCTGAAACCCAAGACATTTCGATCATCATGGTGACGGCGCTTGGCGACGTGGAAAGCCGCGTCAAAGGCTTATCGCTGGGAGCAGATGATTACCTCGTCAAACCGTACAGCGCTAAAGAACTGCTGGCGCGCGTCAAACGCCGTTTGAGCACCAAGCAGCGTGAAGATGAACTGCGCTCGCAAACTGCGCATACGCGCGCGACGTTTGAGCGGTTCGTCTCGCCGCAGGTCGTTCAGCGCCTGCTGACCAGCCCCGAGTCGGTTAAGTTGGGCGGCCAACTGCAACCAGTGGCGGTGTTGTTTGCCGATTTGGAAGGCTTCACCAGCCTGTCAGAGCGTGAGCACCCGGAAACGCTGCTGCAGGTGTTGAACGCCTATCATGCGTTGTTCGGCAAGATCATCGGCTTATATGGCGGGACGATCGACAAGTTCGTCGGCGACGGCGTCATGGCGCTGTACAATACGCCGCATTCTCAATCGGATTACATCGCGCGCGCCGTCAAGTCCGCGCTGCACATTCAAGATGAGCTGTATTGGTTTCATCAACGGTTAGAGCCAGAGCATCGGCTGCTGGTGAACTTTGGCATCAGTCAAGGCCAAGCGGTGGTGGGCAACGTGGGCATGCTGAACCAGATGAACTTTACCGCGGTAGGAGACACCGTTAACGTGGCGGCAAGGTTGCAAGATTTGGCCACACGCGGTCAAATCTTGGTCACAGAGTCGGTGTATGCGGCCACGGAAGAGTTTGTGATTGGCAAGCCACGCGGATCGCTAACCGTCAAGGGGCGGCGCGAGCCGATCAGCGTTGTGCAGATTTCGAATTCACCGATTGAAGACTAGACAGGCCGCTGGTATGCACTCAGAGACTGTGTTGATCGTAGATGATGGCAGAGATAACCGTCAATTTTTAATTGACTACATCTTAAAGCCGAACGGCTTCCAAGCGTTGGAGGCAGCCGACGGGTTAGAAGGCCTGAACATGGCCATTGAGCACAAGCCAGATTTGATCTTGCTTGACTTTCAGATGCCTCGCCTGAACGGTCGCCAAGTGTTGGAAAAGATGCAAGAGCGCCATCTTGATATTCCCGTCATTTTGATGACGCTGCACGGCTCGGAAGAGATCGCTATCGAAGTCTACCGGCTTGGGGTGCGCGATTATGTGAAGAAACCCTTTTACCCAGAAGAGATGTTGGCCGCGATTGACCGCGCGCTGGCGGAAACGCGCCTGCGCCGTGAACGCGACGCGCTGACGGAGCGGGTGCTCTCGGCTAATCGTGAATTGCAGCGCCGCGTCAAAGAGCTGAATACGCTCTACCACATCGGCAAGAGCGTCACCTCGTTGGCAGACATGGCGGAACTGCTGCCGCGCATCGTTGATGCGATGGTGCAGGTGACCGGCGCGGAGGAAGCCTTCCTCGCGCTGATTGAGAACAAGCAGATCGTCAAGCGGGCGATGCGTGACCAGTCTATGGCCAAGTCGAAGGCAGTGGGCGAGGTAATCGACGATGTGATCGCTTGGCAGGCGATTAAGACGCGCCAGCCGATTGTGACGCACCCTGAAGCGGGTGGCAGAGGCTCTGCCTCCAGCGTGTATGTGCCAGTTGTATGGCAAGAGCGCCCCATGGGCGTGTTGGCGGTGGCGAATTTTCAGCCCAACAGCCCCCTGCTTTCCCAACAGGACGCGGCCTTGCTAAGCGCTATGTCTGATTATGTGGCGATTGCGATCCAGAACAGCCGCAACTTTGCGGCGGTGCTTCGGTCGAAGGACAAGCTGCGGGCGACGTTCGAGCAGTTTGTCGCGCCTTCCGTTGTGGAGCAGGTGCTGGCGCACAAGGATGAGATCAAGCTGGGTGGCCAGCGTCAAGAGATCAGTGTGTTGTTTGCAGACATCCGCGGCTACACCGCGTGGAGCGAATCGGTCGAGCCAGAGAAGCTGGTCGAAACGCTCAATCATTACCTCAATTTAGCGGCAGGGGTGATCCTCTCATGGGAAGGGACGCTTGACAAGTACCTCGGCGATGGGCTGATGGCGATCTTCAACGCGCCGCTGCCTCAGCCGGATCACGTCTTTCGGGCGGCCGACGCAGCGCTGGCGGTGCGGCGCGCTGTGCAAGAGGTGAACTTGCAGCACGGCCATCAACTGCAAGTTGGCATTGGCGTGACGGTGGGGGAGGCCGTGGTGGGCTATATCGGCAACGAGCGCGCCTTAAACTATACCGCTGTGGGGGACACGGTGAACGTGGCCAAGCGCCTGCAAGAGATGGCGCAGCACGGCCAAATCTTGATCGATGAGCGCCTAGTGGCGCGCTTGGGCAACAAGGTGCGCGGCAAGAGCTTGGGCGAGGTCACGCTCAAAGGGCGCAACAACGGAACCAAGATTTTCGAGCTGCACGACTTGATCGGCTAGAGGTCACTGCCACGCTGGCGGAAGCTGATGCGGATCGGCGTTCCTTCGAACGGGTACTGCGCCCGAATCTGATTCTCAAGATACCGTTCATACGAAAAGTGGACGATGCTCTTGTCGTTGACGTGCATCAAGAAGATGGGCGGGTCAGTGCGAACTTGCGTGGCGTAGAAGATCTTGAGCCGTTTGATCCCTTTGGTGGGGGGGGCGTGTTTCTCAACGGCGTTTCGCACGATCTGATTGAGCTCAGACGTGGCGATGCGCGCGAAACGGGCTTGATAGACGCGGTGCGCCGTCTCAAGCACGGTGTGGATGCGCTGGCCGGTGAGCGCGCTGAAGAAGATGATCGGCGCGTAGGGGATGAAGTGCAGCCGCTCGCGCACAGTGGCGATGAATTGATTCATCGTGTAGGAATCCTTCTCAACCGCATCCCATTTGTTGATAGCGATGACGATGCTCTTGAACTCCTCGATCACGTAGCCGGCGATGTGCTCGTCTTGTTCGGTCACCCCTTGCTCGGCGTCGATCACGAGAATCGCAACGTGGGCGCGTTCGATGGCCTGCATGGCGCGCACGACGCTGAACTTTTCCACGCCCGGCTCGATGCGGCCACGACGGCGGATGCCGGCGGTGTCGATGAGCGTGATGCGCTCACCGTGCCACGTGATGTCGGTGTCGATGGCGTCGCGCGTCGTCCCGGCAATGGGGCTGACGATCATGCGTTCCTCACCGGTCAGGCGGTTGAGCAGGGTGCTCTTGCCCGCGTTGGGGCGGCCGACGATGGCGATCTTGAGGTGTTCGTCGTCGTCCTCGTCGTCGGTGTCATCGGCGATGTGGCGCACCGCGGCTACCACCTCATCGAGCAGATCGCCCACGCCGAGGCCGTGAATGGCGCTCACCGCGATCACTTCCCCTAACCCTAAGCCGTAGAACTCGAAGGCGTCGGGTATCTTGCGCTCTTCGTCGATCTTGTTAGCGGCGATGAAGATCGGCTTGTTCGTGGGGCGCAGTTCCTCGGCGATGGTCTCATCTGCGGCGGTGACGCCCTGCTGACCGTCCACGACGAAGATGATGGCATCTGCTTCTTGGACGGCCTGCATCGCTTGGCTTTTAATCTGGTCGACAAAGTCGATGCTGCCTTCAGCCAGCGGGGCGGTGTCGCGCACGCCTTTAGGCTGGTAGACCTCGATGCCGCCGGTGTCAACGATGTGAAAGTTGACGCCGTTCCAGTTGCCGATGGCTTGCAGGCGGTCACGGGTGGTGCCGGGCATGTCGTGGATGACGGCCATCCGCTCGCCGACGATGCGATTGAAAAGGCTGCTCTTGCCGACGTTGGGGCGGCCAACGAGCGCCACGATGGGTTTGCGTTTCATGGTGCTGCCTCGTTTTTTACGTGACCGCCCATTGTATCATGAACTCACGATCGGTCGTAGGCTGGGTCTTGCGGGGAGTGTCTAAAGATAAACAGACAGGCGTTCCCGTCGCCGCGGGTGTGGCTCAGGCCGCTGTGCACTCGGCTAAGGCGCGCCCCCTGAAGGGGCTGGATGAGTCCTCTGTTCGAATTTAGACACTCCCTCTTGCGTTCAAGGGGTGCTGTTGGCGTTGGGCGTGCTGTTGGTCTGAACGATGGTCACTGTGACGGCAGCTGGCAGCAAAGTGGTGTCGAGCGCGACGCGCCCCTGTTGGATGATGATGCGCGGCGTCAGCTCTTGTGTGCCGCTTGGCATGCCGTTCAAGTCGACGATGGCGCGCACGTCCAACGGGCTGATCTGGTTGACGATGCTGATCGGCCCGCTGATGACGATCGAGATCAAGTCAGGCGTCAGCGTCGCGGTGTAGCCTTCGTTCAGCCCGATGACCTCAATCGGCACTGAGTCGATCTGGCGAGCCGTCGTCTGGGCAGCGATGCCGAGGTTGACGGTGACGGTGCTGCTGCCCGAAAGGATCACGATGTCTTCGGGCAGTTCGACTTCTACATCAACGCTGAAGTCGCTCGTCATGTTGGTGAGGTCGATTGACGCAGTTTCGATGGTAGCGGGGAGCTGAGCCAAGCGCTCGGCGCTGCCGCTCACGTAGAGAGTCTGCGGCTCGTAGCCGATGCTGGTCAGCACATATCCAGCCTCAAGCGTGTCCAGCTCGATGGCGGGGCGAATGGTGAGCTGTCGCACGTCGGCGCGGGCGTAGATGTTCACGCTGATGGTGGTGGAACGCGGCTCAACCATCACATCGTTGACGCGGTTGCCCTGCGCGTCGATAGGAACGAGCGGGGTCACGATGTCGAGCGGATTACGCCGATTGGAGAGGTCGAGCTGAGCGCGCACGGCCACCACTTGATTGACCTTGCTGCTGGCGCCGGTGACGGCCACTTGCAGCGTGTCGGACTGTGGGGGGTCGTAAGCGAAATCAACCGGTGGAACCGCGCTGACGTTGATCTCTAACGGCTTCTGAGCAGTTGTGATCTGATCGACGGTGACGGTGATCTGTGAGGGCTGGGTGTCGGCGGAGTAGATGCCGCGCCGCCCGATGCTAACCGTCAGCGGTACGGTGACTTGGCCGATGTCCGCTTCTGTCAAGTTGGCGCGCACGCTGAGATCGTCCGCTGTGAGCAGGCTGATGGCCGACTGCTGCCCACGCACGATCACGCGCACGGTGGGGGTGCGGGGCAGGTCAATCACGGTGTAGCCCTCGCGGGTGACGATGGTCACGGGGACGCTTGCGAGCGTCTGCTGGGCGATAGGATCAGCTTGGACAGTGGCCAGAATCCACACAAGGAACGCTAGCAAGAAACTGGCCAACAGCCATGACAAATTGTAGAGGAAAGTCGAACGACGGCCCATCAGCCCACGGCCTTTCGCGGCTGCATCCCGAGCAGACGCATCCCTTGCGCGAGGTAAGCGCGCAGCCCTGTGTTGGGCGTGGCCAGCGTGTCTGAGTAGGCGGCTTTCAGCAGCCCGCGCAGGCGCTCGGACTCAAGGCGCATGATGAGCTGGCCATTTTGCGCTAGGCTGACGCGCCCGGTCTCCTCAGAGACGATCACACATACCGCGTCGGTCACCTCGGTGATGCCAACCCCTGCGCGGTGGCGTGTGCCCATCTTGGGGGTGGGCAAATTGCGCGAGGCCGTCAGCGGCAGCACGGCTGCGGCGGAGACGAGCACGCCCTGCCGATTGATGATGACCGCGCCATCGTGCAGCTCGGTCTTGGGCCAAAAGATGGTGAGCAGCAGTTCAGATTTAACGCGCCCCGCAATTTGAATGCCAGTGCTGGCGAACTCGTCAAGGCTGCTGTGCCGCTGAAGCACGATCAACGCCCCGTGGCGGCGTTCGCTCAGTTTTTCGGTCGCTTTGACGATCTCATCAATCACTTCGTCGAGGATGTCATCAGGGGTGTTGCTGAAAGACAGCAGCCGTCCGCGCCCGATGCGCTCAAACAGCGAGCGCAGTTCATTTTGGAAGATCAGCGGAACGGCCACCAGCAGCGCTGTCACTGCGTTGTTCAGCAGCCAATTCAGCGCTTGCAACCTCAAGATGGTGGCGACGACGAACAGACCAACGAAGAGGATCAAAATCCCGCGCAGCAGGGTAGCCGCCTGCCGCCCACGCAAGGACAGGCTAATCGTGAAAAACAGCAGCGCGACAATGGTGATGTCAACCAGTGCCGAGGGGGTGATATTCCCGATGACCCATAAAACTTCCTGCACGGTGCTTCCTTGCTCGCTTACTCCAGTTGTGAGAGCAGCTTCCGATACTCCTCGACGCGATCTGGCTTGAGGGCGATGATCTGACGGACGGTGTTGGCCGCGTCTTTGTTCATGCCCGCCTCAAGCTGAAGCTCACCGAGCGCGTCCAACTGTTCGATGGCTTGCGCTGGCTGCCCCAGTTTGCGATAGATGCTGGCGAGGCGCGCGCGCAGCGCCATATCGCGCGGGAATTGTTCGACTAACTCCAAGAGCAGCGCCGTGATTTTGTTCACAGTGCCTTTTGAAGCATAAACCCCAAGCAGCGTGTCGAGTCGCTTGATTGCTTCGACGGTGTTCCCTTGATTGTAGTTGAGGTCGATTAGCCCCCGCAGCGCGCGTTCGTCATCGGGCGCTAGCTCAAGGATTTCTTCGTAGACCTTTTGCACTTGGCGCGTGTTCAAGCGCATCTGGTTGATCTCGGCGATGGCGTGCTTGATCTCAACCAGTTTCTTGGTGGGGGCGCTGATGCGTCGCGCGAGGCGTTCGGACGCAGCAAACGTTTGGCTCGCGCGTTCAAAGTCGCCCAACTGTTGGTAGGTGTTGGCGAGGTCGATGTATTGGTTGAGCGCGTCGCTCATTCTGTCTTGCTGTTCGAGCAGTTCGATGAGGTTCTGGCGCACTTCAATGTCAAGAGGGGCCATCTTGAGCACATCGGTGAGGATGGCCGCGGCGCGGTCGTTCTCCTCGCGGGTCATGTAGGCGCGCGCGATCACGTTGTACTTCATGATCGCTTGGCGGATGCGGCCCTCTTTCATCAAGATTTCGGCCATGCGGATGTGCGCGGGCAGGTAGTAGGGCGCAATTTCTACTGCGCTGTGGGCTTCGTCCATCGCCAACGTGTACAGCCCTTGACGAATGTAACGATCAACCGTGGTGATGATCTCCGGCAGGCCAGATTCGCCGCCGCTGGTAGTCAGGATGTCGATCAAGCCGCGCGGGCCATCGCGGCGCAGGGTCTCCATCAGGTGCATCGTCATATCGCGCACGCGGTTCCGCCAATTCTCGCCGCTCAGGGCTGTGGCAAACTGCTCGTTCATCTGCACCAGTGATTCACTGGTCGCGCCGTCTACCAACGAGCCGAGCGTGATGTAGACGCGGTCGGCGCTTTCGTCGAGCGAGAACTCGTTCATCTCGCTGACGATCTTTTGCAGCGTCTGGATCAAGAAGCGGGCAGCTTTTTGCTGATCGTTAAGCTGGCGATAAGCCAACCCGAGGCCGTGCGTCGCGCCGCTGAGCAGGTTCACATCAGCCATAGCCTCGCCGAGGTGTTGGGTGGCGGCTTTGGCCTGCTGCTCCAGCACGAGCAGGCCACCGAGGCACATCTGCAGGGCCGGGCTGCGCAGGCCGGCGCGTTCGGCCTCGGTGTAGGCCGCGATGGCGGCGGCGTGGTTGCCCTGCCGATGATCTTCCATTGCCTTCAAAGCGGGCATGACCGATGGCTGTAGGCCAAGCTCAACAACGGAGGCTGCCAGCGTCTCAAGGGCGAGTTCCATCGCGTCCCCCATCGGGCCGAGCGGGTTTGAACTTTCTGTCAGCGCAGGCTGGCTAAAGTCCGGCGGCCAGAAAAGTTCGCCGCCGAACTCTGGCTCGGCCTCGGCGGCTTTCTGCTGCGGTTTGCGGTTCAGCACGTCATCTGGCAGGCGAATCTCGCCGCCAGCTTGCAAGGCGCGCAGCGAGTTGAGCGCGAGCGGGTTGCGCGGGTCGATCTTGAGGGCGCGCTCCACAGCTTTGATAGCTTTCTCGACGTCATTCAGTCGGCGGAAGTTGTAAGCCAGCACCAGATACTCGCGCAGGGCGTTGGCCTTGTCGCCGACGCGCTCATAGGCCTGTGCCAAGCGCAGGTGAACGCTCACGAGGCCGGGCGTGAGGTCGGTGGCGTGCGACCATGTGCGGATCGCCTTGTTGACATCGCGCATTTGCAGGTAGAGATCGGCCACTTTCACGTACTGCACGGCGGCTTCTTTGAGCTGTCCCATGCGTTCAAGGATGTCGGCGGTGCGTTCCAGTGGCTCAGGCTCGTCGGGCGCAAGCTGAATGGCGCGGCGGTACACCTTGAGGGCGCGCTCTAACTGGTTGCTGTTGAGCAGCGCCAGACCGAGGCTAACGTGCGCGTTGACGTCATCAGGGCGGACTTGCAGCGCTTTGGTGAACGACTCGACCGCTGCCCCCCAACGCAGCTGCCACGCTGCGTCTTGCCCTGCTCTCATGTAGTTGAGGTACTCGTCAGCCATGTGTCAAACCCTCAGTTTTCAAGCCTGTTGTTGGCAGATGCTGCTAGACAGTGTACCAGAATGGCTTTTTGCGCGTGCAGGCGATTGGCGGCCTGCTGAAACAGCAGCGACCGCGCCCCATCGGCCACTTCATCGGTGATTTCTTCGCCGCGATGCGCCGGCAGGCAGTGCATCACGACTGCTGACGCATCGGCCATGCGCAGCAGCTCGTCGTTGATCTGATAGCCCGTGAAGTCGCGGCGGCGACGGTCGCTCTCGGCTTCTTGCCCCATGCTCGTCCATGTGTCGGTGTAGAGCACGTGAGCGCCGCGCACAGCTTCTGCGATGTCATGCGTTTGGGTGAGCGTCACGCCGCCCTCGGCTGCGATGCGCTCAGCCTGTTCCCACACTGGCTGCGGCAGCTCATAGCCGCGCGGGGTGGCGATGGCGAAGTCAAAGCCAAATTTGCCCGCGGCGTAGGCCAGCGACGTCGCGACGTTGTTGCCGTCGCCGATGAAGGCAACTTTGAGGCCAGCCACTTGGCCGAAGTGCTCTTGCATCGTGAGCACGTCCGCCATCGCTTGGCAGGGATGGTTGTAGTCAGTCAAACCGTTGATGACAGGGACAGTCGCCCACTGCGCCAAGCCCAGCAGGTGCTCATGACTGAAGGTGCGCGCCATGATGCCCTGACACATGCCAGAGAGCACGCGCGCCACGTCGGGCACGCTCTCGCGCTCGCCGAGGCCCACTTCCGCCGGGCTGAGGTAGAGCGCATGGCCGCCGAGGTGGCGCATACCCACTTCAAACGAGACGCGCGTGCGCAAGGATGGCTTTTGAAACACCATCGCCAGCACCTTGCCCGCCAGCAGCGGACGATTGCCGCCGGCTTGCCACTCCGCTTTGAGTTCGACTGCCGCGCTGATCAGCGCCTTAAGCTGCGCCGACGTAAAATCTGTCAAGGCAAGGAAATGATCTGGCACGGGGGATAAAGCCCTTCGTTATGAGAAATGCTCAATAATCCCCCAAAGTATAGCACATTCAGCACTAAACGGCGCATGGCGCGTTGGTGTTCCGTAGGGTTCAAATCAACAAGGCGAGCCTCAGCCCGCCTTGTGTGTGAGACTAGACGCTAGTAGATTTCTACCAGCTCATAGCCGAACGGGTCGAGCGCGACCGGGATGAGCTTGAAGTGCTGCATGGCGAAGGGCAGGCCGATAACCGTGACGGCCAAGAGAATGCCCAACCCGAGGTGCATCAGCGCCAACATCCACCCTGCGAAGAGGATCCAGATCACGCTGGCGGCCATGCTGATGCAGCCGGTGGTGCGCTCGCGGCTGACGACCTGCTTGCCGAACGGCAGCAGCACCTCAAAGCCGAGTTTGATCGTCATGAGTCCCCACGGGATCGTGACGATGCCGAGGCACAGCCCAATGCCCCCCAAGAAATACGTGATGGCAGCGGGCAGCCCCCCAAACACCAACCAGATGATGTTGCCTAGCAGGCTCATGTGTCCCTCCGAATTGAGATGAATATCACTCTTATCTACGCAGAACGTGCGGCTGAAGTTGTATCAACCCACGGGCTGCATCTCTAGCCAGTTCGTGCCGCACTCGGCGTTGGCTTGCAGCGGCACGGCGAACTCCACGGGTTGGATCGGGTTGTCGATGAGGGCGTCCTGCATGATCTGGCGAATCTGGCCAGCCAGCGATTCAGCTTGCGACGCGGGCACTTCAAACACCAGCTCATCGTGCACCTGCAAGATCATGCGCACGTCTGGCTGCGCGCGGATGAAGGCGTGCAGCTTGAGCATGGCTAGCTTGAGGATGTCGGCGGCTGTGCCTTGAATGGGCGCGTTGATGGCAGCGCGCTGGTCGGCTTGGACGCTGGCGCTCTCGGGGTTGCGATGATGCAAATTGGGGAAGAAGCGCTTGCGCCCGAACAGCGTCTGCACGTAGCCATGTTCGGCGGCAAAGGCTTTGGTCTGCTCAAGATAGTCGTGCACGAGCGGCAGCTGCTCAAAATAGCGCTTGATGAAGGCTTCCGCTTCTTTCAGGGTGAGGTCGCTGTCGCGGGCGAGGCGGAACGCGCCCATGCCGTACATCAGGCCGAAGTTGACGCGCTTGGCGAACGCGCGCTGATCGTAGGTGACTTCCGCTAGCGGCACGCCATAGACGGCGGCAGCCGTGGCGCGGTGGATGTCCTGCCCGTCGTGGAAGGCTTGGATGAGCGTCGGATCGCCGCTCATGTGGGCCATCACGCGCAGCTCGATCTGGCTGTAATCGACCGACAGCAGCAGCATCCCCGGCGGGGCGATGAACACGCGGCGAATTTCACGCCCAAGCTCAGTGCGGATGGGGATGTTTTGCAGGTTGGGGT
Organism: uncultured Anaerolineae bacterium; assembly: GCA_937944445.1. Lineage (GTDB taxonomy): Bacteria > Chloroflexota > Anaerolineae > Aggregatilineales > Phototrophicaceae > JANWYT01. Next base: position 13,349 of record CALDYP010000017.1, read on the forward strand.
TGCTGCTGCTGAAGCGCCCGGTGCTGGTTCCTGTTTGGTTGTAGCTGGTGTGGACGCGGCCGGTGCGCGGGTTGACCAGCGCGGGCAGCGCGTCGAGGTAGGTGCTCTTGAGCTTGGTCAGCTCGCGGTATTGGATCAGCTCAGGCACGATGGGGTGGGCGTCGCGCAGCGCGTCGAGCGTGTTGATGTTGGTGCTGTAGCCCTGTGTCGTCTTCTTGAGGCCGGCGACCGACAGCTTGAGCCGCGTGAAGAGCACCTCGTTGAGCTGCTTGGGGCTGTTGATGTTGAAGACTGTGCCGGCCATCTCGTAGATGCGCGCCTCAAGTTGTTTGATCTGCTCAGAGAGGTGAAGGCTCTGACGGTCGATCTCAGCGAGGTCGAGCAGCGCCCCGGCTTGCTCCATGGCGACGACGACCGGCACGATGGGCATCTCCAGCGCGTAGAAGAGCTTGGCCATGTCGATCTGCGGCTCACGCAGGCGGGCATCGAGGAAGTTGCGGGCTTTGAGCGTCACCACGGCGTCCGCCACGGCGTAGGGCGCGGCCTGTTCGATGGGCACGCGCGAGAAAGGGATCTGTTTCTTGCCGCTGCCGATCAAGTCGGTGATGTCGGTCATCTCGATGTTGAGTTCTTGCCGCGCAAAGTTCTTCAGGCCGAGGAAGCGGCTCACCGGGTCGCGCACCCACTCGGCGATCATCGTGTCAAAAACCAGCGGCGTGACCTCCAGCCCGTAGTTGAGCAGCACCAGCGCGTCATAAGAGGCGTTGTGCGCCACTTTGCCGATAGACGGGTTGGTGAGCGCGGGGCGCAGCGCGTCGAGCACGACGGGCAGCGGCAGTTGGTCGGCTGCGGGCTGAGCGAACAACGTGCCGACGTCTTCGCCGAGGTGGCCGAGCGGGATGTAGTAGCCGACTTGGTCGCTGACTGCCAGCGAAATTCCGACGAGTTCGGCGCGCATCGGGTCAACGTCGGTCGTTTCGGTGTCGAAGCTGATGAGCGAAGCAGTGTTGAGCGTCTCAACGAGGTGGGCGAGCTGTTCGGGGGTGCGGATGATGACCACCTGCGCGCGCAGCGGCTGCACAGTGGGGACGGCCGCTGCCAGCGTCTTCATCTGCCTGTGTATTTGGCGCAGTCGGTCACGGATCGAGCGAAACTCCAACTCAGCGAAGATGGCATCGACCTTTTCTACGTCGAAATCGCGGGTGACGCAGCGTTCGAGGTCAAGCTGGATCGGCAGGTCGGTTTGGATGGTCGCCAGTTGGCGGCTGATGTAGGCCAGCTCGCGCCCAGCGATGAGCTTGACGCGCACAATCTCTTTGATCTCGTGGAGGTGGTCGTAGATGCCATCGAGCGTGCCGTAGGTTTGCAGCAGGAGGGCCGCGGTTTTGTCGCCGACGCCTGCAACGCCGGGGATGTTGTCGGACGAATCGCCGACCAATGCCTTGTAATCGATGTACTGCTCCGGCTCGATCTTGAAGCGCTCGCGGAACGCGGGAATGTCGTAAACTTTGTCGTCGCCTTTGAACGAGGGCAGTTGTACCACGACGTGATCGGTGAGCAGTTGCAGCAGGTCGCGGTCGCCGGTGATGATGTGCGTGCGAACGCCGGCGGCCTCAGCTTGGCGGGCAATTGTGCCAATCACGTCATCGGCCTCTGCGTCGGGCAGTTCCAACACGGGGATGTTGAACGCGCGGACGATGTCTTGAATGCGGTTCATCTGGGCGCTGAGTTCATCTGGCATCGCGGCGCGCGTAGCCTTATAAGCCGGGTAGATTTGCTCGCGCCCGCCCATGCCTTGATCGAAGCTGACGGCCAGATAGTCGGGCTGGAGCGTCTGAATGACATCTAACAAAGAACGGCTGAAGCCATAGGAAGCGGCGGTCGGCTCACCGTCGCGCGTGGTAAAGCGCTGTTCCCCCTTAAAGGCGTAGAACTGGCGATAGGCCACCGCGTGGCCGTCGATCAGCACAAAGGTCGGTCGCTCTGCCATGACCTCTCCTTATAAAAAAATGTAGAAATGCGAACATCTGAGCGATTATAGCACAATTAAACTAGGAGCGCGCGAATTGGATGAAGCTGCGGATTTCATCCAGCGCCAATTCGCGCTCAGCAGGGACGACGAGGTAGCTGTCTGCCCACAGGTTTTTGGCCCATGTGGGGGTGGTGGGCTGGAGTAGGTCTTCGGCTGCGCGCATCGCCTCGCGGACGGCGCGCGAGGCCACTTGATCGAGGGGCAGGTCTGCGCGCAGGTAGACAAAATCGGAGTAGACGTCCAACGCGCGAATGCGCCACTTGCGCTGGCGAAGCGTCGTGTGCAGCGCATCAACAAGCTGCTGAGCTTGATCGGCGTTCAGCGGGTTGCTCGTGTCGCGCAGAAGCCAGACGAAATTGTAGGGCGCTAGTTGAGCTGTTTCTGGCTCGGCTGCGGGTTCGAGCGCTTCCTCGTCGACTTCTTCAAGCGCTTCTTCCGCCATGAACTCATCGAGTTCGTCTTCCACCTCAGGCAGTGGGCTGGTGGCGGCGTCGCTCGGTTGGCGCACGCTGGCTTGCAGCGCCTGCGTCAGGGTGCGGCCTTGCCTGCGGATGGCCGAGATCGGCACAGAGCCGGCAAAGAGCAGGTAGAGGATGAAGCCTCCTGCTGTGCGGACGCCGTGCAGCACATAATCGGTGCTGACGGACTCAAGGCGCACAAAGTCGATGAGGGTGGCCTGATCGTCGTTCCACGGCTGCTGAAAGACGCTCGTCAGCGCGTCTACTTCGGCGCGGGGGAGCTTGCCACTGTAGGCGACGAGCTGGCCATCGCGCACGAGGAGGACCGCATCGGCGGCGGTCTCAACGGACATTTCGGTGAGGGTGACGGCCAACTGTGCGACTTCATCCTCTTGGGGGGGCGGGCCTGACGCCAACAAGACGGAGCCACTGAGGGCAGAAGGCGACTGGGGTGCAGCTGCGCGCGGGGCTTCCGGTTGCAGCTCGCTCAAAGTGGGGAAGTCTCCTTCGAGCAGCGGGCGCGACTTGACGATCGGCTCTAATCGGTCGGTCTTAAGGTCGCTGCCGTCTATGACCCCATCGGGATCTGAAAAGATGGTCGTGGAGGCGGCATACTCAAGCGGCGTGCGTGGCAGCGCTTCGAGGAAGTCCGGTTCGCGGTTGTCGCTGGGGGGCAGATCGGCGTTGGTGATGGTCTCCTTCACCCGGTTCAAGACAGCGTGGATGGGAGTGGAGGTGTCGAGCGCGGCTTCGAGAATCTGAGCGGCCAGCGATGGAGCTGATTCTGATGGGGCGGTGGTCAGCGCGTCCGGCTCTGCGGCTTCGAGGATGTCGATCTGTTCCTCTTCGGTTAGCTTGATGAAGTTCTCAACGGCCTCGGCGACGGTGGCTGCTTCCTCAAACGTCGGCATGGGGGGTTCTTCTGCGGCCAAGCGCTGAAAGAGCGCCTCTGCTTCTGGGTTGGGTTGAGTGGCGGGCAGCGTGTCGGTCTCTGGGAGTTTTTCCGGAATTTGCTGGAGGTCGCTGGCGTTGGGCATCAGCACGTGTGGCAGGTCGCTGGGCGCGGTGACGAGCTTTTGCATGAAGCCGAGCAGTTGACGGGTTGGGATGGGGATGTCCATGATGCCCTGAATGTGCAGGCTGGCCAGCGCGCTGAGCACCGCAGGGTGGTTAGGCGCAACGACGATGCGGATGGCGGGTTGCAGGGCGCGCAGCTTGGTGATGAGCTTGTCGGGCACGACATCGCGCACAGTCAGATCTAAAATGACGATGTCTTGTTCGTTTGTTTCGAAAAATTGTAGTAAATTTTGGACTGACGTGAACGCGGTGACGAAATAGCGCCCATCGCGAGTTTCAAGCGCATGTTTGGCTTTGATTGTAAAATCAACGTGGCGTGTGAGAAGCGCCACACGATGAACTTTAAGCATGCGGCCAGTCCTAATGAATACCTGTTTATTGTACTCAATGATGAGTAAAACGTCACAAGCTCAACAAACAGCGGGAGTGTCTAGGTTCGAACAGAGGACTCATCCAGCCCCCTTCAGGGGGCGTGCCCTAGCCGAGTGCTTCAGCGCTCGGCGCGACAGTGAAGGCCGATGACTGTCTGTTTATCTTTAGACACTCAACAAACAGCGAGATCATTGCAGATTGGTCATATTTCAAACAGAATCGTGAACGCAGATCTTGTCGGTAACGTTGCATTGATAAGGCGCATTGAAAGTGGCGAAGGTCTTAATCATAGAAGATTTTGACGACTTAAGAACGGACTTGGTCGAAATGCTGTCGATTGAAGGGTTCACGACCTTCGGCGCGTGCGATGGCCAAGAAGGGATTGAGATGGCCATCAGCCAACTGCCGGACATCATCATCTGCGATGTGATGATGCCCCACGTGAACGGGTATGAAGTCCTTGAGCAGTTGCGCGCGCATCCTGCTACTAAGACGATCCCGTTTGTGTTTCTCACCAGTCGATCAGAGTATGAAAGTCAGCGTTTTGCCATGCTGCATGGGGCAGACGATTACCTAGCAAAGCCTTTCAGTGTGACGGAGCTGCTAGAGGTGATCCGTGTGCAGCTAAAGAAGGCAGATGACGCCCGCGAAGCCGCTGATAAGCAGATGGAAGACCTGCGCTTGAACATCATCTCAGCCATGCCGCATGAGCTGCGCACGCCGCTTAACGCGATCCTCGGCTTTAGCGAGGTGATGATGTTGGAAGCGGACACGCTGAAACCTGAGAAGGTCAAAGAGTGGGCGCAGTTCATCCACAACGCCGGAATGCGACTGCTGCGCATGACTGAGAATTACTTGGTGTATGCGCGCGTCAGCGTGGCGCTGAACGACACTGAGGAGCGCGAAGACATTCGCAAGCAGGTCTTGGCCCATCCGCAAGATCTGCTCGTGCAGCAGGCGCAGCAGACCGCTGAGCGGCACAGTCGCAGCCGTGACTTGGTGGTTCAGGTGCAGCCTGTTGATGCCATTCAATGCAGTTATATGTACTTTGCAAAAATTATCGAAGAGTTGATCGACAACGCCTGCAAGTTCAGCGAAGTTGACAAACCCATCACCATTTGGGCTGGCAGCGAGCCGCCTTACTACATGATTTATGTGGAAGATCAGGGGCGCGGCATCAGCCCGGAATATCTGTCGAAGATCGGCGCGTACATGCAGTTTGACCGTTGGTTTTACGAGCAGCAGGGTACAGGGCTGGGGCTGGGGATCGTCGTTCAGATCGTGCGGCTGCATGAGGGCGTGTTCGATGTGACGTCCTCGCCCGGCAAGGGCACACAAGTCAAGATCGGCTTCAAGCTCAGCAACTGAGCTTGCCAGCGGTGTTTGGTGTAATTTTCAAAGACCGTTATAATCACAAGCAGGTCAGCTGCTCCAGTTGGCCGTTGATTGGTGCGCATAACGGGGCTAAGGCAGCGTACAACCCGGAGGTCATTCATGAACATACTGAGAAATCCATGGCGGTTGGCCGCGGCGTGTGGGTTGGTTTTGCTGGTGGCGACCGCCTGCTATCAGAACATCGATGAGAATGGCAATCCGGCGGCGCTCTCGATGGGGCTGCCGACTGCAACGGTTACGCCCTTCCCCACGGCGACAGACACCCCAACCCCCACTGAAGAATTCGCCGCGGAGGTGGCGACCGAGGAAACGCCGCCTGAGGCCACTTTTGACCTGTTCCCCTCTGAGACGCCGACTTTTGAATTCACCTTCGATGACCCCAATGAAACCCCCAGCCTGCTAGATTTCGACACGCTGCAATTGACCTTCAACGCCCCACCGCCGCAGGATATGCTGCTGGGCGATGTGGGCGGGCCGTTTGGAACGCCCACGCCCACCCCAATTGTGATCGTCCAGATTGACAACTTCTCGCTGACGTCCACGCAGTTCGTGCTGGACGTGACGCAAACGCAGGAAGCGTCTTTCACTCAGACGGCGGTCGCGCTTGGGATTGGGGAAGAACCGACCTTCCCGCCGTTTGCAACAGACGCCCCCGACGTGTTCTTTCCAACGCCGACGCCCACCCCGTTTGACATAGGCCGCCCGGCGGTGTGCATCCACATCGTGCAGCCGGGCGAGAACCTCTTCCGCTTGTCGCTGCGCTATGGCGTGTCGGTCAACGATCTAGCGGTGGCGAACGGCATTTCCAACATCCAGTTGATCCGCGTCAATCAGCAGATCACGATCCCCGGCTGTGGCACAACCGGCGTGTTCCCGCCGCCGACGCCGCTGCCCTCGGGTGCAGGTGGCATTGGCGGCCCCGGCGATGGCGTGACAGGCCAGACGGCGGCCATTTGCAGCCAGCACCTCGTTCAGCAGTACGAGACTCTCTTCCAAATTTCGCTGCGTTATGGCGTGCCGATGCAGAGCATCATCAACGCCAACAACATCACCAACCCCAACATCATCATCATGGCGACGACGCTTCAGATCCCGTGCTCGTAAGGTGAGGCTTAAGCAGGGGGAAGGGCGGCCTAGACCGCCCTTTTTGTTGGATCACAGCAGGAAGGTTGAACGATGAACGAACAGAGCAACGACAAACAAGTGATTTATAATGGGCGAGTGATTCACGTGGAACTGCATGAGGTCACACTGGCCAACGGAAACCGCGCAAAGCGCGAGCTGGTGCGCCACCCGGGCGCAGTGGCTGTCGTCCCACTGGAGCCGGATGGTCAGGTCGTGTTAGTGGAGCAGTTTCGCTTTGCGGCCGGGCGCGTGCTGCTGGAGATCCCCGCAGGGACGCTGGAAGCGGGCGAAGACCCCGACCAGTGCGCGGAGCGCGAACTGCGCGAGGAAACTGGCCTGCGCCCGGGCCGCCTCGACAAGCTAGGCGGGATCTACGTTGCGCCCGGCTACACCACGGAGTTTATTCATCTCTACCTTGCGCGTGAGCTGACGCCTGACCCGCTGGCGATGGACGCCGACGAGGACATCCACGTGGTGCGGCTGCCGCTGGCAGCCGCGCTGGCGAAGATCGACGCTGGCGAGATCATCGACGGCAAAACGGTGAGCGCGCTGCTGCGGGTGGCGCGCCGCTTAGGCGTGTGATTTTGCCTTGTTATCGCTTGGGTGCGTCTGTATAATCATCGTTCGTTTGATTCGTCTTGATGCCGCCGCGAAGGCGCATGGTGAGAAGGGTAAGTAGCGTGAACGAGCTAATGAACGCGCTGGCGATGACCGATCGGGGTCATCCGCAGGTAGAAGCCGGCGATACAGTCAAGGTGCACGTGCGCATCGTAGAAGGCGAGCGTGAGCGCGTGCAGGTGTTTCAAGGGGTGGTGATCCGCGTGCGCAAGGGCGGCAACGACGCCAACTTCACGGTGCGGCGGCTAGCCTCGCATGGGATCGGCGTAGAGCGTACCTTCTTGCTGAAAAGCCCGCGCATCGACAAGATCGAAATCCTGCGCCGCAGCAAGGTGCGCCGCGCGCAGCTTTACTACCTGCGCAACCTGCGCGGCAAGTCGGCGCGTCTGAAAGAGCGCCGCATGCCGACCAACAAGTAGCGCCCTCGGCCTATGCTGCGCCCATTGATTGGCATTACGGCTTACACGCGCAACTATATCGAAAAAGGCTGGGATTTTGACGTTTCCTACGCGCAGAACGCTGTCGCTGTTGAGGCGGCGGGGGGGCTGCCGGTGTTGATCCCGGCTAAAGTGAGCATGGAGACGCTGCGCGCGATCTATCAACGGTTGGACGGCGTGCTGCTGCCCGGTGGCGGTGATGTTGACCCGGTGGAATATCAAGCGGAGCGCCACCCGACGACCGGCAACATCGACCATGACCGCGACCGCACCGAGATCGCCCTGACGCGCTGGGCGTGGGAAGACAGCCTGCCCGCGTTTGGCATTTGCCGCGGCATCCAAGTGATGAACGTAGCGTTGGGTGGCTCGCTGATTCAAGATGTGCCGTCGTTGGTGGCGCAGCCGCTGCGCCATGACCTTGACCCGGGCGAGACGCGCTCGCGCATCCTACACGACGTAACGCTGGCCGAGGACAGCCGCCTTGCGCAGATCATCGGCCAAGCCCAAGTGCCCGTGAACAGCATTCACCATCAAGCGATTCAGACGCCCGCGCCGGTGCTGCGTGTGGTGGGCTATGCGCCAGACGGCGTGATCGAAGCGGTGGAAGTGGCCGAGAAGCCCTTCTTCGCGGCGGTGCAGTGGCATCCGGAGGATATGATCGACGATGAGCGCATGCTGCGCGTGTTCCGCGCTTTTGTGGAAGCGGCCCGCGAGCGCATGACGACAGCGCGCGCTTGAGTGACCCCCTAGAAATGAAAAGACCCCGCGCAGGGGTCTTTTTTGTCGCTACTTCAGCATGTAGTGCGTGCCTTTTTTGCTGCCGACCTTGAGCAGGATGCCTTTTTCGACCATGTCGACGAGGTCGAGGCGCAGCGTCTCGGAGCTGATGCCCTGACACAGGTTGCGGTACTCACGGTTGGTGATGGAGCCGTGCTCGCGGATGTATTGCAGGGCGCGCGCTTGGCGGTAGTTGGTGTTGCGCGTCCATTCGGGGGCGCGCGGCTTCTCACGGGCGTTGAAGAGCGTCACGGCGAAGCTGTAGGGGCGCGCGTCAAAGCTCGGCGGGCGATGCCCCGCCTGTTCCATCACCTCCATCATGCGGTCGATGCCTAGCCCCAACTCTTCGATGTAGCCCCACTGGAACAGGCCGTTGACGATGCGCGGGTTGCGGCTGAAGTGCTCGTCTTTGATGTTCTCGATGGTGATGAAAGCAGGCAGCCCACCGGGGCTGATGACCTCAAGGCGGTCAGAGTACATGCGGATCTCGATGCGCCGCCCGCGGATGCGATAGTCGCGATGGCAGATGCTGTTCACGATGGCCTCGCGGACGGCGAACTGTGGGTACTCGGTGCGCTCTTCACGCTCAAGGCCTTTGACGACGGCACTCACCGCCATTTCGCTCCAGATGAGGTTCCATGAGGCCTCGATCAGGCGCGGGAGCGGGCCGGTCAGCTCTTCGCGGCGGGTGTAACCGGCGAGGCCGCTCTCGCCGCGCGGCTGCGTCCCGACGAATTTAGCGAACACGACGCCGCTCTGTGGGAGCCACTGCTGCGGATAGTCGGTGAACATCAGCACGCCCATGATAGTCGGCTTGCCGTCCGCGTTGAGCGCGCCAATCTCTTGGAGCAAGTCTTCGACGTTGCCGTTGAACGGGCGCTTAGTGCGCTCTTGGCGCTTCTCAAGGTATTCCTCGATCATCTTCTTGCTGAAGTCCTCGCGCGTGGCCCCCGGCACAAGGTCAGACTCGTAGTCGCCGGTGTTCTTGGCGCTGGCCAGCCGCAGGATCTCTTGTCCGCCGAGCGGGCGGTTTTTAGCCCCGCTGCGGATCAACACGCGCCCATCAGACAAAGCGTGCAGTTCGATGCTGCGCGGGACGCGAATCGCGTACACCGTGTGGAAGGCGGGTTCGGGTTTTTCAGGCGTCGGGGCGGGCGCATCGACGGCTGGGGGGGCCTCTGGGGTAGGCGCGGCGGTGGCCTCGGGCGCGGTTGTGGCTTCTGGCGCGAGTGCGGTAGAAACGTCTTTTGTGTCAACTTTGGCTTCGGCGGGGGAGCTGCCAAACTCCAGCGCGAGGGCAGGCTGAAGTGGGGCAACGCTCACCGGCTCGGCGGCCTCTGGCGCAGCTTCAATCGGAATTTGCAGCTCTTCCCAGCGGTCGAGCACGACGGTCGGGTTGTACAGCTCATCGGCGCTGCGCAGCGCTTTTTGCAGCACGTCGCTGTCGATCTTGGCGCGTGAGGGTTTGCCGTCGTCGTGCAAGCCGATCACAATCGTGCCGCCTTCGGTGTTGGCAAAGGCGATGAGCGTCTCAGCGATCTGTTTTGCGTCTGCTTTGGCTAGGAAGGCCATGCGTGGCCCCTGCCCGGCCTTGAGAAGGTCAAGTGTTGCCATGTCGTTAAGAGACTAATCCAATTGTTCTATAGGACTTCTATTGTATCAGATTTCTGACACAGGCGCGCACGGTTTTCGCTGTGAGGGCGTCTAAAGATGAACAGACAGTCGCGCCGAGCGCTGAAGCGCCCGGCTAGGGCGCGCGCCCTGAAGGGGGCTTTGATCCTCAGCAGAGCTACCAGCTCATCAAGGGGGCTTCAGCCCCTGCGCGCTAGCCCGTGGCTTCAGCTGCGGCTGAAGCTTTTTGAAAAATTAACATGGAACGAAGTCGACATAGGCTAGCACACGCCGAGCAGGGACGCGACCTGTCGCGTCCGCGGGGGCCTCATCCCCCATCCCCTTAGTCTGTGGGCTGAAGGGGCTTGCCGTGCCCGTGGGAACAGAAAAACGGACAGGGCCGGCCCCGTTCCTACGGTGCGGCGTCTGCAGGGGTTTCCACTGCGGGCGTGGCTCCGATTTTCAAACTGCATAAGCCACGGGCTAGCGATTCTGTCCGTCACCATTGACGGCGCTGTGATGCTCATGAGATACTCACGCGCTGAGATGCTGCGCTTGTGTTCATTCGGCGCTGGCATCCGCTCGACGTTTAACGCTTAGGGAGCAGCTTGCCTCATGAATCAGAAGGATCTAGGCCACCCGCGCACGCCCGCGGAGTATGCGCGCATCTACTTGACCGGCTTTGCGATGGGTTCGGCGGACATTGTGCCGGGGGTTTCAGGCGGAACGATTGCCTTCATCGCGGGGATTTACGCCACGCTGCTGAACGCGATCAAGTCGTTCAACCTTGAGGCGATTCGCTTGGGCGTGGGGCTGAAGATCCGCGAGCTGTTCGAACACATCCCGGTGCGCTTCTTGATCACGCTGCTGTTGGGGATCGGCACGGCGATTTTGCTGCTGGCCAACGCGCTGGGGCAGGCGCTAGAGGATGCGCCGACGTTCGTCTTTGCCTTCTTCGGCGGGTTGATCGTCGCGTCGATTGTGGCCATTCTGCCGCGGGTGCGCTGGAATGCGCTGAGCGTGGCGGCCTTTGTCGTGGGGGCGGTGTTCGCGTTCTTCCTCGTGGGGCTGAACCCGCTGCAAGACGCCGATCACAGCCTGCCGGTGCTGTTCTTGAGCGGGATGGTGGCGATTTGCGCGATGATTCTGCCCGGCATCAGCGGCTCGTTCATCCTGTTGATTTTGGGGCAGTACCAGTTCATCTTGGGCGCTGTGCGTTCGTTTGACCTGCTCAGCGTGGCGGCGGTGGGCGTGGGGGCGATTGTGGGGCTGCTGGGCTTCACACGGATTCTGAGCTGGCTGCTGAAGCATCATGAGTCGGTCACGATTGCGGCGCTGGTGGGGTTCATGTTGGGGTCGCTGCGCAAAATCTGGGATGAGGCCGTGGCAGGGTTAGCGCTCGTGCCCAATTTCGGCCTCGTTGAGGCGGTCTTGTTAGTGGGGTTGATTGCGTTGGGGTTCTTGCTGGTCAGCGCGCTCGATCACATCCAAAGCGGTGACAACCCCCTGCTGCGCTACGTGTGGAAGACGCGCGGCCTCGACGCGGCTTAAGCTGGCAGCGCCCTGTCAAAGTGCGTTACAATCAAGGTCAGCGTCTGATGAGGCGCTGGCCTTGTTTGTTGAGTGTTGGCTGATGACGATTCGTGCGCTGCTCAATTTAGCCTCTGACCGCTTGACGACGCTGCCGCTGCTCATCCTCTATTTGACAGACGGTTGCAACAGCCGCTGCGCCACGTGCGACATCTGGCGCAACCCGCGGCGCAACATGCCGCTGGCGTTGGCCCGCTCACTGGCGGACGCCGTCGATGAGATGGGGGTGCGCTGGGTGCTGCTAAGCGGCGGCGAGGCCATGCAGCATCCTGAATGGCCTGCCATTGCGGAAATGTTCCGTGAGCGTGGGGTGCGCGTGCTGCTGCTGACGAATGGGCTGCTCGTGCGCCGCCAAGCCGAACTCGTCGCGCAAGTCGTGGATGAACTGTACGTCAGCCTTGACGCGGCCACGCCCGAGCTGTACGCGGCCATCCGCGGCGTGGACGCCTATGATCTTGTGTTGGAGGGCATTCAACAGGCCAGCGCGGCGGGCGTCCCGGTGACGACGCGCACGACCGTTCAGCGCCGCAACTACCGCCAGATGCCGCAGATCGCAGACGCTGCGCTAAGGGCAGGGGCGCGCGCAGTCAGCTATCTAGCGGTGGACACAGCCAGCCAGATCGCGTTTGGCGCGCGGCCCGACGACCCCAGCGGTGACGCCCTCAGCGCCCAAGACTGCGCCGCGCTGGCTGACCTGTTGGATGCGTTTGAGGTCAGCCATGCTGCGCAGTTCGCCGCCGGCCAGATCGCTGAATCGCCTGCTAAGCTGCGCCGAACGCTGCTGCACTACTTCCGTCGCGACGCAGCATACACGCCGCCGCGCTGCAACGCGCCCCGCCTCAGCGTCGTGGTGGAGTGCGACGGGACGATCCGCCCGTGTTACTTCTTGCCCAGCGTGGGCCGACTGACGCCGAACGGCGAACCGCTTGGGCGCGTCGTCAATGGGCAGGCGGCACAGGCGCTGCGCGCAGCCGTGCGGCAGAAGCAGCGCCCAGAGTGCGAACGCTGTGTGTGTCCGCTCTATATGAGCGCCCGGGCGCTAGTGCGGATGTGAGGCTGCCCGGTCGTCTGCGCGTCTTGCCGAGCCGCGCGGCCTATGCGCTGTGGGCAGCACGCTATCCAGCTGAGGCGCACAACCCCCTCATGACGTTGGAGCAAACGGCGATGCTGGCGCTGCTGCCAGATGTGCGCGGCGTGCGGGTGCTGGACGCTGCGAGCGGCACGGGGCGCTATGCGCGCTTGTTGGCGGCGCGTGGCGCGCAAGTCGTCGCGTGTGATCACAGCCTCGACATGCTGCGCTTGGCGGAGGGGGCGCGCTGCGGCGGGGACTTGCTGCGGCTGCCGTTTGGGGCGGGGTCGTTCGACGGCGTGGTGTGCGCGCTGGCCATCGGCCACACACCAGCGCTGGGAGCGGCCATCAGCGAACTAGGGCGCGTGCTGCAGGGGGGCGGCTGGCTGCTCGTGAGCGATCTGCATCCATACCAGACGCTGCGCGGGGCACAGCGCACTTTCCGCGGCGTGGACGGACGGCATTACGCGGTAGAGCACCACTTGCACACGCTGGAGGCAACGCTCAACGCGCTGACTTCAGCAGGCTTCGTGCTAGAGGCGATCCGCGAGCCGCAGCACGCGGGCTGGCCAGTCGCGCTGGTGTGGCGTGCGCGTCGCCTCAGCGCCCCCCACGCGCCAGAAAGTACCCCCCCACGATGACCCCGATCACCAGCGGCGGGACGATCAACGCGCTGATGAGCCGTGTGCCGGCGGGTGTGCCATCGCCCATCAGGAAGTAGATCAACAAGAACAACCCGACTGCGAGCGCCACCAGCACTGCCACCGCCGCTTGTGCCTTCAAGAGGCTTTTCGTGTCCATGCTTGCGTTCATTTCACCCATTCAATACTGCCTGCATTATAGGCACAAGCAGGCTAGTTGGCAGGGGCGGCTTGGGTGGTGGAGGCATCCTCTTCATACCGCGCTTGCCACTGCGCCAGTGATTCTTCCGAGATGTGGGTGAGCGCCTCTTCAATTCGCTTCACAGACGTTTCAATCCGCTGCTGATGGCGCGACTGCGCGCCGGAAAGCTGTGCGTTGAGCGAGATAATCGCCAGCTGGTTCTTCACAACGTCGCCGAGCATCTCGCGGATTTGCGCGATGGCGGCGGCGCGCGCCTGCCGCTGTCGCCGCCTGATCAGCCAGAAGATGCCCCCGTGCAGCACGCCAACCACAATTGCGGTGATGGCCGTGACCGCCCACCAGTCGCTGGGTTCAGGCCGCAGCACTGCGGGCACAGTGACGATCACGACGAGGCCGAGGCCGCTCAGCAGCAGTTCGATGTTGTTCAGGGCGCGCAAGAAGAGCGTTTGTTTTTTCATTGTGTTTCTTGTTTTTACCGTTGGCATGAGTTTCTCACAGTGTATGCTCAGAATGGCTTGAAAAGTCTAAAGAAATCCCTATGTCTGCTGGGTAGAGGTGCGCTAAAATGAGAAAGGAAGACCCTGTAAAGGTAGGTTTAGGCAATGGCAAACACGGTAGCATGGTTAGACAGTGCAGTCGGGCGCATTTTGGGCGTGCAGCCGCAGCCGGCTGTGGTAGACAGCGGCGGTGAGGTGGGCCGCGCCGAGCGCTTGTTTGGGTTTTCGCTGTTGTTTTCGGGGGTGCGCTGCATCTTGCAGTACGCGATCTTCCCGTTTGTTCTGCCGTTGATCGGCATCGCCTCGTCTGCGGCGCTGCCCATCACGCTGACGATCAACGTCGTCGCCATCGTGAGCATCGTGCTGAGCTTGCGCCGCTTCTGGAAGATCCGCTACGCGCGCCGCTTTGAGTATCTGGCCGTAGCCGTGGTGGCGCTGATCATCATGACGGCGTTCATCGTGATGGAAGTGAGCGCGTTCCTCAACCCGCCGGTGATGTAAAAGCATGGCGTGTACGGCACGCCATGCCTCCACAGATTTCATAATAACGGCACGCCCCTACAAGGCCGCAAGCAGCGTGTCGATCACGTCGTCAGCGTGGTAGGTGGTTTCCCCCTCGCGCAAGAATTGACTGATCGCTGGCAGATCGTCCCCTGCTGTGACGAGCGGCAGTTCGGCGTAGCCGTCTTTGCGCACTTGTGAGAAGCCGGCTGCCGCGCCGAGGTGGTTGCACAAGCACTTGCGCCCCTCAGTATCCTCGACGTTCCCACCCTTTTTGACGTACGTATCGACGGGTTCCGCCGCGCAGCGGAAGACGACGCTGCCGCTTTCATCGCGGTAAAGCTGACGCAGGTAGCCCACGTCACAGATGCGCGGGCGCTCGGCGTAGTGGTCGTTGTTGGCGATGGTCGTCTCAAGCTGGACGACCTTGAACGGGAAGCCTGTGGGCGAGGCTTTGGCGTCGGTCAGCACGTCGACGCGCTCTTCACGCACCTGTTGGATCACCTGCTCGCGGATCGCTTTGGCCATGCCGGACTCTTCGCAGAAGGCGAACGCCGTCCCCACCTGCACGCCCTGTGCGCCCGCCTCAAGCGCTTGGCGCAGCATCTGCGGGTGGCCATAGCCGCCTGCCAGCCAGAAGGGCAGGCCAAACGCGGCGATCTTCTGCAAGTCGATGGCGTCTTTCTCGCCGTAGATCGGCTCGCCGCGCTCGTTGAGCGGGTATTGGCCGCGCGGTGGGGCGTTGTGGCCGCCAGCGGTCGGCAGTTCGATCACAAAGCCGTTGATCTCACCGGTGGAGCGCTTGAGCAGCGCCTGCGCCAAGATGACGGATGAGATGATCGGCAGGAAGCGGGGCCGTTTGAGCGTTCCGACTGCCTCAGCGAGGCCCGGGAAGCGCGCCTGTGGGTCAAAGTGCAGGTGAAGATCTTCGCCGGAGTGGCCGACGACGTCGAGGTGGTAGCTCACGGGTTGATGGGTCGTCAGCCGATCGAGGATGCCGGGGATTTGAATCGGGATGCCTGCGCCCATGATGACGTAATCGACGCCGGCTAACATCGCGCCGTAGAGAGAGGCCATCGTCGGCATCTGGACTTTTTCGAGCAAGTTGATGCCGACGGGGTTGTCATGGCCTTCTTTTGCCAGCCAGACCTCGGCAAAGTTGGCCGCCACGGTGATCTCTTCTAGTTCCGCGGAGGGGTGGAGCGTCCACATGGGGGGGCGCTTGTAGCCTGTGCCGGCGGGTTTGCCGCCCTCAATGAAGTAGGCGCGGAGGATGCGTTCAGCGACTTGGGAGACAGGGAAATGGGCCAACGCGCGGCGCACATGGCCGCCCGGGTCACCGTCCATCAGGCGCGCGATCATCACAATGGCGATGCCCGTCCCTGAGACGACGCCCAACTGCCCCCGACGCGAAACCGCCTGCGCCAACTGCCATGTGGAGATGGCAACGCCCATCCCACCTTGAATGATTTTCGGATAGCTCATCTTGTAGACATCCCTCAGTTCACTGCCGATGTTGATTTCATTTCAGTGTAGCGGGGATGGACAGCGCGGCGTATGTGGCACCTATCATGAGAAATCGGCAAAATCGATGACATTTGTCATGAGTCCGGGCAGAGTGAACAAAAAACACCAGCGCACGGCTGGTGTTGAAGTGCTGGGAGACCTGGACTCGAACCAAGAACGATAGGGCCAGAACCTATTGTTTTGCCGATTAAACTATCTCCCAATCTGTCAATACTATAGCAAATGCGCGGGCGTGGTTCAAGAGAGAATCTGTGAACCACGCTCAACCTTCCGCCGGGATCGCGGCACGCAGCGTTTCGATGGCCAGCTGAATGCGGCGGACGCTCTCTTCTCTGCCGAGCAGCTCCATCGTTTCAAAGGTCGGCGTGCTGACCGTCTGCCCGGAGACCGCTACGCGCAGCACCCCGAACAACTGGCTGTTATTGACGCCCCATTCAGTGGTGACGGCGCTGAACGCCTCTAGCAGCGTGTTCGTGTCGAAGCTCGGCAGCGTGTCGATCAACGCCAGCGATTTCTCCAAAATCGCCACGGAGGACGCCGCGTCCATCTTTTTCTGGATGATCTTCTCGGCAGGGGCGGGCTGGAAGGCAGCGGGATCGGCGAAGATGAAGCCTGCCAGCGGCACGACATCCGCGAGGCGAGTGATGCGCGTCTGCACCACGGGGGCCAGCTTGAGCAAGCGTTCATCGTCCACGGCTAGGCCGGCTTCAAGGAGGAACGGCTTCAGGTGCTGTGCGAGTGTTTCGGCTGGCAGGGCGCGGATGTATTGGGCGTTCGTCCACTCCAACTTGGGGTAGGGGAAAGCGCTGTTGGCGGGGTTGACGTCCTCAATGCGGAAGCGCTGAAGCGTTTCCTCCACAGTGAAGATGTCGCGTTCGTCGCCGAAGTTCCAGCCGATGTTAGTGAGGAAGTTGATCATCGCTTCAGGCAAGATGCCCTGTTTCATATAGTCATGAACGAAGACAGGGATGATGTTGCCTTTTTCGTCGCGGGGTGGGTTGCGCTTGCTCATCTTGCCTTTGCCGTTTGGGTTGAGCATGACGGGCAAGTGCGCGAAGTGCGGCAGCGGCCAACCGAAAGCCTGCCAGATCTGCACGTGCAGTGGGAACGACGGGAACCACTCCACCGCGCGCAGCACATGGCTGATCTGCATCAGGTAGTCATCGACGACGACGGCTAGATGATAGGTGGGGAAGCCGTCGCTTTTGAGCAGCACCATGTCTTGAAGGGTGCTGTTCTCAAACGTCGTCTCACCGCGGATGAGGTCATGCACGACGGTTTGCCCCTC
The DNA here is from genome assembly GCA_937944445.1 of uncultured Anaerolineae bacterium. Lineage (GTDB taxonomy): Bacteria > Chloroflexota > Anaerolineae > Aggregatilineales > Phototrophicaceae > JANWYT01. The sequence continues at coordinate 30,566 of CALDYP010000017.1, forward strand.
AAGTGGCGCTTTGAAGCGGATGACGTATTTCTCGCCTGCAGCTTCTTTCGCGGCGACTTGTTCAGGCGTCAGCGAGCGGCAGAAGCGATCATAGCCGGGCGGCTCTTTGCGCGCCTGCTTCTCTTTGTTGACCTGTTCGAGCCGTTCAGGGGTGCAGAAGCATTTGTAGGCTTTGTCGTTGTCCACCAGCCACTGCGCCCACTGCTGGTAGTGGTGCAGCCGTTCCGACTGGACGTAGGGGCCATACGGCCCGCCCACCTCTGGGCCTTCGTCCCACTGAAGCCCCGCCCAACGCAGCGCCTCCGTGAGGGTTTGCAGCGCGGTCGGGTCAAAGCGTTTTTGGTCGGTGTCCTCAATGCGCAGGATGAACTGGCCGTTGTGGGCGCGCGCCAACAGCCAGTTGAACAGGGCAGTGCGCAGGCCGCCGATGTGCAGCGAGCCAGTTGGGCTGGGGGCAAAACGAGTGCGAACGACAGTCACAGGGCGAATCCTCTCAGATAGTCAGACGGCGGCGGCGCACGATCACGCTTTGGACGAGGCCGATGCCGATCAAAGTGAACATAAGCGACGTGCCACCGGAGCTAACGAAAGGCAGCGTTAGGCCGGTGACGGGCATCAATCGTAAGTTCATGCCGATTGAGACGACCGTTTGAAAGAAGATCATGGCAGCCACGCCGTAGCAGATCATCGCGCCCAGCGGGTCGATGGCGTAGCGCGCGCCGCGCAGGATGCGCGCGATGACGAGGCCGATCACGCTGAGGGTGGCCAACGCGCCCACCATGCCGAACTCGTGGGCGATGACGCTGTAGATGAAGTCGGTATGACGCACGCGCAGGAAACGCCCCTTGTTCTGCGAGCCGATGGTGTAGCCTTTGCCGGTGATGCCACCAGAGCCGATGGCGATGAGCGCTTGATCGACGTTGTAGCGCGCGTCGGGGTCGCTGTCGGGGTCAATGAAGCTGGTGATGCGCGAGATTTGGTAAGGCCGAAGCTGACTGAAGACCAGCGGCAGGGCAATCAACCCAACGATCACAAACAGGCCGATGTGGCGCAGCCGCAGCCCAGCGCTCCATAAGATCGTTGCCGACACGACCAAGTAGATGATCGTCATGCCGAGGTTGGGCTGAACGAACACCAGCGCCGTGGGAATGGCGACGTAGATCAACGCTTTGAAGACTGTCGTGAGCTTATCCATCTGCTGGTAGCGCGTCGCCATGAACGACGCGAGGCAGATGATGAGGGCGATCTTGCCGATCTCTGAAGGCTGGATGCGGATGCCGATGTTCAGCCAGCGCTGTGCGCCGGCGTCGCCTTCCACGCCGAACACAATTACCAAGCCCAGCAGCACGAGGTTGATGAGGTAAATCCAGTTGGCGAGGCCGCCGAGGATGCGGTAATCGAGAAAGGTGAGGGCGATCATCAGGATGATGCCGATGATCGCGTAGTTGATTTGATCTGGCACGCGGCTGATGAGGTCGGGGTCGATGGCGTTTTGAGTGGCGCTGGCGATCATCATGATGCCGAACAAGACCAGCGCTAGCACTGCCCCCAGCAGGATAAAATCATATCGCTGCCAGATAGAAACGTCGTTGCGATACATAAAGCCAACTTCTGATTGCGTCGCTTTCGACTTATTCTAGATCAACGCCGGGCAAAGTTGGTAGGTTGAACCCCGTTCACTGGTCTGATGGTGGTGGCTCGGCTGGGTTGGAAGTGGTGACAAAGTCGGGAACGTCTTCATCGGGGTCGGCCACCTGCCGACCAGCCACAAAGGGGATCTCTGCTCGAATTTGGCTCGTCAGGCGGTCGCGCTGTTCGAGGCTGATGTCCACGCTTTCATGGTCGATCTGCACATATTTGGAGATAACCGCCAGTATTTCTGCCTTGAGTTCGCCCATCTTCTCAGGCGGAAGGCTGAAGCGGTCGTGAATTAACACAACCTGCAAGCGCTCTTTAGCTTTGGATCCACTGCCAGATTGAGCGCGCCCAAACAGGCGATCTAGGAAAGTTGTCATTGCAGTTATCTCCCTAAATAGACGCTAGCTGCCACCGCCGAACAAGCGCGAAATGCGCGCGAACAACCCCTGATTTTCATCTAGGTTCATGAACGGAACGTCTTCACCGTTGAGGCGTCGCGCAATGTTGCGGAAGGCAACCCCCGCGCGGGATCCTTCATTGAGGGTGACGGGGACGCCGTTGTTGGAGGATGGGATGACGTTTTCATCCTCTGGGACGATGCCGATGATTTTGATCGACAGGATTTCGCGCACGTCCTCAGCCGACATCATCTCGCCCCGCCGCACCATCTCTGGCTTGAGCCGGTTGATGATGAGCTTGGGCTGGGCTTTGGTGCTGGATTGCAGCAGGCCGACGATGCGGTCAGCGTCACGCACGGCGCTTACCTCCGGGTTGGTGACGATCAGCACTTCATCGGCTGGCTCAATGGCGTTGCGATAGCCGCGCTCAATGCCCGCTGGCGAGTCGATCAAAATGAAGTCGTGATCAGGGCGCAGCTCATTTGTGAGGTTGACCATGTCCTGCGGGCTGACGGCGGTCTTGTCGCGCGTCTGTGCGGCTGGAATCAGGTAGAGGTTGGGGAACTGCTTGTGCTTGATCATCGCTTGGTTTAAGCGGCAGCGTTTCTCTACTACGTCCACCAGATCGTACACGATGCGGTTTTCCAGCCCCATCACGATGTCCAGATTGCGCAGGCCAATGTCTGCATCGATCACCACGACCCTCTTGCCCATCCGTGCCAGTGCGATACCCAAGTTGGCGGTGGTCGTCGTCTTGCCCACGCCGCCTTTGCCTGAGGTCACGGTGATGACCTTGCCTGCCATATGGTTCCTTTCGTGTTACTCCCAAGCCTCAACAACTATTTGCTCATTTTTGACACAGGCGATTTCGGGGCGTGCGCGCCGCCCTTTGGCCTCTTGCGGCGATATTGAGATGTAATGGGCGATGCGAAGCTGCATCGGTGTCATGTCGAGCGCGCACACGATGGCGCTTGTGTCGCCGTCGGCTCCGGCGTGCACGACCCCACGCAGCTTCCCCCAGACGATCACATCGCCAGTCGCGATCACCTTTGCGCCGGCGTTGACATCGCCCAAGATGACCACGTGCCCCCGGCTGTGGACGGTGCGACCGCTGCGCAGCGTGCGATTGATGAGGACGCCCGGCGTGCCCATTTCTTCAGGATCAATTGTGTCTAGATCAAGGCTGCTGGCGTTGGGGCGTGTGATGTCATCACTTTTGTAAGTGGCGCGCAAATCAAGGGCTTCAGCAGATTGAATGGTCGTCTTGCTTTCGCTGTGAACAGCCATTAACTGCAAGCCGCGCCGTTCGAGCAGCGCTTTGAGCGAACTCAACTCGTATTTGGGAACGGGGCGCGCGCCGGTGTCGATGGTGATGCGCGCGCCGCTGAAGAAGGCACTCTTCTCATCGATGCGCGCGGCCAGCTCCGATGTGATCGCCTGCCACTCTTCCGTCGGGCTGAGGGTGATCAACAAGCCGTCCCCGATACCCTTGATTGTCACATTTTCCTGACTCATACTGCCCATTCTGACGTTACAGCCACGCAAAACATAACATTACTATACTCTATTTTGAAAACGCTGCTACTTGCTAGAGGTGGCGGGAGTGTCTAAAGATAAACAGACAGTCATTGGCCTTCACTGTCTCGCCGAGCGCTGAAGCACTCAGCTAGGGCGCGCCCCCTGAAAGGGGCTGGATGAGTCCTCTGTTCGAATTTAGACACTCCCGATGTGGCTGATGAAGAGCAGGGCAGGCAGCAAGGCGTAGGCTGATTGAACGGCCAGCTCAACAGCTTTGCGTTGGTTTGGGAGGGCGCGCTTGATCCATTCGGCAAGGGTGAAGACGGCATACGTCATCCAGAGCACTTGGATGATGAACAGCGGCAGTAGCAGCGCCTCTTTGCGCGGCCCGATGTAGATCAGCCCGAAGAACGTATAAGCGCCATAAGCGAGCAGCGTGACGCCCCCCAACGGCGGATACCACCGCGCCAAGCGCGCAAGGCCCAGCACCGCCAACGCCATGCCCACCCAGCCGAATTGGGCTTCTACAACGCCAAGCTGAATCAGCCAGCGGCCAGCGTCGCGCCAGCGGTCTGGCAAGAGGAAGTAATGCTGCGCTTGAAAGTAATCGACGACAATCCCGCGCAGGCCGAGCGCGGCAATGCCCACCAGCGCCAACCAATACCAGACTGGCAGGCGAACGCGCGCGAGCAGCAGCGCCACCCCAATCGCCGGGCTGAGCAGCGCCAGCAGCGAGTCGTTGACCACGCCGACCCCGAACAGCAGCAGCACGCCGTACAGATGATAGGGCCGCACCAGCGACATCCCCTCCGCCAGCGGCTTGTCTAGCAGGATGGGCGGCGCTGTGTCTTCGGGGTGTGGGTTCGTCAGCAGCAGCATGTCGATCAGCAGGTAGAGCAGCCAACTGGTCACGAAGCCCGTCAGGCGCAGGCTGCGCGGCGTGCCCACTTGGGAGAAGAAGAGGGCTGCGAACACGATCACCCCCAGCCCCAGCGCCACATACGGGCGCTGACTGAGCAGCGCGGCCAACAGCACCGCAAGGACGCCCGCGCCAATGGCAAGGACAATGGTCGCCGGTTGGCCTTGTGCGCCGCCCGTCTGCGTCCAGAAGGCGGGGCTAAGGCACAGCGTCAAGCCGCCGATGAGCGCGAGCGCTGACCCCATGCGCCGCAGCGCCAGCGCCATCCCGACGATCACCAGCCCCAGCCCCAACGCGCGCACGATCGGCGTGTTGCCCAGCGCGATGAGGATCAAGGCGGCGATGGCCCCGCTCAACACGCATGGGAGCCAAAATCGTAGAATGCGCAGCTGACGTTCGTTGAACAAGGCTCATTGTCCGGGTTGTTCCAGCGGCGGGATAGGCGTTGGGTCGATAAAGGCTTCGCCTTGCTGCTGTGGGATGACGATGTTTCGACCGGCGGCGCGCTGTTCTTTGAGGCTGAAGTAGCCCTCTAAGATCTCGCGCACGACGGGCAGCGCAATCCGTGAGCCTTCGCCACCGTTGTAGATGAAGGCGATCACCGCAATTTCAGGGTTTTCGTAGGGTGCATACGCCACAAACCACGCATGGGCCGGCCACTGGCCGGGCACGCAGTAGCCTAGTGGCTGCGCCACGTTGTCGCAGTACTCGGCTGTGCCAGTTTTGCCCGCTACAGTGACTGTGTCGAGCTGGGCGCGCAGGGCGGTTCCGCCCGGAATGGTGGTCGCGGCCAGCATCCCCTCACGCACGAGTTCCAGTGTGCTCGTCTTGGTGAAAGGTGGAATGTAGGGGTTGTTGGCGTTGCGGAAGCGCACCGGCTGGCAGACCGCGCCGGTGAACGAGTAGTTCAGTGGGATGTGTACTTTGTACTCGCGCAGGTCTTCAACGAACTGATCGGAGCTGATGTTGACTGTGTTGCGGTAGGTCTGTGGGTTGCAGCGCGCCGGGTCATAAAACGGGCTGGTGCGCTCGCAGATGCAGGCAAGGCTGGTGGGGCCTTTCATCAGCATGTCCTCCAGCAGCAGCAGCGTGATCGGCTCACCGGGTGCGAGTGTCTCAAGGTTGAGCGTGCGCAGCACCTGCGGACGGAAGGGTTCGACGACCGTGCCATCCGCGTTGAGGAAGTCGCGGATGAGGGTGGGCTGGTAGAGGATGCCGTTGTTGATGATGGCGTTGGTCTGGTTGAGCAGTTGCAGCGGTGTGGTCGTCACATAACCTTGACCGAACGCGGCGTTGTAGGTGTCGCCCGTTGACCAGTTTTCGCCGTAGTTGCGGCGCTTCCAGTCTGGATCGGGCATGCGGCCGGCGTTCTCAAACGGCAGTTCGACGCCGGTGATGGAGCCGATGCCGGTGGCGGTGGCGTAGCGGAACAGCCCATCGATGCCCAGCCCACCCGGGCGCAGCACGGCGGGGTTGATATTGGCGTTGCCGCCGCCCACTTGGTAGTAGTAGACGTCGCAGCTCCACGCGATGGCCTGAATGTGGTTAACGGGGCCGTGACCGTTGCGCAGCCAGCAGACAAAACGCTGCGAGGCGGCCGGGTCGTTAGGGGCGTAGCGGTTCTCTAGGATGAGCTGGCCTTCATCGCGCAGTTGGGTGGCCGGGTTGATGACGTTCTCTTCTTCAACGCCCGCGGAGACGATCAGTTTCCACACGCTGCCGGGCGGGTAGAGGCCTTTGATGGCGTTGTTGACCAGCGGACGGGCGGGGTCTTCGATGATGTCAAGGTAGTAGCGCACGTCGATGTTGCGGGCGAAGCGCGTGTTGTCATAGGTCGGGATGCTCACCATTGCAAGGATCTCACCGGTCATCGGGTTCATAGCGATGGCGACGCCCTGCGTGCTCAGGCCTTTGTCTGCCGGGGCGGGGTTCTCGTTGCGGAACTGAATCCAGCGCAGCAGCGACTGCTCCGCGACGATCTGCAAATCACTGTCGAGGGTGAGGCGCACGCTCTGGCCGGGGACGGGTTCGATCTGGCCGATGACGCGCTGGACTTCGCCGGCCACGTCCACCTCACGGAGCTGCTGGCCGCGCGTCCCACCGAGGCGGTTCTCTAGGTAACGCTCGATCCCTTCATAGCCGATGCGGTCAAAGGCCGGGTTATAGCCTTGTTCGCGCAGGGCTTCGGCCTCCGCCTCGCCGATTGGCCCCATGTAGCCGACGATGTGGGCCGTCACAGCGCCAGTGGGGTATTCGCGCACGCCGACTGTTTCGATGCTCACGCCCGGCATGTAGATACGCTCTTCGAGAATTTGCATCATGACGCGCTGGGGGATGTCGGTTGCGATCGTCACCGGGCGGAAGGGGGCGATACCCGCGCCTTCCGCCACGAGTTCTTCAATGCTGCGCACGCGGCGCGCGCCGGCAGCCGCAGCGATCTGCGCGGTGGGCGGCACACCGACGAGCGCTGACAGGCGCGTGAAGATGTCCACACGGGCTTGATCGTTGCTCGGCAGCTCAGCGGGGACGATCGTCACGTTGTAAGCAGGCACGTTGAAGGCAAGGCGCACGTCGTTGCGGTCGCGGATCGCCCCGCGCGCCGCTGCCAGCGGCAGCGCCTTGAAGCGGTTGCCATCTGCGAGGTCGTCGTAGAAATCGTATTCAAGCACCTGAAGTTGATATAGACGAAGGCTAAACACGCAGAACACAGCGAACACCACCGCTTGAAAGAAGGTGAGTCGCCAGCCCTGAAAGGGAAATAAACGGTTCTTCATTCGGATGAACTCCGGCACACTATGGGCTGAGGCCGTAGCTACGGCGTGGGCGTGTGAGTTGATGAAGCCAGCGTACCAGCAGATACACAGGCAGCGCAAGCGCAATCTGATAAGCCATCGTTGGCAGTAGAAAATAGCGAATGGTTGGGATGAGGTCAATCGGGTAACCGACGAGGCCCAACCCAACGAACAAGACGACTTGAGCGAGCAGGCTGGCCGCCACCACCACCACGAAGTACAGCAGGATCGACAGCCCCTCAAACTGCTGATCGAGCAGTTTGAGCGCGAAGATCGCCAGCACGAGCGGCAAGATGGACGTGCCGAGTGGCGCGATGGACATCAAATCTTGCAGCAGCCCGCCCACAAACGCCCATGTAAACGCCTCGCGCCAGTCTGCATCCAGCGCCCACGCGACCACCACGAGCAGGATGAGGTTGGGCTGGCCGCTGAAGAAACGAATGTAAGGGAAAACGCTGGATTGCAGCGCGACCAGCACGATCAACAGCAGCAGCAGCAAGGCAGAGCGTACCACTGCTCACTCCAATCGCAGGTCAGCGGCTTCGAAGTTCGTCACCACCAGCACGAGTTCAAGGCGGTTGAAGTCGATCAAGCTGGTGAGCTGCGCTTCTTGAGACAGCTCAAACTCGAAGCTTTGACGGCTGGTCACTTGGCCGATGACGATGTTCGGGGGGAAGTTGCCCCCCAGCCCTGAGGTGAACACGAGGTCGCCGATGATGATCGGCGCATCAACGGGAATGTAGCGCATGACGAGGTTTCCTGTCAGCAGGCCGCGGCCTTCAACGGAGCCTTCGGCGCGGCTGGTTTGCAAGCGCCCACTGACGAAGCTGTTTTGATCGGTGATGAGCTGCACGCGGGCAGCGTTGGCGGTCACGTCGAAGATGCGCCCGACCAGCCCCAGCTCCGTCACAACGGGCATGCCGGCGCGCACCCCGTCGCGTGTTCCCTTGTTGATCAGGATGGCGCGGATCAAGCCCTGCTGATCGACCCCCAGCACGTCCGCTGCGATGAACTGCATGTCGCGGTTGGCGGTGGTGTAGTTGAGAAGCTGCGCGAGGCGCTCATAATCTGCGGCGATCTCGCGCAGTTGGACGACTTCGCCGGTGAGGGCGGCCAGTTGGCGCTCAAGGTCGCGGTTGCGTTGGCGCAAGCTCTCGACGTCGTACAGCTCGTTGCCAGCCGCCATGACAGCGCTGCCCCCCCGCGTGAACAACCCCGTAAGCGCGAACAGCGGGGCGGCGGCGATCCCTTGCACGCCGCTCAGCAGCCCACTCAAGCTCACAATCAACAGGGCGCTGGCCAGCGACAAGCTGATGATGAAGTAGACCAATGGGTTTTGGCGACGCATACACTCTCCATACTGCCAGCGTTGGGGCTGGCCGCTTTGGCGGGCATTATAGCATTAGCGCAAAGAGGGATTAATGGCGGGTGCTGCCGCGCTCTGCTCCGACGAGGAGACGACGCAGGTTGTTGTAATCTTCGAGGATGCGCCCCGCGCCGCGCGCCACGCAGGTGAGCGGGTCGTTGGCGCAGTAGGCGCGGATGTTGACCTCATCAGAGATGCGCTGATCAAGCCCGCGAATTTGCGCGCCCCCGCCCGCCAGCATGATGCCGCTCTCCATCAGGTCGGCCACCAGCTCAGGCGGCGTGCTGTCGAGCGCGTCTTTGACTGTGTCAATGATGATGTTGATCGAGCCGCTGATGGCGTCACGGATTTCGATGGAACTGACTTCCACGCTGTCGGGCAGGCCGGTTGTAAGGTTGCGCCCCTTGACGTGGATTGTGCGTTCCTGCGGCAGCGGGTAGGCCGAGCCGATGTCCATCTTGACGCGCTCGGCGGTTGGCTCGCCGATGAGCAAGTTGTGCTTCTGGCGCATGTACTGGACGATGTCCTCATCCATCTCGTCCCCAGCGACGCGGATCGACCGGCTGATGACCACCCCGCCCAGCGAGAACAGCGCCACCTCGGTCGTGCCGCCGCCGATGTCCACCACCATGCTGCCGCGCGTCTCTAAGACGGGCAGGCCGCCACCGATGGCCGCCGCGACGGGTTCTTCGATCAAGTGGGCTTCGCGCGCGCCAGCGTCCAGCGTCGCCTCGATCACCGCGCGCTTTTCAACCTCAGTCACCCCCGCAGGGATGCCCACGACAACGCGCGGGCGCGGGATAGGAACCCATGTTTGCTCGTGCGCCTTGCGAATGAGATAATCGAGCATACGCGCGGTGACGTCATACTCGCTGATGACGCCATCGCGCAGCGGGCGCACGATGAGGATATCGCGTGGGTTTTTGCTCCACATCTCTTTGGCGCGCTGACCCACTTCAATCGGTTGGCGCGTGCGCTTGTCGAGGGCGACAAATGACGGCTCGTTGATGACGATGCCTTTTCCTCGAACGTATACAAGGGTATATGCCGTGCCCAGATCGATCCCGATGTCTAGGGAGAACAACCCAAAGAAGTAATCGATCGGACTTAGCACAAACAACTCCCACGTCGGTTCATACAATGGCTGCCTGCGAAATTATATGCGTTGCGACGTTACAGGCTAGCAGTAACCGAAGCATTATAGCAAGGTTTAGATCATAAAAAAAAGAAAGATCACACGGAACCGATAATGCTCACTCAAGATTTAACTCAGGCGGTTCAAGCACAATTCGACGGCCATGATGAGCAGTTTGTGTTGGCTGTCAGCGGTGGGCGAGACAGCATGGCGCTGCTGCACGCGGTGGTGCATCATGTGCCGCGCGCGCGTGAACGGGCGTGCGTGGCCACTTTCAACCACGGCATTCGCCCAGAAGCCGCGGCCGAGGTGGCCTTTGTGCAGGCGTGGTGTGAGCAGCATGGCATTCGATGCCAAGCGGGGGCCGGCGATGCACCTGCACGGGTTATCAGCGGCGGCAGCTTAGAGGCAGCGGCGCGCGAGCTGCGCTATGCGTTTCTGGCGCAGGCCGCCGCCGAGTGGGGCGCAGCGCTCATTGTGACGGCTCACCATGCCGACGACCAAGCTGAGACGGTGCTGCTGCACGTGCTGCGTGGGGCGTCGCTCAACGGGTTGAAGGGGATGCGCGTGCGCTCACCGCATCCGCAGCAGCCACAGCTAACACTGCTGCGGCCGCTGCTGCATGTGCCGCGCAGCGCCATCAACGCCTATGTGCAGGCTCACAACATCCCATACGTTGAGGACAGCAGCAACACAGACACAAATTACACCCGCAACTACTTGAGACAGACCGTGATGCCGATGTTGGAGCCGATCAATCCACAGCTTACAGCGGCGTTGGTGCGCTTGTCAGAGTTGGCGCAAGATGAACTACAGGTGAGCGATTCAACCTTTCAGCACAGCGTGCTGCCGTCTATCACTCGGTGCGCGACGTGCTGGTATACAACGTTGAACAGGTATGAGCGCATGCCCACAGCGTTTCAGCGGCGGTTTGTTCAGCAGGCGTATCATGCGCTGACAGGCAAGGCCTTAGCGTTTGACGACGTGGAGCGCGCGCGCGCCGTCTTTGAGCGTCGTCGCACGTCGGAAGTGCTGCGGCTGACGGGTGGGGTGACGGTGCGCGTCGTTGGCATTCACGGCGACCTGCACGCTTTGATCGGCGAGCTGCCAGATGTGTGGTGGCGGCTCAGACCAAATCAGCAAGAGGTGGTGACCATTGGGCAATCGATCTCGCTCGCCAATGGGCAGTTGGCGTTGAAGCGGTCTCCCAACAACTATGGCGACCTGCACGTGCCCATTAACGCGACGATCGTGCTGCGTGGGCGGCAAAAGGGGGATGTGTTCCAGCCGTCCTCTCTTCGGGGGCATCGTGTCAAGCTGGCCGAATGGATGGTTGACCAGAAGATCCCGCGAGACGTTCGGGATGTGATCCCGCTGATCGTTGTGGATGACCAGATCGGCGCGGTGCTGCTGCCTCAACCCGTGGTGGCTCACCCGTTCTACCTTTCAACTCATAACTCTGAAGCGTTAATACTTGCCATAAATGAATGAAGTAGACTTGTCGTGTAATGCTTGCCAGAATACATAGACGAAAGTATCATTAAGGAAACATTGCCGAACGGTACAGGATTGACTGACAATGGAAACAGACAGAAGCATGGATGGCGCTCCATACATTCTGGTAGTAGATGATGAAGGGGCTAACCGCTACTCGGTCAGCAAGACTTTGCAGCGGGTGGGGTATGTGGTGCACGATGCTTCGAGTGGCGAGGAAGCGTTAGAGTTAACGATGACTCAAGATTATGATGTCATCCTTACGGACATCATCATGAACCCCGGAATGGATGGAATTGAACTGCTGCGCCGTGTGAAAGAGCGCCAGCCGGACGCGGTGGTGATCCTCATGACGGGGTATGCCAGCCTCGGCACGGCGGTTGAGGCGCTGCGCTTGGGCGCGCACGATTACATCATCAAGCCTAGCAGCATGCAAGACATCCGCGTGAGCGTGGCAAAAGGGGTTGAGCGCGCCCGCAGCCTGCGGCGGCGGCGGCGCTTGCTGGAGACCATCCGAAACGACGTAGTCGAGCTGACCGCGGCAGAGCGAGCGAACGTCCTGAACGCCGCCAGTGAAGCAGCCGAGCGCGAAGGCTCGATCCACACTGACGAGACGAGCGAGATGGAGATCATCAACCGCGCGCGTGAAGGCGAAGTCGTCGGCAACCAGATGCAGCTTGGCCCGCTGATTGTGTATCCGGGGCGCTACCAAGTGGCGATTGACGACCAGCCGATTGACCTCACGCCGACGGAGTTTGACCTGCTGCTGTATCTGGCGGCGCACCGTGGGCGCGTTGTGCCCTGCCATGAGCTGGTGCGAGAGGTGCGCGGCTACACGGTGGACGAGGCTGAAGCGCGCGAGGTGATCCGCCCACATGTGAGCAATCTGCGCCGCAAACTCAAAGAGGCCGGGCGCGGCGCGGAGGTGATCTCGAATGTGCGCGGCATCGGCTATCGCCTGAGCGACCGAGCGACCTAGTGGATCAAGCCAACAACTGCTGAGTGCGACGAGGGGCGTGCCGCTGCATGGACGCCCTTTTTGTTGTGGCCACTGTAAGGTTAAACTGACCACGGAACCAATGAAAAGCGTTTTGGGGTGACACACAGTGAGATACTTAAGCCTATGGCTGTTGGCCGCGCTGAGCATCGGTTGGGCAGCCAGCGTGAACGCTTGCAGCGAACCCGTCGTTGAGCGCCAGCGTTATTACAGCGCGCTGCTGCAGCAGAACATGTTTTACACCGTCGTGCTGCCGCCGTGTTACGACGCAGCGCAGACTTACCCCACGGTCTACCTCAAACACGGCAGCAACGACGACGACGGCCAGTGGGTACGGCTCGGTCTGCCGGAGCAGTTGCAGATCGGGGTGGAGGTGGGGCGGCTGCCGCAGATGATCATCGTCCTGCCGTTTGGCGACAACATCGCCAACCGCAACCGCTTTGACAGCGTGTCGTGGGGCAACATCTTCTTGACTGAGATGCTGCCCGATGTGTGGGAGAAGTACCCGTCCATTCGCCGCGAGCCACAGCACGCGGCCATCGGCGGCATCTCGCGCGGGGGGTTTTGGGCGTATCAAGTCGGCCTGCGCCGGCCGGACTTGTTCGGCAGTATTGGCGGGCACAGCGCGTTTTTTGACCGCTTCCACGCGCCGCCCGAGCACAACCCGCTTGACCTCGTGCTGAGCGAGCCGAACGTGCCGCAGCAGCGCTTGTGGCTCGATCGCGGGCGGTTCGACTACGCGGCCCCCGGCCTCGACATCATGGATCAGCGCATGGCGCAGCGCGGCTTGACCTACACCTACACGATCTACCCCGAAGGCGAGCACAACAATGCCTACTGGCGCGCCCACGTGGCCGACTATTTGGCCTTCTACGCGGAGGGCTTCCGCATGGCACAGAGCGCCGCGCCCGCCCCTGCGCCGCTCAGCGCCTTTGCGACCAACACCCCCTTCGCCCCCATGCCGACCAGCACGCCGCAAGCATTCATGCCTAGCCAACCCGTGAGCAGTGCTGTGAGACGCTATGACTTGTTCGTGCCGGCGGTGGCGTTCCCCAGCCTGCGGACGACGCTCACCAGCGAGGAACTGGCCGCGCTGCTGGCTGGGCAGCCCCCCTTCCGCGTGGTGATGGATCCCAGCACGCAGGCCGCGCTGTTCATGAGAGGGATCGTGTTTGAAAACGTGGACGTCGTAGACGCGGCGCAGATCGACGGGCTGCTGTGGCGCGATTACCGCGCGGTAGCGATCGTGCCATTTGACCAACTGACGCTGCGGCTGCGCGCGCTGTGGCTGGACGACCTGCCGATCTATCACCGTTTGGACTCGTTCCCGCTGGCGTTCCCTAACCCTGAAGGCGCGTTCGATCCGGCCAAGTTGGGGCGCGTCACCGCCTCAGGGGTGACGGCGCTCACGCGGCGCACGATCGGCGCGCTGGACGCGAACGGCGTTGAGCAGGCCGCCAGCGGCATCCGTGACTACGTGCTGCTGAGCGACCTGTTCCACACCAGCAACGAGGTGAGCTTCACGGAAGAATGCCCGCGCGCGACGCGGCCTGTGTTAGGCGCGTTTTGCAGCAAGAAAGAGCACTTTGAGCTGTTCAACCTGCTCAACGTGGGGCTGGTGGAACTGAGCGGCAACCACAACAACGATTACGGCTTTGCGGCCTATGAGGAGACGCTCAACTGGTTTCATGAGCGGGGGATGGCGACCGTCGGCGGAGGGATGGACATCTTGGCGGCGCAGGCCCCCTTCATCCGCTCGATCAACGGGACGACCATCGGCTGGATCGCGTGCAACGACGCGGGGCCGTACTACGCGCTGGTGACGAATCGCTCGTTTGGGCGCGAGCAGCCGGGCGCTGCGCCGTGCGATCGCGCGTGGCTGCGCGATGTGCTGCCGAGCCTGCGCCAGCAGGTGGACGTGTTGATCGTGACGGTGCAGCAGCTTGAAGTCGAGGACTATCAACCGCCGGCGGCGCAGCGCGCGTTCTTTCAACTGCTGGTTGACCTCGGCGCGGACTTCGTGGCCGGAACCGCCGCGCACAAGCCGCAGACGTTTCAGTTTTACGGCGGCAAGCTCATCCACCACGGGTTGGGCAATTTGTTCTTCGATCAGCCGTTTTGGGGCAACCGCCGTTTCTTCATGGACACGCTGCTGCTCTACGATGGCCAGTTGATGGGGGTAGAACTGTTCGTCGGCATCATCGACGATCTCTACCGCCCGCGCTTGATGACCTCTGAGGAGCGCGAAAACTTCCTGTTCTTCATGCTGAGGCAGCAGAATGGCTTTTAGGGTGTGGGGTCTGCTGGCGCTCGTGCTGTGTTTGACGCCAGCGCGCGCGCAGGATGCATCGTCCATCGTCGCGCAGATGACGCTGCGACAGAAGGTGGGGCAGATGTTCATGCTGTCGTTCTTCGGCAGCCCGATGAACGAATCAGCGCGCGCCATGCTGCGCGAGTGGCAGCCGGGCGCGGTGGTGCTGCTGCCGAGCAACCTCGGCCCGCCGCCGCAGGTCACCGCGCTGACGAACGACGTGCAGCAGACGATCCTCGGCGCGGGGGGGCTGCCGGCCTTCATCGCGGTCGATCAAGAAGGCGGCATCATCGCGCGTTTGAAGGACGGCTTCACAGAATTCCCTGTGCCGGCGCTGTGGGCGGCCACTAACAACCCCGCCCTGATCGAGCGGGTCGGCGCGGCGATGGCGGCAGAGCTGCTCGCGGTGGGGGTGAACATGAACCTTGCCCCCGTGGCTGACTTGAACACGAACCCGCGCAACCCGATCATCGGGCGGCGGGCGTTCGGCTCGGACGCGGCGTTGGTGGCGCAGGCGGTGGCGGCGTGGGTGCGTGGGGCGCAGTCCGCGGGCGTGATGGCTACCGCCAAGCACTTCCCCGGCCACGGCGACACGTCTGAGGACAGCCACACGACGCTAGCGGTCGTGCCGCATAATCTGGAGCGACTGCAAACGGTGGAGCTTGTGCCGTTCGCCCGCGCGATTCAGGCGGGGGTGGGAGCGGTGATGATGGGGCATCTGTACGTGGCCGCGCTGGAGCCGACGCCCAACTTGCCCGCGTCGCTCTCGCCGACGATCGTCACCGGCCTGCTGCGCGAGGGGATGGGCTACAACGGGATCATCATGACGGACGCGATGGACATGGACGCCATCGACACGGTCTACAGCGCGCCTGAACGGGCGATCAACGCGATTTTGGCGGGCAACGATTTGATTTTGTTGGGGGCGCACATCAGCCCTGCCGAGCAGATCAGCGCGATGCAGGCCGTGGTGGACGCGGTAGAGAGCGGCCGCATCCCGCTAGAACGGGTCGAGGCCTCGGCGCGGCGGATCGTGGCGGCCAAGCAGCGCTTCGGCGTGTTGGACTGGCAGCCGCTGGACGCTGCCAGCGCTGCCGCGCGCATCCCACGGGACGCGCATGAAGCGCTCGTCGAGCAGCTCTTCCGCGAGGGGATCACGCTGGTGTATGACCGTTTCGGCGCGCTGCCGCTGTCGGAAGGCGCGCTGGTGATCTACCCGGCGTCGCGCCCGTCGCTGTGGAACGACTGCCGACCGGCCAACGCGCGCGGGTTGGGCGTGAACCTCTCGCCGACAGACGAGCAGATCGCATGGGCGCGCACCGAAGCCCAGCGCGCCAGCGCGGTAGTGGTGTTCACTCAGAATGCCCACCGCGACCCGCAGCAGATCAAACTCGTGCAGGCGCTGCCTGCGGCGCGGACGATGGTTGTTGCCTTGTGGGAAGTGGATGATCTCGCAGCATTTCCAGAAGTTGCTGCGTATATGTTGGTGTACAGTCCATCCGTGCGCAGCAACCGCGCGCTTTGCGACATTCTAACGGGGCAGATAACGCCGTCTGGCGTTCCAGTGTTAGAAGTTCCGCGCTAAAACTGATACACTTAAGGCATGGACGCCGTACAACCAAACACGCTCAACAATATTAGATACAGTTTAGGGAACAGGCATGGGGACACTTAACCCGGACTTGCTGTCCAAAGATATGGACGCCGTGCTCAACGATGCGGTGGAGCTGCGCAAGCAGTACCGCCAAACGTCGATCCAGCCAGAGCTGGTGCTGCTGGCGTTGATCCGCCGCCCAGAGACGGCGGCAGCGCGACTGCTCAACGTGTTCAAGAACAACCGCGGCGTAGACCTCGACAAGCTGGAGCGCCAAGTGATCGGGGCGGTGGAGAGCCGCCGCGACCAGAACGGCAACCTTGACTTCATCGCACGCGGCAACAACAAAGTTCCGCTCAGCCGCCAGACGATTGTGATGCTCGACGACGCGCTGAGCGCGGCCAACGCTGCCCATGAAGTGCGCATCGACACCGATCACGCGCTGCGCGTGCTGTCCGAGGCGCGCATGAGCACCAGCGGCCTGCTGCGGCAGTTTGGCATCACGCCTAAAGCGATTCAAGACATCTTGACCGACAGCAGCCAAGTCCTGCCGGTCAAGCGCTCTAGTGGGACGACGCAGGACTTCGTGGCGACTGCGCGGCGTGGCAGCATGCGGGCGGTCTACTTCCGCGAGACGCTGCTGCGCGACATGATCAACGTGCTGTCGCAGTCGGTCAACCGTCACATCCTGCTCGTGGGGCCGGATGGCGTGGGCAAGCGCACGCTGGCCTACAGCTTGGCGCTGCTCATCAGCGAGGGCAAGGGGCCGCTCAACATCAACAACTTGGTGCAGGTAGACGAGATCGCCCTGCTCGACAACGAACAGCAGGCGGTGCGGGCCGGCCTGAGCCAAGCGCGCGGCGGCATCTTGTTCATCCCGCACATTCACCGCTTCTTCGGCGGCCCGATCAAAGCGGAGTTCAACAAGGTCACCCCGTTGATTCAAAAAGCCTTCCTCGACGATGACCCCGTCATCATCGGTACGACGACCGAGGACGACTACAAGCAGCGGGTGGCGCTCGTCAGCGCGGTGAGCGAGAACTCACAGGTGATCCGCGTGCCGGAGACGACGCTCGACGAGACCATTGAGATCCTCAAGATCCTCAAGCCGCACCTGCAGGCCGATTACGACATCCAAGTAGACGACAAGGCGCTAGAGGTGGCGGCCAACCTGAGCAAGCGCTATCTGACGTCGATGCCGCTGCCGCGCAGCGCTGAGCATGTGCTGCACCGCACCGCGGCGATGGTGAGCATGAGCAAGCAGCAGCACATCGCCTTCCGCCCCGTGCAGGATGACGGCGTGCTGGACGTGGAAGATGTGACGCTGGCCGTCAGCCAGATGACGGGCGTGCCCGTCAGCAAGCTAGGCGAGGACGAACGGCTGCGCTACGCGAGCATGGTCGAGCACCTCAAAGAGCGCATCATCGGGCAGGACGAGGCCGTGATGATCGTCAGCCGCGCGATCAAGACAGCGCGCGTGGGCTTGAAAGACCCCAAACGCCCGATTGGCGCGTTCCTCTTCTTGGGGCCGACGGGCGTCGGCAAGACCGAGCTGGCGCGCGCGCTGGCGGAGTTCATGTTCGGCAGCGAGGACATGATGCTGCCGCTGGACATGTCCGAGTTCAAAGATGAGAGCAGCGTCAACCGCTTGATTGGCTCGCCAATTGGCTACGTCGGCAGCGAGGACGGCGGCCAGCTGACAGAGCGGGTGCGCGCGCAGCCGTATCAGATCGTGCTGTTCGACGAGATTGAGAAGGGCCACCCGCGCATCCTCGACCTGCTGCTGCAAGTGATTGAAGAGGGCCGCTTGACGGACGGGCGCGGCAACACGACGCGCTTCAGCGAGACGGTCATCATCATGACGAGCAACATCGGCTCAGAGCATTTGGCTGTGCCGGTGTTGAGCGACGAGATCAAAGATCAGGTAATGGAAGAGGTGCGCGAGTTCCTGCGGCCAGAGTTCATCAACCGCCTCGATGAAGTGGTGATGTTCAACGCGCTGAGCGAGCCAGTGCTGGCCGACATCCTGCGGCTGCTGCTCAAGCGCGAGCGCAAGCTGGCCGAGGAGCGCGGCCTGAACTTGACGTTTACCGATTCGGCGATTGAGTACCTGCTCTCGCTCAACGATGAGCCGGGCTATGGGGCGCGCCCGCTCAAACGCATCATTCGGCGCAGCGTGCGCGAGCCGCTGGCGGACTTCCTGCTGAAGGCCAACCCCCCGAATGGGACGGAGGTGAACATCAGCACTGTGCGCAAGCGCGGCGGCGGCCTGAAGTTTAGCGCCATCGTGGATGGCAAGGAAATTGCTGTTGGTTGAGCCAGATGCGAACGTTCCCAGCGCTGGCACGCGCAGCCTGCGCCAGCCGTGGGGCTGGTTCGCTTGGCTGGCGGTGGTCGGCTATGTTCAAGAGGCGCACTCGCCAGATGTCACGCTGGGGTTGGAGATGTACCCCCGCGAGGGCGTCGTGCTGTGGGCAAGCGAGCTAGCATTTGGCGGCGACCGTGTGGAAGTGCGCGACAAGTTCGGCTTCGGGCCAGTGTTGAACGACCTGTGGGAAGTGGCAGCGGCGACGTTTGCGATCTTCACTGCGCCGCATTTGCTGGTGCAGCCGCCCACTGGCTATGACGATGACCAATGGGTAGATGCGGCGACGCTTGACGCCCTAACGCGGTTAGTGGGCGTCACGTCCACGGTGTTCAAAGAGGATTGGCGCTTGATCGTCTACTATCGCCCTGTGCCTACCCCCAGCGAGCGCATCCAAGCGCGGCTGATTGCCAAGCGCGGCGCGGTGTCGCGGGCGGGGCGCGGGGCGACGCTGCGCGATGCCTGCCGCAGCCTCTTCCACAACGCCGCCCCGGACTACAAGCGCAACACCGAGCGGTTGACGCTCACCTGATTGATCGATTCAATGAGTGACACACAAGGAGTAGACGATGGACACTTCAATTTTTCGCAAGTATGACATCCGCGGCGTCGCGTCCGATCACACCGGCAAGCCGGTTCAACTGACGCCGCAGGTGGCGCGCTTGGTGGGGCAGGCGTTAGGGACGTATCTGCCGCGCCAGTTCGGGACGGAGCGCGTGTTCGTCGGCGCGGACAACCGCCTGACCAGCGCCGCGCTCAAATCGGCGATCATCGAGGGGCTGCTTGCGACGGGCATGAACGTTACGTACATTGGCGAGGTGCTGACGCCTACTACCTACTTTGCCAGCGCGAGCTACGGCGACCGCGGCGCAGGCGTGATGATCACCGGCAGCCACCTCACGACCGAGTTCAACGGCATCAAGATGGCCTATGGCAAGCTGGCGCTGGCCGATCAGCAGATTCAAGACCTGTTGAAGATCATCCAAGCGGGCGACTTTGCGACAGGACAGGGCGAGTTGAGCGAAGACCTCGACATGATCCACAAACACATGGACGCCATCGGCCAAAAAGTCACGATGCACCGCAAGCTCAAAGTCGTGCTCGACGCGGGCAACGGCCTGAGCGGGACGTATGTGCCGCCGCTGCTGGAAAAGCTGGGGCTGGAAGTGGTCGGCTTGTATCTGGAGCCGGACGGCACGTTCCCCAACCACCTGCCCAACCCTGAAGACCCTGAGATGACCAAAGACCTTGAGGCGAAGGTGGTCGAGGTGGGCGCTGATCTGGGGTTGGCGTTTGACGGCGACAGCGACCGCTGCGGCTTCATCGACAACCACGGCCACCACATCGCGGCGGATCGGCTGCTGGCGCTGCTGGCGCGCGACCTGCTGAGCCGCCACCCGGGGGCCTACATCGTCTTTGACGTGAAGGCGTCGCAGGCGCTGCCGGACGAGATCAAGAAGTACGGCGGCGTGCCCGTTATGTGGAAGAGCGGCCACAGCTTGATGAAGGCCAAGATGAACGAGTTGGGGTCGCCGTTGGGCGGCGAGGTGAGCGGTCACCTCTTCATCGGCGAGAACTACTACGGCTTCGACGATGCGCCGCTGGTGGCATTGAAGGCGCTGGAGATCTTCAGCAAGAGCGACAAGAGCGTGGCCGAGATCTTCGCGGAGATCCCGCAGTTGGTCGCCACGCCGGAGGTGATCCTTTCCGCGCCCGACAGCGTGAAGTTCGCCATCATCGACGAGATCAAGCAGGCGCTCTCGGACAAGTACGAGGTGGTGACGGTGGACGGCGCGCGCGCGATCTTCGAGCACGGTTGGGGGCTGGTGCGCGCGAGCAACACGCAGCCGGCCATCACCCTGCGTTTTGAGGCCTACACGAAGGAGCAGATCGTGAGCTACATGCAGATCTTCAAGGCGCTGCTCGATCATCACCCCGAGATCGACCAGACGCGCTTCGTCCAGCAGATTGAAGCCTTCAGCCGCTAAAAAGCGCGATGCCGCTGAGTTTTGAGCACATCTACGCCCACGAAGCACAGCGCTACGATCGCCTCGTGAGCCGAGAAGACCAGCGCGGCAATCTGTTCGCCGCGCTGGACGAGATCGCGCCGTTCAGCGGGCTGCACGTGGCAGACCTCGGCGCGGGCACGGGGCGCGTGACACGGCTGTTGGCGCTGCTGGCGCGGGAAGTCGTGGCGCTCGACGCCTCGCGCCACATGCTCAGCGAGGCACACGCGCGCCTAGAGGAGAGCGGCCTCACGAATTGGCGCTTGATACAGGCGACCAATGAGGCGCTGCCGCTGGCAGACGCGAGCGTGGACTTGGCGGTGGAGGGCTGGAGCTTCGGCCACGCGGTGGACTGGTATCCTGATCGCTGGCGGGAGGTTGTCGATCAGATGGTGAGCGAGGCGCGGCGCATCCTGCGGCCGGGCGGCACGCTGGTCTTGATCGAAACGCTTGGCACAGGCAGCAAACAGCCGCAGCCGCCCACCGAAGGCCTCGCCGCGCTCTACCGCCGTTGGGAAGCGCAGGGGTTTCAACATCGCTGGATTCGTACCGACTACCAGTTTGAGAGCCTCGACGAGGCAGACGAGCTGACGCGCTTCTTCTTCGGGGACGCGCTGGCTGACCGCGTGCGGCGCGAGGGGCTGCTCATCCTGCCGGAGTGTACCGGCCTGTGGTGGCAGCGCGTCGAGTGATGTAAACCACCCGCAGCGCCAGCCCGCCGGTCGTAACTGCTTCCAGCGCGGCCACAGCGAGCACAAAACTGCTGATGCTCGGCCACTGCACGAGCGCGGCAGCGGCGGTGGCGACGATCGTGATGAACGTCGCGCTGTTGGCTTGGCGCTCAAAGCCGACGGCGTAGCAGTAGAGCCGTACGCTGGCTGACAGCGCCGCCGCGATGAACGCCACGCTCATCGCTGGCAGTAGGGGGATGGCCGCGTAGTAGGCTGATGAGAACAGCAGCACGATCACCCACGGCGCAGCTTGCAGCGCCAGCGCTGCAAGCACGCTGTAGGCAGCGGCGGTGTAGAGCAGCAGGCGGCGTAGTCGTTCCAGCCCGCCGGTGACTGCGGCGGCGCTCAAGCGTGGGTAAAGCGCGTCGAAGAAGGCCATCAGCAGCAGGCGGGCGGCGTCTGCGAAGCGGGCAGCGACGATGTACTGAGCGGTTTCGACCGGTGTGAATTGCTGATCAAGCAGCAGCAGCGTGAGCCGCGCCTGCACCGCGCCGAGCGCGCTGGCCACGGCGAACGGGAAACAGCGCCGCAGCCAATCGCGCAGGTCGAGCGAGACGGGCAGGGCGTGTTCTTGTCGTGTGACGTGCCCAACGATCCACGCGGCGGCGAGCAGTTGACCTGCTGAGGTGAGCGTGTTGAGCAGCAGGGCTTCATCCGCGCGCCACGCTGGGCGCAGCAGCAGCAGCCCCGCTTGGGCCAGCAACATCCCGACGTTGAGCGCCGCCACCCAGCCCATCAGCGCGCGGGCGCGCAGCGCTGCCGACAGGAGGTTGAACAGCGGCAGGCTGACCAGCAGCGGACTGGCGATTAACAGGTGGCTGAGCGTGAGGCCGCCATCGGCTGCCGTGAGCAGCAGCACGAACGCCGCCCCCACCATCGCGCTGAGCGCCAGCCGCAGCGGCAGCAGTTGACGCAGCAGCGGGCGGGTGTGCGCAGGCTGTGGGGCGACCTCGCGCAGAAAAAGCGTGCTAAGGCCGAACTCGGCGATCAGCACGGCGGGGAAGAGCCATGCCAGCGTGAGCGTGTAGCTCGTGAAGTCCGTGGGGGTCAAGAATCGGGCGAGCAGCACCGTCAGCACGAATGAGAGCGCCGCGCTCAGGCCGCTGCCAGTGATCAGCATGAGCGCTGCCCGCAGCAGGCCGCGCCCCTTGTGCTTTTCGGCTGATTCAGTCATAGTTGCCGCGGAAGTTGACCATTGTTGGGACAGGAATCGCGCTGTGAGTTCGGCAATTTTGCTCATCTCGTGCCCAGATCGCCCGGGTCTGGTGGCGAACGTCACGCAGTTTATCTTTGCACATCAGGGCAACATTATCCATCTTGATCAACACGTGGACGCGCAGGAGAACGTGTTCTTTATGCGCGTGGAGTGGGACATGGAGCGTTTCACCATCCCACAAGAGGAGGTGGCAGGGCGCTTTGAACCGATTGCCCGCTTGTTTGACATGCAGTGGCGGTTGACCTTTAGCAGCACACGCCAGCGCATGGCGATCTTTGTCACGCGCGAATCGCATGCGCTGTACGACCTGCTGGCGCGCTGGCAGTCGGATGAGCTGGCGGTGGACATCCCCCTGATCGTCAGCAATCATCACGATTTGGCGGGGGTGGCGGCACAGTTTGGCATCCGCTTTGAGCATGTGCCCGTGGACAAACACGACCGCCGCAGCGCGGAAGATCGACAATTGGCGCTGCTGGCGCAGCATCAGGTGGATTTTGTGGTGCTGGCGAAGTACATGCAGATCGTGACGGAGCACTTCATCCGCCACTACCCCAACCGCATCATCAACATCCATCACTCGTTCCTGCCGGCGTTTGTGGGGGCGAAGCCGTATCATCAGGCGTTCGCGCGCGGGGTGAAGATCATCGGCGCGACCAGCCACTACGTGACGAGCGACCTCGACGCGGGGCCGATCATTGAACAGGACGTCGTGCGCGTGACGCACAAGGACAGCGTGCAAGATTTGGTGCGGCGCGGCAAGGACTTGGAAAAGACGGTGCTCGCGCGGGCGGTGTACTATCACGTGCAGCATCGGACGCTGGTCTACAACAACAAGACGATTGTTTTCGCATAGTAAAAAAGGGAGAAACGCTATGCCGCGTTTAGGCATATTGGGCGGCGGCCAACTGGCCAAGATGACAGCGCAAGCGGCGTCCACGCTGGACGTCGAAGTGGTAATCTTTGCCCAACGCGACGATGAACCTGCCCTCAAAGTGACCCCCTACGCTGTGATCGGCGCGTGGGACGACGAGGCCAAGCTGGCGGCGTTCGCCCAGCAGTGTGAGGTGGCCACGCTGGAGAGCGAATTTGTAGACGTGGCCATCCTGCGGCGGCTGGAAGCGCTGGGCGTGCGCGTTGTGCCGTCGCCGGACACAGTCGAACAGATTCAGGACAAGTACGACCAAAAGCGGCGGATGCAGTCAGCGGGCGTGGAGGTTCCGCGCTTTCGCAAGGTGTCCGTGGCGACCGACGTGCTGGACGCAGCGGCGGAGTTCGGCTTCCCGTTGATGCTCAAGGCGCGGCGCAACGGCTACGACGGCTATGGCAACGCGCTGATCCAGCGCGCGCACGACATCGCCCCCGCGTTGGAGAAGTTTCAAGGCCGTGAGCTGATGGTGGAGGCGGTTGTGCCCTTCCTGCGCGAGCTGGCGATCATTATCGCCCGCGGCGCAGACGGCGACATCCGTGATTACCCCGTCGTCGAGACGATCCAGCGCAATGGGATCTGCCACGTCGTGCGCTGCCCTGCGCCGACGGACGAGGCCAGCGCGCTGGCGGCGATTGAGATGGGCAAGCGCGCCGTCGAGGCCATCGACGGGGTGGGGGTGTTCGGCGTAGAGATGTTCGAACTGCCGGGCAATGAGGTCGTGTTCAACGAGGTTGCGCCGCGCCCGCACAACAGCGGTCACTACACCATCGAGGGGACGATCACGAGCCAGTTCGAGAACCACGTGCGCGCGGTGCTGGGCTGGCCGCTGGGCGACGTCGCGCAGATCGCCCCCGCCACGGTGATGATCAACATCCTCGGGGAGCGCAGCGGCGACCCGAACCCCGACGCGCTGCGCGAGGCGCTGGCGACGGGCGGCGTGCACTTCCACCTCTACGGCAAGCGCGAGGTGCGCCCGGGCCGCAAGATGGGCCACGTGACCGTGCTCGGCTACAGCGTGGACGGTGCGGAGAAGGTCGCGCGGCTGGCGCTGAGCCGCTTACAACTGTGACGACGCGAAAGGAGGAGGCCGCATGCAGCCGTTAGTGGGGGTCATCATGGGCAGCGACAGCGACTGGCCGACGATGCGTGAGGCGGCGGCGGTCTGCCGTGAGTTTGACGTGCCGTGTGAGGTGCGGGTGGTCTCGGCGCACCGCACCCCGGCCGACATGGCGCAGTACGCGGCGAGCGCCCACGAGCGCGGTCTGCGGGTGATTGTGGCCGGGGCGGGCGGCGCGGCCCACCTGCCCGGCATGGTGGCGGCCTACACGCCGCTGCCGGTGATCGGCGTGCCGATCCAAAGCAGGGCGCTCAACGGGTTGGACTCGCTGCTGTCGATCGTGCAGATGCCCGGCGGCGTGCCAGTGGCCACGGTTGCCATCGGCCAAGCGAAGAACGCCGGCCTGTTAGCCGTGCAGATCCTCGCCACGAGCGACCCCGCGCTGTTGGAGCGCGTGATCGCGTACAAGGCGCGCATGGCTGACGAATCGCGCGCGAAGAACCAGACGCTGGGGGCGGATGCGCCGTGACGACCGTCATCAAGTTCTGGAAGCCGTTTCACGTCCTGACGCAGTTCACTGACCCGCAAGGCCGCGAGACGCTGGCCAACTACATCAACCTGCCAGACATCTACGCGGCGGGGCGGCTGGACTACGACAGCGAAGGGCTGCTCATCCTGACGGACGACGGCCACTTGAACGCCCGCCTGACGCAGCCGCGCTTCAGCCACCCCAAGACCTACTGGGCGCAGGTGGAGCGCATCCCATCGGAGGAAGCGTTGGAGGCGCTGCGGCGCGGCGTCACGCTCAGCGATGGCCCCACCCGACCGGCGCAGGTGCGGCTGATGGCGGAAGCGCCAACCTTGCCAGAGCGCCGCGTGCCGATCCGCCACCGCGTGAACGTGCCGACCTGCTGGCTGGAGATCACGATTACTGAGGGGCGCAACCGTCAAGTGCGCCGCATGACCGCTGCCGTTGGCCACCCGACGCTGCGCTTGGTGCGCTGGGCGATTGGCGAGGTCACGCTGGCGGGGTTGGCGGAAGGGCAGTGGGAACCCCTGCTGCCGAGCGAGCGGCTGGCGCTGGAGCGGGCGATACGGCGGGCACGCTAGCCGCTGTGGCGGCTGTACTGCTTGGCGACGATGCACACCAGCGTGTTGGGCAGGGTGACCGTCAGCAGGCGCAGTTGAAGTTGTTCCACGTGCTCAATGGTCATATGCTCGTTGGCGCGGCCTGCGTCGCGCAGCAGCGAGAGGCATTCTTCCGCGCTGCGCAGGTCAAACGCGGCGTTGTCCCACTTCATCGGCCCGGCAAAGTACTCCACGCCGCTGAAGCGAATGTACTGCACCTCGGCGCTGTTTTGTCGCTTCAAGCGGATCACGAGATTCGCCCGCCCCCACTGGTAGCTGTACACCATGCAGTGGACGTTCTCAGGCTGATTGATGGCAAAGACGTTCTCTTCACTCATCGCGTCTCCGAAAGGTAATCCAGTAGTGATCGCCCAATGGGGCAAAAGATGACCTCTCACGTGTAATTGTATCGAGGGCTAGCAGCGGTCGCAGCAGCCACGAGCGTTTTTCGACGACGGCGTATGCTGCCGTGTGTGGGACGAACAGCCCGAACGGTCGCACGGATGAGCGCTCGAAGTGTGGGGCGAACTCGCGCGCGAGCTGGCGCGGGGTGGGGCAGGTCACGGTGACGGGCGGGCTGTCGTCGATCTGAAACTGGGACGGCTGCCAGCGGCGCGTTGCCGTGCGGAACTGCCCATGCGCCCCATGCCACAGCATCTCCCACAGGCAGAACGGCCCCATGACAGCGAACGCCGCCCAGCCGCCCGCGCGGACGTGCCGCGCCAGCCACGCTGCTAGCGCCGCCCGATCCTCTGCGCAGTTGAGCGCCCCGAAGTTCGAGTACACCCCGTCGAATGTGTCGCCGATGTTGGACGCCTGCGGCGCGTTGAGGTCAAGGTGCGCCACGCGGACGTTGAGGCCGCGCGTTTTCTCTGCGGCGATCGCCAGCATGGCGGCGCTGGCGTCGGTCGCGGTAACGTGCGCCCCCATCTGGGCGACGGCGCGGGCGTCCTCCCCTGTGCCGCAGCCCAGCTCCAGCACGCGCGCGCCGGGCTGAACCAGCTGCGCCAGCCGCTCATGTGCCACACGGCGCAGGTAGGCGGCGATGGGCGTCGCTGTAAAGTCGGCGTCGTAGGTGGGCGCGAGCCGGTCGAAGGCGCTCTGAGTCATGAGACGGCGTACCCGTTGGCGGCTGACAGCGGCACGCCGCGCGCTTCGCGCTCATGTTGAGTGAGCATCATGCCGGCCCAGCCGATGCGCGCGTTCAGCCAGAGCTTGGCGCGGCGCTTGAGCGGCACGCCGCCGCTGCGCTGGGCACGGTTCAACGCCACCTCGCTCACCATCCAGCGCGTGGCGAAGCTGTAGAAGCGGCGGCTGGGTCGCCCAGCGATGGTCAAGTCACGGTCGGCGGTGTCCTCCCATGCGCCGCGAGTGAGGATGTCGGCCTCGACTTCAGCGTAGTAGGGCGTGCCTTTGATCGGGTAGGCGACGGTGGTCAGGAAGACGTCTGGGCTGCTGGCCTTGAGGTGCTGCACTGTCTCCACGAGGTCGGCGATCGTCTCGCCCTTGTAGCCCAGCATGATGAACATGCCGGTTTCAATGCCCGCCTGCTGGAGCAGGTGCGTCTTGTGGCGCACGTCGGCGGCGTCTACGCGGCGCTGCATCGCGTCGAGGATCTTCTGGCTGCCGCTCTCGCTGCCGTTCCACAAGCGGAAGCACCCCATCTCTTTCAGCAGCGCAATCACCGGCTCGGTCAGGCGGTCGGCGCGGCTGATGCACTCAAACGGGATGCGCACGCCGCGCTGCTTGAGCGCCCCCGCGTAGGCGAACAGCCAGCGGTGGTTGATGGCGAACACGTCGTCCGCGTACCAGATGCGGTCGGGTTGATACGTGTCGCGGATCCACAGCAGTTCATCGGCGGCGTCTTCTGGTGTGCGGCGGCGGTGTGTGTTGCCGTAGACGCTGTGGCTGCACCACTTGCAGGTATACGGGCAGCCGCGCGACTGGATGACGCTTATGCTGCTGTGGCCGTGGTGATCTTTCCACACGCGCATGTACTGCGGCAGGTCGATGGCTTCACGATCTGGCCACGGGTGAGCGCTAAGGTCAGCGAGCTGAGGGCGCGGGGCCGTCTCAGCGAGGCGGCCTTCAGCGTCGAGATGCGAAATGCCTGCAACTTCGTGGAGGCGGCTGCGACCGTGTTTGACCAGCGCGGGGATGAGTTCCTCTAAGGCCTGCTCGCCCTCACCGTGGACGACGACCCATGCCCCGTGCCGCAGGTACTGGGCAGCGTAGTAGCGCGGGTCTGGGCCGCCCACGACGACTGGAACCCCACGCGCGGCGCACAGGGCGATCATCTGGAGGGCGCGGCGTTTGGTCATCATGTTGACGTACACGCCCACAACGCTGGGCTGATGGGCGTTCAAGGCGGCTTCAAAGTCGCTCATCTGTTGGAACGTGCCGTCAAACACGCCGACGCTGAAGCCCGCTTTTTTCAGGTAGGACGACAGATAGAGGATGCCCAGCGGCGGGTAGGGCTTCATCACTTGGCGTTCGTGCGCGTCCTCGTGGAGGAAGTAGGCGTGCGCTAGCAAGATGTCCATGGGCTTAGTTCGAGGGGATGATGGGCAGCGTGGTGGGCTTGTGTGGGATGCGCGCGAGCGCGTCGAGCCGACGCCGATCAAACGGCAGGGTTGCTTGGTAGTAGAGCATCTGGGCGAGCTGGCGCAGGTGCTGGCCGCTGAACTGGGTGGGGTGGGCGGCGACGTGGCGCAGCGCGCGCCACGCCTTGCGGCTGCGATAGTCCTTGTGCATGACTGTGTGCAGTTGGCGGTAGAACTCCGTCACGAACGGGCCGTGATAGAGCATGGCCAGATCAGCGCTGTCATACCAGTTCGCTTGCTGGGACAGTTGATCGCGCACGCGGTGGTAGAAAGGCGTGCCCGGCAGCGGGTAGGACACGCTGATGCCGATGTCGTCGGGCATCAGGTCGCGCACCATCTTAAGCGTCAGCTCGATGTCTTCGCGCGTTTCGCTGGGGTAGCCAAACTGTAAGAAAAACGCGACCTTGACGCCGTGCTCGTGAAGCTTGCGCGCCGCCTCATAGATCTGCTCGACGGTGATCCCTTTGTCCATCGCGTCGAGGATCTTCTGGCTGCCGCTCTCTGCGCCGATCCAGACGATTTCAGCGCCGGCGCGCGCCAGCGCCGGGATCGTCTGCCCGCGCAGCAGCAGGTCAGCGCGGTTGAGGCATTTGAACGGGATGTGCGCCTGCTGCGCGTCGAGCAGGTCAGCGAATTCCTCAATCCACTGGTCGCGGATGCCCATGATGTCGTCCATGAACCAGATGTGATCTGGGGCGTAGTGCGTCTTGAGGTACTGCATCTGTTCGACGATGTACTGCGGGCTGTGAGAGTGGTACTGCTGCCCCCAGATAGGCTTAGCGCACCAATTGCAGTGAAACGGACAGCCGCGCGTCGTCACGAGGTTGAGGCTGAAACGGCCATGCTTGCGCCAGATGCGGCGGTAAGCCTCCATGTCGATCAAATCCCACGCCGGGCGCGGCAGCAGATCCAAATAGCGCATGACGGGGCGCGAGCCTGTGCGCTGAACCGTGTCGCCTTTGAGGTAGGCGAGACCCGGCGTGCTTTGCAGCGCGCGCGCGTTCGGCTTGCCTTTGCGCAGCAGGTCGATCAGCGCCAGCAGCGTCTGCTCGCCTTCGCCGAGGATGACGTAATCCGCCCCGTAGCTCAGGTAGGATTCCGGGTGATCGGTCATGTCTGCGCCAGAGACGATCACCACGCAGCCGCGCTTGCGGGCGGCTTGGATCATCGTGCTGGCCGCTTCGCGCATGCGCAGCAGCGACATCTTGCTGAGGTAGTTGAAGTTGTCTTCGTAGATGACGGCGACCTGCGGCTGCGCGCGGTCGAGCGCTTGCGCCCATGCCTCTGTGCCTTCAGCTAGCATCGCGTCGAACAGGTGAACGTCGTGGCCTGTCTCGCGCAGCATGGCCGCGGCGTAGAGCGTCCCCAGCGGTGGATAGGGCTGCTGCGACTCCCAGAGTTTGGCGTCAAACCGGAGGTAATAAGATTGACCGAACAGAACGCGCATGAATGAGGAACCCCCTTCGGCTTACCACCAGCGGCGCACGGCGGGCTGGCTCAGGGTGAAGCCACTTTCTTCGAGTGTAGCGCGTCTTATCCAACGCGCAAGCAGCGGATGAAGGGCAATCGGCGTGCTGTCCAGCGTGGCAGGGACGGTGCGCACGCCGAGCGCTGACATCAACGCAGGCTGCCCCCACAGCGCTTGACCCTCGAACAAGACGAGCTGAATATTGCCCCGTGTGAGGCCGGGGCCGATGACGGTGCACGTCGCAGGCGTTCCAACGGCGAAAGCGGGCGGAATCGGCAGCCCCAGCGCGTGCGGCGCGGCGTGCAGCGCTTCCCACGCCAGCGCCCCGAACGAATCGAGCAGCGCGCGCACCTCATCCCACAAATCGCCCGACGCGGTGAGGCGCGAATCCGTCCCGATGGCCAGCGCGCCGCGCCACGCTGTGAGCGTCGGCAGCGCGCTCAGCAGGTAGGCGTTGGTGGTGGGGCAGGCGACGAGCGTCACGCCGCGCGGTTTGAGCGTCTGTGTCACCGTCTGAGCGGGGATGCCCACCCCGTGGATGAGCACCGTGCGCTCATCGAGACAGCCGAGGCGCTCCAGCGTGTCGATCTCTTGGGCGGCGCGTGCGTCGGTTCCCTCGGCGGCGTGGACGTAAAAGCGGCGGTTGTGCGTGGCGCGGGCGTGCGCGCGCTGAACGTCTTGCGGCGCGCTGAGGTAGACCGAGTGCGCCCACTCATACGCGCTCAGAACGCGGATCGAGTGGGCGCGCTGGAACAAGTAAGGGTGCGGCTTGCCGTGCTGGATCACCCAGTGCACGCCGCTGAGGACGTTCTTCACGAGGCCGGCGTGCGCTTTGGCCTCGTAGGGATGTGCGCGCAGCCGAGCGTAGGACGGCTGATCGAGCAGGGCGTTCACGTCCTGCGCCCAGTCAGCAGCGTTGGCGTACTGCTCACGCGGGCGGGTGCGCGGGTAGTGGTTGAGTTCAAGGTGATCGTGAGCGTTGACGAGCGTTGGCAGGACGTGAGCGCCCGCGAGGTCGAGCGTGGGGGCGCCGCGCGGTGGGCGCTCTGACCAGCGGCCAGCCGCGATGTGCAAATTACAGGGGATGAAGGCGTGGCCGTCCCAGCGCCGCCCGTTGACGAGCGACGCGCTGAGGCGGCTATTCATCGTAGTTGTGGTTGAGCGTGGGGAGTTGATCGACGCGATCGCCGAGTTTATCGCGCAGTTTCTTGCGCAGCTTGGGCGTTTCCTCCGCCCATTTGCTGCGAAGCTGTTCTTGAGTGGCGCGGTAGCCGTCGCCGGCGTGGGTCATGATGCCGCCGGCTACGGTCGGCGCGCTGGTGATGAGCCGCTCGAAGTCTTGGCTTTCGCAGCTTGGGCACTCTGCGGGGCGCTCGGATGCGCCGTGGGTGGCCTCCCACACGTAGCCGCAGGCGCGGCAGCGATAGTCGTATCTAGGCATGGTTCCTCCCGATCACACCTTCAACCTGAATTATACCCCTATCTGAAGCGGATGCGGGGGTTGAGCAGCGTGTAGAGGACATCCGCGGTGAGGTTGGCGAGGGCGAACGCCAGCACGACGATCATCGTGATGGCTTGCAGCATGGGCAGGTTCTTCTGCTCGACAGCGCGCACCAGCTCGCCGCCGACGCCGGGATAGTTGTAGATCGACTCGATGACGACCATGCCGCCGATCAGCCAGCCGATGCTGATGGCGATCACGGTGATCGTGGGCAGGAGGGCGTTGCGCAGCACGTGGCGCACGATCACGATGCGGCGCGGCAGACCCTTCAAGATGGCGGTGCGCACGTAGGGCTTGTTGAGTTCTTCCAGCGTGCCCGCGCGCGTCAGGCGGGTGATGTAGCCGATCAGCACAAAGCTGGCTGTCAGCGCGGGCAGCCCCAACACCCGCACCCACTGCCCCAGCGTGTAGCCCGGCCGGATGAGGGCAGTCGCTTCGAACCAGCCCAGCCCCAACGCGAACACGTTGATGAGCACGAGGCCGGTCACAAACTCCGGCAGCCCGACGACCGAGAGCGTTGCCACGCTGATGAGGCCGTCGAGCCACGTGCCCGCGCGCAGCGCAGCGATGACGCCCAAGAAGATCGCCACTGGCACGCTGATCGCCAGCGTCACGCCCGCTAGCAGCAGCGAGTTGTTGAGCCGTTCGAGCACGATCGGGCGCACAGCAGCGTTGCCCGCGGCGAACGAGCGCCCCCAGTCGCCGCGGATGAAATTGCCCAGCCAGCGCGTGTACTGCTCCAGCGGCGGCAGGTCAAGGCCGTATTGGCGGTTGAAGGCGGCGACGCGCTCCGGCGTGGCCTCACGCCCGAGGATGAGCCGCGCCACGTCGCCCGGCAGAAGCTGCGTCAGGCTGAAGATCAGCGCGCTGGTGACGAGCAGCGTCACGATCAGCAGCAGCAAGCGCCGCACGATGAAGGCGATCACAGGGCATCCTTTCGGTCAGCAGTTTGCAGCGCGGCCAACTCGTCCAGCGTGTAATGGCAGCGGATTTGATGGCCGTTGGCGCTCACCCGCACAGGCGGGACTTGTTCGACGCAGATCGACCCGATGAAGCGCGGGCAGCGCGTGTGGAACGGGCAGCCGCTGGGCTTGCTGCGCGGGCTGGGCACGTCCCCGTGCAGCCGAATGACGCCGCCCTTGACCGTCGGGTCAGGCACGGGAACCGCCGAGATGAGCGCCTCAGTGTAGGGGTGGGAGGGGATGCCGTAGACGTCAGCGGCCGTTCCCTGTTCGACGATCTCGCCGAGGTACATCACAGCGATCCAATCGGCCATGTAGACGACCAGTTCTAGATCGTGCGAGATGACGAGGTAGCTCACGCCGGTTTGGTTGCGCAAGTCCTTCAACAGGTTGACGATCACCGCCTGTACGGACACGTCGAGGGCGCTCGTCGGTTCATCAGCGATGATCAGGTCTGGGTCGGCGGCGAAGGCGCGCGCGATGGCCACGCGCTGTTTTTCACCGCCGCTGAGCTGCGACGGGTAGCGGTCGGCGTACTCCGGCGCAAGGCCGACCGCTTGGAGCATCTCGGCAACGCGCTTGCGGATGTCGGTCTGGCGGCCGCGCCGCTTATCGAGCAGCTGCAAGGTGCGCCCGATGGCCTGCCCCACCGTGTGATGTGGGTTCAGCGCCTCGTTGGGGTTTTGGAACACCAAGCGCAGCCGCCCGAGCGTCTCAGCCGAGCGCTGGCGCAGCGTGAGGCTGATCGGCTGGCCGAGCAGCGCAATCTCGCCTTGGTCGGCTGGGTCGAGCGCGACGATGGCGCGCGCGAGCGTCGTCTTGCCGCTGCCGCTCTCGCCGACGACCCCAACGGTGGAGCGCTGGTTGACGTGCAGCGAGACGTCTTCCACGGCGCGCACGCGGCTGGCTCGCCCGGTGAGGCGGTCGAACAGGCCGCCTTCAACGAAGTGCTTCTGAAGTTGGCGCACTTGCAGGACGGGCGTATCGCGCTGGGGCGGGTCGGCTGGGGCGGTGGCGATAGGGGGCGTGAGCGCGACTTGGCCGCTCTGCACCTCTGGCCAGCGCCAGCAGCGCGCTTGATGCACGTCATCGACAGCCTCCAGCGGCGGCTTCTCAGCGTGGCAGCGCTCGACGGCAGCCCGACAGCGATCGGCAAAGACGCAGGCGCTCGTGCGGTGGGCAAGCGAAGGCGCGACCCCCTCGATCGTCATCAAGCGCGCCTCGCTTTCGGCGTCGGGTTTGGGGATGCTCTGGAGCAGCCCCACCGTGTATGGGTGGACAGGACGGGCGAACAGGCGCTCTACAGGCGCGGTTTCCATCACCTCGCCGCCGTAGAGGACGGTCACTGTGTCGCAAAGCTGGGCGATCACCCCTAAGTTGTGCGAGACGAACAGCACGGCCGTGTTCTCACTGCGGACGCGCTCACGGATCAAGTCGAGGATGACGGCTTGGGTGGTCACGTCGAGGGCGGTGGTCGGCTCGTCGAGGATGAGCAGGTCTGGTTGGGTGCTGAGCGCAGCAGCGATCATGACGCGCTGCTGCATGCCACCTGAAAGCTGGTGCGGGTAGCGCCGCAGCACCTGTTCACCGTCGGCGATGTTGACGCGCTTGAGGTCGTCGAGCGCTTGCTGGCGCGCTTGCTCGGCGCTGAGGCCGAGGTGCAGCCGCGTTAGCTCGGTCATCTGGGCGGCGATAGTCATGGTCGGGTTGAGCGCCTCAAGTGGGTTCTGAGGCACAAGCGCGATGCGGCGGCCCCACACGCGCTGCATGTCCGCCTCGCTGAGGTGTGTCAGCTCTTGATCGCCCAGCCAGATCGAGCCGCCGCTGATGCGGGCGTTGGGCGGCAGGTAGCGCATCAGGGCCAGCGCCAGCGTGGTTTTGCCGCTGCCGCTCTCGCCCACGAGGCCATGAATGCGGCGCGGCTCCAGCTTGAGCGTCACGTCCAAAATTGCGCTGACCCACTCACGGCCGATGCGGTAGTCAATCGAAAGGTGACGAGCTTCGACAACCATGAACGCTATCTCTCGTTCTCTTGGTACAAACGCTGAAGGCCATCCGCCATCAGGTTCACGCTGATGACGAGCAGGGCAATCGCCCCCACCGGAAACCACAGCGCCCACGGGGCGGCGGTGAGCGTCGGGCGGGCGTCTAAGACCATACGGCCCCACTCTGGGATGGGGGGCTGCGCGCCCAACCCGAGGAAGCCGAGGCTGGCCACGAGGAAGATCGCGTAAGAGAAGCGCAGCGCGCCCTCCACCGCCAGCGCCGGAACCACGCCGGGGAAGATCTCGCGCAGCAGGATGTAGAGCGTGCTCTCGCCGCGCAGCTTGGCCAGCTCAACATAGCCACGATCGCGCAGGCCGAGGGTGGCCGCGCGGATCACGCGGGCCACAATCGGCGTGTAGAGCAGGACGATCACCAGCACCAGCGCGATGTTGATCGGGCCGATGGACTGCACGAGCGGGTTTTGGCTGGCGGCCAGCGTCGGCACTACCGTTGACAGGCTCACCAGCGCCAAGATGATGGCCGGAATTGACAGCAGGATGTCGATGAAGCGGCTGATGACCTCATCGACTGCGCCGCCTGTGTAGCCGATCAGCAGCCCCAGCCCCGTTCCCAGTGCAACGGACAGCAGCGTCGCCACCAGCGGCAGGCCGATCGTGTAGCGTGCCCCGTAGAGCAGACGGCTGAGCACATCGCGCCCGTTGCGGTCTGTGCCGAAGGGGTGGGCCAGCGAGGGCGGCGCGTTGCTCAGCGCAGCGCAGCGCACCGCTTCCCCGCGTGCGACACAGCGATCCGGGTCAGGCTGGACGGCGTCGTAGGGGTAGGGGGCGATCCAGTGACCGACGATGCTGATCATCATGAAGAAGAGCACGATTAAAGTAGCAGCGAACGCCAGCGGTTGACGCACTAGACGACGCCAGAAGCGCCAAAACCCCCACCAGCGCCGCTGAAGAACCGCCAGAGGCGAACGCCTCGCCTCTGGCGATGCGGCTGGCGCGGCCATTAGGACCCAACTTGCACCATGCGCAGATCAGTACGCCCCGGGAACGGGTGCATGTCGAGGCCGCTCACGCGGTCAGTGGTGAAGCCGACGATGGGCGCGAAGAAGGGCACGATGATCGGGCCGCGCTCGGCGAAGATGATCGCGATCTCACGGTAGAGCGCCGCGCGTTCCTCCACGTCTGCCGTCACGCCCGCCTGTGCTACCAGCGCGTCTAGCTCAGGGTCAGACCAGCGCGATTCGTTGAACGATGCGCCCGTTACATAGGCTTCGACGAGGTACTGCTGCGGGGTGGGGCGCGACCCCCAACCGGTCACCGCTAGATCGACGTTGAGCCATTCGGCAGTGTCGGCGTCACCGGCGTAGTATTCACCCGGCAGGCGCGGCAGCAGCTCAACGAAGATGCAGCCTTCCGCCCAATCCTGTTGGAGGAACTCGGCCATCTGTACGTAGTTGAACGAGTCGTCGATGTAGAAGAGGATCGGCTCATCTGCGCCCAGCCCATCCGGGTAGCCTGCT
Organism: uncultured Anaerolineae bacterium; assembly: GCA_937944445.1. GTDB lineage: Bacteria > Chloroflexota > Anaerolineae > Aggregatilineales > Phototrophicaceae > JANWYT01. The sequence goes on from CALDYP010000017.1 coordinate 66,216, forward strand.
TCAGCCAGCAGCTCGCAGCTACGAGCGGGGTCAAACGCTTGATTGGGGATGTCGTCGTGGAAGAAGACGCCGTAGAGCGGGCCGATGGGGTCGTTGTTGCCGACTGTGGCCACGCCGTCAAACAGGTTGAGGTTCAGCAGCTCGCGGTCTGTGGCGAACTTGAAGGCCTGCCGCACGCGCACATCCGCCCCCAGCCCTTGCTCATCCGAGCGCAGGCGGATGACGGGGTGCTGGTTGGTGGCCTTGACGATCGAGACGATGCCCGGGCCGCTCACCTCTTCAAGCTGCTCATAGGCGATCTTGAAGATGAAGTCCACCGCGCCGGAGCGCAGCGCGTCGATCTGCGCCTGCTGGTCGTTGATGAAGATCAACTCAACGCGGTCGAGCAGCGGCGCGCCCTCCATCCAGTAGTTGGGGTTGCGCTCGAACAGAGCCGAGACGTTCGGGCTGTAAGCGACCAGCTTGAACGGGCCAGTTCCGTTGAAGCTGCTGAAGTCGTCAACGCTCTGGCCGATGACGTTCGGCGTGGTTGTGCCGTCTTTGAGGATGAACGCCCAGTTTGAGGCGATGCCGTAGATGAAATCGGCGTTGGGCTGCGGCAGCGTGAACGTGACGGTCAGCCCGTCGCCCGTGATCTCGAAGTCGCCTAACAAGTTGAGCGCGGGTGAGCCTTGCTCTTTGAGGTAGTTGTAGCTGAAGACGACATCCGCCGCGCTGAACGGCGAGCCGTCGTGGAACGTCACGCCTTCGCGCAGCGTGAAGGTGTAAGTCAGCCCGTCATCGCTCACCTCGTAGCCAGTGGCAAGGTTAGGGATCAGCTCGTTGTCGGCGCTCAGGCCGTAGAGGTAGTCATAGATCAAACCGTTGAACATCACTTCGGGGTCATTGGAGCCGGTTGCAGGGTTGATGTTCACCACAGCGGGCAGGCCAACGCGCAGCGTTGATTCCTGCGCCGAGACAGCGAGGCCTGTGCCCAGAGAAAGCAGCAAGCTTAATCCGAGCAAGAATCTCTTTATAAACATTTTTACCTCCGGGGATTTTGAACAGTAGTAGGCTGGTTGATGAGCCTATCTGTTACTACTGTAACCCATGATGAAAATTATGTCTTTGCTTATAACGGCTTAATTGACTAGATTCTCACCTTATGTTTAGGTTTTAGCCGCGGATTGAGCCAATTCCAGCAGGATTTCGTCCGCGCTGACGGTCTCGCCCTCTTGGTAGCAGAGCACGCTCACGACGCCATCGTAAGGCGCTTCGATGCGGTGTTCCATTTTCATCGCCTCCAAGATCATCAGCAAATCGCCGGCCGCGACGGCCTGTCCTTGTTCGACCGCCACGCGGATGATCTTGCCGGGCATGGGCGCGCGCAGCGAGCCAGCGGCTTCACGGCGGGTGGCGGTGATGGGCAGCGGGTTCACCCAACGCAGCGCATACGTCGTGCCGTCCAAGTGCACCCAGACTTGGTCGCCCACGTTGAAGACGGCAGCGCGGCGGCGGTGGCCGTCGAGCGTGAAGGTTCTGTGTTGGTCGTCGTCAGGGTGCAGCGCCAGCAGGTGGACAGCATCGCCCACAGTGGCTTGCCACTGGCCGCTTGGGGTGGACTCCAGCGCGACGGTGAACGGGGTGTCCCCGCTCATGAAGCGCTGAACAGCCGGCCGATTGTGGAAGTTGCGCCAGCGCTGGCTGACGTTGGCGCGGCTGAGCGCAGCGGCAACGAGCGCCGCCGCGGGGATCGCCGTCGGCTCTGGCAGCAGGTCGGCATGGTCGTCCACAAAACGAGTGCTGAGCTTGCCCGCCACGTGATCGGGATGGAGCAGCACGCGGCGCAGATAGGCGATGTTGTTGGTGATCCCGATGAGCTGCGTCTCGCCCAGCGCGTAGTGCAGCGCCCGCAGGGCTTCGGCGCGCGTGTCGGCATGGGCAATTACTTTGGCGATCATCGGGTCATAGTAGGGGCTGACGACGTCGCCGCTGCGCACGCCGCTGTCTGTGCGGGCGTGGGGGCTGGCTTGAAAGTGGTGAATCGGGCCGGTGACGGGCAAGAACTGGCTGCTGGGGTCTTCAGCGTAGACGCGCACCTCTACCGCGTGGCCGCGCGGCTGGGGAGGCGCATCGCCCATGAAGTCGCTCAAGCGCGCGCCCTCGGCGATGCGAATTTGCCAGCGCACGAGGTCAACCCCGTAGATCATCTCTGTCACGGGGTGTTCGACTTGTAGGCGCGTGTTCATCTCCATGAAGTAGAACTGCCCGTCCGTGTCCAACAGGAACTCAACCGTGCCCGCGTTGTAGTAGCCGATCTGCTGGCCGATGCTGACGGCAGTATCGCAGATGCGCTGCCGCAGGTCGGGCGTGAGGGCGGTCGAGGGCGCTTCTTCGATGATCTTCTGATGGCGGCGCTGGACGCTGCACTCGCGCTCACCGAGGGCGATCACGTGGCCGTGCTGGTCGCCGATGATCTGCACTTCGATGTGGCGCGGCGTCAGCAGGGCGCGTTCCAGCATCAGGCTGTCGCTGCCGAAGGCTTGGGCGGCCTCTCGCCGTGCTGAGGCGAGCGCCTCCAGCAGGTCAGCGGGCTGCTGCACCAAGCGCATGCCGCGCCCGCCGCCGCCCGCCGCGGCCTTCACCATGATCGGGTAACCGATGCGCGCTGCTTCGTGGGTGAACGTCTCATCGGCTTGGTCGTCGCCGTAGTAGCTGGGCACGAAGGGCACGTCCTTGAGCATCGTCTTGGCGATGCGCTTGTCCCCCATCGCTTCGATGCTGGACGGCGACGGCCCAACGAACGTCAGGCCGTTCGCGGCCAATTGATAGGCAAGTTGGGCGTTTTCGGCGAGGAAGCCAAAGCCCGGGTGAACGGCATCTGCGCCCGTCTTCAGGGCGGCGTTCACGATCTTCTCGATCACGAGGTAGCTTTCTGAGGGGGTCGCGCCGCCGAGCGCCACGGCCTCATCAGCCAGCTCAACCGCCAGCGAGTCGCGGTCAGGCTCAGCGTAGGCGACGACCGTCACGATGCCCATCGCGCGGCAGGTGCGGATGATGCGGACGGCGATCTCGCCGCGGTTGGCGATCAACAGCTTGCGGATCATGCGTCACCTCCAGTTGACCAGCGGGGCGGGCGCTTCTGCATGAACGCCAGCAAGCCCTCTTGTGCTTCGTCGCCCGCTCGCAGCGTGTTCAGCAAGTTAGCGCGATATTCAACCGTGTCGTCGAGGGGGGCGTCTTTGACAGTGAAGATCAGCGCTTTGGTGGCGGCGATGGCGTTCGGGGCGCAGTGACGCAGCTCGTTGAGCAGTTCGGCCAGCGCCTCGTCAAGCTGCTCCGGCTCTACTGCGCGGTGCACAAGGCCGTATTCCGCCGCGAGCGCCCCTTTGAAGCGCCGCCCGCTCAGCATCAGCTCGCGGGCGCGCGTGAGGCCGAGCCGTTCGATCACGAACGGGGAGATGAAAGCCGGGGTGAGGCCCAGCCGTACCTCCGGCAGCCCGAACTCAGCGGTGGTGGCGGCCAGCGCGATGTCGCTCACGCAGGCCAGCCCGAAGCCGCCGCCGAGCGCCGCGCCTTCGATCACGCTGATGATGACTTGATCGGCGGTGTTGAACGCGCGCAGCATCGCGTCGAGGTTGACGCGGCTGCCGTTGCCGGGGATGTTGTTCTCACGCATCTCTTTGAGGTCGCCGCCGGCGCAGAACGTGCCGTTGGCCCCGCGCAGCACAATCGCGCGCACGTCGCGCCGCCCGCGCAGCCCCTCCGCCGCGTGGTAGAGTTCCTCCACCATGCGGAAGTTCATCGCGTTGCGTGCTTCGGGGCGGTTCAGCGTGATGTGGGCGTAGTCGAGGGTGTGATCAACCTCGTAGAGCAGGGTTTCAAACGATACAGGTTCGGTCATAAAGCGTCCTATTCGGGCAGTAAGGCAAAATGTGCTGTGTCAGTTTTCTAACTGCGGCGCGTCCTCAGGCAGTTCGATATACAATACCGCCCCAGCCAGCGACTTGCCAAGTGGGTCGATCCGCAACGAGCGCGTGCCGCCCCCGTCGAGCGCCTCGTAGCACACGAAGTTGAACGCTTCGAGGTTGTCGAGGTCATAGCGCACGACGCGCCCCCTGACCAGATCGCCCAGCGCTGCCTTGACGCGCTCCGCGCTCAGCCACCCTTTGAGGAACTGATAGGCCTGCGGGCTGCGGGCGATGACGCTGATGTTAGCGATGTTGCCCTTGTCGCCTGCGCGCCCGTAGGCCAAATCGTACACACGGCGCATCATTCCACCTCCAGATAGGTCACCTGCGGCTGTACGTGCTCGCGGCGGATCAGCGTGGGGAACAAGCCGAGGATGATGCGCGGGTCGCCGCCAAGCGACGCGCCGCTGACGCTGATGCCTGCCGGGCCGCTTAGGCCGTGGTTCATTAAGGCGCGAACGGCGTTCTTGAGCGTGGCTTCGTCGTCCGCGGTAAACACCACGCGCACCACCAGCTCCAACGGGTCAGGTGGGCGGGGCGCGACGGAGCCGTACAGGCTGTCGATGCCGAGCAGGTGATACTCTACGCGGCGGATCGGCAGGCCTTTGAGCGTGTTGTTGACCATCGTCTTGAGCTGTTCCAGCTTGTCGTAGGCGCGCGGCCAGCCGAACGTGTAGATGATCTCGCGCACGTAGCCCTCGATGCGCCCAAAGTTGAGCTTGAGCGTGTCGGGGCGCGGCTTGCCCGTCACCCCGCGCACGCGCACGCGGTTGTGCCCAACTTGTTCCAGCGCAAGCGTCGTCATGTCCACAACGACGTCTGGCGTGACGTAGCGGCTCGGGTCGTGAATCTCGTAGAGAAGCTGTTCCTTGACTGTGCCAACGGTGACGAGGCCGCCCAGCCCCGGCGTGTTCGTCACGACGAACGAGCCGTCTTCTTCCACCTCAGCGATAGGATAGCCGAGCCGATGCAAGTCGTTCGGGTCGATCTCGTCGAGGACGGCGAGGCTGTTGCCGCCGACGACCTGCGCGGTGCACTCCAGCAGATGCCCAGCCACGATGCCGCTCGCTAGCCGATCCCAGTCGTCCCACGCCCAGCCATAGTGGGCGATCAGCGGGGCGAGGTAGAGGCAGGGGTCAGCCACGCGGCCCGTTACGACCATGTGCGCGCCGGCCTTCAGCGCCTCGACGATGGGTTCTGCCCCCAAGTAGACGTTGGCGTTGGTGAGCTGGTGCTCGGATGGGTTGAGCGGCGTGCCGTCCTCAACGTGGAGCAGCGCCTCGCCCGCCTCGTTGAGGTCTTCTAAGCGCTGGAACAGGTCATCGCCCGTCACCGCGGCGATCTTCAGCCCCTTGAGGCCGAGCTTGCTGGCCGTCTCGTGGATCATGCGGGCGGCCCCCAACGGGTTGAGGCCGCCGCCGTTGCTGATGAGGGGCACCCCGCGCTTGTAGGCCTCCGGCAAGATTTTGCTGGCGATGATGGCAAGGTCAAAGGTGTAGCCGCGGGTGGGGTCTTTGAGTTTGTCCTTCTGCAAGATCGCCAGCGTGAGTTCAGCCAGCGCCTCAAAGCAGACGACGTCCACGTGGCCGCCCTGAATCATCGGCAGGGCGGCCAGCACGTTGTCCCCGTAGAACCCCTCTGCGGAGCCGATACGGTAGGTCATAGCTAGAACTTATCCATCCCTTCGAGGCGGCTGATGATCTGGAGCATGACCTCATCCGCGCCGCCGCCGATGCTAGCCAAGCGGCTGTCGCGGAAGTAGCGGCTGATGGGCGTTTCCTCCATGTAGCCCATGCCGCCGTAGAACTGTAGGCACGTGTCGGCCACTTGGCGCATCAAACGGCCTGCCTTGAGCTTGCACATGCTGGCTACGCGCGTGACCTCCGTCGTGGAGGCCTTGCTCTCAATCAGCGACGCACAGTAGTAGTTCAACTGGCGCAGCGCCTCGACCTCGGTCAGCAGCTCGCTGAGCTTGAACTGAATCCACTGGTTGGCCAGCAGCGGCTTGCCGAAAGCGTGGCGCTCACGGGTGTACTTGATCGTGTCGCGGATGGCCTTTTCTGCGCCGGCGACGCCGCCCAGCGCGCCCACCAGCCGCTCGATCTGGAACTGCTCCATCTGGTAGTAGAAGCCGCGCCCTTCCTCGCCGATGCGATGGTCAACGGGCACGCGCATGTTCTCAAACGTCAGCACGGCGGTGTCGCTGCTGAGGTTGCCCAGCTTCTTGAGCTTGCGGCTGACGACGAAGCCGGGCGTGTTGGTGGGCACGACGATGAGCGACATGCCGCGGTAGTCGTCGCCTTCACTGGTGCGAGCCAACAGGCAGATCCAATCGGCTTGTGTGCCGTTGGTGATGTACATCTTGCTGCCGTTGATGACGTACTCATCGCCGTCGCGGCGGGCGGTGGTGCGGATGCGAGCGACGTCGCTGCCGGCGTCTGGCTCCGTCACAGCGATGCTGCACACCATGTCGCCTTGAATGGCAGGCTTGAGGTAGCGCTGTTTGAGCATCTCGCTGCCGTAGTGGGCTAGCGCCGGCGTCGCCATGTCGGCCTGCACGCCGATGGCCATCGGCACACCGCCGGCGTTGGCCTTGCCGAGTTCCTCGTGCAGGCACACCGTGAACCAGATGTCGGCGTTGGCCCCGCCGTACTCCTCAGGGTAGTTCAACCCGAGGAAGCCCAACTGTGCCATCTTCTTGAGGATGTCGTGCAGGGGAGCTTCGCCGCGCTCTTCCCACTCGTCGCAGTAGGGGTTGATCTCCTTCTCGACAAAGGCACGCACGCTGCGGCGGAACATCTCATGCTCTTCGGTGAACGGGTTGAACAAATTCGGGCGGGAAGTCATTTCAGCAACCATGATGTAAACTCCTCAAAACAAACTGACAACACTTGATCTAATCAGGCACGTTGGCCTGTAACACCTGTGGGAACTGCGGCGCGATGGCTTGGGCGATACGCTCCGCGATGGTGCGGTTGCCCAACTCGTTCACGTGGATGATGTCGTAGAAAATGGCGCGCTCGTCGCCGTTGAACAGGTCGTGCAGGGTCAAAAAGGGCGGCAGATCGCCCGCGCTGGCCAGTTGAACAGTGAAGGCAGCGTGCGCGTCGCGGTAGAAGGCGTCAAAGCGCGGGCGACGCGCCAACATGTCGGCGTAGGCCGTGGCCTCCACGCCGACGAGGTTTTCCTTGAAAGCCAGCCCCGGCTGCCAGACGAAGAGCACGCGCACGCCGTAAGCCGCCCCGATCTGCGCGGCTAGGCGCGCGTTGGCGAGGTAGCGGCGGATGATCGCGTCGGCAGTGGCTGCGTCAGGGGCGACTACCGACAAGTCGCGCATGCCGAGGTCAGCGCTCAGCGGGCGCAGCACGGGCTGGCCGCTGCGCAGCAGACGTCCCGTTTCGCTGTCAGCGATGCGCTGGCCCTCTTGCAGCGTCAGCCCGACGATCCCTTGATCGTAAGCGGACAGCACATCGTTGAAGCCGCCGTAGAACACTGCTATATCTGGCTTTTGGCCGTTAACGAGCAGCATCTGAAACGTAATGAGGTCTTGCGTGCTGACGTAGCCGGTCTGCGCGTAGCTGACGACGCGGGCAGGCGTGCCGTTGGCGTGCAGCAGCGCCGCAAGCTGGGAGGGGATCGTGTAGCGGTCGCGCGCGCCTTCACCCCACGCCGTGCTGCCGCCGAAGAAAGCGATCAGCGGCGCGTCGTCGGTCAGGCCGGGCGGGGTGTAGGTTTGGCGCAGCCCGTCCTTGCCGACGTTGATGAATTTCCCGTGAATCTCGTCGACGACCCAGTAAACGTAGGGCTGCCAGCGGACGCGCGTCCGCGATTGTTCCTGCCAGAAGGTGGCGCTGGTGGGGGCGCTGCCGTCGTCGATGAAGGTCAATTCGCGATAGTCGAAGCCGCCGCGCAGTTGATCGTTGACCCCGCTGCGTTCGATCAGCGTCGTGGTGACGAATGCGAGCAGCGCTAGCCCAGCGCCGCCCGTGACGAGCACGCCGACCGCAGCCCACGTGGGGGCGCTGGCGCGCCCGAACGCCCGCAGCCGTTCCCAGTGCAGGGTAGCAGCCACCAGCGCGAGGACGAAGCTCCACCCCGCAAGCAAGAAGCGGAACGGCCCGATGATGGCCGGAGCGACGTCGCGCAGGGCAGGCCCCAGCGCAAGGTTGATCGTCAGTAGGCCGATCAGCAGCGCCAGCGCCAGCGGCCACGGCGTCAGCAGGCGGCTGAGCAGCGCCGCGACGATGTGCAGCCGCGGTTGGCTCGCACGGAATGCCCCCACGCACAGCGCGACTGCCCCTGCTTGCAGCACGCTGAAGCCGACCAAGATCGCAACTCGTGCTTGTTCCAGCCCGGCGTTAGGGGACGGCGTCGAGCGCAGCAGCGCGATCCACGCTGCTGCGCTCAGCAGGCAGGCCAAGAGCGCAAACCCGAACAGGCTGCGCGCAAGCCGTGCGATGGGGGATTCCGTGGGGGCGTTGGCGCTGGTCAAATGGCTGCCCTACATCCTAAAGTTGCCATAGCGCGGCGCGCCCTCGCTCACCCAGTCGCGGTTATAGGACATGCTGATGCCCACGATGAGCGCTTGGCGGGTGTCGCGTGGGTCGAGCAGGCCGTCATCCCACAGCCGCGCCGAGCCGTAGTACGGGTCGCTCTCTTTTTCGAACGTGTAGCGCACCATCTGCTTCATCTGCTCGATGGCTTCCATGTCTGGCTCAACGCCTTTGCGGCGCAGGCTGGCCTCTTGGACGATGCCCAAGACGCCGGCGGCCTGTTCTGCGCCCATGACTGCCGTTCGGCTGGTGGGCCAACTGAAGATCAGGCGTGGGTCGTAGGATCGCCCGCACATGGCGTAGTAGCCCGCGCCATACGCGCCGCCGACAAGCACGGTGAACTGCGGCACGGTGCTGTTGGCAACGGCGTTGATCATCTTCGCGCCGTCCTTGATGATGCCGCCGTGTTCGGCCTTCTTGCCCACCATGAAGCCGGTGATGTTCTGAAGGTAAAGGATCGGGATGCGGCTGTGGTTGCAGAGCTGGATGAACTGCGCGGCTTTGTTGGCGCTCTCGCTGAACAGCACGCCGTTGTTGGCGATCACGCCCACCAAGAAGCCGCCGAGGCGTACATGCCCGCACACCAGCGTGTCGCCGTAGTCCGGCTTGAACTCGTCCATCTCAGAGCCGTCCACCAGCCGCGCGATCACCTCGCGCATGTCGAGCGGCTTGCGGATGGTGTCGATCGGGATGATGCCGAGCAGCTCATCCGGGTCGTAGAGCGGGTCGCGCGCGGGGGCGAGGTCAGCGCGGATCGTCTTGCGCCAGTTGAGGTTGGCGACGATGCGGCGGCCAATGCGGAGTGCGTCGGCGTCGTCCTCGGCCACGTAGTCCGCGAGGCCAGAGATGCGGGCGTGCATGTCCGTCCCGCCCAGCGTCTCCTCGTCGATCTCCTCGCCAGTCGCCATCTTGACCAGCGGCGGCCCGCCGAGGAAGGCCAGCGCCTTGCCGCGGACGAACACGGTGTAATCGCTCAGGCCCGGCACATATGCGCCGCCGGCGGTGCTGTTGCCGAACACGAGCGAGATCTGCGGCAGGCCGAGCGCGCTCATCTGAGCTTGATTGGCGAAGCCGCGCCCGCCCTTGACGAACAGTTCGGCTTGGTGGGGCAGGTTAGCGCCGCCGCTCTCAGTGAGGTAGATCGTCGGCAGGTGGTTCACGCGGGCGATCTCTTGGGCGCGCAGGGACTTATCGACGCTGATCGGATAGCTCGTGCCGCCTTTGATGGCGGGGTTGTTGGCGCTGATCATGACCTCCACGCCGCTCACCGTGCCGATGCCGCAGATGATGCCCGCGCCGGGCGTCTCGTTGTCGTACATGTCGTGGGCGGCCAGCGTGGACAGCTCCAGAAAGGGCGTGCCCTCGTCCAGTAGCAGTTCGACGCGCTCACGAGCGGGGAGCTTGCCCTGTTCGCGCATGCGCGCCTCGTTTTTCGCCCCCGCTTGGCGCACTGCCTGCTGCCGCTCATGCAGGGTCTGCATCAGCTTGCAGTTGTGATCGTAGTAAGCTTTAAACTCGTCGCTGCGTGGGTTGATACGCGTGGCAATAACTGACATAGTCAAGCGTCTCTTCAAAAATGACGGTCAGAATAATCTAAGTCCCATTAGATTGTAGTAGATTATAACGGCTTGGGGGGATAAGTGACAATGGGGGGAGTATCTAAATTCGAACAGAGGCCCCATCCAGCCCCCTTCAGGGTGCGCGCCCTAGCCGAGCGCTCGGCGCGACTGTCTGTTTATCTTTAGACACTCCCAGCGATGAGTGAGCATGCAGCGCCCCGGGCTGCGTAATTGCGCGTGCACTTTAATCTGCTTATAATTTGCAAGAAATTCACTGCGGGAGGTGGCCGTGACGCTCGGTGATTTTGGAGCACGGTTCAAACAAGCTAAAGCGGCGCAGGCAGGCGCAGACGAGGCCAAGCCCTATAACTTTGAGGAATCATACCGGCTGCGGGCGCGCATGCTGGGCGTGCTGATCCGCGATGCGCGGGTGAGCGCAGCCCGCACGCTGGAAGACTGCGCCCGGCTGCTCAGCGTGCCAGTGGAGGTGTTTGAAGCGTGGGAGCTGGGCGACGACGCGCCCGATCTGCCACAGTTAGAGCTGTTAGCGTACTTTTTAGAAATCCCTGTCAGCCACTTTTGGGGGCAGGATGTCATCGCGCACGACCCCACCACCGCGACGGCCGTCAAGCAGGATTATCTGAGCTTACGCCACCGTATGATTGGGGCGCTGCTGCGCCAAGCGCGCGAGGAAGCCAACCTCAGCTTGGCGCAGGTGGCCGAGGCTGCTGGGCTTAGCCCTGAGCGGCTCGAACTGTACGAACTGGGCGAGATGGCCATCCCGATGAGCGAGCTGCACGTGCTGGGCAGCGCGGTGCGCCGCAACATGGATTACTTTGTGGAGATGAGCGGGTACATCGGTGAACTGCTGCGCATCCGTGAGGACTGGAAGCAGTTCCAAAGCATGGATGAAGATGTGCGCCGCTTCGCCGCGAACCCGAGCAACCTCGCGTTTCTTCGGATCGCCATGATGTTCAGTGAGATGCCGACCGAGCAGCTGCGCAAGATCGCGGCTGGGCTGGCAGACATCACCATGTAGTAGTCTTTCGGATAGTCAGGAGCGTAGCATGGCAAGTGGGGCAGAATTGCAAGCGCAAGGCATCAGCTTGTTTGAGCGAAACGACTATGAGGGTGCGGCACGCGCTTTTCATCAGGCTGAAGAGGCTTTCGCACAGGCCAATCAACCCGACATGGTGGCCGAGATGAAGGTCAATCAAGGGCTGGTGCATCGCGCTCTCGGTGAGTATCAGCAGGCGCTCGACATGATGGAGGCAGCGCTGCCCGCGTTCCAATCCATGAACGACACGCTGCGCACCGCGCAGGTGCTAGGCAACATGGGCGGGGTCTACATGGCGCTCAACGACCTCGACAAGGCATTCCATGCTTACCGCCAAGCCGCGGATTCGTTCCGCGACCTAGGTGAAACGCAGATGTACGCCCACACGTTGATCGCGCTGGGCGGGCTGCAGCTGCGCGCCGGGAAGATCTTTGAAGGCGCGGCGACGTTCGAGGCTGCGTATGATCTGCTGGACAAGCTCACGCTGCCGCAAAAAATCGGGCGCTTCATGTATCGCATCATTCACGGGATCGGGCGCGCTGCGGGGGCTGTGCCGCGCCTACGCTAGATGACTCTGACTGCCAACCCACTGCACAGACGGCTCGCGGCGGCGCTTTTCCTGCTGCTGCTGAGCGTCTACCTCGTCACTTACAGCGGCAGACCAACCAGCAGCGACGAGCTGCGCATCATGGACGGCCTCACCAGCTTCTACCACTTTGGCGATTGGCTGCTGGATGAGACGCTGTACCTATCCGTGCCTCAGCCGCTTCTGCCCACGCCCTATCCAGCGCACACCCTGCCACCTGACGAGCGCAGCCTTGCATGGTACGCGCTGCCTCTCTATGCGCTGGCGCATGCTCTGCCCGCGTTGGGGATGGTGCACGTCGTCTGGCTGCTGAACGTATTTGCGATGGCCGCGGCGGGGGTTGTCATGTTCTGGCTGGCGCTGGGGCTAAATTACTCGCGCGGGGCGGCGGTGGCTGCGGCGCTGGCGTTGGGGCTGGGCACGCTCGTCTGGCCGTACAGCAAGACGCTGTTTCGTGATCCGCTGCTGCTGCTGTTTTTGAGCACGGCGGCGTTGGGCGTGGTGAACGCGCGCGCGGCAGTGCAGCATCAACGTTGGGCGTGGTGGGGCGTGGCGGCGGGGGCGTTTGCGCTGGCAGCTGCGACGAAAGTCGCGGCGTGGTTTGCGCTGCCCGCGCTGTTGGTGTGGGCGTGGCCGCGCCCTGTGCCGCGGTGGGCGGCGCTGCTGCTGGGGGGGCTGCCGCTGCTAGCGATCATGGCGATCATGCTCATCGCCCCGCTGCATGAGGCGCTGCTGGCGCTCGCCATGCAGATCTTCGGCCAGAGCGGGGATCGCATGGCGTTTGCCCCTGAGGCGCTCTACGCCTACCTCGTCAGCCCGACTGCCAGCTTGTGGGCGACCTCGCCTGTGCTGCTGCTGGGGCTGCCGGGCGCGGTCGCGCTGTGGCGGCGCGGCGAGGGACGCGTCTTGCTCACCGTTGCTTGGATGGTGTCGGCGTTTGCGCTGGGGCACGCGCTCACTACTGCGCACCACTGGTTCGGTGGGTTTTCGTATCCGCCGCGCTTTCTGCTGCCGGTTGTGCCGTTCGCGCTGCTGCTAACGCTGCCCGTGTGGCAGGTGGCGCTGAAACAGCGGGGCATGATCGGCGCGATTGCCGCGCTTTGGCTGATTGCGAGCGCCTCAGCCCAGTGGACGCACGCTGCGTCGTTCATCCACGAATATTCGAAACTGCTGCCGCCGGAGTCGTTCGGGGCGCTAGAGTGGCCGCCAGTGCTGCAAGACGTGGCCTACAGCCGCTGGTGGTTGCTGCCGCAGACGTGGGGGGCGCTGGGCTTCGACGTAGCGTGGTGGCGCGCGACGCTTGACGGGTGGCTTGTGGGAATTGCGTTCGTTGGCGTGGTCGCTGGCGGCATGGTGGGGTGGCTGGCGCGGGGGCGCGCGCTGCGTTGGGGCTGGCTGTTGGGCGCTTGTGCTGCGTGGAGCGTGGCGCTCGGCGGGCTGCTCGTCACGCTCAACCAACACGACGGCGTGATGTTCAGCGCATCGACCGGCGCAGCCGAGGCGTATGCCGTGCTTGAGGCCGAGGCGCAAGCGGGCGATGTGCTGCTCACCCCGTTCAGCGCGATGACGCTCTATGTGCTCAACCACAACCGCTTGTCTGAGGTGCGCCCGTTCACCCTGCCCATCCCGCGCTTGGGCGCGCTTGACGTGGGCACGTCTGCTGACCAGTTCGACCCGCTGGACACGGTGCATGTGTGGCTGCCGCAGGTGATGGGGCACTTGGCGGCACGGCAGGATCGCGCGTGGTTCTTCACCAACAGCGCGCCGTTTCAACTGCGTGCCCCCCGCGCTGATGAGCACTACCTCTCCACGCGCTTCTACCTCGTGCGCGAGTACCCGACTGCGGACATCGACATCCGCCTGCTGCACTACATCCTCGAGCCGAACCCGCCTTATGCGGACTTTCAGCCCCCTGCTTTCCCTGCGCAGATCGCGTTTGGGGACGTGATTGCATTGGAAGGGGTGACACTGCCGCGCGGGATGGACTACCGCGGCGGTGACGCGCTGCCGGTGATGCTGCACTGGCGGGCGCTGCGCCCAGTGGAGCGGGACTACACGATCGCCTTGTTCGTGGCCAACGCGGCAGGCGAGGTCGTTGCGCAGGGCGGAGATGGCCCAGCCGTGGGCGGCTGGATGCCTACGCGCCGCTGGCCGGCTCAGCAGCTTGTTCCGGATCGGCGCGGCGTGCTGCTGCCGAACGGGCTGCCCCCCGGGGCCTATCAACTGTGGGTAGTGCTGTACGAGTTCGCAGACGGCCAGATCGTGCGGCTGCCCGTGACGCAGGGCGCAAACGTGGACGGAACGATCGCCGTGCTGCCAGTGGAACTGCGCATTAGATAATTCTCATTAATGCGAATAACTGCATATTTGGTACTAGGATGGGTTGGCGTTCGGCGTATAATGGCCGCGTATATCGACCTTCAAGGCGTTCGCAGCAATGACTTCAGAATTTACTGTCACGCATCGCTACCAGAGTGACACGCGCAGCCCCTATCGCTATGTGTGGTCGCATGTGCGGCGGCACAAGCTGACGGGCATCGGCATGATCTTTGGCGGCTTCACCAACGCGGCGCTGGCCTCTCTCGTGCCAGTCTACACGGGCATGGCCTTCAACGTGTTGGAAGAACGCCCAGCAGATGTGGAGCTGCGCATCGTGCAGCTTGTGCTAGCTGTCATCATCAGCCAACTGCTGCGCATGATGCTGCAATTGATGCGCAACTTCAGTTCGGAGCTGTTCGCGCAGCGCATCGAGCGCGACGTGCGCGATGAGGTCTACGCCAGCCTGCTGGGCAAGAGCATGACCTTCCACGACATGCACCCCGTTGGCGAGATCATGGCGCGCGTGACGAACGACGTGCGCGAGATGAACTTCATGATGAACCCGGGCTTCAACCTGCTGATCGGCAGCGGCTTCTTCTTGCTCACGCCGCTGCTCGTCACGCCGACGATTTACCCGAGTTTGATCTTGATCCCGCTGGTGTTCGTCGTCTTGTATGCGTGGATGCAGTGGTACTTCGTCATGCGGCTGAACCCGCTGGCGGAGCAGGTGCGCGCCAGCTTCGGCGTTATGAACGCGCGCCTTGCCGAATCGCTCGACGGCTTGCAGGTCGTCAAGGGCACGGCACAGGAAGAAGCCGAGATGAGCCGCTTCCTCGCGTTGGTCAACCGCTATCGGGACAACTACATCCGTCAGGGGGGCGTTGAGGCGCGCTATCTGCCGTTCTTGTGGCTGAACGCGGCCATCGCGTTGGGCGTGATCCAGTGCATCGATCTGTTCAACGCTGGCCGCATCAACACTGGCGACATCGTGAACTACGTGGGGCAGGTGTCGCTGTTTGGGTTTCCGGTGTTCACGTCGGTGTTTTCGCTCTCGCGCATTTCTTCGGGGCTGGCGGGGGCCAAGCGCATCATCGACATCATCAACACCCACGCTGAGCTTGACCAGCCGCATGACGGCTACAACCAGCCGATGCGCGGGGACATCACGTTCGAGAACGTCAGCTTTGGCTATCGTGATGGGCGGACGGTGCTGCACAACCTGAGTTTCAGCGTCAAAGCGGGGCAGACGCTGGCCATCGTCGGCCAGACGGGCAGCGGCAAGACGACGCTCACCAAGCTCATCAACCGCATCTACGACGCGACGGAAGGCCGCGTGCTGATCGACGGGGTGGACGTGCGCGAGTGGGATTTGGGGGCGCTGCGCCAGCAGATCAGCGTGATCGAGCAGGACATCTTCCTGTTCAGCCGGTCGGTCACGGGCAACATCGCCTTCGGGGTGGACGAGCTAGACATGGCGCGGGTGGAGGACGCCGCCCGCAAGGCGCAGGCCTACGATTTCATCATGGACATGCCCGACGGCTTTGAAACGGTGGTCGGGCAGCGCGGTGTGACGCTCAGCGGCGGCCAGCGCCAGCGCTTGGCGATTGCGCGCGCCTTCCAGAGCGACCCGCCCGTTTTGATCCTCGACGACAGCACATCCGCCATCGACAGCGCCACCGAGGATCGCATTCAGCGCGCGATCTGGTCGGCGGCCAAAGGGCGCACGACGATTTTGATCACGCATCGTTTGTCGCAAATCCGTTGGGCGGATCACATCATCGTGCTCAAGCAGGGGCGCATCGTGGCACAGGGCACACACGACGATTTGTTGAGCAGCAGCGAGGCTTACCGCCGCATCTTCGCCCGCTACGAAGCGCCGCGCGCGGTCGAGACCACTTAGGACAAAGCGCTATGGGATTCTTAGGCAACCTCCAAGCAGACAAATACGACCGCAGCTACAGCGACAGCTACCTAGCCGCGCGCCTGTGGCGTTACATCAGCGCCTATCGTCTGTACGTATTTGGGATCGTGAGCGCGTTTACGCTGGTGGCGATTGTCTCTGCGCTGCGCACGGTGTGGATCGCGGCGGCGGTCGATCAGCTCGTCAACCCTGACGGCAGCCTGACCATCCTGCTGATCGCGCTGTTGATCTCACCGTTCATCGAGTACTACATCAACGCGCTGCGGCGGTGGTGGCTCTCGGTGGTGATCGGCAACTTGATCGCCAAGATGCGCGAGGACGCCTTCCGCGCGGCCATCAACCGTGACCTGTCGTTCTACGACACGAACAAGACGGGCAAGATCGTCAGCCGCATCACAAGCGACACGCAGGAATTCGGGGACATCATGCTGGCCACGAGCGATGTCGTCTCGCAGTTGATTGCCGTCGTGTTCTTGACCGGGGTGCTGCTTCAGCGCTCGATCGAGTTGAGCGTGGTGCTGTTCTTGACGCTGCCGATGTACATCGTCGCGGTGCGGGTGTTCCGCTGGTTGGCGCGGCGGGCGACGCGGCAGGGGTCACGGGCGATGGCGCTGGTCAACGACAACATCCAAGAGAGCGTGACGGGCATCAGCGTCGCCAAGAACTTCCGCCGCGAGGCGATGATCTACGACGAGTTTTCAGAGATCAACCGCACGAGCTACCAGATCAACGTGCGGCGCGGCTTTGTGCTGGCGATGGTGTTCCCGGTGCTGAACGGTCTGGTGGGCCTCTCGATCGGCGCGGTGCTGTTCGTTGGGGCGCGCTTGGTGCTGAACTTCAGCATGGGGCCGGGCGACCTGTTCTTGTTCATGCAGGCGGTCGATCGCTTCTTCTTCCCTGTCATCAACCTTGCGTCGTTCTGGAGCCAATTTCAGCAGGGCCTCAGCGCGCTAGAGCGGGTGTTCGCCCTCATCGACGTGGAGAACACCATCCAACAGACGGATGACCGCCCTGCGGACGACCTGCGCGGGCAGATTGAGTTCCGCGGCGTGGACTTCGCCTACGTCGGAAGCCAGTACGTGCTCAAAGACTTCAACTTGTCGATCCGCGCGGGCGAGACGGTGGCGTTTGTCGGCCACACCGGCAGCGGCAAGAGCACGATCGCCAAGCTGGTGACGCGCTTTTACGAGTTTCAAGGTGGCCAGATCTTGATCGATGGGCAGGACATCCGCTCGTTTAACCTGCGGTCGTATCGGGCGCGGTTGGGGATCGTGCCCCAGCAGCCGTTCTTGTTCAGCGGCACGATCCTTGAGAACATCCGCTTTGCGCGGCCTGACGCCACTGATGAAGAGATCGAAGCGCTGGCGCGCAGCGTGGGCGATGGCGAATGGCTCGAGACGCTGCCGGATGGCCTCTACAGCGACGTAGGCGAGCGCGGCAGCCGCCTGAGCATGGGGCAGCGCCAACTGGTGAGCTTGCTGCGGGTGATGGTGCAGCGCCCGGCCATCTTCATCCTCGACGAGGCCACCGCCAGCATCGACCCGTTCACAGAGATGCAAATTCAGGACGCGGTGGATCGACTGCTCGCGCAATCCACGTCGATCTTGATCGCACACCGCTTGAGCACAGTGCGCCGCGCAGATCGCATCATCGTGCTGCGCGAGGGACAGATCATCGAGCAGGGCAATCACGATTCGTTGATGGCGGCGGGTGGCCACTACGCTGAGCTGTATGACACCTACTTCCGCCATCAGAGCTTGGACTACGTCGAGCGCGCCCGCGAGACGCTGAGCGCTGTTCCGGGCGATTAACCTATCCTACAAGACGCGCGCCCGCACTTTCACGTATAATATACGTGTTAACAGTGAGGGAAACACATGGAAAAGTTCCGAAACTACGCGCTGCGGGCTGCTCGCCGCTTGGGGCAGTTGGTCGTCAAGGGCGGTGAGTGGCTTTACCTGCGGTTAGAGCGGCTGTTGGCAGTCCTGTATCAACTGCTGGCGCGAATTCCGCTGACGCCGCTTCAGTGGGTGCTCGTAATCTACCTCCTGTTGGGCGTTGTGTATGCGCTGGCGACGCCGCCGTTTGAAGCGTCTGATGAGCTTCAGCATGTAGCGTATGTCGATGCGCTGCGCCGTGGCGAGCTGCCAACGCTGCAAGCGGGGTCGCTCGTGGGCGAGCAGGCGGCGCAGCCTCCAGCGTACTACGCGCTCGCGGCAGTGCTGACGCTGCCGTTTGAGCCGTTCCGGCTGCAAGAGCAGATCGTGCTGAACCCGTTCGTCGCGCGGGATGACCCGTTCGCGTTTGGCAACAAGAACCTGCTGCTGCCGACGCCGCAGCCGCCCGACGCTGCGCCGGTGCTGCTGCTGCGCTTGGTGAACGTGCTGCTGGGCGTGGTCACGATCTGGGGCGCGTGGCAGGCTGGCAAGCTGCTGAACGCGCGGCGGCCTGCGATTGCGCTGCTGGCGGCTTCTCTGACGGCTTTCAACCCGATGTTCATCTTCGTCAGCGCGTCGGTCGGCAATCTGCCGCTGGCGATGGCGCTCAACGCGCTGCTGATTGCGGGGATGATGTACACGCTGCGCGATGGGCTGCGGCTGCCGCTGGCGGTGGGGGGCGGTGTGCTGATCGGCGTGGCAGCAGCAGTGCATCTGAGCGCCTTGCTGGTAGGCGTGGTGTGGCTGCTGGTGGGCGTGTATGTCTCGGTGCGGGGGCAAACGTGGCGAGCGCTGGCGGCGTTTGTGCTGGCAACAGCGGCGGCGGTGCTCGTCGTGTTGGGTTGGTGGGCAGCGCGCAACGTTGACCTCTACGGCGACCTGCTCGGCTGGCAGGCGTGGCAGATGTTGTTTGCCACGCGAACGAGCGCGCCGGGCCTCGACAGCGTGCTGTTCGAGTGGGCGCACTTCCGCCGTTCGTTCTGGGGCATATTTGGCGTGGGCAACATCGCACTGGGCGATTTCGCCTATGCACTGCTCGACCTGCTGGTTTTTATCGCGCTGGCGGGGGTGGGCTTCATGGTGATGCAGCTCTACGCCATTCGTGATTTTGCCCATGCGCGCCGCGAGCTGTTCAACGTGACGGCGCTGCTTGGGGTGGTGCTGCTGGCCGTGGCGACGTATTGGGTGCAGTCTGGCGCGCAGCGCTTCGTCAGCGGAACGGTGGTGTTCCCTGTCATGGCGGCCATCATGCCGGTGCTGGCTGTGGGCTTCATCGAGGTGGTGTGGTGGCTGCTCTTCCTGCTGACGCCGCCCGATCGCTCTTACGTGCGGGCGGGGGATGCTGTCCCCAACGAGGCGCTTGAACCCAATTCGGTGTGGTCGGCGCGTCTGCTGATGTTCGTGGCGGTGATCACCCCGTTCATCACGATTGCGCCGACGTATGCGCCGATTACGCCCGTCGTGAACGTCGCGCCCGGCGCGCGCGAGGTCTACGCCCGCTATGGCGATGTAGAGTTGATCGCCTACGACACGGACTTCACGCGGTTCTTGCCCGGCCAGCTCGTGCCTGTCACGCTTTACTGGCGAGTAATCGAGCCGTCCGACACGGATTGGATGATCACGCTGGCGCTGCTGCCGCCGGATGGGAACCAACTCAGCCGCCTTGACACCTTCCCCGGGTGGGGTCGCCTGCGCACGAGCACATGGCAACCCGGCAGCGTCTACGCGGACACGTACTATCTGCGGCTTGACCCGTTCTTGGGCGGCAACTTCCAACTGAAGCTGTACGTTCAATGGTGGGACACGGCTGCTGCGCGTCACATCCCGCCTGTGAACGGCGCAGGGGAGCCGATCCCGTCGGTGCTGCTGGAGATGGGCGCACTGACCTTCCCGCGCGTGGGGATGGACGCGCTGGCGACGCTCACCATGATCGAGCCGCGCCTGCGCGAGTTCGGCGGTCTGCTGCGCCTCGATCAGTTCGACTTCGACCGTGAGACCTATCAGACGGCGCTCATCTGGGAGGCGATGCGCCCGATGGAGGTCGATTACACGATGTTCGTGCAAATCCTCAACAGCGACAATCAGATCGTCGGCCAGCACGACACGCGCCCTGCCCTGCCCACGCGCTATTGGAACTTCGGCGAGCGCCACTTGACGGATCACATCCTCTTGACGGATGGGCCGCTGCCGCCCGGCCCGTATCGCGTGATCGTGGGGGTGTATCAGCTTGAGACGATGGAGCGGCTGCCGGTGGGCTTCAACCCTGAAGCCGAGGTAGAAGAACCGCACGATTACGTGCTGCTGTTCGAATTTGAGATCACTGAAGATGGCCAGCTCGTGTCAGAGCGGTTAGATCAACTGCTGCCCGCGCCAGCAGCGCCCACGCTTGAGACCACCCCTGACGAGGACAGCGACCTAGCGCCAGCGTCCGACGCAGACGCCATCGCTGCGCCGCTTGCGCCGACGGACGCGCCCTAGTCTAACCGCACGCTGATGAGCTGGCCGCCCGCGTTGCCGAGCGCGTCCAGCCAGTCGAGGTTGACGTACTCGCCCGCGCGCGCACCGAGCTGATACAGCCCCACGCGCAGCTCGGCCGTGCCAGCGGGCAGGCGCAGCGGCACGTCGATCAGCAGCAGGTCGCCCGCGCACCAGTGAACCCCGTGCAAGAAGCGGCCATCGCGCTGCCCCAACGCCGAGCCGTCGGCAGCGTAGGCTTGCACGGTGTACTGAAAGTCCGCCCCGCGGGTGGGTGGGCTGGTGATGCGCCAGTGGAGCGTGACCTGCTCCTCGCCCACGTCGAGGCCGAGGAAGGCCGCCCCCTCGCTGAAGCGCGTCTCGCCTGCGTCATAGGCGGGCGATGGCCGCAGCAGGGGCGGCAGGCGCAGCACGGTAAACGGCTCGGTGCGGCGCGCGGTGAGCGTGAACCCACCCTGAGCAGCAGCCAAATAGAACGCTGCGTTTTGGCTCGCACGTCCATCAGGCGCGATGAGCACTGCTGTATCGCCTGATGGGTAGAGCCGATAGCCATCACTGAGGGTGCGCGTGCAGGTGGTGCGCTCGCGCAGCAGCGTGTGCCACACCGCTACGTCGTGCTTGAGATCCCACGCCATGCCGTCGCTGACGACGAGGGCGCTGTCTGATTCAGCGAGCGCGTCGCGCACGGTCAGCAAGTAGGCGAGGGGCGTCGTGAAGTCCGGGTAGCTGAACGGGTGGCTGCTGGTGACCGTCAGCGTGTGTGCCCAGTGGCCGGCTGGCAGCAGCAGCAGCGCCCCGAGCAGGGCGCGGCGCAGCGGGGCAGCGGGCAATCGCTCCAGCACTGTGACGACGCCGCAGGCGGTTAACGCTGCCAGCGCGGGCAGCGACGCCACGTAGTAATGGACGTAAGAGGGCGTGAGGGGGATCGTCAGCAGCAGGGCCGGGCCACCCCCCCACCAGAGCAGCGCCCAGCGCAGCGGGTGGCGTTGGCGCATGAGCGCGACCGCTCCCACCGCGGCCAAAGCGACCCACGGCGCGCCGAACAGCAGCAGCACAAGCGGCGCGGGCGCGGCGCGGTTGGCGGTCTCAACGTCGATCTGGCCGCTAGCGAGGGTCAGGATTTGCGCGAGCGCGAGGCCGAGCGGCAGGTCATCGGCGCTGTGCGGGGCGCGGTTGAGGGCATCGGTGATGCGCGTGGGGTCTGTTTGCAGCGTATCCCATAGGCCGAGCGCGTAAGGCGTGACCACGGCGGCGCTTAGCAGCAGGCCGCTGAACAGCGCTCGCCACGAGAGGCTGCGTCGATAGGCGATCAGGGCGAGGGGGTAGATCGGCAGCAGCGCCCACGCCGCAAAGTGGATCTGCACGGCGAACACGCCGACGGGCAGCGCCAGTGCTTGCAGCCAGCGGTGGCGCGTCGTCAGCCCATAGAGCAGCAGCACGAGGCTGAGCAGCAAGAACGGCGTGTGAAAATCCTGCGCCCAAATCTTGCGGCTGTACCAGATCGCCCACGGGCTGACAGCGTAGAGCGCCGCCCCAGTCAGCGCAGCGCTGAGCGGCAGAACGCGCCGCAGCAGCGCGTAGAGCAGCCCGACCCCCGCAACGTTGAGCAGCATCACGTAGATCACGGCAAGCGCAGGGTCAGGGCTGAGCGCGAAAGGCACGGCCATCGCGTAGACGCTGGCGGGCGGGTTCGGGATGCCCGTGCTGGAGAGGATGCCCGTCAGCGGCAGGCGGCCCTCGCGCGCCATCTCCTGCGCTAGCGTGACGAGCATCGCGTCATCGTGGAAGTACTCAACGTAGGTGGGATAGGCTAACCGCAGCGCCGCCGCTGTGAACAGCACCGCCGCCAATGCGACCCACTCCCACCGCAGGCGTGCCAGATCACTCAAGTTCAACGGCCATCGCCACCGCTTCCCCACCGCCGAGGCAGAGCGCCGCGACGCCGCGCTTGAGGCCGCGGTCTTTCAGCGCGTGGATCAGCGTTACGAGCACGCGCGAGCCGCTTGAGCCGAGCGGATGCCCTAGCGCGATTGCGCCGCCGTGGACGTTGATTTTCTCCAGCGGGATGTTGTGCCCCTCGCTCGCCAGCCCGCGCATGTCCGCCAGTACCTGCGCGGCGAACGCCTCGTTGAACTCGTATAAATCGACGTCCTCGGCGCGCCAGCCGGCTTTTTGCAGCACGACTGGCACGGCTTTCACCGGCGCGTAAAAGATCCACTTAGGATCCACCGCAGCGTGGCCGTAGGCGACGATGCGGGCGAGTGGGGCATGGCCATGTGCTTCGGCATAGGCGCGGCTGCTGACCACCACCGCGGACGCGCCGTCGTTCATGCCGGGGGCGTTGCCCGCCGTGACGCGGCCATCGGCTTCAAAGGCGGGTTTGAGCGCCGCCAGCGCCTCGATCGACGTGTCCGGGCGGATCGCCTCGTCGCGGTCGATAACAGTGTCACCCTTGCGGCCTTTGATCACCACCGGTGCGATCTCGGCGCTGAACTTGCCGCCCTCCGTGGCGGCGTGGGCGAGGTGATGGCTGCGGGCGGCGAAGGCGTCCATCTCCGCGCGGGTGACTTCCATCTCGCGGGCGATGAACTCAGCGGCGTTGCCCATGCCCCAATTGACCAGCGAGCACCACAAGCCGTCTGTGTGCAGGGCGTCGCGCAGTTGGATCGGGCCGTATTTGTGGCCGCTGCGCACGCTGTCATTGAGGTAGGGCGCGCGGCTCATGCTCTCGACGCCGCCTGCTAGGTACAGGTCGCCGTCGTCGGCACGGATGGCCTGCGCGGCGGACATCACCGCGCGTAGGCCGCTCCCGCAGACCTTGTTCACGGTGTAGCCGCCCACGGCATCCGGCAGGCCAGCCGCGAGGCTGATCTGCCGCGGCAGGGCTTGACCTGTGCCAGCGCTGACGACGTTGCCAACGATCACCTCGTTCACGTCGGCGGCGGATGCGCCGCTGCGTTCCAACGCCGCGCGGAAGGCGACTGCCCCCAGCTCGGCGGCGCTCAAGCCGGCCAGCGCCCCCAGAAATTTGCCTTGTGGCGTGCGCGCTCCGCTCAAGATGAGCGCGTCGCGGGGTGTTTTGTCGGGTGTCATCAATCGATCCTTTAAAATAATCTTGTTTGTTGGGCCATTATAGCGGTGATGCTGCCTGCGCGACTATGACCGTTTGTGAGGCGCGAGGCCGCTGCTACAATGAGCACACGATACACGAAAGGTCAGCGATGCTCAACGAGGAGACGCTGCGGGCGGCATTGGGGCCGCGCCCGTTTCAATTTCATCAATCGGTCGCCAGCACGAACGACCTCGCGGCGGAGTGGCTGCGGGCGGGCGTGCCGACGGGGGCCGTGGTGATCGCCGATGAGCAGCGCGCAGGGCGGGGCCGCCACGGGCGCACATGGCACACGCCGCCCGGCGCGGCGCTGGCGCTTTCGGTGGTGCTGCGGCCTGATGAAGACCGCGCGTTCCTCTCCAGCATGATTGGGGCGCTGGCGGTGGCTGACTTGTGCAGCGGCCTCGGCCTGCGGCCGCTCATCAAGTGGCCCAACGACGTGCAGATCAACGGCTTGAAGGTGTCGGGCGTCCTGCCGGAGGCCATCTGGTCAGAGCGGCGTCTGTTGGGCGTGGTGCTGGGAATTGGCGTCAACGTGCGCGTGCAGTTCGAGGGTGAGTTGGCGCAGCAGGCGGTGAGCTTGGAGGCTGCGTTGGGGAGGCGGCTGGCACGCGCAGCGCTCATCGCGGAGATCGTGCAGCAGGTCGATCACTACAGCCAGCAGCCCCCAGCGGACGTGTTGGGGTGCTGGCGCGCGCAGCTCGGCACGTTGGGGCAGCGCGTCCGCGTGGGGGCGATCAGCGGCGTGGCGGTGGACACAGACCCGACGGGCGCGCTGCTCGTCCGCACTGACACCGGCCGCGTGGAGCGCGTCATCGCCGGAGATGTCGCCCTCGTCAAGGAGTGAGCAGATCGTGAAGCTTGAGTGGCAAATTGAATCTGACCATTATCGCGGCAGCGGTCAGCAGCATCTTGAAGACCCCGAGTTCCGTCGGCAGCGTCGGCGTCGCACGCGCCGCATTCTGCTAACCGTGCTAGCGATGTTCGCAGTAGTAGCGGCAGTCTTGTGGTTCATCCAGCATCGGCTGAACGAGGCGGATGAGCGTGTGCGGCTGCTGCTGGAGAACACCGTGCGCGCGGAGATCACCGCGCTCAACCTCGGCGAGCAGGTTACCTTTGAGCGCATCCAGCGCAGCGCGTCGGACGAGTGGCTGCGCACACAGGCCGAATGGTATCTGCAATATCAGGCGGACAAAGTCATCACCGATCGCGTCTTGACGGGGCGCATCCTCAGCATGACGGTTGAACGCCAGCGGGGCCGCGTGCAGGTAGAGGAGATCGAGAACGGCGTGCCCTACGTGCGCACATGGTTCTATTGGAACTACGACGCAGTCCGCGATGAGGCGGGCAACGTCCTCCAGCCTGCTGGTTGGTATCACGTCCCGCCGGATTACACGTTTTGGGGCGAGCCGCGCGCCATCCAACGCGAGCGCTTCGTGGTGCGCTATCAGGCATTGGATGCGCCCTTCGCTGCCAGCCTTGTGGCGCAGTTGAGCGGCTGGTATGACCTGTTGTGCGCCGCGCTCGATTGCAGTCGATTGTCCTATCTGACGGTGGATGTCGTCCCGAACCCGGGCGGGCGGGTGACGTGGCAATCGGAGGCAGATTGGCAGTTGATCGTCCCGTCCCCCTACACGACACGCGCGCGCTACGATCAGCCGTTCTATGGCGCGCTGGCGCGTGAGGTGGCCAACCTGCTGGCGCAGCGGGCTGTAAGCACCGTGAGCTTGACGCCGGATCGTGAGCTGGATTCACAGTTCGTCAAGGAAAGCGCTGAGCGGTGGTTGGTGGGGCGCTGGTTGCAGGTGGACAACGGCGCTTATCTGATCGAGAGCATCGTGCAGCAGTACGGCGCGGCCAGCATCAGCCGCCTGCTGGCAGAGATGCGACCAAACAGCGCCATCAGCCTTGTGAGCCGCGCGCTGCAAATCGACCTCGGCAGCGCGCCGCTCGACTGGCGCGATTTTCTCTCGTATCGCTTGGCAGTGGAGGAACAGGCGGCGCGCCGTGGTGACTTGCAGACGCTCGCCCGCCTCTATGAGCCGACGCCGCAGGGCCAGCAGCGGGCAGCTGAGCGGCTGATGGCCACGGGCGGCGCGACGGTTGTTGTGAGCGTCACACGCGAGACCTCACCGCAGGGGCTGCCGCAGTTGTTCGCGGTGACCGCCGACGGTCAGGCTGTGATCTTCCGCTTGGTAGACGGGATCTGGGTGCGCGCGGGCTGAGCCGCGCCGTGCTACAATGTGAGGCAGACCATGACAAGCGGAGGTCAAAGCGATGAGCAACTTGGACGATCTGCGCCAAACTCTTGACGATTTCGACGATGATCTGCCGCAGACACGCATCATCGACGAGGAGCCTGCGCCGGAGAGGCGCTTCTTGGGGCTGAAAGCCAGCGAGCGCGCCGTGCTGGCGGTGCTGCTGTTCTTGGCGTCGCTGCTGTTGGGCGCAGGCGTGTTGATCGTGACTGGGCGGGTGGTGCTGTGACGCAGCGATGGGGCAAGGCGTGCCTTGCCCCAACTGGGCGCTAGCGCGGCAGCAGCACGAGGGTAGACGCTGCCGCAGCTTGCACGGCTTCACGGGTGAAGAGCATCGGGTTGTACTCGGTGCGGCTCCAGCGGTTGAGCATGCTCGTGTAGTGGGGGCTGGCGGGGTGGCCGCTCTGGCCGGTGGTTTGGATCGACAGGCTGCTGTCTGGGCTGCTCAGGTCAACGATCATGCGCATGCTGGGCGAAGAGCGGACGCTGAAGTTGCTGATGCGGAAGTCAATCGCGTTGACGATCTCTGTGCCGCCGCTCAAGCCGATAGGGGCGCTGTTGACGAAGTTCTCAATCAGGCCGATGCCGCTCAGGCCGAGTGGGTTGCTGACGAACGTCGCCTTGTGGAGCGTCCCCCAGCGCCAAACCTGCCGATTGCTGCCCAGCAGGCGCGGCGCTTCTTCAGCGGCGGCGCGGAAAGCAGCGATCAAGATGTCATCGCGCGTCTCGACCACGTCAGTGGCGATGTCGTCCCACCAGATGTTTTCTGGCTCTTGCATCAAGTTGTAGATGGCGGCTTGCTCGTTGGTTCCGCCGGTGGCTTCACCTTCAGCCAGCGCTAGTTGATCGTTGAACGTCCGCTGGACGACCTGCCGCCAGAAGAGGGCGAAGAGGGCGGCTTGGCCGCTGTCGGCGTTCATCTGATAGTTCCAGTTGAGCATCCAATCGCGCAGCTCATTCGTGGCGGCGTCGCCCATGTCGAGCGCTTGTAGGAAGGGGGCCATGTCGCGCGCGATGCCGAATTGATTGTCCCCGTGGATGGCGCGGAACGTCTCAACCGAGTGTTGGGGCGTCTCTTCGATCAAGTCAACGATGCGCTGGCCGCGGTAGCCGCTGGCCCAATCGTAGCTGAACACGTAGTGAGCGTCTGAGCCGAATTGGTCGCCCAGCCCTTCCGCCAGCGAGGCGTAGTATTCCATCGGCACGAGCGCTTGGTTGGCGCTGGCGATGTAGTCGCGCTCGGGGTTGAAGACGCTCGGCAGGAACTCATAGGGCACGTAGCCGCGCCACTCGAAGGCGTCGGTTGTGCCGTCGACGGGCAGCAGGCCGTTGTGCCCGGGCGCGCGGACGGGCATGCGTCCGGGGGTTTGATAGCCGATGTTGCCGTCACGATCGGCGTAGACGACGTTCTGCGAGGGTGAATCCCAGTAGAACAGCGCCGCGCGGAACTCGTCCCAGTTTTGGGCTTGGTTGAGCATGATAACGGATTGGAACAACGTGCCGATCTCGCGTTCGCCTGCCCAGCGCAGCGCCATCGGTTGTTCAGTCTCATAGCCGCCGACCGAGCTATCTTCTTGTATGGCGAAGTCGTTGATGACTGGGCCAAGGTGCGTGATGCGGACGATCAGCTCCAGCGGCGCTCTGCCGTCGCCAAAGTTGATGACCTCGCGGCGGGTGGTCATGTCGCGCCACTGTCCGTTCCACTCGTACTGAAGCGGGTTCTCTGGGTTGATCTTAAGCAGGTAGAGATCCTGCGTGTCCCAGCCGACGTTGGTCACGCCCCATGCAATCTGCCCATTGTGCCCGACGACGACGCCCGGGCTGGGCGTTAGAGCAAAACCGCGCACGTTGATTGGACACTCCGCGCTGACGGGCTGGCAGTGCAGCCCGATTTGATACCAGATCGACGGCATGCTGATGGTCAGATGGGTGTCGTTGGCCAGCAGCGGTTGATTCGTGGCGGTGCGGCTGCCGCCCACGACCCAATTGTTGCTGCCGATGCCACTGCTGCGCTCGGTGATGAGGTCGTCTCGAAGCGCCCAACTGGCGGCGTCATACCGCAGCCCGCGGATGCCGGCGGTGTCGAGGGGTGGGGCGAACGGCGCGCCAAAGGGGGGCAGGTCTTCGGGTTGAACGATGGTCGTGTGGCGCTCAAATGGGAAGTCCGGCGCGTACTGCTCGGTCATGGCCTCGCCCAGCGCGTCGTAGAGCGCAGAGCGGTACAGCTCGTAGCCATAGTTGCTGCTGAGGTTCCACGCCATGACTTTTGACCAAACGACTGTGTCAATCGGCGTCCACGGCTTCAAGGGGATGTTGACGCCTGTTAAGCCCAACACGTTGTACTCAAAGGCGAGTTGACTCGTCCCGCGCGGCAGGATATAGGCGTTCACGCCGTCAGCGAACCACTGCAAGTACTGCTGGTATTCGTCGGGCAGGGCGGCGAAGTCGCGTTCTGCTGCCGCAGACCAGCCGATCTTGCGGATGAAAACATCGTTGCCGATGACTGCTCGGCTGTAGCCGGTCAGCTCCATGATGCGCCCGTGGCCGGTGTGCCGCGAGAACTCCATCTGCCACCAGCGGTCTTGGGCTTGGGTGTAGCCCTGCGCGAAAAACAAATCTTGCAGGTTACTAGCGTAGATGTGTGGCACGCCGTAGGCGTCGCGGATGATCTCCACGCGGTCGCGCAGGCCTGCCACGCGCAGCTCGCCGCTGTGCTGCGGCAGCGGCCCGTTGACCCAGTTGTTGACTGTGACAGCCACCACCACCCCGACGCCGATCACGATAACCAGCGCGGCCAACAAAACATATCGGACGACTTTCATAAAAAGGCTCTTTCAACAAGATTTCATTTTAGTTTACTTTAACTCACGACTGACGATTTAGCAACACCATGCGAACATTTGAGCGACTCGTTTGGATGCGTTCTGCTGGAAAAGTAGGCCGCCGTTCGGTATAATAAATGCCAATTTACTGAAGGAGTAAGGTGCGCAGCAGCGCAACCCCGAGTATGGAAAACGACGAATTGGAAGGGTCCAATCTGGGCATCATTCGCCCAGTCAACATCAATGAGGAGATGCGCGGTAGCTTTCTCGATTACGCGATGAGCGTGATCGTAGCGCGCGCGCTGCCAGATGCGCGTGACGGCCTCAAGCCGGTGCATCGGCGGGTTTTGTATGCCATGTACGACATGGGGATCCGCCCGAACACGGCGTACAAGAAGAGCGCGCGTATTGTGGGCGAGGTGCTCGGTAAGTATCACCCACACGGCGACGCCTCGGTCTACGATGCAATGGCGCGCATGGTGCAGGACTTCAGCTTGCGCTACCCGCTCGTGGATGGGCAGGGCAACTTCGGCTCGCTGGACGGCGACAGCCCCGCCGCCATGCGCTACACCGAGGCGCGGCTGGCGCAGATCGCAGGCGAGCTGCTGGCCGACATCAACATGAACACGGTCGATTTTGTCGAGAACTACGATGGCAGCCAGATGGAGCCGACCGTGCTGCCCGCGCGGATGCCCAACTTGCTGCTGAACGGCGCGACGGGCATCGCCGTTGGCATGGCGACCAACATCCCGCCGCACAACATGCGCGAGCTAGCGGGGGCGATCAACTACATCATCGACAACATCGATCGCGTCGATGACATCAGCGTGGACGAGCTGATGCAGTTCGTCAAAGGGCCAGACTTCCCGACCGGGGCCAAGATCTTGGTGGGCGATGAGCTGCGCGAGGCCTACGCCACGGGTAAGGGGCGTGTGATCGTCCGCGCGACGGTGCACGAGGAAGAACACCGCAACGGCCACCGCTTGATCGTCACGTCAATCCCGTATCAGGTCAGCAAGCAGTCGGTCATTGAACGCATCGTCCAACTAGTGAAAGAAGGCAAGATCGACACGATCCGCGACCTGCGCGACGAAAGCGACCGCAGCGGGATGCGCCTCGTGGTGGAGATCAAGCCCACTGCCAGCTTCCGCACGGTGCGCAACCAACTGTACAAGTACACTCAACTGCAAACGTTCTACAGCATCCAGATGTTGGCGCTAGTGGGCGGGGAACCGCGCAACCTCTCGCTGAAGCGGGCGCTGCAAATCTTCATCGAGCACCGCTACGATGTGATCGTCCGCCGCAGTGAGTTTGAGCTAGAAAAGCAGCGCGCGCGGGCGCACATTCTGATGGGCTTGTTGAAGGCTGTCTCAGCGATTGACGACGTGATCCGCATCATCCGCAACGCGGACGACGTGGACGACGCGCGCCAGAAGCTGATGGCTTTCCTTGACCTGAGCGAGGCGCAGGCCAACGCCATCCTTGACATGCAGCTTCGTCGTCTGGCCGCGCTGGAGCGGCAGAAGCTGCAAGACGAGTACAACGAGGTGCAGGCTCGCATTGAATACCTAGAAGACCTGCTCGCCAGCCCTAAGAAGATCCTGCAAGTGGTGCGCGACGACGTGAACGAAATCGCTGAGAAGTACGGCGACGAGCGTAAGACGGTCATCGATGAAGAGTCGGCGCATCTCAACGAGGAAGACCTCTATGAGCGCGAGGAGATGGTCATCACGCTGACGAGCAAGGGCTACATCAAGCGCGTGCCGTCGCGTTACTACCGCGCGCAGAGGCGGGGCGGCAAGGGCGTCCGCGGGATGGAGACCAAAGACGACGACACCCTGTTAGAGATCGTCGGCGTGAACAACCTCGACACGATCCTGTTCTTCAGCGACAAGGGCAAAGTCTACAGCGAACGCGCTTTCCGCATCCCAGAGGGGCAGCGCCATACGCGCGGCGTGCTGACGCAGACGATCATCAACACGACGATGGACGAGCGCATCACAGCAATTTTGCCCGTGAGAAGCTTTGAAAACCGTGACGCCGTGTTCGTGATGGCGACGCGGCAGGGGCGCATCAAGCGCGTGGCGCTGGAAGAGTTCGAGGCGGTGCGCCCCAGCGGCCTGATCGCTATCACCTTGCAAGAGGGTGATGAACTGGGCTGGGTGCGCATGAGCAGCGGCCGTCAGCACATCGTGATGGTGACGGAAGGTGGCCAGAGCATCGTCTTCAACGAGGAAGAGGTGCGCGTGATGGGGCGCACTGCCGGCGGCGTCAACGCGATGCGCTTGATTGACGGGGATGTGATCGCGGGCATGGACGTGATCGACCCGCAGCAGCACACCCATATCTTTGTGGTGACGCAGAACGGGTATGGGAAGCGCACTCAGATCGAGGATTACACGGTTCAATCGCGCTACGGCATGGGCATCCGCACGCTGGCGCGCAACGACAAGACGGGGCCGATTGTGGCCATGCGCTGCATCAGCGAGCGCGACGGCATCTTGTTGATCACGCGCAGCGGCATCGTCCTGCGCACGGATCTCTCGGAGGTGCGCGAGACGCGGCGCAGCACGATGGGCGTCACGATCATGGACTTGTCGGATGGGGATGAAGTCGTTGGGATCGCCTTGCTGAGCAACGGCAGCGGCGAGGGCGACGAGGGCGAACTCAACGGCGAGGGGTAGGTAGCAAAAACGGGTGACCGAAAAGTCACCCGTTTGTTTTTGCGGGGGCAGCAGCCTAGTTGGCAGCCGCGGCTTCGGCTTCTTTGGCGGCGGCGGCGCGCTGTGCGCCGGTCTGGATGGCCTTTGCGACGATCTCATCGCCTTCGTTGAGGATGGTCACGCCGGGCGGCGGGGTGATGTCCTTGATGTAAATCGTGGAGCCGATGGCCGTCAGCGGCGCAAGGCTCACCTCAATCTTGTTCACAAGGTCGCGCGGCAGCGTCTCGATGCGGATCGTGCTCGTGCCCGCCATCAGGATTGCCTTGCGCGTGGCGATGATTTGGCTCTCGCCCACCAGCATGACCGGCACTTCAGCGCGAATCTTGCTATTTTCGTCCACAGCGAAGAAGTCCACGTGCTTGATCGTGCTCTTGAGGATGTCGCGCTGCACGTCACGGGCGAGCGCGCGGATGGTTTGGCCGTTGAAGTGAATATCAATGATGTTGGTGCTGCCAGCGGCGCGCAGCAGCAGCTCCAGTTCACGATAGGCAAACTGAACCGTTATCGGCTGCGTTTTGGGGCCGTAGATCGTGCCCGGCACCAGCCCTTGATTGCGAAGGCTAGATACCTTCTTGCCAGTGATAGCGCGCTCTTGCGCGTTGAGGACAAATTCAGACACCTTGCTCACTCCTGCTTTAGCCCACTTGGGCGCATAGTCTCGCTTGACAAAACTTCGCAATCATAGCGGTGAGCGGGGCGTTCGTCAATCCAGCGCCCAAACAAAAAAGCTCATCGCTTGACGAGCTTCTGAGCGGGCGATGGGACTCGAACCCACGACGTTTTGCTTGGGAAGCAAACATTCTACCACTGAATTACACCCGCATCTAATCAAATTTTACTCTACGCCCGCGTCGTGTCAATACAGATTTAACGGCGAGCGTTGAAATTCAAACGGAGGCCTCATCCCCTAACTTGTGGAGGTCTGAACATTCCTTATGAGAGTGATCAACTTACCCTACGATTAAATGACGCGCATGCCAAGCGTCGGGTGACCGCTTCTGTAGCTTGCGGAAAAACCATGCTAGAATAGCCTGTCGATGTCTAGCATCTTGAGGGAGACGCTTGGAACAGTCTCGTCGTATGCGCGTGGGGCTGCTGGGAATCGTCATCAGCGGCCTCGCAATTGCGTTTATTGCGTCACAAATTCAGCTTGAGGCCTTCGGTCAAGCGCTGCTAAAAGCCAATTACGTTTATGTCATCCCGTGTTTGCTGTTTTTGCTGCTGGGGTTGGTGGCGCGGGCACTGCGCTGGCGTGCCCTGCTGGCGGAGCGGCTGCCGCTGCTGCGCGTGTTCAGCATCATGAACGTGGCGTACTTGGTGAATGGTGTGCTGCCGCTGCGCTTGGGCGAGGTGGCGCGCGTCTTTTTGATGTCGCAGGTCGAGGACGGCAAGGTCCCCCCGATGCGGATCATCAGTTCAATCGTCGTCGAGCGTCTGCTAGACTTGCTAGCCGTGGTGCTGATGGTGCTGGTAGGGTTGGCGTTTGCGCCCGTGCCGGACGAGCTGCGCGCAGCGGGCGGCGTAGGTGCGGCGATGGTGACAGTCGGCTTTTGTGGGTTGATCGTCGCGGCGGCCAACCGCCGCTGGCTGCACCGCTTGCACGATTGGCTGGCGCGGGGCGTGCCGCCGTTGGGGCGGGAGCGCCTGCGCGTGTGGCTCGATCAGTTTCTTGATGGCGTCGCGCCGCTAACGCAGTGGCGTTCCGCGCTGCGCTTGGTGGGCTGGACGGCGCTGAGCTGGTCGCTCTCGATCGTGGCTGGGTATTTCCTGATGGTGGCGGTGTTCGGCGCGGGCGATTGGTTGGCGACAGCGCTTTACATTGCGGCGGCGGCCTTTGCGATTGCTGTGCCGGCCGTGCCGGGCAATTTGGGAACGTATGAGTGGTCAATCGTGGTGGCGCTGCAAGCGCTCGGCTATGGCGACTTTAGTCGGCTGGCGGCGTTTGCGCTGCTCGTCCACGCGGTAAATGTGTTGGTGCATGCGGCGACTGGCGTCGTGGGCATGTTCCAAGAAGGGGTAACGCTGGGGCAGCTCCAGCGCGGCGTGCGGCAGATGCGCGGCGCAAAGGGTGAATATGCAGGCTAAACGTCGTTTGAAAATTCTCATCAGCTTGTTGTACTACTATCCGCACCGCACCGGCCTCACAATCCACGTGCAGAGCGTGGCGGAGGAACTGGCGCGGCGCGGCCACGAGGTGACCGTGCTCACGGCGCGCTATCACCCGAGCTTGCCGCGCGATGAGGTCGTGCACAACGGTGTGCGCATCATCCGCTTGTGGGCCCCTATCCAGATCAGTCGTGGGATGCTCATGCCGGCCTTCCCGTGGGCGGCGTACTTCGCCATGCGGCAGGCCGACGTGGTCAGCATCCACACGCCAATGTTGGAGACGGCGCTCGTGGCCGTGTTGGCGCAGCTTGCAGGGGTGAAGATCGTGGCGACGCATCACGGCGATCTGGTGCTGCCGGAGGGGCGCTTCAACCGCTTCATCCGCGATGTGATGTTCCTGTTCTACCAATTCATGGCGCGGCGGGCAGGCCAGCTCATCGGCTACAGCCAAGACTACGCCGAGAACTCGTACTACCTCAAGCCGTTTCTGGACAAGACGACGGTGATCTACCCGCCGATTTTCATGCCGCCACCGCGCCCGGAGCGGGTGGCAGCGTTGCGCGCGGAGTGGGGCGCGGGTGGCCCGATCATCGGCTACCCCGGTCGCTTCGTCGAGGAAAAACGGCCTGACCTTGCGATCCGCGCGCTGGAGGTTGTCAATCAACACTGTCGCAACGCGCGGCTGGTGTTCGCTGGGCAGTACGATATCCCTTATGAGAACACGTGGCAGCGCTTGCAGCCGCTGGTGCAGCAGCACCGCGAGCAGTTGGTCTTCTTGGGGCTGCTGAGCGACCCGCAGGACATGGCCGATTTCTACGCCGCGTGCGATGTGATGGTGCTGCCGAGCGACACGGAATGCTTTGCGCTGGCGCAGGTGGAATCGATGTTGTGCGGCACGCCGATGGTCATGACGGACATCCCGGGCGGGCGTGTGCCGGTCACGGTCACGGGCATGGGCAAGCTCGCCAAACAAGGGGATGCACACGCCATCGGCGAGGCGATTGTGGAGGTGCTGCGCAACCGCGAGGCTTACGTCAAGCCGCGCGAGTTCATCGAGCAGTGTTTTTCGTTCAGCGAGACGGTGGATCGCTATGAAGAGGTGCTGCTGGCGCACGCGCGGAGGCGCTCATGATCGACCCGCAGGTGATCGCCCACATGACGCGCAACGAGGCCGACATGGCCTTCAAGAAGCGTGTGCAGACGATCTTCGAGTGGGTGAACCCGACCGACGATATGACGATCCTTGATATGCCGTGCGGGCGCGGGTTCTACTTGAACATGTTTCGCTATGTGAGCCAGTGCCGCATCGTCGGCGCGGATCTGGATTGGAGCGTGCTGCAGAAGGCGCAGCGCAACGTCGGGCATCTCGATATTCCGATCCACAACGCCAACATCTACGCGCTGCCCTATGCGGATGAGACCTTCGACGCGGTGATCTACAGCGAAGTGCTGGAGCACGTCGAGGACGATCAACAGGCGCTGCGCGAGGCCTATCGCGTGCTGAAGCCCGGGGGCGTGCTGGCTATCACCGTGCCGCACGCTGACTACCCGTTCTGGTGGGATCCGATCAATAAGACGCTGGAGTTTCTGTTCAATCGGCACATCGAGCGTGGGATGTTCGCGGGCATCTGGGCGAATCACGTGCGCCTTTACACGATGGACGAGCTGCGCTATCAGGTGCAATCGGCGGGGTTTGCGGTGGAAGCCGAACGGCGCTTCACGCATTATTCGTTTCCGTTTATCCACAATCTGGTGTATGGTATCGGTATGCCGCTGCTGGAGCGGGGGGCGCTGCCAGCCAGCATGGCTACAGCAGCCAACCGCCTGACGTTCGATCAAAACCGTGGAAGCCTGCTGAACCCGATCAACTTCGGGCTGGCGATCTTCAACTTGTTTGACCGTCCGAACAAACTTGACGAGCCGGAAGGGCGTTCAACTGTCAACTTGGCGATGAAAGGGCGCAAGCCACATGCTGGACGATGACCGTCCAATCAGTGACATCCCCCTTGAGGATGACCAATTCGACACGCGCGAGAACGTAGCGCGGGTTGAACTCGTCGACGCGGCGGCGGCGCTGCGCGACTTTGAAGAGCTTGACCTCACGGTGGTGTTGGGGCAGTTTTTGCGGCGGCCCCGCGCCACAGCCGCCGCCCTGCGCCACGTGATTGCGCCGCAGTCCGCCCGCCGCGCTGAGCCGTTTGCGTGGGAGATGCCGCCCGCTGCGCCAAGCCTGCCCGCTGCGCCCGCAGCAGAGGAAGCTGATCAGGCTGCAGCGCGGGATCGCCTTGCGCAGTTGGGGTTGTTCGGGCTGGCGTTTGGGTTGGCGCTGCGCGGGGCGCTGGTGATGGTGGCCAATCACCCGTTTCGCACAGAAAACCCGCAGCTCGTCGAAGGCGCGGGCTGGTTCCTGATGGCGGCGCTGGTGTGGCTGATCGGTGAGCTGCTGCCGCATCGCCGGGCGATCTGGCAGCGGGCGCGCGCTAGCACGTGGCGCGGGCGTCTGCTGGTCGTGTGTTGGGTGCTGGTGGGGTGGTTAACGCTGCACGGCTTGAGCTTCTGGGCGGACGCGAGCGACGAAATTCTTGTGCTTCAGCGTGATACGACGTACATCACTGCGATGATCCGGCAGGGGGCGCTCACGCTGCTGCTGGCAGGGGTGGCCGCGTTGATCGTCTGGGCGCGGCAGCGGCAGTGGTTCCCACCAGCGCCGACCGCTGCCAATGAGATCCTCAGCGCGGAGTGGGATGTGCCGTGGTACATGCGCATTCACCCGCTGCGCCCGTTTTTGCTGCTCATCGGCAGCGCGCTGTGCGTCGTGACGTGGCTCAACACGGCCAACAACTTCATCACGGATGTTGGGATCGCG
Organism: uncultured Anaerolineae bacterium; assembly: GCA_937944445.1. GTDB lineage: Bacteria > Chloroflexota > Anaerolineae > Aggregatilineales > Phototrophicaceae > JANWYT01. Next base: position 102,457 of record CALDYP010000017.1, read on the forward strand.
GCGTGGCTGAGCAGCGTGGGGACGGTGACGATGGCGTTTGCGCCGCGCCGCTGGTGGAACCTGCCTGCGCGCATCGCGGACAAGGCGCGAGCCGTGCGCCACGCCGAGTACAAGCGCTATGCGTGGGCTATCCTCGCGCTGAGCTTGATCGTGGCGGTGGGCGCGTTCTATCGGCTGCACAACCTGAACGGCTCACCTGAGAACTTGACGGCCATCCCACCCGAGATGACCAGCGACCACGTGGAGAAAATCCTCGACGCGCAGCGCGTGCGCGAGGGCAGCCGCAACATCTTCTTCGCCAACAACGGCGGGCGCGAGCCGTTCCAGATGTACGCGATGGCGGCGTTTGCGTCGCTGCCGGGGCAGGGGATGACCTACGAATCGCTCAAGCTGCTCAAGGTGATCGAAAGCATCCTCATCCTGCCGTTCATGTTCTGGCTGGGCTATGATCTGATGCGCACGGAGCGACCGCGCCTGCGCGTCCTCATCGGTCTGGCGCTGGCGGGGCTGACGGCGGTGAGCTTCTGGGATGTGACGATCACACGGCTGGGGCTGCGGATCGTCTTGACGCCGCTCGTGGCGGCGGCGCTTCTGGTCTATCTGGCGCGGGCGATGCGCTCGAACGACATCGGCGACTACCTCAAGGTCGGGCTGGTGCTGGGCTTCGGGCTGTATACTTATCAGGCCGTGCGGATGATGCCAGTGGTGGTCGTGCTGGGGGCGGCGATGGCGCTGCTCTTCATCTGGAAGCACCGTCGGGCGCGGCTGCAGGTGGTCACTAACTTGGCGGCGCTGGTGGTCGTCTCTGCGGTGGCCTTCTTGCCGATGATCCACTACACGACGCAGTATCCGGAGCAGTTCCTGCAGCGCACCTTTGGCCGCCTGCTAGGGGACGACGTGATCGAGGAGCGGCTGCCAAATGGGCTTTTGGTGCTGCGCGAGGCAACTGTGGAAGAGCGCTTCAACGCCTTTGTTGAAAATCTGCCGGTGCTGTTCGGCAACGTGCGCAACGCGCTGTTGATGTTCCACTGGAAGGGCGATGTTGCGTGGATCAACAACTACCCCAACTATCCAGCGTTGGACGCATGGAGCGGGGCGCTGCTGCTGGTGGGGACGGTGGGTTGGCTGGCGCTGGCGTGGCGGCGACGAGACGTCGTTTACGCTATGATCCCGCTGGCGTTGGGGGTGATGCTGCTGCCGAGCGCGCTGTCCATCGCCTACCCGATCGAGAACCCGAGTTTTACCCGCACGTCAGGCGCAATGCCGATGACGTACCTCATCGCGGCGCTGCCGCTGGCGCTCATGGCCGACGGGTTGGCGCGCCTGCGCGAATCTTCAGTCACGCGGATGTTAGGCGCAGTCGTGTTCATCGTGCCGCTGGCTGCCAGTTACACCCTCAACTTTGACGTGTACATGAACCGCTTTCCAGAGAGCTACCTCAACAACTCGCTGCCGCACAGCGAGGGCGGGCGCATCGTGCGCGACTTCGTGGCGAGCGGCGGCTCGTTCGGCAACGCTTTCCTGATCGCCTACCCCAACTGGTGGGATCATCGCGCAGTGGGGCTGGCCGCGGGCATGGAAGACCGCTGGCCGAACGGCGTCTATGACCTCAACTTGAACGACAACCGCACGCGCGACGTGGACTACGTGCCGGATTTCATCCAGACCGCGCTCAACGCGCCGCCCAAGTTCCGCTTTGACCCGAACCGCCCGATGCTCTTCTTCTACCATCGGGATGACCGCGCCACGAGCGAGCAGCTTCAGGCGTGGTTCCCACAGGGGCGGGAGGTCTTGCACGTCTCGTATCAGGTCGGTGACGACTTCAGGTACTTCGTCGCGCCGCCATTGGGGGTGGACGGCCTGCAAGCGTTCTTGACAACTGCCACTAGCGTTGAGGAAACTCGCCCGTGACGGTGTATTTAACTACAGTAAATCATCTGCCCACAAGCGCAGAAAGAGCGATGATTTGACGACGACAGCCAACATGACCACCTCGTTTTGGTCACGCCGCGCCGTGGTGTACCCTCTGCTGGCGCTGGTGGTGCTGTTGGGGGGGTATCTGCGCTACGTCGGCTTGAACTGGGACGACTTCAGCGGCAGCCACCCCGACGAGCGCTTCTTGACGATGAACCTGCTGCCGCTGGTGGGCGGTGGCCTTGAGTTCACCAACGACCCCAACAACTTCCCCGCGCAGCGCCTGCTCACGCGCGCCAACGGCAACGTGAGCCGCGCCTCGCTCATGAGCGACCCTGATCTGACGTTGGGCGTGCTGCGCGGCTCCAAAAGCGAGTCGTTCGCGCGCTACCTCGTTCAGAGTGGGCGGGTGATGGTTTACAACGACCCTGATTCAGCCGTGGCTGACGTGGCCGCCGGACGCGTCGATGCGCTGCTAGTGGACGTGGGCGTGCCGCTCAACCTGCTGCCGATTACGGATGGGACGGTCAACAGCTTTGAGCAGCTCACATCGGAAGAGATTCAGCGCATGCGCTGCCTGACGCTGCACCCGTCCACGGGCGGCGTGGGCGGCTTCTTTGACGCTCGCTGTTCGAACCTCAACCCGCACAACAGCGGGGCGGGCTTCTACGCTTACGGCACGCTGCCGCTGTTCATGGCCTACGCGGGGGTGCAGGCGCACCGCGAGTTGGAGCAAATCGCGCCCAACCTTTTCGAGTGGCCCGGTCAGGCGGTGATCTGGCGCTTCTTGAGCGCGTTCTTCGACGTGGGGACGATCATCTTTGTGTTCTTCACAGGGTCGCGGCTGCACAACCGCTGGGCGGGGCTGGTGGCGGCGCTGCTCTACGCGGTCGCCCCGCTGGCGATTCAAAAGGCGCACTTCGGCACGGTGAACGCCATCACTGCCTTTTGGGTGGCGCTGGCGCTGTGGGCAGCGGTCGGCGTGCAGGATCGCGGGCGGTACTTCTACTATGCGGTGTTTGGCGTAGCGTTCGGCTTCGCGCTGGCGGGGCGGATCAACCTGCTGCCGCTGGTGGGCGTGGTCGGGCTGGCGATGATCGTCTACACGCTGCCTGCGCTGGATCGAGCGCTGCCGGCCACGATCCGCACGCGGATGATCTCGCGGGCGGTGAGTGGGCTGCTGCTGGCGGGCTTCATGACGGTGCTCGCGTTCCGATTGGCCAACCCGTATGCGTTTCAGGGGCCGAGCTTCTTCGGCCTGCTGCCCAACGATCGCTTCTTGGCTGACATCGCCAGCGCCCAATTCGGCGTGAGCGGGGCCAGCGACGCGCCGCCCAACTACCAGTGGGTGGGACGAATGGACTATCTCTACCCCCTCAAAGACATCTTCCTGTGGGGGATGGGGATCGCGCCCGCGCTGCTGGCGTGGTTCGGCTGGGCGTGGGCGGGCTGGCAGTTGATCGCGCGGCGGCTCGGCTCCACGCGCAACTTGTTCCTGTTCGCGTGGGTGCTGGTGTACTTCGGCTTCATGGGCCAGCAGTGGGTGATGACCATGCGCTACTTCCTGCCGCTCTACTCAGCGCTGGCGCTGCTGGGCGGCTGGGCAATTGTCGAACTTGTCCGCCGTGCCCACCACGAGCCGATGGCGATCACGCGCTGGCTGTTAGGGGCGTTGAGCGTGACGCTGCTGCTCATCCCGACGTACTACGCGGTCAACGGGCTGGCGTTTGATCAAACCGTTGTGACGGCGGGTGCGCTGGGCGCATTGTTGGGTGTGGGGGCGCTGCTGCCGATGGCTGTCTGGCGAGCGCGGCTGTTGGGGGCGTTCACGGTAGGGTTTGCGGCGCTGTGGGGGCTGATGTTCACCAACATCTACCGCAACGACCTCACGCGCGTGGAGGCCAGCCGCTGGGTCTTCGAGCAGATCTCTTCAGACTTTTCGATGCGGATCGAGGGCGCGCCTGAGGGCACGCCGCTGATCAACATCGCCATCCCGAACATGAACCCGAACAGCGCCTTGAACGCCGCCGACTTGTTGAACGGGGCGTCGCGCTTGTTCGTGAACCAGCCCTACTTGATGGAGTTCGTCGCGCCCGCCGACGGCGTGATCTTGGAGGTGTTTGCGCCGCACATCGGCGCAGTCAACGACAACGGCGAGCCGCGCAGCTTGTACGTGTCGCTCTCCAAGCGCGACGAGCGCGGCGACATGGTGCTGCTCTCAGAGGAAATCCTGACCAGCCCGTTCCTGCGCGATCACCACGTCTTGGGCGATGCCTACACGATCACGCTGACGCAGCCGGTCGTCGTCACGCGCGGGCAGGCCTACACCTTCAAAGTCGAGGCGCTGACGGACGCGCTCGTGACGGGGCAGGTGGTCGTCACGGAAGGCGACTGGGACGACCGCATCACGACGATCATGGTGTGTCGTCTGCCGTTCGAGGTCACCGAGCGGGCGAACTTGCCGTCAGGGCTGGTGAGCTTTAACGAGTGTAACGGAATGCGCTCGGCCAATGCGCACGTCGATTCCTACGACACGGCGATGTCCTACCCCATCGACGACGCGCAGAAGCGCGACAGCATGCGCTTCGGGCTGCACAACGGCGATTACTTCATCTCGACGAGCAACCGCTTCTACGACACGACCGCGCGCAACGACTTCCGCTTCCCGCTGACCAACCGTTTTTACCGCGCGTTGTTCGCGGGCGAGTTGGGCTATGAGGTGGTGGCAGTCTTCCGTGAGGGGTATGCATTTGCAGGGCTAGAGGTGTCGGATCAACACCTGCCCACGTTCCGCTCGCCGCTGTGGTTCAACGAGTTTGAACCGGATGAGGCGTTCCACGTGTACGATCACCCGGTGGTGTACGTGCTCAAGAAGCGCGCCGACTACGATCCGGCGCTGGTGGACGCCTTCTTCGACAGCTACCCGCTGACGCAGAGCAATCAGCTCGTCTTCGACAGCGACCCGGGCGCGCAGATCATCGGCGTCGTCTACTGGGACAGCTTGACGATGGACGCCGCCCCCAACGGCTTGATGCAAGCGCCAGATCAATACGACATCAACCAAGCAGGCGGCACGTGGTCAGAGCGGTTCAGCGTTCACAGCCTGCTGAACACCAACCAAGTCGTCGGGACGGGCGTTTGGTGGCTGGTGATCGCGCTGTATGGGCTGTTGGCGTTTCCGGTGATGTTCGTCATCTTCCATCGGATGCCAGATCGGGGGTACGCCTTCGCACGGCTGATGGGCTTGTTCCTCGTCGCGTGGGTGACGTGGTTCGCGGCGGGGTTGAAAGTGCCGTTGTGGTCACAGGCAGGGGTCATCATCGGGCTGGGGCTGCTGGGGGCTTTTAGCGCCGTCATGATCTGGAGCCGTCGCGCCGAGTTCGCGGCGTGGGTGCGGGCGCACTGGCGCTACGTGCTGGGCGTGGAAGGGCTGGCGCTGGCGCTGTTCCTCATCATGGCCTTCGTGCGTTTGACCAACCCCGACCTGTGGCATCACCCCAAAGGCGGCGAGAAGCCGATGGACTTCGCCATGTTCAACGCCGTGCTGCGCGCGACGACCTTCCCGGCGCAGGATGTGTGGTTCGCGGGCGGCAACTTGAACTACTACTACTGGGGCTACGCGCTGTTCGGGACGCCTGTGCTGCTCACGCAGATCGTGCCGTCGTTCGCCTACAACCTCGTGATCTGCACAGTGTTCATGACGACGGGTCTAGGGGCGTTCGGGGCGGCCTACAACGTCATCGCCCACTGGGGGCGTGAGCCGCACAGCCAGCAGCGCCGCGCGAACCCTGTGCTGGCGGGGGTGGCGGCGGTCTTGCTCTGCATCGTGCTGGGCAACCTCGACACGATCCGCGTGCTGGGCAACGGGATCGCTGTGCTGGGCGGCTATCAGCAGCCGCAGGGCTTGCAGGATTGGCTGCTGCGGCGTTACCTTGACCCAGACAGCCCCACGTCGCAAGAAGCGATCATCCTGCGCGCCCAGCAAAACCTGTTGGTGGATCGCATTGCGTATGAGGTGGAGAGCAGCCTGTCGCTCATCAGCGGGCTGGTGAGCGGGACGATGCGCGCGCTGGGCGGCGCGCCGCTGCCCATCGGCACGGATCGCTGGTATTGGGGACCGTCGCGCGTGCTAGCGGAGACGCCCGGCGTGGGCGGCAACGCCATCACCGAGATGCCTGCCTTCACCTTCATCTATGGCGACCTGCACGCCCACATGATGAGCTTCCCCGTGCTGCTGTTTGTGATCGCGTTCATCTTCAGCGAGCTGATCCACGCGCGCGAGGATCGCCGCACCTTCCGCGAGCTGATCGTTAGCCTTGCGCTGGGCGGGGCGATGGTGGGGATGATCGAGGCCATCAACACGTGGGACTGGCCGGGCTATCTGCTGTTTGCGGTGGTTGGGCTGGGGTATGCGTGCTGGCTGCGCTTTGAGACGATCTCGCGCGCGTATCTGGCGTTCACGGGCTTCGCAGTGGGCGGGATGATCGTGGCGAGCTTGGGCGCGTCGCTGCCCTATCGCACGTGGTACGCGGCGACCTATGGCAGCGTTGAGCTGTGGCAGGGCGGCAAGACGCCGCTTTGGGCGTACTTCGACATCTGGGGCTTGTTCCTCTTCTTGATCGTCTCGCTCTTCATCTGGGAAGCGCACCACTGGCTGCGCGCGATCAAAGTCAAGGATCTGCGTGGCAAGGGGCTGCATGTGACGGTCGTCTTGCTGGTCGTGATCGGCACGCTGCTCGTCAGCCTCGTGGCGGCCATGATGGGCTATCAGGTGGCGCTGTACGTGCTGCCGCTGGTGGTGTGGATCGCCTTCTTGTTCTTCCGCCCGATGCAGTCGCTGGCGATGCAGTTCGTGTTGGTGTGCGTCGGGCTAGCGCTGATGATGACGCTGGGGGTGGAGATCGTGGTGCTGGGGGGCGACATTGGCCGCCAGAACACGGTGTTCAAGTTCTACTTGCAGGCGTGGATGTTGATGAGCGTGGCGGGCGGGTGCGCGCTGGCATGGCTTGTCGCGGCGGCGGAGCGCTGGGGCGGGCGGTTGAACGCGCTGTGGTACGGCTTCTTGGTGCTGTTGGTGGTGATCGCAGCGATGTTCCCCGTCATGGCCACGCGCGGGCGCAGCTTCGACCGGCTCGACCCGGCGCTGCCGCTGACGCTCAACGGCATGGACTACATGGCCAGCTCGGCCCATCAATTGCTCTACACGCCAGCGCGCATTGACTTGAGCGAGGACTACGGCATCATCCGCTGGCTGCAAGACAACGTGCAGGGCACGCCGACGATCCTTGAAGGGCGTGAACCGGCCAGCGAGTACACATGGACGGCGCGCATCGGCATCAACACCGGGCTGCCGACGGTGCTCGGCTGGCGCTTCCATCAGACGCAGCAGCGCACCTTCCCCCAGATGGGCAGCTTGATCGTTCAGCGCGAGGCGAACGTCAAGACCTTCTACAACACGACAGAGATTGACGTGGCGGTGAACATTCTGCGCTTCTATGACGTGCGCTATGTCATCTTGAGCGGGCTGGAACGCGCGACGAGCGACCTGCAAGGGCTGGCTAAGTTTGACACGATGGTCGAGATGGGGCTGCTGCGCGTGGTCTATGAGGCGGGCGAGGCGCGCATCTTTGAAGTCAATCAGGCGGCGATTGATCCGCTGCGGCGAGAGGGATGATGTTATTCGAATGGTTGGCCCGTGAAGGGGCAGGGCTGTTTGTCAGTTGGTGGCTGTTGATCGCGGCGGCGGGGGCGGCGGCCTTCCCGCTGTGCTATCGGCTGCTGGGGGGGCTGCCAGATCGCGGCTACACGGTGGCGCGCATGGTTGGCGTGCTGCTGACGGCGTTCGTCTTCTGGCTGCTGGCCAGCTTGGGGCTGCTGGCGAACACTGCAGGCGCGATGCTGCTCGCGTGGTTGATCGTGTTGGGGGTGGGCGGGCTGGCCTTCATGCGCATGCCTGAGCGCCCCAACTGGCGGCTCTACTGGCGCGAGAACCGCGCGGCCATCCTCACAGCAGAAGCGCTCTTCGCGGCGCTGCTGCTGGGCTGGATGATTTTCCGCGCGCAGTACCCCGACACAGGTTCGACTGAGAAGCCAATGGACTTGATGTTCATCACCAGCATCATGACCAGCCCGACCTTCCCGCCCAACGACGGCTGGATGGCGGGCTACAGCATCAGCTACTACTACTTCGGCTACGTTATGGCGGCCATGCTCTCCACGCTCAGCGGGGTGAGCAGCACCGTCGGCTTCAGCATGACGCTGGCGAGCTGGTTCGCGCTGACGGGGCTGGGGGCGTTCGGCGTGGCGTACAACTTGGTGCGGGCGCGGCGCAGCGGCCTTGACCACGTGGAAGAGAGCGTGCCGAGCCGTCGGCCAGCGCTGGCGACGGGCCTGCTGGCGGTTTTCTTCGTGCTCATCATGAGCAACTGGCAGTTCGTCGCGGTTGAACTGCCGTGGCAGGCGGGGCAGGGCAGCGCAGCCTACTTCGACTTCTGGGCGACCCAAGCGCGCATGGGCGACCCGCCACGGCCCGCCAGCGCGGAGGCGCTCTCGCCCGATCGCTGGGACAATTGGTGGTGGTTCCGCGCGAGCCGCGTGCTGAACGACTTCCAACTCGACGGCTCGTTGCCGCCTGCGTGGTATGCTCAGCCGATTGACGAGTTCCCCGCGTTCAGCTTCCTGCTGGGGGACTCGCATCCGCACGTGTTGGCGCTGCCGTTCGGCATGCTGGCGCTGGCGTTGGCGCTCAACGTGCTGCTGGCGCGGCGCAACCCATCGCTTTACGAGATCGTGTTCTACGCGATTACGATTGGGTCGATGGTGTTCCTCAACACGTGGGACGTGCTGGCGTATGTTGGGGCGTTCGTCGGGGCGGGCGCAGTGCGCCGCATGATGCGCAGCGACACGGGCCGCCTGAGCTGGGAAGATATCATCAGCCTCGTCGGCGATGTGGTCGTGTTCGTCGTCGTGACGCTGCTGGCGTATGGGATGTTCTTGTACAGCTTCCGCTCACAAGCGGGCGGGATCACGCTCAACCTGCTCTATCCGACGTACTTCCCGCACTTCATCTTGATGTTCGGAACGTTTGCGCTCATCTTGCTGGCTTACCTGCTGTTGGAAGCGCGACGCGGCAGGCGGCGCATGGCGTGGCGCAGCGGCTTTGGCGCGGCGGGCTTGTTCATGGCGGTGGTGCTGGCCGTGATGTGCGTCGGTGCGGTGGTGCTGGCGCTGCGGCCTGACATCCAGAACTTGAGCCGCCAGTTCATCAACGACGCGGGCGGGCTGCAAGCGGTGCTGGGCGATCTGATCGTGCGCCGCGTGACCTACCTGCCGGTGACGCTGCTGATGTTGGCCTTCATCGTGTTGATTGTGGCGCGGCTCTTCGCTCGTTGGGGGACGTATGACGGGCAGCCTACGCTCACGTACAGCCGCAGCGGCGCGTTTGCCATGCTGCTGACGGGCATCGGCGCGGTGTTGGTCATCACACCGGAGTTCATCTATCTGGTGGACGTGTTCTCGTCGCGGATCAACACGATCTTCAAGTTCTACTATCAGGCGTGGGCGGTGTGGGGGGTGGCGAGCGCGTTCGCCTGCTACAGCCTGCTGGCCGAGGCGGAGGCCATCCGCCCACCCAAGTGGGCGCGCGCGGCGATGTCGGTCGTGCTGGTCGGGTTCATCGTGAGCGGGTCGCTTTACTTGGCGTTCGGCCTCTATGCGCGGGCGGTCGTGGAGCCGTTCACGACGGGCAACGGCGCGCGCTTCTACGGCGCAGCGGGCGCGGAGGCGGTCGTCACGGCGGGGCAGCGCGTGCGCGCGGGCGACGTGCTGGCGCAGTCGGCCAGCGGCGCGGCGACCACCTCACAGCAGGATGGCGTAGTGGTGGTGCGCGATGGGAGGCTGTTCGTGCGTTCGGACTGGACAGTAGACGGCGCGCGGTTTATGGTGACGCCGGACGATTATCGCGTGTTGCAGTGTCTGCAAGCGCAGGCCCTGCCGGGCGAGATTGCGGTGGAGGCCATTGGGCAAGCGTACAACCCGCAGTATGGGCGAGTGGCGGGCATCGCGGGCGTGCCTGTGCTGCTGGGCTGGGAGAACCATCAGCGGCAGTGGCGCGGGCCGACTTACGGCGAGATCGTCGGGACGCGGCCACAGGACATCGCGCGCTTGTACACGGATCCGCGGTGGGACGTAGCGGCGGAGGTCATCGCCCGCTATGGAATTGATTACGTAGTCTACGGTTCGACGGAGATACGGCAGTACGGGCTGGACGGGCGCGAGAAGTTCGTTGAAACGCTGCCGACGGCGTGCGTGAGCGGCGAGAGCGTCATCTTCCGCGTGCCGCCGCGGCTGCAACTGCGGTGAGGAACGCGCAGGAATCGGGGGTATATAGGGTAGTGTCTGAACAACGCAGCGTTGAGTATTTTATGCAGTCAACTTTTCCAGCAGAGCCAGTTCCATCAACGGAGCGCGTTCGCGCAGTGGCCGTGCCGATGGAGTGGCTCGTCTACGTGGTGCTGATCGTGGGCATGGTGGCGCTGCGCTTTGCGGAGTTGGACACTGCGCCGATGAGCGACGTCGAGGCATCGCAGGCGCTGATTGCGTGGGATGCGGTCTATGGGCGCGATGCCGCTGTGGCGCGCCCCTCTGATCAGCCGCTGACCTTCTACGCGCAGGTGCTGGGGCTGTCGACTGGCAGCACGGGCGAGACAGGCGCGCGGGCGGGCGGCGCTGTGGCAGGGGTCGCGCTGGCGCTGTTGGCGCTGCTGTTCCGCCGTCGGATCGGGCGCGTGCAGACGCTGCTCTTGACGCTGCTGTGGGGCTTCTCGCCGGTGGCGCTGGCGGCCTCGCGCACGTCCGACCCCGCGATCTGGTCGGCGATGTTCGGCGTCCTCGCGCTGTGGGCGGGGTGGAACTTCCACGAGCGGCGGCGCATCGTAGATGGCACGGCGGCGCTGGTTTTCGTTTGCATATTGGTGTTCCTGTCTGGCCCCTACGGCCTGATGGCAGCGCTGATTTTGGCGGCGGCGCTGGCTGTGAGCGTCTACCTCACGGCGCTGAACGCCCCCATCGACGAGCAGCGCCCCGGCGAAGAAGTGCTGGAGGCGGCGCGCGCCGCATTTTGGGAACTGCCGTTTCGGCGCGGGCTGGGGCTGGGTGTGCTGTTAGTAGTGTTGACGGCGACGGCGTTCCTGCTCCAGCCGGATGGGCTGACGATGGTTGGCGCGTCGTTGGAGAGCGCGCTGCGCGGCCTGACGCAGCCGCCGTTGGGGCCGGCTGTGCCTGCGCCGGCGCTGTTGGCGGTGGCGCTGTACGAACTGGGCGCGGTGGTGCTGGGCATAGGCGGGTATATCCTGCTCCAGCGCTTTGAGCGCGTTCACTTTGCAGATCGATTTGCCCTGATGGTGGTGGTCATCGCTGCGCTGGTGGCGCTGCTCTATCGCGGGGCGGGGCCGGGCTTTGCGCTGTTCATGGCGCTGCCGCTGGGCTGGCTGTGCGCGCGCGTGGTGGCGCGCATGCTGGTCGACGAGAGCGCCATCACGTACTGGGATCTGGTGAGCGACAGCGCGGCGGTGAGCGAGGCGCGGCATGGCTGGGTGAAGTGGATGCTGGCGCTCGTGCTGATCGGCCTGCTGGCGATGATCGGCACGCACTGGCAAGAAGTCGCCCGCAGCTTGTTGAGCTTTTCCCCGGCGGTGTCGCTGTTCGACAACTTGCCGCGTTTCTTCACGTTCCCATCGAACGGGGTGCGCAGCCTCGTGTGGGTGGTGATGTCGCTGTTGTTTACGGTGGTGGGCGCGTTCCTCGTGGCGAGCATCTGGGGCAATCGGATCACGCTGCAAGGGGTGGCGCTGGGGCTGTTTGGCTTCACGTTGGTGTCGGGCGTGGGCGGCGGCTGGAACGCGGTCGTCGTTCGGGCGCACCAGCCGGTAGAGATCTGGCAGGCGAGCTATGTGCAGCCGAATGCTCAGCTGCTGCGCGAGACGCTGCATGAGGTGGCGCGGTTCACCGCGCGCGGAGAACCGGTGCTGCGCGTAGCAGTGGTGCAAGACCCCGACATCGGCCTTGTGAACGATGGGGTGGTGGGGTGGTTGCTGCGCGAGTTTCGCTATGCGCGGTTTGTGCAGTCGATTCCAGAGGCCGCACGCGAGGAAATCATCATCGCACGGCGCACCGCGGAGGAAATTGATCTGGGCGGCAGCTACGTTGGCCAGAGCTTTACCCTGCGGCGCGGCCAGCAGCTTCTCAATGTGCCCGTCTACGACTGGGCGGCGTGGCTGGCGCAGCGGCGGACGCGCGACATGACCCCCGCGCGCGACAGCGTCATCTTGTGGGTGCGGCTTGACCTGTACAATTCGGTTCCTGTTGATTTGGCACAGCGACGTTGAGGGGCGAGAGTAACGCACGATGAACCCTGTTGACCCGACACTGCACGAAGAAGAGCCGACGCTCAGCCAGATTGCCAGCGCGATCAAAGGCGATCAAGCGGCTTATCACGCGCTGTATGAGCGCTTTGCCAGCGGCGTCTATCGGTTGTGCTTCAGCCTTGTGCTGGACGAGGCGGATGCCGAGGACGTGACACAAGAATCGTTTGTGTATGCTTTCCGCAATTTGAAGAAGTATGACCCGCGCAAGGCCGCGTTCAAGACGTGGCTGTACACGATTGCTGTCAGCCGCTGTCGCAACGTCTACCGTCGGCGCAGCCTGTCGCTGGTGGGCCTGTCGCAGATCTTGTTCGATGTGCCCGCGCCTGAATCAGAAGCGCCGGAGGCTTGTGCTGCGCGCAAAGCCGCTGCCGAGGCGATCACGGAGGCGCTGGCGCGGCTGTCCCCGCAGCTGCGCGAGGCGGTGGTGCTGCGCTATGGGCACGGGCTGACGTACCGTGAAATTGCTGAGGTGATGGGCTGCCCGCCTAAAACCGCCGAGAGCCGCGTGCGCGTGGCGCAGGAACAGCTGCGGCATTTGCTGCGTGGCAATGGGCCGAGCTTGCTGGATGAACTGTTGAGGTTGGCTTAAATGTGGAATGGGTGGAAGATCCGGTGTCGCTTCACGCGGGTGTGGCTGGGCAGCTACATTCGGCGCGAACTACCTGCTGCGCCGCGCGCGTATGTGGCGCGCCACCTGCGGGATTGTCCACAGTGTCGGGCGCGTTATGAAGAGCAGGCACAGGCAGTGCGCGAGCTGTCGCAGGATTTGACAGCGCTGGGGCGGCCAAAGCGGCCACGTCTAGAATCGATCTGGCGCGGCGTTCAGCATAACCTCGCCCAGCCCGCGCCGACGGTAGGCCTGTCACAGGTGTACACGGCGATTGCGGTGACGACGTTCTTGATGATGATTTTGGTGGGCAGCAGCCGCCACGGCATGCCCGCTCTGCGGCTAGCCAACGATCCGCCGCCTGTGGCGCGCCTCGCGCTGACGCCGACGCCCAACAGCTTGCCTGAAATGCCACTTGAAGCGCCTAGCACCCTGCCCGCGCGGCTGGTGCTCCAAAACACGCCGAACACGTCTCAATCTGAATAAGAGGGTTGTGCATGTCCTATCATCCTGTAGAAACTGATCAAAACCCCGTGGACACTTGGCTGGGGCGGCGGTTGCAAATTAACTGGGAAGTGGCGATCTACATCCTCATCTTGGTGATCGCCATCCTGACGCGCTTCATGCACTTGGGCGACCGCGTGATGAGCCACGACGAGAGCTTGCACACGCGCTTCTCGTGGAACCTCTACCACAGCGGCAACTTTCAACACACGCCGTTGATGCACGGGCCGATCCTGTTCCATATGGTGGCGTTGAGCTATTCGATCTTCGGGGACAGTGACTTCTCCGCGCGCGTGTACACCGCTGTCGTGGGCGTGATGATGGTCATGTCGCCGCTGCTGTTCCGCTACTGGCTCAAGCCGTGGGGGACGATCCTCGTCTCAATCGGCATCTTGATCTCGCCGCTGCTGATGTACTACCACCGCTACATCCGAGAAGACACGCCCACGATCATGGCGGGGATCCTCATGCTCTGGGCGATTTTGATGTACTTGAGCGGGCCGCCAAGCGTGCGCCACAAACCGTACTGGTACTACGTGCTGGCGTTCGGGATGATCTGGAACCTCGGCACGAAAGAGACGGCCTTCATGGACGTGGCCATCCTTGGCATCTTCCTTGCGCTGTTCTGGTTCGTGCGGATGGGCCAGTACTTCATGGCACAGCGCCAGCTCGTCTTTAACGCCAAGCGGGCGTTCTTGCTGCTGGCGTTCGGGGGGATGTTGGGCGCGGTGATGTCGCTGGGGACGTATATCGTGCTGGATGTGATCCAGTTCGATATGTTCAACCCGCCGCCCGGAACGGCTTTTCACGAGATGCCCGCTGTTCAGCAAACCACCTACTTCCTGTGGACGGGGCTAGTGGTGCTGGTGATGCTCTTCACCATCATCTCAACCGCTGCATGGGGCTACTTCAAAGCGGGGCGGCGCGGCTTGCCGTGGGGGCAGATCGCCTTCATGGCCGGGATCATGCTGGCCAGCGGCTTTGCGCTGGTGATCGTGGAGGAACTCTCGCACACGACGCAAGGCCGACCGGACGCCGTCGCGCAGCCGCTGCGGTGGTTCCCGCTAGTGGCGACGTGGGTAATCTGTATCTTGGCCTGCGCGTTTTTCATCGTGTTCCGTCGGCGGCCCGGCGATGTGCCTGCTGACCGCACCACGCAAACGCGCGGCACGGGCTTGTGGGGCTTCCTCGATCTGTTCCCTGAGTTCAGCCTCATGGTCGTCATCGGCACGCTGATTCTGCCGTGGGCGGCAGCGCTCATCCCTTACGTGATGAGCGGCACAACGGACGACTTTGCGGTGATTGGCCGCTCATTAGAGCCGCTGGCAAGCGTCGTGCGCACGCTGCCCAACCCATCGATTAGCTCCGGGGAGAATATCTGGCAGGATTATCAAGTGGGGCAGGTGCTGTTGGGCTTCATGGCGTGGCTGCCGCTGTTCATCACGATGATCGTGATCGGTGTGTCGTGGAACGCGCGGCAGTGGCTCATCACGGCGGCGATCTTCCACACAATCTTTGTCTTCTTCTTTACGACGATGTTCACCAACTTGTACGGCCTGATGACGGGCATGTACTACAGCTTGGGCTACTGGCTGGAGCAGCAAGGCGTGCGCCGCGGCAGCCAACCGCAGTACTATTACCTGCTCGTCGTCATGCCAATTTATGAGTTCTTGGCGATTGCAGGCAGTGTGGGCGCGATGTTCGCCGGGTTGACGATCTTCTGGAGGCGCGCCGCCGAGGAGGACAAAGCTGAGGACGAGCTGGAAGAACAGATCGTCAAAGAAGCGGGCAAGAGCAAGCGTCAACCCCTCGCTTATGAGGCTGATACCGAGGAGTGGCGGGCAGATGAGCTAATTGAACACGCCTCACCGTCATCGGATGAAGCGCCTTCAGACGAAGCGCTGGACACGATCGACCCGCGGGTGATGGCGCGCGCGGAGACGCTCGCTGAGACGGGCAGCGCGGCCCACTCCATCGACAGCATCGAGCGTCTGTACGCCCTGCGCGAGTCGCAGCGGCTGGAAGAGCTGCCCTTCCTCATCACGTGGGGCTGGGTGGCGGTGTTCAACTTGATTCTGCTCACGCTGGCGGGTGAGAAGATGCCGTGGCTGGCCACGCACATGACGCTGCCCATGCTCTTCATCACTGGTTGGTTTGTGAGTCGGATTGTGGTCAAGCTCGACTTGAAGGAGTTCATCCAGCGCGGTTGGGTGCAGGTGCTGCTCATCGTGGTGATCATCATCGCGGGCTTGCGCGTGATCGGGCCGTTCGTCATCGGTGATGCGCCGTTCCGCGGCTTGGAGACGGCTCAACTGCGCGCCACGAACAACTGGCTGCTGGCGGTGGCTGGGTTGGCGGTGGCGTCGATCTTGCTAACGCGGCTTTCCGTCAGTTGGGCGGCCACGCGGCGGCTGATCGCGGTGGGCTTCTTTGGGTTCCTCGCGTTCCTGACGGCGCGCTCGGCGTGGATGGCCAGCTTCATCAACTACGACCATCCAACTGAGTATCTGGTTTACGCGCACAGCGCCCCAGCGGTGAAGACGGTGCTCGACATGATCGACGAACTCAGCCTGCGCATCACCGACGGCAATGAGCTGGTGTTCGCCTACGACAATGAGGTGTCGTGGCCGTACAGTTGGTACTTCCGCAACTATCCGCGGGCTGTCTTCTTCGACACCACGCCGACGATCCAGCGCTTGCAGGATGCGATCGTCGTCATCGCTGGGGATGGCAACCGCGCCCGTGTGGAGGCGATCATCGAGGATCGCTACCAGCACTATCGTTTCGTGCGCATGTGGTGGCCGACTGAGGACTACAAGTTCCTGACGGTGGATCGGATCAACAACTTGTTCGACTTCGACCCGGCCAACGCAGCAGCGGCACAGGTGCGGCGCGGCATCTTCGACATCTGGTGGGCGCGGGATTACACGCAGTTCGGCTTGGCCGTGGGCAAGGACTTTAGCCTGCCGCGCTGGCCGGTGCAGAACGCGATGAACGTGTGGATCCGCAAAGACGTGGTGGCGCAGATTTGGGCCTTTGGCACGGGCGATGGCACAGTGGAGAATCCGCTCGATAACCTGCCGGTGAATCAATGCAACGCCAACTTCCAAGACTTGCAGCCGATCCAAGTGCTAACAAGCGCGCCGATCCCGTTAGCGCGCCCGCTGGCGATGGCTTTTGGCCCGGATGGCAACCTCTACGTGGCAGAAGAGGGCAACCATCGCATCAGCGTGTTCGACCCGAGGACAGGCGCGTATCTGACGAGCTACGGCACGGCGGGGTCATCCCTTGACAGCTTGGAGTTGAACCGCCCCAACAGCCTCACCTTTGACCAGAACGGCAGCCCGATCATCGTTGACACGTGGAACTTCCGCATCAAGCAGCTGTCGCCGGACTTCTCAGAGATTGGGACTGTGTGGGGGCAGATGGGCTTGTACGGCTTGAACGCGCCGACCGTGCCAACGGACGGCTTCTGGGGGCCGCGCGATGCCAAAGTGGACGCGCGCGGGCGCGTGCTGGTGATGGACACAGGCAACAAGCGCCTGCGCGTGTACGAGATCGTCGACGGGGTGGCTGTGTGGAGCTTCGACATTGGGCGCGGCGGCAGCGGCCCCGGCGAGCTGGACGAGCCGACGAGCTTGGTGATCCATCCGGTGGATGGGCGCATCTTCATCGCCGACATGTGGAACCAGCGGATTGCCGTGTTCACCGCCGATGGCCAGTTCTTGACGAACTATCCGGTGCGGGCGTGGTCGCAGAAGACGGGCAACGCGCCATATCTAGCGCTGGACGTGAACCGCAACCTGCTCTACGCGACTGACCCGGACGCGGGGCGGGTGCTGGTCTACACGATCGACGGCGAATGCGTCGGCTCGTTCGGGTCGCTCGCGCTGACTTCGGGCGTGTCTAATCAGTTTGGGTTGGCCAGCGGCATTGCGGTGGACGATCAAGGCTTTGTATACGTGTCAGATGCGGCGCTGGGGCGCATCCTCAAGTTCCAGCCGTTCCCTGTGCAAGGGGCAGCCGCTGAACCCATAATCGTGCCGTTGATGCTGGAAGACGTTATGCCCCCCATAGAGGAGGCGACTGCCGAGCTGACCGCTGAGGCTCAGGCAACGGCAGCCGAGTAACGTGCTTGACACTGCCGCTTGCTGCGTGTTAAAATTCAGTCAATCGTAGATCAACGTCGAGAAGTGGGCTAACCCCCACTTTTCGTTTTAGTAGAGGTAGATGCACGAGGAATTAGTGCGAGAGAGTTCAAATGGCAAGCAATGAACTTCAAATGGCATTCAGTGAAATTGCCGAAATGCGGGCCTTGCCGCAGGACGTCATCATCGACGCGCTGCAATTTGCGTTGGTGAACGCCTATCGCAAATACGCTAAGCTCAGCCAAGCGCAGCCAGTTGAGGCGCGCATTGAGCCGACCACAGGCCGCGCCCGAATCTATGTTGAGAAAGAAGTCATCGACGGGACGGAAGCGGACATCGTCTCTGAAGAGACGGAAGTCACGTTAGAGACCGCCCGCTACTACAACCCTGAGGCGCAGGTGGGCGATTTGGTGATGGTGCAGGTGGAAAACACGCCCAAGAGCTTTGGCCGCATCGCCGCGCAGAGCGCCAAACAGGTGATCCTCCAGCGCATCCGTGAAGCTGAACGGAATTCCGTCTACAACGAGTTCATGGTGCGCCAGAACGACCTGATCACGGGCACGGTGCAGAGCATCAGCAACAACGTAGTCACGCTCAGTTTGGGGCGGGCAGAAGCGGTGCTGAATCGCAACCAGCAGATCCCAAGAGAGGTGCTGCACCCGCATCAAAAGCTGCGCGTGTATGTTGTAGAGGTGAAGAAAGGCAACAAAGGCCCACAGATCATCGTCTCGCGCACGCACCGCAACATGCTGCGCCGCCTGCTGGAATACGAAGTGCCGGAGATTTACGACGGCAAGATTGAGATCAAGAGCATCGCGCGCGAGGCCGGTTATCGGTCAAAGGTGGCCGTGGCGGCGCTGCAAGATGGCATTGACCCCGTCGGCGCGTGCGTAGGGATGCGCGGCAGCCGCATCCAGAACATCGTCAAAGAGCTGAACGGCGAAAAGATCGACGTGATCGAGTGGAGTCCATCCGCGGAGCAGTTCATCCTCAAGGCGCTCAGCCCGGCGAAAGTGGCGGCTGTCTACCTTGAGCGCGACGTGGAGGAGGGGCAAACGGCGCTGGTGATCGTGCCAGACGATCAACTGTCACTGGCCATCGGGCGCGAGGGGCAAAACGCGCGCTTGGCGGCCAAGCTGACCGGCTGGCGCATCGACATCAAGAGCGTGCTCGAGACGGTGCAGGGGGCGCTGGCCAACTTGGATGTGCCGCCGTTCAACGAGTTGGCGCGCAATCAACCTGAGCTGATCGCGCAGGTTACGCGCTTGGTTGAGAAGAAGATGGCCGATATGACCCTCTTCCCAGAGGATTACGCCGTGCTGAACCGCTTTGCGATCATGGTTGAAGATCGCCTGCTGGAAGATCGTGAAGTCCTGCGCAAGGCGCGTCAGAAGGAAATCGAAGCGGTGCGTATGGTGATCCCGCCGCAGTTGTTCCAACTGCCGGTGCAGCGTTTGGGCTTGTCTGAGTCCATTACAGAGGCCCTCATCCCGTTTGAGAACGTCGGGCAGGTGATGCTCTCGACGCTCATCACCGAAACGCGCCTGCGCAAGCGGCTCAGCGCTGAAGACATCGCAGAAGTGCAGCGCGCGCTGGATGAGTTGGCTGTGCTGACGCCTGAAGAGCTGGATCAACTGCTGCTGCCCGATGCGTTGCACAGCGAGGCCGAAGAAGTGCTGCCGCTGCCCCCTGAAGAGGTTGAGCCGCTCACGCCAACCGCGGCACAGGCGGAAGAGCCAGCGGTGATCGGCGCGCTTGGGGATGCTGTTGTGACGCCCCCTGCAATCGAAGTGAACGACGAGCCGGTTGTGTATGACGACGAGGACGAGGACGGCGGCTCGCGCAAAGACAAGAAGAAAAATCGTCGTCAGTTGATGTACGATGATGAAACGGGTGAAGTTCGCATCAAGCGCACCCGCAAGGCTGGGCGTTCAGGCAAGTACGATTGGGACGTAGAGTACTAAAGGCGCAGCGATGAACAGCCGCCCCAAACATACGCCAATTCGCACGTGCGTTGTGTGCCGTGAGAAGAGCGGCAAACGCACGCTGACGCGGGTCGTGTACAGCGAGACAGGCCTTGTAATTGATCTGACGGGCAAAGCGCATGGCAGAGGGGCGTATCTGTGTGATAACCCTGACTGCTGGCAGCGAGCCGCGACAACGGACGTGCTGGCGCACGCGCTGCGAGTGCGGCTGACCGCCGACGACCGCGAGCGGATACGGCAGCGCGTCGTATGAACCACCGAATCTATTACGCACGGTAAGCAGGGCGGTTGCCTTGCTTACCTCCTGCTGAAACAGCAATGGAGAAGGAAAGCATGGCAACTGAGAAGCAGCAAGTATTGATCCCCGATTATGTAACCGTTCGTGATCTTGCTGGGATCATCAAAGCTAGCCCGCTTGAGGTGATGAAGAAGCTCATCGCCAACGGCATCATGGTGTCGATCAATCAGCAGATCGACTTTGACACAGCCGCCATCGTGGTGGAAGATATGGGGTTTGAGGCCGTCTCAGCTACGGCAGTGGCCCAGCAGGAGAAGGAACAAGCCCGCGCGAAGGAAATCAGCAAGAAATTTGAAGAGATCTATCAGGGGGAGGATGCGTCGAACCTCGTGCCGCGCCCGCCAGTGGTGACGATCCTAGGGCACGTTGACCACGGCAAGACGACGCTGCTTGATACGATTCGCTCAACGTCGGTGGCGGCGGGCGAGGCCGGCGGCATCACCCAGCACATCGGCGCATATCGCGTCCAGCATGAAGGGCGGTCGATCACCTTCCTCGACACCCCCGGCCATCAAGCGTTTACCGCGATGCGCGCACGCGGCTCGAACAGCGCGGACATTGCTGTGCTGGTGGTCGCGGCAGATGACGGCGTGATGCCGACGACGCGCGAGGCGCTCAACCACGTGCGCGCCGCCAATTTGCCGGTCATCGTCGCCATTACGAAGGTGGACAAGCACAACGCGAACGTTGACCGCGTAAAGCAGCAGCTTGCCCAGTTGGGGCTTCAGCCTGATGACTGGGATGGCGACACGCTGATGATTCCGGTCAACTCGCTCAAGAAGGAGGGCATCCCTGACCTGCTGGAGGCGATTCTGCTGGTAGCGGACAGCAACAACTTCGTCGCTAACCCGAAAGGCTCGCCGCGCGGGGTTGTGTTGGAGGCGCGGATGGATCGCCACCGTGGCACAATGGCCACGCTGCTGGTTCAGAATGGCACGCTGCGCATCGGCGATTATGTGCTCTCTGGGACGAGCCACGGGCGCATCAAGGCGATGTACGATGACCGCGGCAAATCGATCAAGGAAGCGACGCCCTCGACGCCGGTCGAAGTGCTGGGCTTGAACGAGCCGCCTACCCCCGGCGACCGCTGGGAGACGGTCAAGAACGAACGCGAAGCGCGCGCCATCGTCCAAGATCGGCTGAACGACGAGAAAGCCCGCAGCCAAGCGCCCACCCGCACCTTCACGCTCGAAGACCTCTACGCCAACCTTGAGTCGAGCGAGCGCAAAGAGATTAACCTCATCATCAAGGTGGACGTGCAAGGCTCGATCCAGCCGATCGTGGACACGATCAAAGACCTGAGCGAGAACAACCCCGAAAAGGTGCGGATTCGCGTGCTGGCGGCAGAAGTCGGCAACGTGAGCGAGGCCGACGTGATGCTGGCCAGCGCGTCCAAAGCGATCATTATGGCGTTCAACACCGATGTGCCCGCCAGCGTAGAGCGCTCGGCCTCGTCCCAGCGTGTTGAGATTCGCAAGTACAACATCATCTACAAGCTCTTTGAAGACCTCGAGATGGCGCTCAAGGGCATGCTTGATCCCAAGTACGAACCGAAGACCATCGGCAAGGCGGAAGTGCGCGCTGTGTTCAAAATCTCGCGCGTGGGGGCGATTGCGGGCTGCTACCTGCTCGAAGGCGAGGCACGGCGCAACGCGAAGGCGCGCGTTTATCGCCAAGACAAGGTGCTGGCGGAGAACGTGCCGGTGTCGTCGCTCAAGCGCTTCAACGAGGACGTGCGCGAGGTGCGCACCGGCTATGAGTGCGGCGTGGGGCTGGACGGCTTCAGCGACTTTGCCGAGGGCGACGTGATCGAGTTCTTTGTGATGGAGCGTGTCAACTAGCATGGGTGTCAAACAACAACGCATGAACGAGCGGATCCGCGAGATCCTGAGCGAATTGGTGCGGCGCGACGTCGCCGACCCGCGCTTGCAGCAGGTCACCATTACTGAGGTCAGCCTTGACCCTGAGATGG
This sequence comes from uncultured Anaerolineae bacterium, assembly GCA_937944445.1. Taxonomy (GTDB): domain Bacteria; phylum Chloroflexota; class Anaerolineae; order Aggregatilineales; family Phototrophicaceae; genus JANWYT01. The sequence goes on from CALDYP010000017.1 coordinate 124,309, forward strand.
TGTATGCGACGGTGTACGTCAATGCGCTGGGCGACGAAAGCCGCCAGAGCGACGTGATGGACGGGCTGAAGCGCGCATCAGGCTTTTTGAGACGGGAGACGGGCAAGCGTATTCGCCTGCGCAACACGCCGGAATTGATCTTCCGTTGGGACACTACGCTCGAAACCGGTGAACACATCAACCGACTGCTGGACGATTTGGAGATTCCACCCCCTGACCCTGAAGATATGATCGAGGATGATGATGAATTGGACTGAAACATATGAGACGCTGCTGGCCGCTGAGCGGATTGTGGTCGTCTCGCACCCCAGCCCAGACGGCGACGCCATCGGCTCGCTGCTAGGGATGACGAATCAACTGCGCGCGCTGGGGAAAGACGTCACCTGCGCGGTGGACAAAGGCGTGCCAGAGTTCTTGCAGTTCTTGCCCGGCGCGGAGACAGTGCTGCCGAGCTTGGAAAGCGGCGATTGGGATCTGATGGTGTTTGTGGACGCGGGCGACATCGACCGCGCGGGCGAGGTGGGCGCGTATGCGCTGGCGCACACGCAACGCATCATCAACATCGACCACCACCCCACCAACCCACGCTTTGGCGATGTCGCGCTGGTCGTACCCGAGTCGCCCAGCGCGGCGGAGATCATCTGCGAACTGTGGGAGCGCGTCGGCTTGACTGATTACGGCCCAAACGTGGCTGTGCCCCTGCTAACAGGGATGGTGACGGACACGCTGGGCTTCCGCACGAGCAGCACCACCCCGCGCACGCTCGAATTGGCGATGAAGCTCATGCAGCGCGGCGCGTCGCTGACGGAGATCACCGCGCGCACGCTCGACGTGATGGAAGCGGACGAGCTGGAGCTGTGGAAGCGCGTGCTGCCGCGGGTAGTGGTTGAAGATCAGCTGGCGTATGTCAGCGTGCGCGCGGAGGATGTCGCTGCGGTCGGGCTGGACGACACAACAGACGCAGGACTCGTGCAGTTTCTCGTGCGCGTGAGTCAAGTGATGGTGGCGTGCGTGTTGAAAGAGTACGAGGACGAGGTGCGGCTGAGCTTGCGCGCCAAGCGCGGCTATGACGTGGCCAGCGTTGCCAAGTCGTTGGGCGGGGGCGGGCACTTGCAGGCCTCGGGCGCAACGCTCCACATGAGCCTTGCGGAAGCGGAGGCGCTGGTGCTGCCGCTGGTGCGTGACGTCGTGCGCAAAGGCAAGCTTGAGATTGTTTAACGGATTTCTCAACGTCAACAAGCCCTCTGGCGTGACGAGCCATGACGTAGTGAATCAGGTGCGGCGGATGCTGCGCGGGGTCGATCGCAAGTTGAAGGTCGGCCACGCTGGCACGCTCGACCCGCTGGCCGATGGCGTGTTGATCGTCTGCCTCGGCAGCGCCACGCGGCTGAGCGACTACGTGATGCACGCGGACAAGGGCTACCAAGTGGTGGCGCGGCTGGGCCAAACGACCGACACCTACGACGCGGACGGCACAGTGCTCGATGAGCGGCCGATCGACCACGTCACCGCGCGCGATATCACGGCGCTGCTGCCCGAGTTCACCGGCGCGCTGATGCAGCACCCGCCAGCCTACAGCGCGATTAAGCAGGACGGGCGCAAGCTCTACGAGCTGGCACGCAGCGGCCAAGCGGTCAAGACGGAGCCGCGCGCGGTGCAAATTGACAAGTTGGAGTTGGTGGCGTTTGACTCGCCCCACGCCATGCTGAACGTGCAGTGCGGCCCCGGGACGTACATTCGGAGTTTGGTGCACGACCTCGGCCAGCGGCTGGGGGTGGGGGCGCATGTCTTGTCGCTCACGCGCACGTACAGCGGCCGCTTCCGGCTGCGCGACTCCATCAGCCTCGAGCACGTCAGCGACCCGTCCGAGTTGGCCGCCCACGTCATCGCGCCGGTGGACGCGCTGACGGCTTACCCGCGGGTGCAAGCCTCGCCAACCGACGCGGCGGACTTAGCATATGGACGTTCAATTGCCTGCGTGGAGGCCTTCACTGGCCCTGTGATGGTGTATGATGAGGCGTGGCAGCTCATCGCCGTGGCAGAGTGGCAAGATCAACGCTTGAACCCACGAAAGGTCTTCATAGATGGCGCACTTTCGTAACCTCGAGGACGTACAGCTTGACGGCGCATCGGTGGTCAGCATCGGCGTCTACGACGGCGTGCATCGCGGCCATCAGCGGCTGCTGTCAGACTTGGTGGCGCAGGCGCATCAGGTGGGGCAGCGGGCGGTGGTCATCTCGTTCTTCCCACATCCGGATGTGGTGCTGCGCGGCGTGGTGGGGCGCTATTACCTGACTACACCAGATGAGCGCGCGGCGCTGTTGGAGCAGCTTGGCGTGGACGTGGTGATTACGCTGGCGTTTGACGAGCAGCTGCGGCAGATGCGCGCGGCGGCGTTCGTCGATCAATTGGTGGCGCGCTTGAGGATGTGCGAGTTGTGGGTGGGCGCAGATTTTGCGTTGGGCTATCAGCGCGAGGGCAACGTGGCGTATCTTGCGGCCTTGGGCGAGGCGCGCGGCTACCGCGTCCAGCCGGTTGAACTGGTGACATATTCTGAGGCGGGCGAGGTGATCTCCAGCACGAGCATCCGCGAGCTGCTGCTGCAAGGCCGCGTGGAGCTGGCGCGCGAGTGGCTCGGGCGCAGCTACCGCTTGAGCGGCGAGGTCGTGCACGGCGACAAGCGCGGTCGCTTGATCGGGTTCCCGACGGCCAATCTGGCGGTGTGGGATGAAGTCGTCATCCCGCTGAACGGGGTCTATGCGGGGTGGGCGACAGTGCGCGGCGAGCGTTACGCGGCGGTGACCAACATCGGCACGCGCCCCACTTTCGACGGCGTGTCCGTGCGCGTGGAGCCGCACCTGCTCGACTTCGACGCGGACATCTATGGCGAGACGCTCACAGTCACGTTTGAGCAGCGGCTGCGCGCGGAGCAGAAGTTCGCAGGGATCGATGCGCTGCGGGCGCAGCTCGCGCTTGACGTGGAGGCAGGGCGGCGCGCGCTGGGCGTTTAGTCGTCGTCGGAGGCGATGCGATAGCCCATGCGCCGCATGAGGGCTTCGTCGTCGCGCCAGTTGGGCAGCACTTTCACCCGCAGGTCGAGGTGCACGGGCGTTCCCATCTGTTCGATGAGTTCATGGCGCGCCTCTGTGCCGATCTTCTTGATCATCGAGCCGCCTTTGCCGACGAGGATGCCGCGCTGTGAATCTTTCTCCACGTAGATGATCGCTGAGATAGTCGAGCGGTCAGCTTCTTCTTTGAACCCGTCGATCTCAACCGCCACCGAGTGCGGCACTTCTTGTGAGGTGTTGTTGATGACCTTCTCGCGGATGATCTCCGCGGCGATGAAGCGCATGTTCTGATCGCTCACTTGGTCGATGGGGTAGTAGCGCGGCCCCAACGGCAGCAGCGCGATCAGTGCCTCAATCAGTTTGTCGATGTTGGTTTGTTTCAGCGCGCTGACGTGCAGCGCTTTGGCCTCTGGCGCGAGCGCGAGATGCGCCGAGAAATCGACCACGCCCTTGAGCAGGTCAACTTTGTTGAGGATCAAAAGGACGGGCGTCTGGCGGATGTTGGCCAGCTTCTCGCTGATGAGGCGGTCGCTGGCGTTGGGGGGTTCGGTCGCGTCCATGATCCACAGGATCACGTCGGCGTCGCGCAGGGCGCTTTCGGCCACGGCCACCATGTACTCGCCGAGCTTGTTGTGTGGTCGGTGGATGCCCGGCGTGTCGGTGAAGAGGATTTGTGCGTGCGGCAGCGTTAGGATGCCGAGCTGCTGACGGCGCGTCGTCTGCGGCTTGGGCGTGGCGATGGCGATCTTCTGGCCGAGTAGCGCGTTGAGCAGCGAGGACTTGCCCACGTTGGGGCGGCCCACGACGGCCACGACCCCTGATCGATGATCCTCGCCCCAATCGTCAGCGAAAATGTCGTCAAGCTCGCTCATGAGTGTTGGGCCTTGTAGGTTGCTAAATCAGGGTATGCGTCGAGCGCGTCAGTGAGACGGGCCGGCCACTCCGCAGGCACTGCGCCGAGCAGGGCGCTCAACTGGCCGAGATTGACAGGCGCATCGGCGGGGTGGAAGGCGAACGCGCGCACAGGGTACATCAAGTCGAGCGATTTGACCGTCACCATGTCTTCTTGGCCGTCTTCGCGGAAGCCGATCACGTCGGCGCGGGGGAAGAGGTTGCTCTGTTCAAACAAGAAGTTCCACGCTTCTTCACCGGCGAAGCCGCCGCCCGTGTCGAGCGCGACGAGTTCGGGCATGATCGCGTGGTAGGCGCGCCCGAGGTAGACGATCCCATAGCGCACGGCCACGCTGCCGCTGGCGATCACTTCTGCGTCTGGGGTCGGTTCGCTGGCAAGGAAGAGGCGGTCAAACGCGCGCAGCACAACGCCGCTGACGATGTCTTGTACGGGTTGACGCGGGGGCAGACGATACACGGTTTAGTGTGACTCGCTGCTGTGGTCGTCGTGGCTGTGGTCGTCGTGACCGTGATGCTCATCGGGCGCGGGCACGTCGATGTTGTCGAAATGACGGAAGGGCTGCGCGCTGATCAGCCACCCGCCGATGGCGAACACCAGCAGCATGAAGCCGAGCAGTACACCGATGCCGACGGTATTGCTTTCTGGTAAGAGCACCCCCGCCGCGCCTAACCCGAGGGACGTCACGATGAAAATGATCCCTAGTCCGCCGACCATAGCGAGGCCGGTGAGCACCCCTTGACTGGGGCTTTGCGGTTCATGAATTTCTGCCGTCTGCTCGATTTGCACTGGAAACACCTTTTTGTGATGTTACACTTGGATGATTCATACTTAGATTGTGCCTATTCACACCGCAAGCGTCAAGTTCATCCTAAGGTGAAATCATGGCTGTTCAGCAAGTGTTCATCGTCCGCCACGGCGAGACGGACTACAACCTCAATGGGCGTTGGCAGGGGCATCTAGACATCCCCCTGAACCGACTGGGGCGCGAACAAGCCCAGCAAGTCGCCAGCGCGTTGGTTCCCTGTGGCATCCAAGCGATCTACAGCAGCGACCTGCTGCGGGCGCTGGAGACGGCGCAGATCATCGCCGCGCGGGTGGGGCTGGCACAAGTGCGCACCGACAAACGCCTGCGCGAGCTGCACTGTGGCGTCTTTCAAGGGCTGACGCGCAGCGAGATCGCCTTGACCTATCCGTTGGAGATCAACCACTGGGATCACAACGATGATTATGTCATCCCAACGGGCGAGTCACGGCTGCAAGTCAAAGCGCGCGTGGCGGACTTCTGGAACTATTTGATGCAGCATGAGACGGCTGAGCGCGTGGCGATTGTGTCGCACGGCGGGTCGATCCGCTGGCTGCTCAACCACCTGTTCGACAAGGCCATCATCGACGGGTATCACTTTGTCAACACCTCTGTTACGACGCTAGAGCGCGTTGTCGACACGTGGCAGTTGCTTAAGGCGGGGGATGCTTCGCACCTTGATCGTGGCACACACGGGGACTTGCGCGTGCTCTGATTGTGATAAACGTCACAGACGAAGGCGGATAACCCTCACCGTCAACGAGTGCAGCGGCGTGGTATGCTTTGCTGGGTGAGCATAGGGTGCGTCGCCCTGAACCACTGCTACACAGGCAGAAGCGGATTGGGTATGATGTACCCGCGGTTCTTCACTTAGATGGGTTCAATACTTGAGGAGAAGGCAAATGGCACGTTATAAAGTAACGGTTGTGGGTGCGGGCAACGTCGGCGCGACCACCGCGCACTGGATCGCGTCTAAAGAATTGGCCGATGTGGTGTTGATCGACATCGTGGAAGGCGCGGCCAAAGGCAAAGCCCTTGACTTGGCCGAAAGCTCGCCGGTGTTCAAGTTCGACTTGAACATCACCGGCGCATCCACCTACGAGACAACGGCTGACAGCGATGTCGTCGTGGTCACAGCAGGCGTCCCGCGTAAGAAGGATCCCGTGACGGGTCAGTTCCCCAGCCGCGCCGATCTGGTCAAGACCAATCAGGCGATTGTGGCGGGCGCGGTCAAAGAGGTGGTGAAGTACAGCCCCAACACGATCATCATCGTGGTGAGCAACCCGCTGGACGCGATGTGCCATGTGGCGCTGAAAGAAAGCGGCTTCCCGTCGAACCGTGTCGTTGGCATGGCAGGGTCGCTCGACACAGCGCGTTACAAGACCTTCATTGCGATGGAGACCGGCCTGAGCGTGAAGGACGTCCACGGGATCGTGCTGGGCGGCCACGGCGATGAGATGGTTCCGCTGCCGCGCCACACGTCGATCGCAGGCATTCCGGTGCGTGAGCTGATTTCAGAGGAGCGCCTGCAAGCCATCATCGAGCGCACGCGCAAGGGCGGCGGCGAGATCGTCGGCCTGTTGGGGTACAGCGGCTACTATGCGCCCGCAGCCGGCGCGTATGAGATGGTTGAGGCCATCCTGCGCGATCAAAAGCGCGTGATCCCGTCGGCGGTTTACCTGCAAGGCGAGTACGGCTACAAGGATCTGTACATCGGTGTGCCGGCGGTGCTGGGCAAGGGCGGCGTTGAGCGCGTGATCGAGATGCAGCTTAACGACGAAGAGAAGGCTATGTTGGAGATCAGCGCGAAGGCCGTCCGCGACGTGGTGAGCATTTTGGGCTACGAATAAATTCGGTTGGGCGCGGGGCGGCTTCATGGGCTGGCCGCCCCCTATGTTTTTGTCTGTTTGAGGGCCTCATGTCTGTGATTTTTGTGGCAAAGCTGGCGCTGGCGGTGGTGAACGTGCTGTTCGGGATTGCGGCGCTGCTGCGGCCTGACCTGATCGCCCGTGTGATCGGCGTACAAGCTGAGAGCGCGCAGGGCCGCGCCGAACTGCGCATCCAGTACGGCGGGATGTACGTGGCGATGGGCGCAGGGGCGATCCTGCTGCAATTCTACCCGGTTGCATTCGTCATGTTTGGGCTGGCTTACGCTGGGATGGCGCTCACGCGGCTGGCGCTCATCGCGCGCGAGCAGCCGCTGCGCACGCCGATCAACTTCGGCCTGCTGGCCTTTGAAGTGATCTGCGCCGGCGTGTTCATCGCGGAGAGCAGTTGGCTCGTTGTCTGAGCGTCACAACTTCATAGGTGCACGTCAGGGCTGCGGCTCGTCTGGGGCTGAGCTTGATCTGGCGGTAATGGCATCCACTTTTTCTAGCAGCGCGTTGAGCGTGTGGTAGATGATCGGGCAGATGGCCGCGCCTGCGACGAGCTGTTCCATCGACCAGCGAAAATCCGGCGTGAGGAAAGGGTAATCACGGCAGGCCTGCGGGCGGTGCGCGTAGATGCGGCATCGCTGACCGTCGAGAAAGCCGCACGGCTTCACGTTGAGCTTGCCCACCGCGCCGCTCTCTGGCAGCACGTCCTCATCGACAAAGCGCACGCGAACCTCATCAAGGTGGATGTGGCAGGCTTGGCTCAGCCGCGGCAGGTCATCAGCTTCGAGGTAGACGTCCAGCGAACGGCAGCAGTTGGCGCATTGGGTGCAGTCGATCGCGGCGATGATCGGGGCAGCGACGGCGTTCACCAGCGCGTCGAGCTGCTCATCAGTCAGGTCGTCGTCGTACTGGAACTGGTAGAACATCACTTCGTAGGCGTCGCGGCGGGCGGGGGCATCGGCGGCGATGGCGGCAAGGTCGATGCTGTACACCGGTCATCCTCCGAGCTGTGCGCCTACGATCTGCGGGTGGCCGCGCAGGAAATCGTCCGCGGTGACGCGCTTACGCCCTTCGAGCTGAAGCTCAACCAATTCTAGCAGGCCGTCGCCTGTGCCGACGCACAGCGCCCCGTCGATCAGCGCCACGCTGCCAGCCGGCTGCTGCCCCGCGCGCAGGCGAGCGCGGTGCACTTTGAGCAGCTTGCCGTCCCAGTGGGTGAACGTCCCGGGCCACGGGTCAAACGCGCGGATGGTACGCTCAATCTGGACGGCGGGCAGGCTCCAGTCGATGCGCCCTTCTTCCTTGCTGAGCTGTGGGGCGTAGGTGGCCAGCGCGTCGTCTTGCGGCTGCGGCGTGATCTGGCCGTTGAGGTAGGGCGGGATCGTCTGGATGAGCAGGTTTGCGCCCAGCTCGGCCATGCGGTCGTGCAGCGATGCGCTGGTGTCGTCGGGCTTGATCGGGGTGCTGGCTTGGGTCAGCATCGGGCCGGTGTCGAGGCCGGCGTCCATCAGCATGATGGTGATGCCGGTTTCGGCGTCCCCCGCGCGGATGGCAGCGTGGATGGGGGCAGCCCCGCGCCAGCGCGGCAGCAGCGAGCCGTGCACGTTCAAGCAGCCGTGGCGCGGCATGTCTAGGACGCTCTGCGGCAAGATTTGCCCGAACGCTGCCACGACGAACAAATCCGCCTCCTGCGCGCGCAGCCAGTCCTTGACCTCGCGCAGTTTGACTGGCTGCACGCAGGGAATGCTGTGCGCTTGCGCCAGTTCCTTAATTGGCGGCGGGCGCAGTTCCCCGCCGCGCCCGGCCGGGCGATCTGGTTGGGTCACGACGCCCACCACCTGATGATGCGCGATGAGCGCTTTCAGGGACGGCACGGCAAATTCTGGCGTGCCCATGAAGACGATGCGTGCCATGAGCGGTTTCCTCGTGGTTGTGGCTAGTATCACGGCGTGGTACTATCGGCGCGGTTGATTGTAATCAGAATGTCTTTGAATGTCTATCACTGCTGAATGGCGCATCATGCCGCCTGTGCCGGACGAGTATTGGCTGCAAGCGCGCCACAATGGCTCGCGCCTTGACCCGCTGCTGGCGCAAATCCTGTACAACCGTGGGGTGGCTGACCCCGTGAGCTTCTTACTTGAGACCAGCACGGATGACCTCAAGCGGCGGCTGCTGCGAGCGGATGACCTGCTTGATCTGGAGCGTGGGGCCAACCGCATCGTGCAGGCCATCGCGCGCGGGGAGCAAATCTGCGTCTACGGCGACTTTGACGCGGACGGCGTGACCAGCACCGCGCTGATGGTGGAGGCGCTCTCGTGGCTGGGGGCGAACGTCCGCGCGTACATCCCCGACCGCATCGACGAGGGGTACGGCTTGAACATCCCGGCGTTGAAGCGCCTTGCAGCAGAGGGCGTCTCACTGGTGGTGACGGTGGACTGCGGCGTGCGCAGCGTGACCGAGATCGAGGCCGTGCTGGAAGATCAGCTTGACGTAGTGGTGACGGATCATCACTCCGTCGGCGAGGCGCTGCCGCCCGCGTTCGCCGTGGTCAACCCGCAGCGCGCCGACAGTGACCGCCATGAGCCGTATCGCTGTTTGGCTGGGGTGGGGGTGGCCCTGCTGATGGCGGTGCAGGTGCTGCGGATTGCGGGCTGGCCGAGGGAGCGCCGGCTGTCGGACTTGCTCGATCTGGTGGCGATTGGGACAGTGGCCGACGTGATGCGGTTGAACGACCCGTTCAACCGTTTGTTGGTGCTGCACGGGTTGAACGTCATCAACGAGCGCCGCCGCCTCGGGCTGGATGCGCTGCTGAACGCAGCAGGGTTCAAAGGCAAGGCCAGCGCCGAGACGATCGGCTTCGTTATCGGGCCGCGCGTCAACGCGGCTGGGCGCTTGGCGAGTGGCCTGCTGGCGTTCGACCTGCTCACGACCCAAGATCAAGCGACTGCCAACCACCTTGCGAAAGAGCTGGAACGCCTCAACATTGAGCGGCAGGATAAAATGCGCGCGGCGAAAGATCGCATCCGTGACATCCTCGTGCTCACAGGCGAGATCGACGCGCCGCTGATCTTTGCGCAGGATGACGACGTCGCGCCGGGCATCGTCGGGCTGGTGGCGGGGCAGCTCACGCAAGAGTTTTACCGTCCGGCGGTCATCTTGCACCGCGAGCAGGAGACCAGCCGCGCGTCGTGTCGCAGCATTCCCGAGTTTCACATCACGCGCGCGCTGGACACGTGCGCGGATCTGCTGCTGCGGCACGGCGGCCACGCGCTGGCTGCCGGGTTCACCGTGGCCAACGAGAACGTGCCGCTGCTGCGCGAGCGGCTGCTGCGCGCCGCGCGCGAGGCCTTCAGCGGCCTGACACTTGCCCCAGTGCGCCGCGTGGATGCTGCCCTGCCGTTGAGCAAGGTGACGGTGGACTTAGCCGAAAAACTCGCCATGTTAGAGCCGTTCGGGCATCAGTTTGAGGCTCCGCTCTTCGTCAGCCGTGGGGTGCGCATGATGTTCCCAAGAGCGCTGGGGGATAAGCAGAAGCACTTGAAGATGCGCTTGGTGGCAGGATCATCGCCTGCGGTGGAGGCCATCGCGTTCAACCAAGCCGAGTTTCTCAATCAGTGGTCAGAGCAGCCAGTGGACGTGCTCTACCGCCTGACGATTAACGAGTACAATGGGCGGCGCAACGCACAGTTGAACGTTGAGGAGATTCGAATTGCAGCGGCACGTGCTTAAGGCCATCGCGGCAGGGCTGGCGCTGTGGGGGCTGGTGTCCGTTCACGCACAGCAGATCCCCGGTTCACGCTTTGGTGTCGTGGAGGGTTTCTGGTTCCCAGAGCGAACCTGCGAGCTGGGCGTGGGCTGGGAGCGCATCATCTTCGACTGGTCACAGCACCAGCCGACCGGGCCGGACGACTGGAACACGCTCAATGTGGACGATCGCTGGCTCAAAGCGGCGAGCTTGTGCGGGCGGGAGGTTGTAGCGCTGTTGAAGAACACCCCCGCATGGGCCACCGACGGCATCCCGATGGCCGGCGTGCCGCGCGGCCTGACGCTGCCGATTGACGACCCAACCAACTACTGGGCGGCCTTTGTGTATCGGACGGTGGACTACTACGCCAGCCGCGGCGTGACGCGCTTCATCATCTGGAACGAGCCGGACATCGAAGCGGGAACCTATGGTCACGAGTTCAGCGGCGACTTGGAGGACTACTTCCAACTGTTGAAGGTGGCCTACTTGGCCGCCAAGCGAGCGAACCCCGCCGCGCGCATTCACCTTGCAGGGACGACCTACTGGCACGACGTCAACGAGGGGCGCGCCCCGTACTTTGAACGCCTGCTCGACCGCATCCTTGCTGACCCTGACGCAGCGGCCAACGACTTCTACTTCGACGTGATGAGCCTGCACCTCTACTTCCGCACGGAGACGGTGATCCGCATCGTGAACGAGATGCGCGACAACCTGCGGCGGCACGGCATGGATAAAGCCATCTGGATCAACGAGATGAACGCCCCACCGACTGCCGACCCGAATTGGCCGGTGGTGCGCCCGCAGTACCCGCTCGACTTGGAGCAGCAGGGGGCTTTCTTGGTGCAGGCGGCAGCGCTGGCGCTGACAGTGGATGTGGAGCGCATGGCTGCCTACAAGCTCTACGATCAAATGCTGCCAGAAGGGGCGGAGTCGTTCGGGCTGCTTACGCCGGGCAGCGCTGTGCCACGCCCGGCGTTCGATGCATGGCGCTTCGTGGTGGAGCGCCTCAGTGACGTGGTACAGGCGCGCTATGGCTCGACTGGCACGCTCGACGTCGTGCATCTCACCCATGAGCGCGGTTTGCAGTCGTGGGTGTTTTGGGCGCGGCGCGACCAGCCGACGTGCGTGCGCGTGACCACGGCGCACAACAAGGCTTATCTCTTCGATTATCGCGGTGGGTTTCAAATTTTGGACGCGACCGACGGAGACTATCGGCTGCTGCTGCCGCCGGCGCGCTGCAACGCCAACGACGGCTGCTTTATCGGTGGGGTTCCGTTTACGCTGCTGCTACCCCCCGGCGAGGCGACAGCCACCGAACTAACCCCGCTTTGTGATGCGACGCTGCGCGATGTAAACTGGATAAATCAATAAACAGGACGTGAAGATGGCGAATTTGAGCAAGCCCGCAAACGAGATGAAGTTTTCCTATGGTGGCCAAGCGGTCATCGAAGGCGTGCTGATGCGCGGCGCGCACACCGCGGCCATTGCCGTGCGCAACCCGAAAGGCGAGATCGTCGTGCATGAGCAGCCGCTCAACAAGGCGATCTACCGCAGTTGGCTGGCCAAAACGCCCTTCGTGCGCGGGTTGGTGGGCTTGTACGACGCGCTGGGGCTGGGGACGCGCGCGCTCATGTGGTCAGCGGATGTGGCCATCGAAGAAGAGGGCGACGCGGACAAGGCCAAGACCAGCTTTGACGGGCCGATTGGCTTCTTGACGATTGCGGTGTCGCTGGCGTTGGGGGTGGGGTTGTTCTTCCTGCTGCCGACGGCGCTTGCGACGGGCATCGGCGCGGCGCTCGGCCTGACTCAAGCGCCTGAAGGCGGTGGGTTCTACGTGCCGCTGCCGATCGGCTGGCAGGCGACGGCCATCAACTTTATCGAGGCGGTCGTGCAGCTTGGCATCTTGGTGCTCTACATCCGCTTGATCTCGCTCATGCCGGATGTGAAGCGCTTGTTCAGCTACCACGGCGCGGAGCACAAGACGATCAACGCCTACGAGGCGGGCGACGAGCTGACGCCGGAGGTTGTTCAGCGCTACCCGATCGAGCACCCGCGCTGTGGGACGGCCTTCCTGCTCACGGTGGTGTTCGTGAGCGTGTTCGTGTTTTCGCTTTTAGGGCGGCCCCCGTTCTTCCTGCTGATCCTCTCGCGCGTGGTGCTCATCCCGGTGATTGCGGGCATCAGCTATGAACTGCTGAAGTGGACAGCGGCCAACGTGCACCGCCGCTGGGTGCGCTGGCTGATCACGCCCAACCTCGCGCTGCAGCACCTGACGACGCGCCAGCCTGACCTTGCGATGTGCGAGGTGGCGATTGTGGCCTTCAAGCGCGTGCTGCACTCAGAAGGCCTGATCAGCGCGGAAGAGGCGGCCATCCCTGCGCCCAACCCACAAGCCACCGCCGAAGCCGCCGGCGTGACGCTCGCGCGCTAGGCCTTGCGCCCCGTCACGATGAACAGCGGATCATGGCCGCCGGTGGTGTGCAGGTCGGTCGTGATGTCGGTGTAGCCGCCCGCTCGCTGAAAGTAATCGACGACGAGCGCCACGTGCTGCATGTCGGTCATGCTGAGCCACGCGGCGATGGCCTTCGTCGGGAAGCAGCGGTTTGAGAACGACACGATGAACCGGCCGCCCGGCTTGAGGACGCGGTTCACCTCGCGGAACACTTCTACCGGCTTGATGAGGTACTGAACGCTCACCGCGCACGTCACGCCGTCGAAGAAGTCGCTGGCGTAGGGCAGGGACTGGTTGCGATTCAGGTTCTGCACGATGTATTCGTCAATTTGCGGGTTGTCGGCCATTTCCTCGGCGTTCATGCCGTGGGCGTAGACGCGCTGCGGCTGAAGGTCGTCGGGGTAGTGGCTGCGCCAACTGCTCATCAAGTCCAGCAGCACCGCGCCGCGCGGCAGCACGGTTGCGTAGTAGGCTTTGAGCAGCAGGATGGCGCGGTCGTCGATGTGAACGACTTTGCGCGGGGTCTGGTAGAACAGGCTGTCGTCGCTCTCGTCATAACGCTGAAAGTACTCTCTCGGATACGGTCGCATACCAATACACACCCTTTACAAGCTGGCTCGATTGTATCATGAAGAGAGCATCCGCTTGAGCGCGTAAAGATGAGTAATTGCTTCAATCGGGGTGAGATGATCCACGTTCAGATCGCGCAGGGCGACGAGCGCGGGGTGCTCTGGCAGCGGAGCGGGGTCAGGCGCGGGGGGGGCCGCGCTGAACAGCGGCAGACGCTGACGGCTGGCGTCTTGTTCGAACATTTGCAGCAGGTCACGGGCGCGCTGGACGACTGGCTTGGGCATGCCTGCAAGCTGTGCGACGTGCACGCCGTAGCTGCGATCTGCGCCGCCGCGCACGACTTTGTGTAGGAAGACGATGCTATCGCCGCGCTCGGTGACTGCCACGTTGAAGTTCTCGGCGCGGGGCAGCACGTTGGGCAGCTCGGTTAGCTCATGATAGTGGGTGGCGAAGAGGGTGCGGCAGTTCAGGCGCGGGGTGTTGTGGATGTACTCGACGACGGCGCGCGCGATAGCCAGCCCGTCGTAGGTGCTCGTGCCGCGCCCGATCTCGTCGAGGATGATGAGCGAGCGCGGCGTTGCGCCGATCAGCAGGCGGGCCGTTTCGACCATCTCGACCATGAAAGTGCTCTGCCCGGCGTGGATTTCGTCTTGCGCGCCGATGCGGGCGAAGATGCGATCCACCAGCCCGATCTCGGCTGAGTCGGCGGGGACGAAGCTGCCGATGTGTGCCAGCAGGGTGATGAGCGCCACCTGACGGATATACGTGGACTTGCCCGCCATGTTGGGGCCGGTCAGGATGTGCAGGCGCGACCCGGCGTGGAAGTGAGTGTCGTTGGGGGTGTAGCGCTGGCCGTTGGGCAGCAGCGACTCCACAACGGGGTGGCGGCCGCTTCGGATAGTCAGCACATCGCCTTCAACCATTTTGGGGCGGCAGTAGCCTTGCGCGACGGCCACGGTGGCCAGCGACAGCAGCGCGTCCAGCGTGGCCAGCGTGCGCGCCGTGCGCAGCAGCGCCTCACTGTGCTGGCTGATCTGGCTGCAAACCCCCTCGAAGATCCGACGCTCCAGCGCGAGGATCTCTTCTTCCGCGTTCAGCACGAGCGTCTCGTAGTCTTTCAACTCGGGCGTGATGTAACGCTCAGCGTTGACCAGCGTCTGCTTGCGGACGTAGTCTGCGGGGACTTTGTCGGCGTTGGCGGTGGTCACCTCGATGTAGTAGCCGAAGACCTTGTTGAAGCCGACCTTGAGGCTGGCGATGCCGGTGCGCTGGCGCTCTTGCGGCTCTAGCTCGGCGATCCAGCGGCGGGCGTGCTCGCTCTTAGCTTTTAAGTCGTCTAACTCAGATGAAAAGCCCGCGCGGATCACGTCGATCTGATTGAGGTTGGCGGGGGCGTCGTCGTTGATGGCGCGGCGGATGAGCTGGCTCACGTCCGGGCAGGGGTTGAGCCGGTCGCTGATCGGTGTCAGCGCGGGGTGTGGGGCGACCAATTCGGCCAACTTGGGGACGAGTTCAAGACCGTCAGCGAGCGCAAGCAGGTCGCGCGGGGTCGCTTTGTGGATGACCACGCGGTTGATGAGGCGCTCAAGGTCGAGGATGTGCTTCAAGCTCTCACGGATTTCGGCTCGCAGCAGTTCGCTGCTGGTGAGGGCTTCGACTGCGTCAAGGCGGGCGTTGATGCGGGGCAGCTCCAGCAGCGGCTGGCTGAGCCACGTGCGCAGCGTCCGCGCGCCCATTGGCGTTACTGTGCGGTCGATCACGCTCAGCAGGCTGCCCTGTGTCTTGCCAGTGCGGATGGTCTGCGTCAGTTCAAGGTTGCGGCGAGTGAACGGGTCAAGCACCATGAACGACGCGGTGCGATAGGCGCGGATGGTGGTCAGTTGGGCGAGGGTGTTCTTGTGCGTGGCGCGCAGGTATTCGATGGCGGCGGCGCAGGCGGCAGTGGCCAGCGGCCACTCGCTGAGGCCGAAGCTGTCGAGGTTGTGCAGCTTGAAGTGATCGATCAAGAGGTCTTTGGCGCTGCGCGGGTTGAACCAGTGATCCTGCCCATAGGACGGGTGGACGCCTTCAGGCAGCGTGACTTTGTCCTTCCACGTGGTGGGCAGGAGCAGCTCGCGCGGGCTGATGCGCGCCATCTCTTCCAGCAGCGCAACGGTTGCGCCTTCGCCGTTGGTCTCTGTAGCGTAGAATTCGCCGGTGCTGACGTCTACGTAGGCGATGCCCACGCCTTTCCACTTGCCGCTGCGCGCCTCCACCGCAGGGGCGGCCACCATCAGATAGTTCTGCTGCTGCTGGTTGAGCAGGGCAGGTTCAACCAGCGTGCCGGGCGTCAAGACGCGCGTCACCTCGCGGTCGACGATGCCGCGGTTGGTCGGCTCGCTCACTTGGTCACAGATGGCCACATGGTAGCCCTTGTCCACTAGCCGCGCGACATAGTTATCCAGCGCGTGGTAGGGCACGCCGGCCATCGGCTGGCCTTCCGTGCGCTTGGTCAGCGTGATGTCCAGCTCACGAGCGGTCAAGATGGCGTCGTCGTCGAAGGTCTCATAGAAGTCGCCCATGCGGAAGAACACGATCGCATCGGGGTACTGCCGCTTGATGTCCAGATATTGGCGACGCGCAGGGGTTAGTTTGGTCATGAGGCTGTCCGATGATGTCGCTGAACGGGTGTGCTATCGATAATGATTGTAGCAGGCGTTAGAATAGCCTTCAATTGAGCAGACATTCAGCCGCTGACGGGCGGGGAGATATACAATGAGCGATAAGTGGGTGGTAAGCCTTGATCTGGGCGGGACGCGCATTCGGACGGCGCGGCTGAATCACAGCCTCGACATTGTGGAGCGCTACGAAACGCTGACCGGCGCAGACGACGGGTTCGATGCGTCGATGGGGCGCATCATCGACGCGCTGCACAAGGTGATGCCAGCGGATCGTTCAACGGTGCAGGGGATCGGCGTCAGCGCGCCCGGCCCGCTCGACCCGTCAACGGGGGTGCTGGTTGCGCCGCCCAACTTGCCCGGCTGGGTCAACGTGCCGCTGGCCGCCATTCTGCGCAGGGAGTTTGGCGTGCCGGTCTACTGCGGCAACGACGCCAACGTCGCCGCCCTCGCCGAGACCGCGCGCGGCGCGGCCTACGGCTACCGCTATGTGATCTACATCACGATCAGCACAGGCATCGGCAGCGGCATCATCAACGACGGCGTGCTGCTGCTGGGCAAGCGCGGGCTGGCCGCTGAGGCCGGGCACATTCAACTCGTCGTCGGCGACACGGTGACCTCAGTCGAGAAGGAAGCGGCAGGCCCGGCGTTGGCGCGCCGCGTCAGAGGGCGCATCGCGCAGGGGGCGGCGTCCAAGATGAGCGCGATGGTCGAGGACATTGAGGACATCGACGCGCGCATCATCGGCATTGCGGCGCACGAGGGCGACCCGGTGGCGCTGGAGGCGGTGGAGCACTGCGGCTTCTGCGTTGGGCTGGGCTTGGTGACGCTGCTGCACCTGTTCAACCCGGAGATCGTCGTGATCGGCGGCGGCGTGAGCAACATCGGCGCGCTGCTGTTCGACAAGATTCGCGCGACGGTGGAGACTTACGCGCTGACGGACGCCTACTGGCGCGATTTGCAGATCGTGCCGGCGGGCTTGGGCGGCGATGTGAGCATCGTTGGCGCGGGGGCGCTGGTGCTCACCGGCGGCGGCCAGAAAGACGTGACGCAGGTGATCGCCATCGTCAACGAGTAGAGCGGGTCTTGTCTGAGTTGGAAATGTGATACACTTGCGCCATGTTGAGCTTACCCGATTACCCCGTCAGACAGCGCGACTTCTTGTTGGAGATTTCGCGCGCGATCACCGCGCAGCTTGACCTCTCGGAGGTGCTGCGGCGGGTGCTGCGCGCCTCGGTTGTCATGACGGCGGCGCGGGTGGGCGTGGTGGCGCTGCGCGGCGAGAGCGACGAACAGTTCACCGTCCGCGCGTTTACGGGCATGCAGCAAGACCGCGTCCCCGTGTTGAACGCCAAGCTGTTGGAACTCGTCAACAGCGATCAAGCAGAATTCAGCGTCGAGTTCCTCAACGCCAAGCTGCGCGAGATGTCTGAGGCGATTGATCCAGCGCTCGTGCAGGCGGTGGCCATGCCGCTGACCTTTGCCGACAAGCCGCTGGGGCTGCTGATCGTGTTCCGTTCGTATCAAAGCCTCATCAGCCCGAGCGACGTGCAAATCTTGCAGAGCTTTGCCGATCAAGCTGCGATTGCCGTGCACAACGCTCAACTGTACGAGGCGATTAACCAAGAGCGCCGCCGCTTGGAAGCCATCCTCGACTACAGCGGCGACGGCGTGATGATCCTCAGCCCGCACTTGCTCATCTTGCAGATCAACCGCGCGTTTGAGCAGATGACCGGCTGGAAGAGCGTGGACGCAGTCGGGCTGCACCAAGATGAAGTGATTCAGTGGGTGCGGCGCGATCAGATCGACTTGCAAGACGCGATGAGCGCCGGCCTCTTCCCGAAGCGCCAGCCGAACGGGCGCACGCTCTACGTCGAAGGCGACATCCAACGGCGCGACGGGCTGACAGCCAGCCTCGGCATCACGTATGCGCCGCTGTTCAACGAGGATGGCAAACTGACGACGATCATCGCTAACGTGCGCGACATCGCTCACTACCGCCGCGCGCAGGAGATGCAGAACGTCTTCATCTCAACTGTGTCGCATGAGCTGCGCACGCCCGTTGCGATCATCAAGGGCTACGCCAGCACGCTCAACCGTTCCGATGTGGAGTGGGATGCGGCGGTGGTCAGGGAGAGTGTTGCGGTCATTGAAGAAGAGGCCGACCGCCTAGCCGAGTTGATCGACGATCTGCTGGCGGCCAGCAAGATCCAAGCGGAGAACAACGTGCGCCTCACGTTGAGCGACGTTCGGCTGGATCAGATGGCCGCGCGGGCGGTCGAGCGCTTCAGCAAGCAGACCCAGCGCCACACCTTCGCGCTGTCCTTCCCAGCGGATTACCCGTCCATTCAAGGCGATGAGAAGCTGCTGCGGCAGGTGGTGGACAACCTGCTGACCAACGCGATCAAGTATTCCCCCAACGGCGGCACGATCACGGTGGGGGGGCGCTTCAGCGAGACGACCGTCAACTTCTTCGTGCGCGACGAAGGCGTGGGTATCCCTGAAGCAGAGCAACAGCGCATTTTTGAGCGGTTTTATCGTATCGATGGCAACCTGACCAGCAAGACGAAGGGCACGGGGCTGGGCCTCTACCTTGTGCGCGCCATCATCACCGCCCACCGAGGCGAAATCAACGTGAAGAGCCAGCCCGGGCACGGCTCCACGTTTTATTTTTCTCTGCCCCGTGATTGATCGCTATTTGGAGATGACATGACAACCCCAGCAAACACACAAATCCGCTGCGCATCCTGTGGGCAGCCCTTCGGCGTGGCCGTTCGCACGCTCATTGACGTTCAACGCGACCCACAGGGCAAGGCGCTCTTGATGGCTGGTCACCTCAACACGTTTGACTGTCCTCACTGCGGCTTTGAGAACCGCGTGGTGACCCCGCTGCTGTATCATGACGCGGAAAAATCGCTGCTGATCGCCTTCATCCCAATGGAGATTTCGCTGCAAACGGGCAAATCTGAAGAGAAGATTGTGGGCGACATGCTCAACGAGCTGACGCGCAGCCTGCCAAAAGATCAGTTCCGCGCGTACATGTTCAACCCCAAACGCGCGCTGACGCTGGAAGGGCTGCGTGAACAGGTGATGGAAGCCGACGGCATCACCAAAGAGATGATGGAAGAGCAGCGGCGTCGCGTTGAGCTGATGCAGTCGCTGTTGGCCACCAACAGCGAAGAGGCGCTCAAACAGGCAATTGAGGCCGCTGACAGCCAGATCGACGAGGCGTTCTTTCGTCTCATCTCGGTGATGTACCAGCGCTTGGCCTCGGACGGGCAGGCGCAGATCGCTGCCTCGTTGGAGATGCTGCAAGAGCGCCTGCTGCTCTACTCGACAGCGGGCAAGCGAATGATGGCCGCCTACAACGAGCAGCAGAAGCTCGTCGAGGGCGTCATGGCGGATGTTCGGGCGTTAGGCGAGCAGGCTACGCGGGGCGACTTGCAGCGCTTAGCGTTGGGCTATGGCGAGGATACTGAGCGCTTGCAGGCGCTCGTCGGCTTGGCGCGCCCGGCGATGGACTATCAGTTCTTCAACGAGTTCACGCAGGCGATCAGCCAAGCGCCGGCCAAAGACCGCCCCGCGATGGAAGCCGTGCGCGATCAATTGCTGAGCTTGACGCAGGCGATGGACGCGGAGCAGCGCGAGGCAGTCGAAGATGTGCTCCAGTTTTTGACAGCGCTCATCAACAGCCCTGATCCCGATGCGCTGATCGACCAAGCGCGCGACATGATCGACGCTCAGATGTTGAGCATTTTGGCCGCCAACATACAAGAAGCACAGCGGCAGGGCGCGGCGCAGGCTGTCGCGGCGATGGAGCGCATCTACGACAAGCTGGCGGCCGTGCTCGAAGCGCGCATGCCGCCGGAGGTGCGCTTCCTGAACCGTTGGATCAACGCAGCGCCAGAAGAAGAACCAACCCTGCTGGACGAGGCCAATCAATTCGACCGCGCCAGCTTGATCGAATGGTGCGATGCCATGCTGAAGCAGGTGCAGCAAGCCAACGCGACCGAGATCGTCCAGCGCCTGCAAGCGATCCGCGCTCAGCTGTCAGGCTGACGTTTGGCCTACGCTGGCGGATTTGTCTGGAAATTTGGCGAACCCTCCGTTATTGTGGTGCAACGTAAGATAAACGATGGCTTACATAAGGTAATGACATGACGAATCAAGTGACAAAACGGCTTCGCCTTCTGATTGTAGTCGCTGCTACCGCGGTGGTGACGGCCCTTGCACTGCCTGCTGGATCGGTCATGGCGCAGGTGGCCCCCACCGCCACCCCCACTGACCCGACGTGGCTCGGCTTCGTTGCGGCGCGCAACGCCGTACAAGCCCGCGAGCGAGGGGTTGACCTGACGATTGTGCGCAGTTGGCAGTTCCTCCAAGACGATTGGAGCACGGCGAACGCGGCGCACCCGCAGCAGGCGGCAGGCATCGACGGCTGCGTTTCGACCACTAGCATCGTTGACGCGCGCCCCATCTTCTACGGCTGGACGTATACGATCGTCAGCCTGCGGGGGGATACCTACGTCGTCCGTGTGAGCTTCGACACGCGCGAGACGGCCATCTGCGATCTTGTGCAGGCTCCGGCGGCCCCCGCAGCGAGCGGTGAGGCTGCTGCTAACCCGAATTTGCCCCCACCCGTGGCAGGCGCGGCGGCGCGCGGCTCGTTCGAGCTGGGCGGCCACATCGCCAACTTCACTCAGTCCAGCATCAGCGCTATGCAGCGCTCAGGCATGACGTGGGTCAAGAAGCAGATGAAAGGCGTCGGCCTTGATTGGGCGCAGGGCATCATCAACGCGGCGCGCGCCAACAACTTGAAGGTGCTCATCAGCGTGGTGGGCGATAAGAACCGCCTCGGCCAGAACTTTGACGCCTACGTACAAGAGTATGCGCAGTTGGTGGCGGCGGTGGCTGCGGCGGGCGCAGACGCGATTGAAGTGTGGAACGAGCCGAACATCGAACGTGAGTGGCCGGTGGGGCGCGTCAACGGCGCGGAGTACACCAAGCTGCTGGCGGCGGCTTATAACGCCATCAAGCAAGCCAACCCCAACACGCTGGTGATCAGCGGTGCGCCAGCCCCAACCGGCGCGGCAGGCGCGGCGGGCTGCTTCCTTGACCAAGCCGCAGGCATTCACTTCTGCAACGATGACACGTTCATGCAGCAGATGGCGGCGGCAGGCGCAGCTAACTACATGGACTGCGTCGGTCTGCACTACAACGAAGGCGTGCTGCCGCCCAGCGCTAGCAGCGGCGACCCGCGCGGCAACTTCCCGACCTATTTCTTCGGCAGCATGACAGCGCGCGGCGCAGCGCCCTTCCCGGGCAAGCAGTTGTGCTACACTGAGTTCGGTTACTTGAGCGGTGAAGGCATGGGCCAGCCGATCCCGGCGGCATTCAACTGGTCACCGAACAACCCAGTCACGGTTGCTCAGCAGGCCAATTGGCTGGCGCAGGCGGCGACGCTTTCGGCGCAGCGCGGTGACATCCGCCTCATGATCATCTGGAATGTGGATTTCACGCTGTGGGGTAGCGACCCGCAGGGCGGCTATGCGATGATCCGCCCAGATGGTTCCTGCCCAGCCTGCGACGCGCTCGGCACGGTCATGCGCCGCTAAGCGCAGCAGCGAGCATCAATTGACAGAGGGGCGATCTGAATGCAGGTCGCCCCTTTTTGCGCCTAATAGGGCGTGACGTCGTAACGCTCTAAGCGCTCATAATAGGCCTCAAGGATGCGCTGGCCGTGATCGTGGAAGTGGCCTTTGACTGCGTGCGGACTGATGACCGCGGCGTCAGAGTGGATGCGCTTTTGGAAGTGGGCAGCCCGCCGACGATACTCCAGCCCGTCCAGCAAGCTGCCGATGCGACCACGCAGCAAGTATTCCAAAGCCTGCTTGATTGGAGGCTGCGTCTCGCTCGTCAGGGGCGGGTGTGCGCTGCTGTTGGGCAGCATCTCCCACGCCCAGCCGTTGGCGTTCAGCAGGGCGCAGTAGTAAGCGTAGCCGTACACCGGTCGCATCTGCGTTAGCTCATGGGCGACGTACAGATCGGTGCGGGTCTGCGTGAGTTTGTCAGCAGCTAACACGTAATTGGGGCAGAGTTCGACCCCGCGCAGGCGCGTAAAGCGCACCAGCAGCACGGCCAGCGCGCGCGCCAGCCAGACGCGCCCGGGCTGCACAATCAGCATGTAGTCGATGTCGTCGTTAGCGTGTGATGGGTTGCGCATGGCCACGGCCCCTGTGACGGCCACCATGCGCACGAACGGGATTTGCGCCAGCCAGTGGCCATAGCGCTGAGCACTTTCCAGCAGTGGGGCGGCGTGTGCCTCGCGCGCCTGCCGCCGCTCAACCAGCTCGGGGCGTGTGCGGAGGAAAACGAAGCCCTGCTGCTGGCAGAGCAGCTCTCTCAGACGGTCGGACGACCGCAGCAGGCGTTCCACTTCAAGCGGGGATTCAGCCGCGCGCCCAATCAGATACAAATAAATTTCTTCAGCGGTTAGTGGATAATCGAAAATGTCGGCATACAAGACTGTGCGCAGGATAGCCGATTCCATTTTAAGTTCCCCCTGAGTTGCTGCTGAAGATTGTACGCGATTTGGGGGAAACTGACGAATTACCAGCGCCAGACCCAAACGCTGCGCAGGCGGCAGGTGGTGTCTTGCGGGTCAAAGTTGACGCCCGCCGTGCCGATGGGGCCGCTCATCGGGGGGTGATTGAGCGAGGCGAAGTAGCGCCCATCGACGAACAGATCGACGCGCTCACCTGACGCGATCATCATCAGCCACACCTGTGGGGCGCGGGTGGGCATTCGGGCGTAGCTAGTGTCGTGGAAGGCGTCCCCGGCGCGGCGCGACAGGCCGTAGCCGCCGTCAGTGTCGGTGTAAGCGAGCAAGTAGTTCAAGCCGTCCCGCCGTGCGATGAGTCCGCAGCCGCCTACCCCTTGCCGCGCGGTAGTGATCGACACGACGGCGCTGTAGACGAAGTTCTCCACGCTCAACCCCCGCGCTAGCGGCGCTTCAGACACGCCCGCGCCGCTGAACGTGTTGGTGGTCTCGGCGATGTCGAGCACCTGCTCACCGCCAAGCGGGATGAGGCCGGAGCGGTGCAGTTGGCGCGCGACGAAAGTCGCTGAGCCGGGTTGAATGGTGCTGGGCCGCACGCGCGCCTTTGCCACCTGTACGGGCACAGTGATGAGCAAGTTGTCGAAGGTGGCTTGTGCCGCCGCGTCTAAAGCGCTGCGCGACTGCACGACAAACCCCAACAGGCCATCGCCCTCCAGCGCGCGCGTTGGCACTGTCCCGACGAAGAGGCCGTCGTAGAACACGTCAAAGCCGCCCACAGCCGCCAGCACCCCGATGTTGAAACGAGTGCTGCCCGCGCGGATGGCGGGGTGGGTGTTCCAATCGCGGATGATCGTGCGCTCTGTGCCTTGAAAGAGCAGCGTGCGCCACAAGCCGCGCTCGTCGAACTCGACTTGATAGCGGCTGCCGTCGGGTTGAATGCGCACCGCCAGCCCGACGATCCAGCCGCCGCGGTGGCTCACGCTGGTGACGTCCACGCTGGCGTAGAACGTGCTGCTGCGGCTGCGTGGGTGGGCTGCAACGCCGAGTTGGTCAATCCCTTGAACGCCCATGACCAGTTCCCCGCTGCGCTGGAACAAGGCAAGCGGGCTGCTGACGTCTAGCGGGACGGCGTCCGTGTCGACTTCAAAGCGGTCGGACAAGATGATGCTTGAGTAGCCGATGCTCATCGCCAGCCGAAACGCGCCCCCCTCAGGGTTGACGGCGCGCAGCTCAAGCTGATACTCGCCAGTGCGCGGCACGGTGAACGCTTCGATGAGCGCATCAGTGCGATTCGGGTAGTCATAATCATCATTTGAGGCGACGACTGCGCCGCTGGCGTTCAAAATAGCGATAGCTGGATCAAGCTGTCCATCATCGGACTGAGCGATGAATGAGAGCACGTTGCCCTCGCGCGCGCTGAAGGTGTACACAAGCGTCTCGTTGGGGGCGACGCGCCCCGTGATAGTCTCACCTGCGGTGAGCGGTGTCTGTGCGCTGGTCGGGCGGATGAACAACGCTGCTGCGCACCACGCCAGCGCGAATGTCAGCTTTTGGGCATCCAATGGGTGAACTGCTCCTGAAGGGTGTTCAACAGCCGCGTGAACTCATCGAGGGTTACTTCTGCGCCGTGCATGCTGCGGTAAGTCTCAGCAGTGTGCAGGCGGCGCATGACACCGGCTGATTTCAACGATTCGTCTTTGGGGCGTTCCAACAGGTGGAAGAGGGGGCGCTGAGCCAACGCTTCGAACTGTTCAGGCGAGGCAAACGTGTAGACGGGGATGTAGGTGTCGTCCTGTTCCAGCGTGAGCACAATCACATGCCATCCCTTGCGCACGCGGCTGTTGCGCTTGACCACGAAGTGATAGAGCATGGCGTTCACGTGCTGCGCTGGGTTAATGGCTTCCTCAACTTGCTCATGCTTCAGCAGGCGGATGGACTGTGAATCAACGCTGAGGGCACGCCCGCTCGGCCAGCGGCCGCGCAGCAGGCGCTCGGTCAAGCTGGCGGCGGCGGCCGCCACGGCAAACCCCACCACGATCCCGACGAGCCAGCCCTCTGGCATGATTGACACGATGCCAATCAATGGCACGAGAAAACCGATCAAGAGCGACACGCATCCCACAGCGCGCTTGCCGCCGTGTTCTGCATCTACGGGCATCTGAAAAGGAAGCGATAAAGTTGTCATAATAAGAGTTCAGCTAGCGTCTGTTGCTTAACGATAACGACGACGCGGCCTTCTGGCAACGGGCAGTTGGTGCTCAGCGTGCGAGGGGAATGTAGTAGCCGACGTTGGGCACGGTGATGATGTAGGTCGGCTCGCGGTCTTTCTCTTCAATTTTCTGGCGCAGCCGCGAGATGTTGACGCGCAAGATGCGGTAATCGCTGCCGAAGTTCTCGCCCCATACGCTGCGGCTCAGCTCTTCATGCGTGACAACATGGCCTGCGTTGCGCATGAGCTGTGCGAGGATGGCGTACTCGATGGGAGTGAGGTTGACTCGCTGGCCACGGACGAAGGCGATACGCCGCGCAATGTCCAGCTCCAGCTGGCGGACGACGAGGCGCGTAGGCGGGCGTGGCGACCACTCGATGCGGCGGCGGATGGCTCGGATGCGCGCCACCAGCTCCTCAGGGCTAAAGGGCTTGGATAAGTAATCGTCCGCACCATCTTCGAGGGCAACCACGCGGTCGCTGCCCGTGCCATAGCCGCTGAGGATGATCATCGGTTGATCGTAGGATTCGCTGCGAGCGCGGCGCAGCACTTCTAACCCGCTCATGTCCGGAAGTTTGATGTCAAGCACTACCAGATCGTAGTTTCGGCTGATGTACTGGAGTGCTTCCTCGCCGCTTTCAACAGAAGTCGCTTCATATCCCGCATTTGTCAGCAGGTCACATATCACTTCAGCGGTGTCTAGCTCATCTTCGACGACGAGAATTCTTGCAAGAGGTTCTGTCGATTCTGCCATGACCATTGGATTAGACCTGATAAACAAACGATAATCAAACGTCAGTGTAACATAAGTTTATTTTTCGTACAAAACTACTCGTCATTTGTTGTAAAAGTCCTCTCGTATACTTCTCCGGCTGCGCCGAGTGTGGACTAAGTGTAACCTCATTTGTAAAAATAATTATAGCGTTCAAGCGGAGTTAGGGCAACTGATAGGGATAGAGGGAATGTCTAAAGATAAACAGACAGTCATCGGCCTTCACCGTCGCGCCGAGCGCTGAAGCACTCGGCTAGGGCGCGCCCCCTGAAGGAGGCTAGATGAGTCCTCTGTTCGAATTTAGACACCCCCGAGATAGATGTTAGTGACGCCCTCGCATGCACCAACTCAAGAAAGAAAGTATCGTCTTTTAGGCAGCGATTGGCCTCGCTTGCCTTATCTTTCTGCTTTCCTGTCATTAGTCGATGGCATTTACAGTGCTTCACTTGAACGGCAAATACACGTAAATGCCCAACACATCGGGCGGGAGCTGCGCTTCTATATCGTACCGTGGTCGGCGTTCCCCGCGCCGATACGTTGCCTCACGTACCCGAGTGTGCGCCTCCAAGAGGTCTTTTCCGCGCTTCTGCGCAATCTCGTTCAGGGTGGGTGCGAGGTGCTCAAAACCATCGATCACCTTCTGCACAGACTCCACGGCTTGCTGTGGGTGAATGTTCTCGTTGGGTTCTGCGTTCAGCAGGTCTTCAACGGCCTTCGGGTCGAGCCAGTCAGGCTTTTCAGGCGGCCCTTCAAAAGCCACCGTTAGGCTGTCTTCTGCCAGCAGTTGGCGCTCGGCGTTGTCCAACTGCGTGATGAGATGATAGCGAAAACGCAGCAGCAGCAGCGTTGTCCTGCGTTGAACGGCAGCAGTGCGTATCACGCCGGCACGTCGGGCACGGGGCTGACCTTCTTCTAGCTCAACGGCGTCCAGCGCGGTGTTCATCACATAAGTCGCCAGTGATTCAACCAGCGTATGGGTGCGCGTCAAGTAAAGCTGCCCTTCTTTGACAGGCAGCTCGAAGCGGGCGATAAAATGTTCTTTGCCGAGCATATCGCGCAGTCCGCGCGGGGCTTCGGTCAAATCAAAGCTCACAGCGTTCTGTTCCGACACAACCCCACGGTACATGAGGATGCTATCCTTCACGAACGCAGCGACATCCACCCCTGACCCGACCGCCTCACGGACGGCTTGCAGTTCAGCGGCCACTTCATCGACGCGAATTGCCTGCTGCGCGAACATTGTCCGTGAGCGTTTTTCGCGCTCAGCCGCTGCGTCCCACTGCAAGTTCAACTCCAACTGGCGCGGCTTCATGTATTCCTCAAAGCCGGGGAGCATCGCTTGGCTGAAGCTGGCGTTCTCGCGCAGCAGCAGGCCCTCAAAGATGGCTTCAATCACGTCCTCGCTGTTGCCGGGCACAGGCACGGAGATGCCAAGCGAGCTGCGGATCGCTTTGTGTTTCCGCAGCAGCACGTCTAACACGATGCCGTCAATCTGATTGTCGATGCCATAGTAGGTCACCACTTTGACGCGCTCACTCGGCTGCCCGTAGCGATCCACGCGCCCCTCGCGCTGTTCGTGGCGCGTGGGGTTCCACGACAGATCATAGTGCACGACCGCGTCAAAACTGTGCTGCAAGTTGATGCCCTCGCTCAAGCAGTCGGTGCAGACTAAGACGCGCTTGGCCTCTTGGCTCAACTGGGTTACGCGCGCCTCGCGCTCGGCAGGGGGCAGCGTGCCCGTAACGCCCATTACCGCTACGCCGCGCAGCGCCTCACGCAGCGCAGCGGTCACATACTCCACCGTTGGGATGAAGCGGCAGAACACAATTGGGTGATAGCCCTCGCGCAGCAGTTCTTTGACGATTGGGATTAGCCGCTGGAGTTTGCTGTCGGCTTCGCCTTGAAGCGCTTCCGCCGCGCGCGCCATATCGAGCAGGCGGCGGCGATGCTTGTCCGTGTCAGCCTCTAACTCGCTGATGTCGCTGCCCGGGATGACGTCGATCCCCTCAGCGGATTCATCTGCCATCAGGTCAAGCACAGTGCGCTGCCCGATGTCGTCCACGTCTGCTTCACTGTCGGCTTCCGTGGTGGCAGCGCGACTGCGCAGCGTGGCGGCAGCGGCGGCTGGGCTGGACGCCAGCGAGCGCAGCAGGGCCAGCGCTGACCACCAGCGCACCCGCTGGCGATAGCCTTCGCCGGGCTGCAAGACAGTCTCGCGGGCGTAGCGCAGCACGCGGTC
This sequence comes from uncultured Anaerolineae bacterium, assembly GCA_937944445.1. Taxonomy (GTDB): domain Bacteria; phylum Chloroflexota; class Anaerolineae; order Aggregatilineales; family Phototrophicaceae; genus JANWYT01. Next base: position 152,172 of record CALDYP010000017.1, read on the forward strand.
AAACAGGCGCTTGTAGGCATCCGTGAGCTTATAGGTCTCTTCGGCGGTGTCGCGCTCAGGGAACGGCGTGATTGCATCCATGTAAGCGTGGATGTCCCCACGTCGCCGCTGAACGAAGTAACGCGCCAGTTCGCGCCGCAGCGGCTCGTTTTCGGCTCCGGTCAAGTCACCGGGGAGGTGTTGAAAATCCGGGTTCAGCATGGCTAGCAGCGAGCGGAACGCTTCTTCGTTGCCGCTGTGAGGGGTGGCCGTCACCAGCACAAGATGGCGATTGGGGTCATCCGCCAGCGCCGCCACCAGCTCATAACGCTGATGCTTGCCGCCTCGCTTGTCAATCGTGTGAGCCACGGTGTGGGCTTCGTCTACGATGATGAAGTGCGGTGCGGTGCGCAAGAACTCAGCGCGCCGCTGTTCGGACTTGATGAAGTCCGTCGACACGACCACAAAGGGGTGACGTTCAAAGATGGATTCGCCCATCCGCAAGTTGCGTTCTAAGCGGGTGGCCGTGCTGGAGAGCACCAGTTCAGCTTCGATGTAGAACTTCTCGCGCAGTTCTGCTTGCCACTGTTCCGCCAACTGCGGTGGGCACAAGACCGCCAGTTGGTCGATCTCACCGCGATCTAGCAGTTCCCGCGCAATCAGCAGCGCTTCAATCGTCTTGCCGATGCCGACGTCATCCGCGATCAACAAGCGAACAGGGTCTTGCTTAAGCGCCATCAAAAGCGGCACGAGCTGGTACGGGCGCGGTTCGACGTTGATCTTGGCGAACGAGCGAAACGGGCCTGCGCTGGAGCGAAAGCCAAGCTTGACTGCCGCGCGTAACAAGCGCGCCGAGCGATAATCGCCGATTTGAGTCGGATCGGGCAGAGCAAAAGTGGCTGGTTCGATGTGTTCAAGACGCGTCAGCACTGCGGTCACTTCGTCGTCTGTGCCGCCCAACGGTCGCACTCGAACCAGCTCATCGGTTGAGTCGGGTAGCACCACCCACTCACGCCCGCGAACTCTCACCAGCGAACCGACTGCGAAAGAAGAATGTGCGTTCACGCTTTATCTCCAAACACATGCTTGTTCTTCTCAAAAATCGTATCCCAGTCATGCTGATAGCCAAAACGAATCACGCAGTAGCCGTAATCTTCTATACAATCGGTTTGCTGGCGATCCCGCTGCTGCTGCTGGGGGGAGTCATGGTGCGCCCCGTCGATGTAGATCGCAGCGTACACGCCGCCGCTGTTGTAGAGGAAGTCGGGGCGCGTTTGGCAGTCCTTCAGATAGGACTGCGCCGCATCGGGCAGTCGCAGGCCGCGCTTGGACAAAGTTTGCAGCCAGTCGCGCTCAAGCTCGGATTCACATAGGCTGAGCAGATGTTGTAGGCGTGTGTCGCGGCTTTCCGCTGCTGGGCTGGCGCTCACTTGAGCGTCTGCCAGCGTCATCAACACGTCGCGGATCGTCTGACGATCGAGAATCGCATGTTCGCGCTGGTTGCCATAGCTCAGCAGGCAGTCGTAACAGGCAGCTTCACAGTCCTCACTGGCACGGAGCGCGCGTCGCAAGTCCTCACCTGTGTTGGGGTCAAAGTGGCAGATGCGCAGCGCCTCACGAGCGATGTGTGAGAGGGCTGCGGGGTCATCTACCAGCCGCCGCAGGACGCCCGCGCCGCCTTCGGCGGCTTCATAGAACAGCAGCAGTTGGCGGTTGTTCTCATCAGGGAGGGGTTCAGCTGCCAGCTCGTTATCCTCAAGTTGAAAGACGGTTTCAATCGCGCGCTTGAGGGCGGCCTGTAACGAAGCCATTTGCTCGATCGACCACCCGTCAAGCGGTTCGAACAATAAGCAGTTGCGGTTGTCCTCCACGTAGGGGATGACGCGCCGTGTGCGCTCTGACATGGGATCATCGGGGTCATCTTCGTTCTGTTCGTTGCGCCCCCAGTAGCCGCGCTCAATGTCCAACACGAAGCCGTATTGACGCTTGTTCTTGCGCCGCGTCCAGCCCAAATTGATACGCCACAGCGTCGCCGTTTGTGCGTAGCTCAGGCGGGCAATGTCACGTGTTTGATGGCGCACTGACGCCGTGCGAATATCCAGCTTGCCATCCCGTTCGCTAAAACGCACGCCGGTGCAAATGTCGTAGCCCAAACGCAGGCGATTTTCTTCATCGGCGCTGATGCGGTCACGTCGTTTGGTCACCACGTTTTGCAAGCGCAGCAGCGATTGCAGCGGCAGGTCAAGCGGCATTCCGCAGCGCTGACACAGGTCGTAGTCCACACCAGCCTTGATCGGATGGACATAACCGCAGTGGTGGCACTGTTTGATCTGCGTGGTCAGCGGCCCGTCCTCGTTATCTGTCACTGGCATGATGACTTGGTTGATAAGGTAGCGGGAGCCTTCATGATAGATGATGGCTCTGGGGCCAAACTCTGAAATGGCTAAAAAGCGTGGGCGCGAGAGGAAATTGTCGCGCTGTTTGGCGCGGCGCGCCGGGATGAAGGCGGATAGGGGCAGGCGCGGGAAGCTGTAGCCGGGCAGAAAGCCCTCGGTGGCGAAGTAGCGGTAGCTGTAGAAATCGGACTGCGCGAGACTCTCGACCTCAACAAGTAAGTTGATTTGTGACAGTGCCTCTTTCCGCAGTCGCTCGGCCTGATGCTTGTCGCCTTGAGGGCGCGTTGGGTCACGGCTGATCTCCTCCTGCGCTTTCACTTGCTTAAGCGCCGACCAATACAAGCCGCGCCAACGCTCGCAGGCGCTGTCAAACGCGCGAATGACGTTCTGCATGGTGACTTCCAACAGCCCCTCAGGATCTGTCACATTGGGGATCGTCTTGAGGATGCGCTCTGCGCGCTGGTGTGCGGCTGACCGCGCGACGCTCGATTCGGCCTGTTGGCGAATCTCTGGCAGCAGCGCGAGTGACGGCGGATCGCCGGTCATGTCGAGGATTTCCTTGAGCGTGTTCTTGAGGTCGATGCCGGTTTCTGCCAGCCAGATGGCGTGAATGTGCGCCCGCAGCAGGTCTTCGTTGCTCAGGTCAAGGCGCGGCGGCGCAACAGCCCCGGCAACCATGCGCTCTGGACGTTTGAAGAAATGCTGGTCGTGTGGGCTGCCCCCTGAGCAATAGGTGAACACCAGCGCTGGCTGGCCGCTGCGCCCGGCACGCCCGCTGCGCTGGGCATAGTTGGCGGGCGTAGGCGGCACATTCCGCATGTTGACGACGTTCAGCTCCGCGATGTCCACGCCGAGTTCCATCGTCGGCGAACAGTACAAGATAGGCAGATCGCCTTGGCGGAACTGCTTTTCGCGCTTTTCACGTTCATCGTAGGGCACTTGGGCGGTGTGTTCGTGAGCCGCCAATCCGATTAAGGACGCAGCAACATCGCGGTAGAAGTTGACGAAAAAGGCATTCGGTCGCCCGCCTTCCTGCGATTCGTTGGGCACACGAATTGGATCGTGAAAGGCGCGTTGGCCTGTGCCGGCGTGCCAGCGCATCGCCGAGGCGACAAGTTGATAGCCCGGCACGTCGCTGGCGTCTTTGGGCGGGTGCACAATCTCCACCAGCTTGGCGACGCGCAGCCCTTCCAGCAGCTCACGGATGATGGCTTCGGTGTCGTCTAGGCCGATCTTGACTCTGTTGTCTAAGGTTCCGAGGCGGCGTAGATAGATGCCGAAGCCGCCACGGGCTGAAACATACGTGTAGTTGCCGCGCCCATCATCACCACTAGACGAGCGCGGGAACAAGATCGAGGCGTATTCCATCTTCTCATCTTCGTCAATCGCCCACGGCTCGATCAAGTACTGGCTGCTCGACTGCTGAATGCGCTCCTGATGACCGTGGTCGAGATAGTTTACCTTGATGGCCAGCTCACGCCGCATGTAGTCCAGCAGGGTTTTGGCGATGGTCATGCGCGTTTGGGGGGATGCGGTCTTCAGGGCTGGGTGCTTATCGGCCCACACGTCTTCTGCTTCGCACACGGTATCTAGATCAACATAACCAATCTCTAACAAGCCGCACTGTTCCAAATTGGGCAGCGCAATGCGCCAACCGCGCCGCAGGTCACGATAAATCCGATAGCCCAGCACCTGCCTTAGGGCGCGCTGGGTTTCCTGCAAGGCTTGAAAGCGCACCGACGGATCGCTGGCGTAAAGTTTGAGCGGCAGGTTCAGCGCGTCAAACACCTTCTCGGCAATCACTTCGTGGGTCAGCCCTGCCGAGCCAGCGTCGGCCACTGCGCGGTAAATGGCCCCGCGCAGCAAGCTGACCTCGATAAAGTCGTTGAAGTGCCCAGCTTGCAGCGATGCGTCCTGTCGATTGTCGGTAAAGCTCAGCAGCTTCTGCGCGTGCTGGGGCAGATCGCTCGCTTTTAGGAAACGGATCGCCGACAAGCTGAGCAGGGTGGTAGCGCTGCTGCGCCCCTCGGAGCTGAGCGTCGCCAGCTTGGCGAAATCCCCTTGACGCGCGCTGTACGACACGCCACAGTTCAAGCAGAACATAAAAGGAGACGGGATGTAAACGCACGCCTGCCCCTCCGCATCTATTTCACCGGATGGCAAAACGCGCACAAGCTGCGGGAGCTTGGCCTGACGGTGTGGACGGATGCGCATCCTCCCGTTGCGCTCTTCGAGCCAGTCATCTGGCAAGTAGCCGCCGCGGATGAGGTCTTCAGGGCTGTGCGGCCACGGCTTGTGGGAGCCGATGTAGAGGTAGCCCGCCTCGGTCTCGTCATCGGGCAGGTGATCCGCGAAGTCACGCGGTAGGACCTGCCGCGGCTGGTCGTCGGCAGGGGTTGTGATGCGCACGGTGTAGTACTCCTGCCCGCACTCCCGACAGAAGCACAGCGGGAACAACACCTTGTCGCGGTGGCCGGGCACGAAACGCTGCCCCTGCAGGGTGATGTGGCGGTCGGCTTCGGGTTCGATCGTGCTGTAGGCCGTGTCGCCGGCGCTGATGAACTGGTGCAGGCGGAACGCAAACGGCGCAAACCCTGTCGTGGGGTGGGGTTCGCATTGGTAACCGGCCATCAGCCAGCGCTGGATGACCCGTTCGCACGTGGGCTGCTGAACGCCTGTGAGTTGGCTCAACGCTTGGGCGGCGGCCTGAATGCTGCACGGCGGCTGCCGCATCAGGCGGCCGTCTTGCTCTTGCAGCCCGAACGTGCTTTCGATCCATGAAGACAGCGGGTGCTCCACGAAAGCGGCGTACTCGGTTGGCGCGGTGAGTTGGTCGCCTTGTGCCACGAGTGACTTGAGCGCGTCGACGTCCAGCTTTTCAGGGGTGACGCGCCGCAGCGTCTCGCCGATGACGTGTTCTGGCAGCACGGTCGCCCCGAAGATCTGCGTGCCGACTTCGGCCACCTGCGCCCGCTGTTGCGCGTAAGTGCCTTCGCTGGCCAGCGTGGCAGACGTGCCAACGAACACCAGCTTTTGCTCAGGCGTTTCCAACCGGTCGCGGACGCGCCGCACCAGCAGCGCCACGTCCGCCCCCTGCCGGCCGCGGTAGGTGTGCAGCTCGTCCAACACCAAGAAGCGCAGCCCCTTCGCCCGCTCGATCAGCGTGCGCTCGCGCGGGCGCGTCATGATGAGTTCCAGCATCACGTAGTTCGTCAGCAGGATGTCGGGCGGGTGAGTGATGATGCGCTGGCGCTCTTCTTCGGTTTCTTGCCCGGTGTAGCGCGCAAAGGTCACCGGCTCTTGCCCCTGTGGATAGCCTTCTTTGAGGAACTTCTCAAGCTCGCCGGCTTGGCTGTTGGCCAGCGCGTTCATCGGGTAGACGATGAGCGCCTGAATGCCGTTGCCGCGGCCACGCCGCAGGACGTGGTCGACGATCGGCACGATGTAGGCGAGGCTCTTGCCGGAGCCTGTGCCGGTGGTCAAGATGTAATTGTGCCCGCTGCGGGCGATCTCGATGGCCTCGCGCTGATGACGGTGAAAGCGCAGCAGCTGCCCGTCTGTTTGTTTGTCTTTGCGGAAGATGCGGCGGCACTCTTCGTGCAGGAGGCCCGCATCAACCAGCTCATTCACGCTGCCGCCGCTCTCGAAGCTGGGGTTGAGTTGGATGAGCGGGTCTGGCCAGAAGACCCCTTCCTGCAAGCTCTGATGAACGGTTTCGTATAGGCGTTGATCGCGGATTTGGATGAAGCTGCTGGCGTAGTTCGCATAATCTTGGGTGAGCTGCTGGCGCAGCTTAAACACATCCATTGGGGATCCTCACACGTGTTAGCGTTTGTAAATTTTATCAAAGATCATAAAGCGTGCGTTAATTTTTTTAAGAGACAGGGCGTGTTTAGGGAGATAGGCCTCAGTTCGAACTGAGACACCCCCTGAGCGGCCTCATGGGCCGGGCGCGCCCCTTGCCCCCGGCGGCGGATTGAGCTGCGTCGTCCACTGCGACACATCCGGCACCAGATACGCCGCCGCGTTCTCGCCCCCTTTGGGCGCGGGGACAGCAGTGCGGGGCAGGGCCGCCATCTGGTCGAACATCTCCAAGATCACGCGCTTGGTGCGGTATTGGCCATGAGCCGCCTCGTCCTTGCGCTTCACAATCGGGAACGTCTCCATGATGTACTCGACGTCGTCGCGCGGGATCTGATACAGGTGGAAGTAGAGCGCGTCTAGCTCGCAGCGGATGAGGAAGCGGCGCTCGTCATCCCAGACGAAGGGCGGGCCGTCGTCGCCCAGATCGCGGGCGAAGGGCTGCATGTCCCACGCGGTGTAGGTGAGTTCGAGCACGCGCGGGGCGATGAACGCCAGCAGCGCGGGCGTGTACGTGTGCGGCGGGATCACGGGGAGTTGTTTGAGATAGAAAAACGTTAGATTTGTGCCACTAATTTTCTGACGCGCTATGTAGTCAAAAGCGAGAGCATTCATATTAGCCGCAATCATAGGCGTCCATAGTGGCCCAAAGCCGATGAATGCTAGAGGCGCATTATCCCCCACGG
>CALDYP010000018.1 GCA_937944445.1 uncultured Anaerolineae bacterium
CCCTCGACGGACGCGACAGGTCGCGTCCTTACGCACGCGACATCGTAGGGACAGGGCCTGCCCTGTCCGTGGTTTTCTACACCTCAACGGACGCGACAGGTCGCGTCCCTACGCACGCGGCCTCGTAGGGACAGGGCCTGCCCTGTCCGTGGTTTTCTGCACCAACGGACGCGACAGGTCGCGTCCCTACGCACGCGGCATCGTAGGGACAGGGCCTGCCGTGTCCGTTTTTTTGTTCCCCCGCGTCCGTGTTTTGTTCCCCCACGGACGCGACAGGTCGCGTCCCTACTCGGCGGGTGCTGTGCCCGCGGCGGCCTCACGGTTATGCCGACAAGTGGCCAATGGTGATGCGATTCGCTCACGTCTGTCTTACATCCGTTCTGAATCCGTTTTACAATGAGAATCGAGCACAAATTGAACGCATCAGGAGAGCTAAATGCGCGTGCTGGTGCAGCGCGTTTCCAGCGGCTGTGTGGTCGTTGAGGGGCAAGTCGTAGGCGCGATTGGAGCCGGTTTCGTGCTGCTGGTGGGCATCACGCACAGCGACACCCCTGCAGTGGCTGAGGCGATGGCGCAGAAAGTGGCGCACCTGCGCGTGTTCGACGACGACGCGGGCAAGATGAACCGCTCGCTGCTGGACGTGGGCGGGGCGGCGCTGGTCGTCTCGCAGTTTACGCTCTACGCCAATGCGCGCGGGGGCCGCCGACCGGACTACCTCCAAGCGGCGCGCCCAGAGCAGGCCGCCCTGCTCATCGCCCGCTTTGAGTCCGTGCTGGCGGCGTTGGGCGTGGCGGTGCAGCGCGGCCAATTCGGCGCGATGATGCAAGTGCAGATCGTCAACGAGGGGCCAGTCACGTTGTGGCTCGATAGTCAGGAGTTGGGCATCACCCCATGAGCGAGCTGACATTTGAGGATTACCTGCGCAACCTGCGCGACCACCCGGATGAGGGCGTGCGGGCGAACGCTGCATGGCGCTTGGGGCGCACGCGCGATCATCGCTGTTTGGCGGCGCTGCTGGCCGCTGCCAGCGACCCCAGCCCCGCTGTTCGCGCCCGCGTGATGGAGGCGCTCGGCAGCCGCCGCGAGCCAGAGGTGACGCCCGCCATCGCGCAGGGGCTGCACGACGCTGACCCCGACGTGCGCGCCATGGCCGCCCGCGCCGCCGCGCTCATGGCCGCCACGGAGCTAACGCCGCACCTGTTCGACTTGTTAGCGGATCCGTCTGAGCGCGTCGTTGAGGAGGCGATCCAAGCGCTGGCCTACAGCGATCATCCTGAGGTGGGGCCGCGCTTGATCGCCCTGCTGCGCGCCCAAGCCGACAACGACACGCTGTGCTACTTCCTGCGGCAGGCGCTCAAACATCGCGGCGGCGCGGCGACGCTGGAGGTCGTGCTGGTCACCCTCTCAGACGCGGCCACGCCCCCCGCGGTGTGCTGTGATTTGTTGGAGGTGCTGGCGCACATGCGCCCATCGGATGCTGCCGCGCACGCCGCCGTGGACGCGCTGACCGCCCACCCCGATGAGGCCGTCCGCCAGATGGCCGAGTGGGCGCGCACCCAGTTGTAAGCGATGCCCCACGTTGGCTTGAACGCGCATCTGCTCTCGTCGCAGGCGGGCTACCGCGCAGCGGGCATCCACAACGTCATCCACCGCCTGCTGCTGCACCTGCCGCAGGTTGCGCCGCAGGGCTGGCGCTTCAGCGCGCTGGTCGGGCGCGAGGTGCGCGCTGAGTACCCCGCTGTGGCCGTCCGCCGCAGCCGCCTCAACACCGAGCATCCGCTCCAGCGCATCCTCTGGGAGCAGGCCGCCCAGCCGTGGCAGCTTAGCGAGTTCGACCTGCTGCACGCGACGGCTTTCGTGTCGCCTGTGCTGGCGCTCAAGCCGACCGTCGTCACGGTGTATGACCTGTCCTTCATGCGCTATCCGTCCTACTTGCCGACGGCGCGGCGGCTGTATCTGCGCCTGCTCACCGCGTGGAGCTGCCAGCGCGCCCGCCGTGTGACCGTCATCAGCCAGAGCACCGCCGACGACCTGACCGCGCTGCTGGGCATCCCCGCTGACAAGATCGACGTCACGCTGCTCGGCTACGACCGCGCGCAGCACTACCCGCGCGCCGCAGCCGAGGTGGCGGCGTTTCGCGCCCAAAAAGGCCTGCCAGACCGCTTCTGGCTGTTCGTCGGCACGATTGAGCCGCGCAAGAACCTGCCGCTGCTGCTGGACGCCTATGCGGCGCTGCCCCGCACGGAGCGGCTGCCGCTGCTGCTGGGCGGGGGGCGCGGCTGGGGGCAGGCCGAGGTGGAAGCCAAAATCGCCGAGCACGGGCTGGCCGGGGATGTGCGCTTGATCGGCTTTGTGCCTGTCGCAGACCTGCCGCTGTGGTACAATGCGGCGGAAGTGTTTGTCTATCCAAGCGTGTTTGAAGGGTTCGGGCTGCCTGTGTTGGAGGCGATGGCCTGCGGCACACCCGTTTTGACGTCGAACGTGTCATCGCTGCCAGAGGTGGCGCAGGACGTTGGCCTGTGCCTGCCGCCGCACGACCGCGCCGCGTGGGTGGAGGGACTGCGCCGCGCTTTCTATGACGCTGATTGGCGCGAACAGGCGCGCGCGCGCGGCTTGCAGGCTGCCCGCCGCTTCACATGGGAGCAGACCGCCCGTGACACCCTTCACAGCTATCAAAAAGCGCTGCAAGCCGTGCCGATGCGTGACCGATGAACAATGAACCTGTGCAGTCCCCCACCCCTGAGCCGCGCTGGCTGCTGCCCGTCATCGACGTGGTGATGGTGGTAGTGGCCTTCGTGTTAGGGTATGTCCTGCGCTATGATCTGCAGTTGATCCGCCCCGTGATTGACCCCGCGCGCGCTGAACTGCTGCCGTATGCCCCCTACGCCGCGATTTACGCCATCATCCTGTACCTGAACTACAGCGGCAACAACCTCTACAAGAACGTGCGCGGTCGCACCCTCAGCGAAGAGACCACCATCATCATCAACGGGGTGACGATTGCCACGGTCATCTTGCTGGCGCTGTTCTTCTTGATTCAGCCGCTGGTCACCAGCCGGTTGATGCTGGTCTACGTAGCCGCGCTGACGGTCATCCTGCTGGTGGCGGTGCGCATTGGGCGGCGGATCGTGCTGGCGCGGCTGCGCGAGCGCGGCGTGGGCGTGCAGCGCGTTTTGATCGTGGGCATGGGCGAGACGGGCAAGAGCGTCCTCGGCACGCTCATCTCGCGGCGCGATTATGGGCTGGAGGTGCTGGGCTACCTCGACGACGCCCCGCCTACGCTGGCCACCGAGGCGCAAGACGACACGCAGCGCCTCGGGCGCGTGCCCTACTTAGGCCGGCCCGAAGACCTGCGCGAGACGTTGACAGCCCACCGCCCCGACATCGTCATCATCACGCTGCCGTGGCGGCACTACGACTTTGTGATGCACCTTGCGCGCGCGGCGCAGCGCGTCGGCGTGGAGGTGCGCATCGTGCCCGACATCTTCCAACTGAACATGCGCCGCGTGCAGGTCGAAAACCTCGACGGCATCCCGCTGCTAGGGCTGACGGGCGGCCATCGGCTTACCTCGACGTCGCGCCTCTACAAGCGCGCGCTTGACCTGCTGTTGGTGACGGTGAGCGCCCCGCTGTGGCTGCTGGTCATGGCGGCGGTCGCGCTGGCCATTCGGCTGGAAGGCCCGGGGCCGATCTTCTACCGCCAGACGCGCCTCGGCGAGAACGGTCGCCCCTTCAAGATGGTCAAGTTCCGCTCGATGATCCCGGAAGCGGACGCGATGCGCGCCGCCCTCATGAAGCAGCACAACCACCTCGACCCGCGCCACATGAAGCTGCCCGACGACCCGCGGGTGACGCGCATCGGGCGCTTTTTGCGCCGCACCAGCCTCGACGAGCTGCCGAACCTGTTCAACGTCATCCGCGGCGAGATGAGCCTCGTCGGGCCGCGCCCGCCCACGCCGGACGAGGTGGAGCTGTATCAAGACTGGCATCGCCAGCGCCTCGACACCATCCCCGGCATGACCGGCCTCTGGCAGGTGAGCGGGCGCAGCAACATCCCGTTTGATGAGATGGTCTTGATGGACATCTACTACATCGAAAACTGGTCGCTGCCGTTCGACGTGCAGCTCTTGTTGATGACCGTGCCGCACGTGCTGAGCCGCAAAGGGGCCTACTAGAATGCGCCGCTGGCTGGCGGCAGTGGGGCTGGGGATGCTGCTGACGACGGCGGCCTACGCGGACGCGCCGCCCACGCTCGACGACTTTTGGGAAGGCCGCGCCGAGTGGGTGATCGACCGGCTCGACGTCGGGCTGCCGGTGGGCGAAAGCGACACGGTGCAGCTCGACGCGCGCACCTTCTGGGCGTTTGGCCACGCCAGCTATTCATCCGCGCAGGTGGTCGACCAATGCGGCGAGCCGGTGGCTTTCCCCGGCTGCCTTGCGCGGTGGATAAGCAACGACGGGGGCGAGTCGTTCCGACTGTCGCCGCGGATGTGCCTGCTGCCGTGTCAAACGTGCCCGTGCGACGACGCGCGCGACCACATCACCGCGCAGCAGTACCCGCGCGTCGCCCGCACGGCTGAGGGCTGGTACATGGCCTATGAGTGGCACGCGCAGGTGATGCTGCGCACCTCGCCGGATGGGCTGGCGTGGTCACCGTGGCAGTATTTGATCGTGCCGGGCGGGACGTACCCCTACGCCTTCGCCCCGTGTGACCCCGTCGAACAGATCGGCCCGCACCCGCACATCCGCGGCCAAGCAGACGGCTGCCTCGTTGGCGCGCCGCCCGGCCTGCACGTCGAGGGCGACATGCTCTACGTGTTCGTGGCGGCGGGCAGCGCCCCGGGACACATGCGCTGCTACAAGGGGGATCGCTTCGGCGACCTGAGTCGGCTTCAGCGCTGCCAGACAGACCCGCTCTTCGCGGGCGCGCCGACCTACGGCGATGTGAACCGGTTCGGCGCAGACGCCAACGCCTACTTCGACTTCCGCTACGTCAGCAGCGCCGAGGTGGTCAAGGTCGGGGAGCGCTACTACATGTTCTACGAGGGCATCCGCGGGCCGGACGTGCTCGAGCGCGGCATGGACACCCAGTTCGGCCTCGGCCTCGCGCGCAGCCTGACCGACCAGATCGACGGCCCGTGGGAGAAATACCCCGCCAACCCGATCTTGTTCGACATGGGCTTTTATGTTGGGGTGGGGCACGCCGACTTCGTCTTGATCGACGGGGTGAGCTACCTCTACACACAAACCGGCCCGACGACGCGCGGGCGCTGGCGGTTGGTTTGGAAACCCTCATAGCCGTGTAAGACCCGCCCACGGTGCGCGTCTAATGCATAGATGATGGAAGGATGGAGCTGCTCGCCCTATGAGCCAGTCGAAGATAGACCGCTTGCAAGCCCTGCTGGACTTCGTGTTGAACTGCCCTGAGAACGAGCAGATCGAGGCGATGGACTGCAACGAACACTGTGAGAGTTTGGCAGCCCTTGCGGAGCGGGTGGCGGCAGGCGCATCGCTGGAAGACATCCTGCCGGAGTTGCAATATCACATGCGCTACTGGCACGACTGCCGCGAGGAGTTCGAGGCGCTGGTGGCCGTCCTCAAGATGGAAATCGAGCAGCTTTGACGCTGCACAGGGCATTTACTTAGGAGCGAAATCACTATGAAGCGTGAACGTGTCGTCATTATCGGCTCGGGGCCGGCGGGTCTGGCCGCCGCTGTTTACACTGCGCGCGCGCAGCTCAAGCCAGTGGTCATCGTCGGCAACCAGATCGGCGGGCAGGCGGGCATCACCCACGAGATCGAGAACTACCCGGGGTTCATCAGCATCACCGGCCCAGATCTGGTCGAGCAGATGCGCGCCCACGGCGAGCATTTCGGCGCGGAGTTCGTCTACGACATGGTGGAGAGCGTAGACTTCACACATGGCTCACCCTTCACCGTCAAGACGTACTCTGAGACGTACCTCGCGGACGCGGTGATCGTCACCATCGGCGCTGACCCGCGCAAGCTGCAAATCCCCGGCGAGGCAGAGGGTATCGGGCGCGGCGTGAGCTACTGCGGCACATGCGACGGCTTCTTCTTCCGCGGCAAGGAGGTAGTGGTGGTGGGCGGCGGCGACAGCGCCCTTGAAGAGGGCATCTTCCTGACGCGCTTTGCGACCAAAGTCACCGTGATTCATCGGCGGGACACGCTGCGGGCGGGCGTGCAGCTCCAGAAGCGCGCCTTTGCCAACCCCAAGATGCACTTTATCTGGGATACGAAAGTCGATGAAATTTTGTTCGGCGAGCAGGGCACGGTGAACGGGGTGCGCTTGAGCAACCTCAAAACCGGTGAGACGAGCGTCTACCCGACGGACGGCGTGTTCATCTTCATCGGGCACGACCCGAACAGCAAGATCTTTGGCGATCAACTGGCGCTGAACGCAGACGGCTACGTCATCACCGACGAGCGCTACCGCACCAGCGTTGATGGAGTGTTCGCGGCGGGCGAGATTCAAGATCAACTCTGGCGGCAAGTGGCGACGAGCGTCGGGCAGGGGACAAGCGCGGCAATGAGCGCGATCCACTGGCTGGACGAACACGCCGACCAGCTCCAGCCGTTGGATGAGGTCGCTGCTGGCGATTGATCATCACATGGCCTCACCCCTAGCCCCCCGCTCTTGATGAAAAAGACCTCAACGCCCCCTTCTCCACAGGGAGAAGGGGGCTTGGGGATGAAGCCCGCCCCCTATGGCAGCGCGGCGCGGATCGTCGTGCAGGCTGGGCATGTGCCGTCCGGCCGAATGATCGCGTAGCCCGCCTGTGGGTCAGCGCCGAACTGAGTGCTGTCCAAGTTCCAGATGATGAACAAGCGCACGTTGCCGCTCTGGCGCGCCAGCCGCACCGCCTGCCCGAGCCACTCGGCTTGTTGGGCGACGGTGGTCGCCTGTGCCCATGAGAAGCCAGCGGGCAGCGGCGGGAAGCCTTCCCCGCTCAGGTAGCCGATCTCGGTGAAGCACAGTGGCTTGCCGGGGAAGGTGCGCGTGTAGAGGCTGACCATCGTCGGGTAGTACCAACTGTAGTGGCTGGCGCTGCCAACGGGCGCGCCGCTGGTAGCGGTGGGCGGAACGGTTCCAGCGTTGTAATGGATGCCGACGCAGTCCATGAAGCGCGCCGCGCCTGCTGCGGCCATCTGGCCGATGTAGGCGTCATCGTTGCAGCCGTTGGTGGAACAGCCGAGGCCGCCGGTGGGGGCGGGCGCGCCAGAGATCACCAGCGTGTTGGGGTTGTTGGCCTTGATGGCCTGATAAGCCGCGCTGAGCATGGCAGTGTACTGTGCGCCGCTGATGAGGCCGCGCGGCCATTCCTTGTCGATGTTCGGCTCGTTCCACACTTCAATCGCGTCTGCGCCGAGCTGTGCCACGCCGCCGAGGAAGTTGGCAAAGTCTTGGTAGTACTGGGTGGGGTTGGCGGCCAGCTGCGATGGGTTGCCGGTGATGCTGAGCAGGATGCGGAAGCCGCGCGCCTTTGCGCCGTCAATCGCCACCTGCGCAATCGACGGGGGTTCCCCCTGATTCCAGCGGATTTGCTGCTTGAGCCACGTCATGCCGGTGTTGCGCGCCAGATCAGCAAAGTTGTAGCTGAAGACGTGCGCGCCGACGGCGAAGCCACCGGGCGGCGGCGGGACGACTGGGCCGGGCTGAGTGGGCTGGGGCGCGGGGGTCGAGCCGGGCGGGGGCTGGACGACAGTTCCGCCCGCTGGGATGTTGATGACTTGGCCGGGGAAGATCAAGTTGATGTTGCGGATGTTGGGGTTGGCCGCGCGGATGGCAGAGAGCGTCACCCCGAAGCGCTGGGCGATGCGCCCCAACGTGTCGCCGCGCTGGACGGTGTACGTGCCGCTCGGCTCGGTGGGCGGCTGCGGCGGCTGGGTAGGCTGCGGCGCGGGGGTTGTGCCACCGGCTGGGATGCGCAGCACCGTTCCGGCGAAGATCAGGTTCGGGTTGGCGATGTTGTTGGCTTGGGCAATGGCCGAGATCGACACGCCGAAGCGCTGCGAGATGCGGAAGAGCGTATCCCCGCGCTGGACGGTGTAGGTCTGTTCGTCTTGCGCGGCTGCCACCAGCCCAAGCGCCAGTAAAACGATCAAAAATAATGCAGCTTTGAGCGTGCGTGCCATAAAATCCCTCCAACAATGGGCAACCACGTGGGTAAGCTTATTTTTCAATGAGTGTAGCATAGAAACCCCAAATGTGCGCGGCGTGTGATGAAGTGCGCTTGACAGGCACGCCCTGTCCCCCTTACCCCGTTCTCGGGTCGGGGGTCTCGTCCTTGACGGCCTGCACAGCTTGGCTGGAGGGGATGGCGTCGAGGTGCTCGCTCAGGCGCTGGAGGGCGGCGCTCGCCGAAGCTTGGGTAAGCGCGGCGGCCAACTGCGCCACGCGGTAGCGGTCGTTCAGGTTGAGGGCGTAGAGCGTCGTGAGGTTGTGTTCAACGCGCGCCTCCATCAACAGCGGGTACTCGCGCGTGAGGTTGTGCTCCACCGCGCGCAGGATCGTCTCCATGCTGATGGGGCGGCTGTCAAGCGTGAGGGTGAAGGCACGGCGGGCAGCCTCGTCAAAGCCGCTGTGGTCGGCTACGTTGAAGGCCGCCTGCACGCGCTGCACGCCTTCAACGCGCCACGCCTCCAGCAGCGGGTAGCGGGGCGGCTTGGGGGCAGGGGTGTAGACTTTGCCCTGCAGGGTCAGCCAGAGGGCTTTGAAGAACGCTCGGATGACGCGCATTCTGACTCCTCGCTACGCAGACGGCACAAGGTGGACGACCGTTACGCCGGCCCCGCCCTCGTTGGGCAGGCCTTGCTCAATCTTGCTCACCAACCGATGGCCTGTCAAGAACTGGCGCACCGCCTCGCGCAGCTTGCCCGTCCCCTTGCCGTGGATGATGCGCCCGAACGGCAGACCGGCCATATACGCTGCGTCCACGTAGTAATCGAGCCGCTTGAGCGCGTCCTCGACGCTCTCGCCGCGCAGGTCTAGCTCCAGCCCGGGGCTTTCGAGGCGCGGCGGCAGCGGGTCGGGCACGACGACTGGCGGTTCATGGCGTTTGCTGCGCTCGGCGGCGCGGCGTTCGCTGCGGTTGCGCTTGCGCAGCTCGGCCACCTTTGCCCGCACGCGCAGCGTCCCCACTTGGACGACTGCATCGCGCCCGTCGAGTTCGACCACGGTTCCCTCCGCGTTGAGCGCGTTGAGGAACACCGCATCGCCCACGCGCACCTTGCCGCTGCTTTCGTCCTCTTGCACGCGCTCGATCTCTTCGACGTCGACGGGCGCAGCCGTCCACTCGATCATCTTCTGCGCGGCCTCTTGCAGGGCTTTGATCTTGTCCAGCGGCATGCCGGCGAGCTGCATCTCCTTCTGCATCTTGCGCAGCTCGCGGCGGAAGAACTCCAACTCTTTCTCGGCGTTTTCGCGCGCCTCTTGCAGCACGCGGCGGCGCTCGTCCTCGATCGCGTCGATGCGCGCTTGCAGCGCGTCGCGCTGGGCTTGCAGCTCGGCGCGCAGTTGATCGATCGTCTCGTGCTGCTGGCGGATGTCTTGGCGCGTGCGTTGGATTTCATCTAGTAGGTCGTCGGCCACTAAGTCCTCGGTGGCCACCATGCCGCGCGCCTCGTCGATGATCTCTTCATCCAGCCCTAAGCGCCGCGCAATCGCCAGCGCGTTCGAGCGGCCCGGCAGCCCCACCACTAGCCGATAGGTGGGCGCGAGTGTCTCAAGGTTGAACTCGACGCTGGCGTTGCGCACGCCTTTCGTCTCCACCGCGTAGATCTTCAACTCGGGGTGGTGCGTGCTGACCATCGTCGTGACGCGGCGCTTCAGCAGCCGATTGAGCAGCGCCCGCGCCAACGCCGAGCCTTCGGCGGGGTCCGTCCCGGCCCCCATCTCGTCGAGGATGACCAGTGAACGGTCGTCACACTCGCGCAGGATGGCGATGATGTTCGTCATGTGCGCGGAGAAAGTCGAGAGCGATTGTTCGATGCTCTGCTCATCGCCGATGTCGGCAAAGATCCCCTCAAACACGCTCAAGCGCGCCTCTTCAGCTGGCAGGTGCAGGCCGCACTGCGCCATGAGCGCCATCAGCCCGACCGTCTTGAGCGCTACCGTCTTGCCGCCGGTGTTCGGCCCGGTGACGACGAGCACCCACGTCGCCTCGTCGTATTCGACGTCAATCGGCACGACGTTGTGGGTGAGCAGCGGGTGGCGCGCCCCGCGCAGCACGATCGTGCTGCCCGGGTGGGGGCTGTCCTTGCGCGGGCGGAACTCCACTAATTGGGGCATGACCGCTTTGCTCTGGAGGGCGTACTGCGCTTTGGCGAGCGTGAAGTCCACCTGCGCGAGGATGTCCACCGTCAGCACGATCTTCTCGCTGGCTTGCCCCACTTGGTCGGTCAAATCGGTGAGGATGCGGCGGATCTCTTTCTCTTCCTCAAGCTGAAGCTCGCGGTAGTGGTTGTTCAGTTCGACCGTCTCCAGCGGCTCGATGAACAGCGTCGCGCCTGAGGACGACGAATCGTGCACGATGCCGGGGATGCGCCCCTTGTACTCGGCCTTGATCGGGATCACGTAGCGACCGCTGCGTTGGGTGATGATCGCCTCTTGCAGGATCGGCTCGCTGCGTTTGCTGGTGAGGATGCGGTTGAGCTTGCTCTGCAGGCGTTCGAGCGAGATCTTCAAGTCGCTGCGGATGATCGCCAGCTTGGCGGTGGCCGTGTCGCGGATTTCGCCGGCGTCGTTGATGGCGCGCTCAATCGCGTCTTGCAGCGCGGGCACATCGTCGATGTCCTCGACGAGTTCCGCCAGCAGGGGGAACTGATTCTTCTGCTTGGCGAGGGTGCGCTTGAGGATGCCCGCGCGGCGCAGCGTCTGCTTGATGTCTAGCAGCACCGACGTGTCAATCAGCACGCCGCGCGCTGCGTTCATGGCGGTTAGGCGCACATCACGCACGCCTGCCAGCGAGACGTTCACCTTGTTCTCGAGCAGGTCAACCGCCTCGGCGGTCTCGCGCTGCCACAGGCGCGCTTCCTCAAGGTTGGTCGTCGGCTGCAGCTCGCGCACCAGTTCCGCGCCCGCGCTGAACACGGACAGGCGCGCCACTTGCTCTAAAATCTTGTCAAGTTCCAGCGTTTGGATTGATTTGTCGCTTATCATGCGTTTGGGTCTCGGATGCGGGCAGTGGGCAGTGCGTTATCGCACAGTGCCCCCGATTGTAGTTGGGGGGAGAGGTGGCGTCAATATGAGGTTGTTTTAAGGCCACAACGGTTCACTGCGGCTTGTTATGCTCGTGATACACCCGTCGGATCGTGTCGCGCAGCTTGTCCGGGCCGATGGGCATCAGCAGGTACTCCACTGCGCCTGACTCGTAGGCTCGCTGTTCCATGCCATTGTAGGCCGAGTAGACGATAATCTGCGTGTTGGGGTGGCGTTCGCGGATGATGCGCGTTGCCTCAGTGCCGTCCATGCCCGGCATCATCACGTCCATGATGACGATGTCTGGCGTCAGCTCATCCGCGAGTTGGACGGCCTCCATCCCGTTGCGCGCTGTGCCGACGCATGTCATGTCGTCCGTCATGTCGAGCATCTGCTGCCACAGCTCGTTGACGGCTATTTGATCGTTGACCACCACCACCCGAATTTTGGACATAGGCGAGCCGTTACCTTGTTAAGAAAAAGAAACCATTTCTGACCATATCATACAAGAAAGCTGTTATCTCTGCCCGCCAACTCGCTCATAGTTTCATAAAGAAGTTGTCAAGAAGCGCATTAGCCATGATATGATCGAATCATTCATATCATGCATCGAGGAACGTCATGCAACGATACGACAGCATTATCATCGGCTCAGGGCAGGCAGGGCCGCCGTTGGCGGTGGGTTTGGTTGATTTGGGGCAGCGCGTCGCCCTGTTCGAGGGCAATTTGCTTGGTGGGTCGTGCGTCAACTACGGCTGCACGCCGACGAAAACGCTGCGCAAGAGCGCCCGTGTCGCGCACCTCGTCCGCCGCGCGGGCGAGTTCGGCGTCCACACCAGCCCGCCCCAAGTGGACTTTGCCGCCGTCATGGCACGGGTAAATCAAGTAGTGAGCGCCAGCCGCAGCGGCCTTGAGCAGTGGCTGAGCCGCTATCCAGATCAGCTGGACGTCGTGCGCGAGTACGCTCAGTTCGACGGGCGCGACGGCGACTTGTTCCGCGTGCGCGCGGGCGATGCGCGCTACGCCGCGCCGACCGTTTACCTGAACACCGGCACGCGCGCGTCCGTCCCGCCCATTGCCGGGCTGACGGATGTTCCCTACTTGGACAACGTGCGCCTGCTCGCGCTGGAGGCGCTGCCCGAACACCTCATCATCCTCGGCGGCAGCTACATCGGCCTTGAGATGGCGCAAATCTTCCGCCGCTTGGGCAGCGCCGTGAGCATCATCGAGCCGGCGCCGCGCCTCGCCCCGCGTGAAGACCCTGACGTGAGCGCCGCGCTGGCCAACTTGATGGGCCAAGAAGGCGTGACGCTCTACGTGGGGCATAGCGCCGTTGAGGCCAGCGCGGCCAGCGGCACGATCACCGTCACGCTGGAGCGGGGCGGGCTGCGCCTGCCTGTCACGGGGTCGCATCTGCTGGTGGCCACCGGACGCACCCCCAACACAGATCAGCTCAACGCGGCCAGCGTCGGGCTGAAGCTGGACGAACGCGGCTTTGTCGAGGTGGACGGCCTGCTTGAGACGAACGTAAAAGGCATCTTCGCGCTGGGCGACATCAACCAGCGCGGCGCGTTCACCCACACCAGCTACCAAGACCACGAGATCGCGCTGGCCAACCTCAACGGCGGATCGCGCAGCGTCGACGGGCGCATCACGACCTACGCGCTGTTCACCGATCCGCCGTTGGGGCGCGTCGGCCTGAACGAGACAGAGGCGCGCAAGAGCGGCCGGCGGGTGTTGATGGCCGTCCATCAGATGGCCAACGTCAGCCGCGCCAAAGAGGAGAGCGAGACCGTCGGGTTGATCAAGCTGCTGGCCGACGCCGACAGCGGCCACCTGCTGGGGGCGACCTTCTTCGGCATCGGCGGCGATGAAATCGTCCAGATCGTGAGCCACTTCATGGCCGCTGGCGGAACCTACCAGACGATGAAGGACGTGCTGCCGGTGCACCCTACCGTGGCTGAGTTCATCCCGACGATCCTCAACCGCCTCAAACCATTGGAGTAGCGCCCACTCAGCCGCTATAGTAGACGGGGGTCAATATCTAAAAGGGAAACCCACATGGCACGCAGACATTTCTTGCTGGGAGTTTTAGCTGGGCTGGCGCTGGGGGCGGCGCTGCGTCAGCGCCGCCAGACGGGCGTCACCCAACCGCGGTTGGATCGCTACTATCAGCAGCGCGCCAGCGTCTACAACTTAACGGATTACCTCTATTTGGGGTCGTTCCCGCGGATTGAGATGCGCAAGAAGCTGATCGAGATGGTCGACCTCAAACCCGGCATGCGCGTGCTGGACATGGCGTGCGGGGCAGGGGCCAACTTCCCCTACATCATGGAGAAGATCGGCCCCACCGGCCACATCGTCGGCACGGATTACAGCCAAGAGATGCTCGACAGCGCTCATCAGCAGTTCGTGCTGGGGCGCGGCTGGCAGAACATCACGCTGGTGCAATCCGACGCCGCCGAGTTCCGCGCGGCGGAGCCGTTCGACGTGGTGATCTGCACGCTGGGGCTGGCGGTCATCCCACGCTGGGAGACGGCCATGCAGCGCGCGATGGACGCCCTCAAGCCCGGCGGCGTGTTCGGCATCGCTGACCTCAAAGAGAGCGACCGCTGGTACACGCTGCCGCTGCGCTTCCTCAGCGAGGTGATGGACGTGGTCATCATCGCCGACAGCAGCCGCCGCGCGTGGGAACGGCTCGAAACGCTCGGCGAGGATTTCCAATTCGTGGACTTGTTCCACGGCTACCTCTACGCGGCGACGGTGCGAAAGCCGCTGGCCGTCAAAGCCTACGCCAACGGGCGCGGCTAGTCGGTCGGCTGCAGCGGCGCGTGCAGGCACTTGGTGATGCGGTGCGGGTAGTCTTCCTCTACTTGGATCTCGACATAGTAGAGATCCGCGCTGTGCTCAGCGCTGACGACGACCGCCGCTTGGTGCTTGCCGACCGCCAGCACCTGCTTTACCTTGTGCCGACCGATGGCGGCGCGCCGCGCGGCCCACTCAGCGGCCTGCGCGTCCGCAGGTTGAGCGGTTAGCAGCGCCTCGGCCATGCTCTCTTGGAGGAACTGCCGCAAGCGCGGCAGCTGGCCGTCGTTATAGAGCTTCATCAGCGCGATGAAGCGCATGCCGGCCTGTGAGCCGCTCAGGGCGCGCTTGTCGTCGGGGTGGGTCATGGCTGCTCCATGATGCGCGTCGTGAGGATGCGCTCCAGCTCGCGCAGAGTGAGATCCGGGCGCTCGTCGCGCAGGATCGGCAAGTGCGAGCGGACGCGGTGCAGCATGTTCAGGTCAAGCTCGCGCACGATCAGCGCCTCGTCGAAATAGAGGCCGTGCGTGATGAACGTGCCGTCGGGGTCGACGATGCTGCTGCCGCCCCAGAACACCTTGCCGTCCTCATAGCCCACGCGGCTGACGTGGACGACGTAGTTCGTGAAGAAGCTGCCGTAGGCTTGGTTGACCAGCTCCACCCAGCGCGACGAGGCCAAGCGCGCGTCCTCTGTCAGGCCGCGCCCCGGGCTGGCGCTCATCAGCAGCATCAGATCCGCCCCGTCCATCCACAGCAGATAAGCCGCCGACATGTGCCAAAAGTCCTCACAGATCAGCATGCCCATCCGCCCCCAACGCGTGTCGAAGGCGCGGATGTGCTGGCCGGGGCTGAAGTAGCGCGCGTCGTCGAACATCGTGTAGGTCGGCAGGTACACCTTGTGGTGGATGTGCACCGTCTCGCCCCCGCTCAGGTAAGCCGACGCGATGTAGAAGCGGTTGCGTTCGTCCTCGCGCACGAAGCCTACCACCACGTCGATGTCGTGGCTGGCGTCCAGCAGTTGGCGGTAGACGGGGTGGGTGGGGTGCGCGCGGATCGCCACCTCCGGCACAAGGTCTTGCACTTGGTAGCCGGTCAAGCTCAGCTCCGGGAAGACGATCAACTGCGCGCCCTGCTGGTTGGCCTGTTCGATCCAGTCGAGGTGCGCCCGCAGGTTGAAGGCCACATCGCCCAGTTTGGGGTACATCTGCGCCATCGCAAGTTTAAGCCGCACGCCATTTCTCCTGTGATGATGAACGAAGCGAGTATAGCGCAGGGCGCAGCAAAAGAGTATCTCAAGGCGCAAGCTCCTTCAGACGCGGCATCGTCGGGGCAGGGTCTGCTCTGTCCGTTGGGTTCCACCCCTCAACGGACGCGACATCGTCGGGGCAGGGCCTGCCCTGTCCGTTGGGTTCCACCCCTCAACGGACGCGACAGGTCGCGTCCCTACTCGGCCTGAGACGCGCCCGCGCCATCAGCTGCCCTCAGTCGTGCGACTCAACCTCAAAGATGTCGCCGGTCAGCGCGCTGATGTACAGCTCAAGGTGGTTGGTCAGCTTCACCTCGTACACCACCGTGCCCTTGTCGAATTTGACCTTCCAATCGCGGACGGCGGCGTTGGGGTGCGCCGCCAGCACAACCGGCAGGACGTCCTCTGGTTGAATGGGCAGGCTGCTCGTGTCGTACTGGCCGCGCGGCAGCCTGCTGAAGAGGTGCTGCCCCGTGTTGGCGTCGATGAAGGCCTCTACGCCGCGGTCGAACTTCACTTTATAGACGAGCAGGCCGTCGTGAATTTCCAGCTTGGCGTCCTTGAACGCTGCGTCAGGGTGGCGCTCTTGGGCCAGCGCGACGGCGCTCAGCAGGGTGGTCGCGGCGGTGTAACCCTGCACGCGCCGATGCGGTGGCGGCTGTGGGGAACTGCTGCTGATCGTGTCTAGTGAAAGCATCTGCCCGCTGGTGGCATCCAGCTTGAGGCGGAAGTTGTCGCTGAAGTCAACTTCGTAGATCGTCGTGCCCTGCTCGCGTTTGACGCGAATCTCGCGGATCGTCGCCTCTGGCCGCGCTTGCGCCAGCAGCGACATCACCTGCTCAATTGAGAGGCCGTTGGCCACCGGCTCAATCGCTGCCGCTTGCGCGCTGATAACCGGGTCAACCACCGTGAGCAGGGTCATGTCCGTTTCAGAGGTCGTGGCAAAGTCGAGTGAAAACTGCGCGTTGAAGGCCACTGGCCGCTCATCAAGGGTGATGACCTCGCCTTCGCGTGGGGTTGGGCGCAGGGCAAACGGCTGAAACGCTTGGAGCACGCCAACGCCCGCCACCAGCAAAGCTGCTCCATAAATCCAAATGTGAGGCCGCATCATCGTTATCTCCTCCTCAGCAAGCGCACCGTAAAGACCGACCCTAAGCCCTGTGCGCTCTCAACTTGGATGTCCCCGTCGTGCTCGCGGGCGATGCTGGTGGCGATGGCCAAGCCCAACCCCGCCCCGGCCGCGCTGTGGTCATCGGCGCGGTAGAAGCGCTCGAACAGGTGCGCCAGCTTCTCCGATGGGATGCCCGGCCCGCTGTCCATCACGCGCACGATCACATAGGGCGGCTGATATTCAGCATGTAGGCGGATTTGCCCGCGTTCCGGCGTGTACTTCACGGCGTTTTCGATCAAGTTCATGAACAATCGGATAAGGTGGTCAGGGCTGCCGTGGATCTTGGGCAGCGGGTTGAGCGCGACGGTGAGCTGCTGTTGTTTCTCGTCGGCCAGCACGCGCGCTTGATCGGCCACCACGGCCAGCAGATCGTTCAAGTCCACTGTTTCAAATTGGGTGCGCATGGGCGCAGCGTCCAACCGTGCGAGGAAGAGGAGGCTGTTGGCAAGGCGGATCAAGCGCTCGTTTTCGAGCTGAATGGTTTGCAGGATGTCCTTGTATTCGTCGGCGCTGCGCGGGCGCGAGAGGCCAACATCCAGATGGCCTTTGACGATGGTGAGCGGGGTGCGCAGCTCGTGCGAGGCGTCGGCGGTGAAGCGGCGCTCGGCTTCAAAGGCGTGGTGCAGCCGCTCTAACATGCTGTCGAAAGTTTGCGCCAGCCGTGCGATCTCGTCCGGCGGCCCCTTGTAGCCGATGCGCTGATCGAGGTGATGGCTGTCGATGGCGGCTGCCGTGCGGGTGATGCGCTCGACGGGGCGCAGGGCGCGGTCTGCGAGGAACAGGCCACCGCCGGCTGCCATGAGCAGCACGAACGGCGTGCCCAGCAGCATCAGCCCTGAGAGGCGCTCTAATGTGCTGTAAGTCTCTGACAAGGACTGCGACACTTGCAGCCAGACGCTCACTTGATCGCCGCTGAACCGAAGCGGATAGCTGTAGACGCGCCACATGCCGAGGCTCGTCGCCAGCGTGACGTAGCCGGACTGACGACCAGCCCAAACCGGCAGGTGCGCATAGCCCCCGAAGCCGTCCAGCACCTCCCCCGCAGCGCTCACCAAGCGCGCCCCCAAACCCGATTCGCGCAGGCTGTCGCTCACGAGTTTGTTGTCTAGCTGCGGCATAAAGCGCATCGCACCGTCCTCATCCGCCAGAATTTGCCCCAGCGTCTGCGCGGTGGCGGCCTGCAAGCCTGCGTCGATCTGCTCCAGCAGGCTGGCGCGCATCTGCGAGAACAGATACACCCCAAACCCCAGCAGTGTCCCCCCCAGCAGCAAGACATACCACAGCGTTAGGCGGATTCGGATCGTCGCAAATCTATTATTCATCATCGCTCAACCGAAAACCGACCCCGCGCACGGTGTGGATCAGCGGCGGGCTGTCGTCTTGTTCTATTTTACGGCGCAAGTAGCCTACATACACGTCGATCACTTTGGAATCGTGCGCGTAATCCAGCCCCCAAACGCGCTCGCCGATCTGGGTGCGCGTCAGAGTTTGATGGGCGTTGCGCATGAGGTATTCCAGCAGCATGAACTCGCGCGCGCTCAGGTCGATCAAGCGATCCCTGCGCCGCACCGTGCGCTTGACTAAGTCCATCTCTAGATCGGCGATGCGCAGCACCGTGTTCACTTGGAGCGGCGGGCGGCGCGCTAAGCTCTCCAGCCGCGCCAGCAGCTCAGCAAAGTCAAACGGCTTGACGAGGTAGTCATCCGCCCCCGCCCGCAGCCCGCGCACGCGGTCATCGACCGCATCGAGCGCCGTGAGCATCAGCACGGGGGTGCGCACCTGCCGCGCGCGCAAGTCCGCCAGCAGATCAAGCCCTGTGCGCCCGCCCGGCAGGCGAATGTCCAAGACGAGCACATCATAGTCTTGGCTGAGGGCGAAGCTCAGGCCGTCGGCGGCGTTGCGCGCCCAGTCCACCACGTGCAGCGCTTCTTGCAGCCCTTGCCGCACGAAGCGCCCGATCCCTTCCTCGTCTTCTACCAATAAAATTCGCATACCTAAGCCTCGGTCTTAATCAAGCAAGAGAGGGGAGCCAAGCTCCCCCCGCAGATAGCGCTAGCGAGTGCGCAGAACCGTGCCGTTGTTGGCGTCGATCACGACTCCTGCACGGCGGCCAAAGTCGATCTTCCACACTGGGACGTAGCCCTCGAGGCGGCCTCCAATCTCCAGTTCGATCTTAATGAAGCTGCGGCCCGGGAAGACCCCTTGCGCGATGCTCAGCGCCTGTGACAAGCTGATGGCGGGCGTGTCGACTGGCGTGCCGCTCGGCCCACGGCGGCCACCCCACGGCTCCACCTCGACCACTTGGCCGCTTGTCGCGTCCACGTAGACGGCCATGCCGTTACTCAGCTTCATGTCCCACGTCAGCGGCCCTGTGCCACGAGTGCGCTCGCGCGGCTCAAGCTCAGCCTTGATGAGCTGCGTGCCCGGGTACTGACCCAGCGCGATGCTCAGCGCCTGCTCAAAACCGACTGGCGGCAGCCCACGGACGGCAGCAGCCGGGGCGGGGGCAGGGCGCGGCGGCTGGATCACTGGCGGCGCGACGGGCGGAACGACTGCTGGCGGCGCAGCCTGCACGCGACCGGTGATCTCGCCGGTCTGCGCGTTCACGTAGATCAGCGTGCCATTAGCCAGACGCGCTTCCCACACAGCCGCGTTGTTCTGCTGCGTGCGCTGGATCGAGACAATCGTCACGCCCGGGTAGGCTTGGGTGATGATCTCTTCAGCGCGGGCAATGTTGACCCCGTCTTGGGCTAGCGCTGGCATGGCTGCGGCCAGCACTCCGATGATGATAAGGACTCCTGCAAATAGGCGTTTCATGGTTTGATGCTCCTTATGGTTGATTATCGTACAGCGTCCATCTGTCTTGAATGCTAAAGGCCGACTTCCAAAAAATAGTAAAGGTTCCTCAAGAGTTTTCTTACACTGGGAGTGTTTAAAGATAAACAGACAGTCATCGGCCTTCACCGTCGCGCCGAGCGCTGAAGCACTCGGCTAGGGCGCGCCCCTTGAAGGGGGCTGGATGGGGCCTCTGTTCGAATTTAGACACTCCCCTTACACTCGGCGCTAGCCCGTGGTATCAGCCGTGGGCGCTGGAACGTGCCCGCGAAATTTGCGAAAAAAGGCAATCGCCGTTGAACGTGTGCGCGGCGCGGGTCTGCGATATATTTACAGCGGTATCGACCCATCAGATGAGGATGTCTTGCCATGCCGCTGTTTGATCTGCCGCTGGAGGCGCTCTGCGACTACGCCCCATCGATCGCTGAGCCGAGCGACTTTGACGCCTTCTGGGCGCAGACGCTCGCCGAGGCGCGCCAGCACCCGCTCAACGCGCAGTTTGAGCCAGTCGAGTTCGGGCTACGCACCGTGCAGGCCTACGACGTGAGCTTTGCTGGCTATGGCGGCCAGACGATCAAGGGCTGGCTGATCGTGCCACAGGGCGCGAGCGGGCCACTGCCGGGCGTCGTGGAGTTCATCGGCTACGGCGGTGGGCGCGGCTACCCGTTCAACTGGCTGACGTGGCCTTCAGCCGGCTTTGCCTGCATGGTGATGGACACGCGCGGGCAGGGCAGCGCGTGGCAGCGCGGCGACACCCCCGACCTGCCCGACGGGGCCAACCCCGCGCACCCGGGCTTCATGACGCAGGGCATCTTACACCCCACCACCTACTACTACCGCCGCCTCTTCACCGACGCTGTCCGCGCCGTAGAGGCGTTCATGAGCCATCCGCTGGTGGACGCGCAGCGCGTGGCCGTGACAGGCGGCAGTCAAGGCGGCGGCATCAGCCTTGCGGCGGCGGCGCTCATGCCTGCCGTGCGCGTCGTCATGCCCGATGTGCCCTTCCTCTGTCACTTCCGCCGTGCCGTCGAGCTGACCCCCGACCCACCCTACACCGAGATCGCACGCTACCTGAGCGTGCACCGCGACCGCGTCGATCAAGTGTTTGAGACGTTGAGCTACTTCGATGGCGTGAACTTCGCCAAACGGCTGAGAGCACAAGCCTTGTTCTCCGTCGGGCTGATGGACACCGTCTGCCCGCCCTCGACGGTGTTCGCGGCATACAACGCCGTGACGACGCCCAAAGAGATACGCGTCTACCCTTTCAACAACCATGAGGGCGGCGGGGGCGATCATGTGCGCGTCAAGCTGGCGTTCTTGCAGGCGCTGTGGTCGGTGTAGCGATGGTCAAGCACACCGTCGGCGCGCGCAACATCTTCAACATCACTGAGCCGCAGCGCTACCGCTGCCAAGTGCTGCACTACCACGCGCGGGTCTCGCGGCTGTACCTGAGCGTCTACCAAGAGCAAGCGCGCGCGCCGGTCTTTTACCTGCTCTTCTCGGACGTGGGCTACTTGCAATGCCCGATGACGTGGCAGGGGGCCGGGTTCGACATTCGCACGCAAGATGAGTGCCTCCAACTTCTGCTCGACGTGGGGTTGATCGGGGCGGCGGTGCTGCGCTTCCCACAGGCTTACGCCTCCATCACTGAGGTTGTGCGCCTGTACGTCGCCGAGACGCCCCATCAGCCCGTGCAGATCGTCGCAGGCGCGGCGTCGATGCTGCATCAACTGCCCAAAGCGCTACTCTAAAGACGCGCTGACGGTGATGCCCGTCGAATGCAGCACGCCTAAGCGCGTTAAGAGCGCGTCCACGCGGCTGATGAGCCACAACGTCGGCACGGCCAGCGCCCGCGGCAGCCGTATCTGATGGGCCAGATAGCCCGTGATCGACAGCCCGCGCTCGACCGTGGCCGTCGGGAAGGCGTCCTGCACCAGCGCCAACCAGTCATGATGCCGCCCGATGCCCTCAAACGGGGACAGCCCCTCCGCTTGCATGCTCATGCGGATGCGCTCGGTGGGGTTTTGACGAAAGCGCCACAGGCCACGCAGCTTGTCGGCGTAGCTGACGTGCGTCGGCAGCAGGAACATCAGCGCGCTGGCCAGCAGCACGCTGCGCGGGTGTTCATCGCCTTGTGAGTCGTGAATCCACAGCCGCCCCCCGCGTTTGAGCGCCCGCTTCACCTGCGCGATGACGTGCGGCGCTTCAGGCAGGTGGTGCAGCGTCCCTTTGATGACGATCAGATCATACGTCGCTGCCGGCAGCTCAACCACGTTGAGGTCAGCCACTTCATAGCGCAGCCGCCCGGACACGCGCTCGCGGATGCGCTCGTAGTAGGCGCGCCCCACATCTAACGCCTGCTTGCTGATGTCAAGGCCGAGTGCGTCTGCCCCTGCTTGGGCCAGCGCCAGCGTCAGCCAACCTGACCCGCAGCCCAGTTCCAACGCACACATGCCCGGCTTTACGCTGGCCAACAGCGCGTCGATGGAGGGGCGGTGGGTGTAGAGGTACTCCAAGCGCTCGCGGTAAAAGGCCCACTCAGGCGGCGTCTCTCGTGCAAGCTGGCGGAACGCCTCGCCCCAGATGCGCCCTTCTTGTTCCAGTTGATCTTGATAGGACATGGCTGCTCACCGCTCAAATAAGCCCATCAGATAGTCCGTGCTCAGCCCCTGCTCCTCCAGATGCGCCTTGAGTTTGCGCCGCGCGTCGTGGATGAGCTTGTAAAGGGCGTTGCGGTTCGTGCCGAGCTGCTCCGCGACGGTGTCCATCGGCACGTTGTCGAGCGCGACCGCCACCAGCGCCTGATACTGGCGCGGCGTGAGCGCCGTGCGCAGCGCCGCTTCAAGGATCTTCGCCACGTCGTCGCGCTCGGCAGCCGTTTCTGGGTTGACCGGCACTTGCCCGATGACGTTGGCCGATGCGCTCACAAAGTCGTTCTCAGCGGTGATCGTCTCGAGGCTGAAGTCGCGGTAGCGGGCACGGCGCATCTCGCTGATGGCCACGCGAATGGCGATCTTGTTCGCCCATGTGGTGAAGCGGCTTTCGCCTCGAAAGGCGTCGAGGTTGCTCAGCACGCGCAGCGTCGCTTCTTGCGCCAAGTCACGCGCCATCTCTTCAATCTCGCTCAGCGCAAGGCCGCGTAGATCGCTGCGCTCTTGGCTCAGATAGTAGTGGATGCTGCGCTGAAGGCGCAAGCGCAAGTCATCGAGCGCCTGCGATTGACGCTCGACTGATTGCAGGTCTGACAGCCACTCTTCATTGGTGCGCTCGACGGGGATCATGCTGCGCCGAGCGCTATTGAGGGCGGAAGGTAACGCGAACTACCAGATGCCCCAGCCGCACGTCGTCCCCATCACGGAGGATGCGCGGCTGCTGCGCAACCAGTTTCTGACCGTTGAGGTAGGTCCCGTTGGCGCTGCCGTAGTCCATGATTTGCAGGGCGCCATCGCGGCGCAGGATCACCGCGTGTTTGCGTGAGACACCTTTTTCAATGGCGTCTGACTCGGTGAGGTCAACAGTCGGGCGCTCACCGGTGTCCGTGTTCAGGCGGCCGATGACAAGCTCCGTCACGTGGTCAGCGTCAAACGTAAAAACTTGATTGGTGTCTACCACGGTTAGGACGAGGTTCATCGCCCCGTTGAAGCGCGCTGATCCCCACTTGGGCATGCCTTCTTCAAAGTCTGTGTCACCCAGCGAACGAGTCGCTTGCGCAGCAGTGAGGTCTGTCAAGGGCGCGCCACAGCGCACACAGTTCAGAGTGCCTTCTTTGTTTTCGTATTGACAGGCTCCGCAGATGATCACAGGTATCTCCGGCTCGACTTATCTGGTAACTGCAAAATTATAACAATCTCATATAGACGACGCAATTCAATTTCTGATCGAGAAGCATCTCAATTCGAACGGGGGCCTCATCCCACCCTTTAGCAATGAACACAAATTGTTGGCTTTCTGCCACTTGCGGCAAGATCAGCTCTGATAGGCCATAAAATAGAGAACCAAGCTCGCCCCAACAGCCAACGAGAGCATCAACCCAAATAGAAGTTTAACCACGCTCGACGCGCTGAATCCCCCCTCCCGAACGGGCGGGGTCGGCGGCGCGAACAGGTTCTGTAGGCTAGCTGGATCCTGACTGAACTGCTCCCAGAGCGCTTCAGCGAGTTCACCGCGGCGCGCGTTCAGCAGCGCTTGGCCTTGTCGTTTGATGTCGCGGTCGGTTTCGCGCTTCATCGCCTCTAGCACGTCCCCCAGCACGGCGCTCAGCGCGTTTAGGTCGTTGGACTGCTCAATCATGGTCAGCGCGCGGCGGCGGTCAGACTCAATCGGGCTGCGCAGCAGGCGGCGCACTCGGTCTAAATCAATGCCAGACATGTCCCCACCTCCCTAGCACAAGAACCCATTATCTTGCAGCCACGCGATCAGTTCTTCCTCTGTCGGCTCAGTGATCATTGCGCCGCGATGAACCCCCCGCGGGCTAGCGCCAGCGGCCAGCGGCGGCGGCTGAGTGTGCGGGTCAAGCTCGCCGTGGCGCGCCGCAACCAGCGTCGGCACACTCTGAAACCCCGTCCACGCGACGACGCGCTCACGGGCTGCCGCGTCGCGGTCGATCAACACTTCACGGTAGACGATCTGATGTTCAGTCAGCACGCGCTTAGCGATGGTCACAAACGGGCAGCCCATGCTGCGGCTGTACATGATGAGTTCATAGGGCGGGTGAGTGGCAGAGGTCATAGGTGGATAAATCCGTGTGCTCAGCAGTCGGCGCAAGTTGAACCGCGGTAGAAAGGAGCGCATAGGCTTTCCTCGCTCGTCAAGGGGACGTGGGGGTAGGCGTGCGCACGAAAAAATCAGGCGTGGCCAGCAGATCGTTCGTGCTAGGTGACAGGAAGCACAACACGCCTTCCACCAGCGCCTGTGCCATGTCGTCTTGGCGCGTGGTGAGGATCTCGCGGTCGTCTTTCATGAAGCCCAACTCGATGATCGCGGCGGGCGTCAGCGGGTGAATCTCGCGGAAGGTGTGGTAATCGGTCATGTCGCGGGTGAGGTTGAAGCGCCGTTCAAGGCCGACGATGCGCCCGTAGTGCAGCGCGATGCACTCGGCCAGCAGGTCATCGACGCCGCCGGTGGGGCGCACCGCAGCCTTAGAGACCAAGAAGCCGCTTACCCGCTCGCCAAAGTCGCGGCAGGTGTTGGCGTGGATCGACACCAGCACTGCTGCGCGGTAGTTGTCAAGGCGGGCGTCGAACTCGTCCAGCAAGTCCACGCTGTAGCCCAGCCCACGCAGCGCCCGCACGACGCGCGTGGCCACTTCAAAGTTGATGCTGGCCTCGGTCAACCCATCCGGGCAGACCGCGCCGGGGTCGTTCTGCGGGCCGCGATGCCCGCTGACGATGCCGATGCGCTGCAAGTAATTAGGGGTGGGCAGCGCCGTGGGCTGCACAACGGGGATGTTGGTTGAATCCGCCACCACCAGCCGATTGACCACCCGCTGATCGAGAAACTCCGGTGAGGTGAACCACGTGAAGATGGTGCTGGCCACCCCGCCAGCGATGAGGATGATGAGCGCCGTGCGCAGAAAGCCGCCCAACACGCCGACGCGATGCCGCGTGACGCGCTCACGGCGGCGTTGAATGCGCTGGATGCGCTGGGCTTCCAGCCGCGCGGCGGTCACCGCATCCTCAGGAGGCGCGGGCGGTGGAGGCGGCTCTGGCGAGGGGGCTGGGTCAGGGTCAGGCGCTGCTGTGGGTCGCAGTGGAGGGGGGGCCTCAACACTGAGGCGCAGCGGCTGGCGCACACGAGGCGGCTCTGGCTCTGGCAGGGGCGGGATAGGCGCTTCTTCTGCGGCAGGCGGCGGGGGCAAATCCGACGGGGGAGTGGCCGCCTCTGCCGCGGCTTCGCGCTGGCGACGAGCCGCCGCTTGGCGCATCAACTCGACAAAGATCGTGCTAGGCGCGATCTCAGGCACGTCGGGCGGTGGAGCGTCGGATGAGCGATTGATCTCGTCAGGCATATCGCAGCAGCGCGTCTGGTCTTACTAGCGATTGTAGGCCATCTGGCCTAATTCGGCTACTCTTGAATTCTCTTGAAAGCGTCTGTCGAGCCGCGAACCGCGAACTGCGCAGGCGCTGTCTCGGCGACGTGGGGATGATGTGGGGGCACAGCGTGCCGCGCCGGCAGCTTTCATGAGGCCCGCGCGCGGGCCTCACTCTTCCCTGTTACCTGCCCATCCGCTATGCTGAACGCAGCGTTTTTCTGACAATTTTAGAGGAGCTTTCCCATGCCCAAGAGCTATGCGGCTTACCCCGCGGCAGTCATCGACAAGACCAAGCAGTACACCGCGCTCATCCACACCAGCAAGGGCACGATTCGCGTCAACCTGTTCGCGGATCGCGCGCCGCTGACCGTCAACAACTTTGTGTTCCTCGCGCAGGAGGGCTTCTACGACGGGCTGAACTTCCACCGCGTCATCAAGGATTTCATGATTCAAGGCGGCTGCCCCAACGGCGACGGGCGCGGCGGGCCGGGCTACCGCTGGAACGACGAACCGGCCGCCTTGCAGATCAAACATGAGCGCGGCTCGCTCAGCATGGCCAACGCTGGCCCCAACACCAACGGCAGCCAGTTCTTCATCACCCACGTCGTCACTGACTGGCTGAACGGCAAGCACGCCGTGTTCGGCAAGGTCGCCAGCGATGCCGATCAAGCCGTCGTGGACAGCATCCAGCAGGGCGACAAGATCGACCGCGTCGAAATCGTCGTGAGCTAGCTAGTTAGGGACAGGGCCTGCCCTGTCTTAGGGACAGGGCCTGCCCTGTCCGGTTTCTCAATCCCCCTTGCAGGGCGCGCCGCCCCCCTACGCTTGGGGCGGGCGCGGGAACAGCGGCGGCGGGGGCGGCGCATCCTCACGGGGGGGTGTGGCGGCCGGCGCGCTGGGTGGCGCTGGGAACGGCGGCGGCACGCTGGGCGGCGGCAGCGGCGCGCTCACCGGTGGCGGCTGTGGCACAGAGAAGCCTGAGGCAGGCTGCGGCATCTGGTAGGGGGGCGGCTGCGTCGGGTTGTAAGGCTGATAGGGTCGCCCTTGCGAGAGCGTCGGGCGCGGCGCAGGCATAGGCGAGACGGGCATCGGGGACGACTGCGCGGGCGGGAGCAAGCCGCGCTCTTCCATCATCTCATGATAGGCCTGAAGGTACTGCGCGATGACGGCCTGCTGCTGGTCTTGCTGGTCAAAGGCGGCTTGCTGGCGCGCTTGGCCTTGACGCCGCGTCAGCTCCGCTTGAACGCCCAGCGGGTTGTAGATGTCTTTGAAAACCTTGTACTCGTTCGCCCCGATGAGCGTAAACCGCAGCGTGCCCTTGTTCAGGATTTGGTTGATCAGCCCCTGCGATTCTGAGATGATGTTGTCGACGCGCTTGAGCAGCAGCACATCGCGTTCGTTTTGCAGCCACAGCGGGCGCTGATGCAGCAGCGTGATCGTGTTGTCCGTCACGATCATGTAATCGTTGCGGAAGTCGGTATCTTGCCACAAGAACCACGCCCCGCCGATCACGAACAGCACCAAGCTGATGCCGAAGCCGATCACCCCCAGCCCCAGCCATTGCAGCGTAAAGAGCGACACGATCGCCCCGATCAACACCAGCAGCGGCAGCCACACCATCTTCACCCATACGTACCAATGATGCCGAAACACGATCGCCCCGTTTTCAGCTGGGTAGCTGGCGATGAACGGCGACCACGGCATGCGCACTGGGCCGACCGTCGTCGTGCGCGGCGGCGCAGCGAAAGCCTCGACCGCGTTGCCGGGCGTGATCATCCGCTCGACCATGCGGCGCATCTCGGCGTTGTCTGGGCGGCCTTGCGCTGCCCGATGCTGGCGCATGTCCATCAGGATCAAATCTTGCACCTTGTCCGGGTCAGGGATCATGCGCAGCCGCACATCGCCCGCGCTGCCACTGGTGCGGATGACCACATATCCATAATGAAACGCCAGCGCGAACAAGTCCCAGTTGGGGATGTCGGCGTTGATCTCTTGAATGCTCGTCAGCGGGATTTCGCTCACGGTTTGGCTGAAGCGCAGCAAATTGCGCTGGATGCGCACCACCCGCTGATCGGTGATGAAGATGCTGTCGTTGACCCAGTCGGCGTAGAGATACAGCCCGAACGCCAGCGCGAACACCAAGCCCAGCACGATGAACACGCCGCCGAACAGCGGCAGCAAGAGGCCCGCGCCCACGCCCCCCAGCGCCATCAGCACGCTGATCGGCAGCCAGCGCACCCACGCCCACCAGTGGCTGCGCGTCTCAAGCAGCACGATCTCGTTTGGGCGCTGCGTTTGGAAGCGCAGCGGCGGTGAAGTGGGAGACATCGGCGGCTGCATAGGCCAGTCCTCTCCAAGCAACAGTTGATTTGAGTATAACAACATTTTACGCGGTTCTGGTGGGCCTCATCCGCCAACCCTAATGCCCATCACAATCGTAGGGACGCGGCCTGCCGCATCCGCGAGGGTGGGGAGCCTCAGCCTCTGTCGGTTCTGTTTGCGCTCAGCCTGCATGGCCTATACCATTATAAAAACCTTTTCGCCTATAATCGCGTTTTACGTTCTTAGGACTCATGAAGGATTAGCCAATGGGCGAAAAGCGCCGCATCACGCCAGAGGATCTGGCGGCGATTGTCTATGTGGAGGAACCGCAGTGCAGCCCAGACGGGCAGTGGGTGGCTTACACTCGTCAGCAGCCGTCCCTTGAGGCCAACAACTACGACAGCAGCTTGTGGCTGGTGGCCGCGCGCGGCGGTGACCCCGTGCAACTCACCTACAGCGGGAAGGACTCTCAGCCGCGCTGGTCGCCAGATGGGACGCGGCTCGCGTTGGTCTCGGCGCGCAGCGGCCAGCCGCAGATCTACACGCTGCCGATGGGCGCGGTGGGCGGCGAAGCGCGTCAACTGACGCGGCACATCAACGGCGCAACCTCGCCTGTTTGGTCGCCGGATGGGCGACACATCGCGTTCTTGGCGCGGCTGAACGCGGCAGAGCGCGCCGACGAAGACGCCGGCCAGCCCCAGACTGCCACCTCTGAACAGCGTTCGACCTTCTTTGACCCGTTAATCATTGACCGCGTTCCCTACCGCGACGGCACAACCGTGCACGACAACCGCTTTGTGCACCTCTACGTGGTCGACGCAGCCGGCGGCCCCCCACGACGGCTGACCCACCACGATGCACACTACACCGCGCCCGTTTGGTCGCCAGATGGGGCGAAGCTCTACACGACGCGCATCGTGCAGGTCGGCGGGGATGAGTATTGGCGCTACGCCAGCATCTTTGAGATCGACGCTGCCACCGGCGCAGAGCGCCCACTCATGGACGGCCAGCACACGATCAACGACCTGACGATCAGCCCTGATGGGCGCTTCTTGGCTTTCAATCGGCGCGATGGCCGCGACACCGCCAGCCAATTCGAGTGCTGCCTGCTAGAGCTGGCCAGCGGCGCGCGGCGCGTCCTCAACGCTGCGCTAGATCGGCCAGTGACGCATCTCGTGTGGGAGTCGGCGCAGGCGCTGCTGGCCGTCGTGGCGACGGAAGGGCGCAGCGTGCTGTATCGCTTGGGCGTGGACGGCCGCGCGGAAGTTGTGATCGACGAGCCACAGCAGATCCTCAGCCTGAGCCATGCCGCAGGGGTGACGGTCGTCTCATCGGCGACGATGCACAACCCCAGCGAGCTGATCGCCTACGACGCGCAGGGGCGGCGCGCCCTCACGCGGGTGAACGACGCGCTGCTAGCCGCGCTGACGGTGCAGCCCGCGCACGAGATTTGGTTCAACAGCCCGTATGGGCGCATTCAAGGCTGGTATCACCTGCCAGTGGGCTATGAAGAAGGGCGCACGTACCCGCTGGCGCTCAACATCCACGGTGGGCCGCAGCTCATGTGGGGGCCGCACGAGCGCACCCTGTGGCACGAGTGGCAGTGCCACGCCGCAGAGGGCTACGTCGTGTTCTACTGCAACCCGCGCGGCAGCGAAGGCTACGGCAACGCCTTCAACCACGCGCTGAACCACAACTGGGGCGAGCTGGCCATGCAGGACATCATGGCCGGCGTGGAGGCGATGCTGGCCACCGGCCTCGTAGACGCGGAACGCATGGTGCTCACCGGCGGCTCGTTCGGCGGCTTCATGACGGCGTGGATCGTCGCGCATGACACGCGCTTCAAGGCGGCGGTTGCTCAGCGCGGGGTCTACAACCTCATCAGCTTCTACGGCACGACCGACATCCCCACTTTCGCTGAGACGCAGTTCAACTGCCTGCCGTGGGACGATCACGAATACCTCTGGCAGCGCTCACCGCTGGCGCATGCGAAACACATCCAAACGCCCCTGCTCATCATCCACAGCGAGAACGATTTCCGCGTGGCGATGGAGCAAGCTGAGCAGTTGTTCACATGGCTGCACCGCATGGGCAAGACGGTGCGTTTTGTGCGCTTCCCGCGTGATGGCCATGAGATGACGCGCAGCGGCGAGCCGCAGCACCGCCTGCGCAGCTTGCAAGAGATGCTGGCGTGGTGGAGCGCGCACCTCACGAAGTGAGGTTCTCGATGGGGAACTGCTCCGAGAGCAGGCGCAGGTAGAAGCGGATCTTGTCCATCGCCTCGCGCCGCTCGTGGGCAGGCAGCAGGCGCAGCACCGCCCCGGCCTGTTCCATCAACGTAGCCTGCACCGCCGCGAAACGCTGCGCGCCGTGCTCGGTCAGGTGCACGTCCACGCTGCGCCCGTCGCTGCCGCTGCGCACGCGCTGGACGAGCGGCGGCGTGCTGGTCTCCATGCGTTTGATGAGGCCGGTCATGGTGGCGTTGGTCAGGTGGTGTTCCTCGGCGATCTGCCCAATGCGACAGCGGCCACCGTGCTGGATCAACGTGCGCAGGACGAAAAACTGCGGCGGCGTCAACTGATGCTGCGCCAGAAACACAAACAAGCGCTTCTCCAGCAAGTTCACCACTTCAAACGCCAAGTTCCAGAACGTGTGGATGTCCTCGGTCAGCTCGTCCAACGCAGTTGTCACTCTTTTTGGTTAATTTGGATTCAAGTATACGGCCATTTGCGCAATTCAGCATCCAATACGCTGCTTGGGGTGTGTCTAAAGATAAACAGACAGCCATCGGCCTTCACCGTCGCGCCGAGCGCTTCAGCACTCGGCGCAACTCCCGCTGCTTGTAGCGGTTTGGCGCGCCGGGCCGCCTGCGGGTGAATGTATCATGGGGGATGGGGGCGCGCCGCTTTTTTGCTATACTGGAAGCAACACAGCTTAAGGAGCGTCTAACATGCGGATTGCGTCCCTGCTGCCTAGCAGCACCGAGATCGTGTGTGCGTTGGGCTTTCAAGAGTCGCTGGTGGCTCGGTCTCATGAGTGCGACTTCCCGCCTGCGGTGAAGCAGCTGCCAGCCGTCACCGCGCCCAAGTTCAACCCTGACGGCCGCAGCTATCAGATCAACGAGCGCGTGAAGGCGATCTTGCAGGAGGCCACCTCGGTCTACCGCATCGACGGCGACCAGTTGAAGGCGCTGGCCCCCGATGTGATCGTGACTCAAGCTCAGTGCGAGGTGTGCGCTGTCAGCCTCGCCGAGGTGGAGCGCGTGGCGTGCGAATGGCTCGACATCCCGGCGCAGATCGTGGCGCTGGAGCCGAACGCCCTCGCCGACGTGTTCCAAGACATCCAGCGCGTGGCGGAGGCGCTGAACGTGCCCGAGCGCGGCCATGCGCTGGTGGCGGCGCTGCGGCAGCGCATGGCCGACATCGCCGACCAAGCCAGCGCCCTGCCCAAGCCAACCGTCGCCACCATCGAATGGATCGACCCGCTCATGGCGGCTGGCAACTGGATGCCGGAACTGGTCGAGATGGCCGGCGGGCGCAACCTGCTAGGCCGCGCCGGGGAGCATTCTCCGTGGCTGACGTGGGACGAGCTGGCTGCCGCTGACCCCGACGTGATCGTGATCTTGCCCTGCGGCTACGACATCCCTACGACGGAACGCGAGCTGCCCGCGCTCACCCAGCACCCACGCTGGCAGACGCTGCGGGCGGTGCAGGCCGGGCGCGTCTACCTGACCGACGGCAACCAGTACTTTAACCGCCCCGGGCCGCGCCTCGTCGAATCGCTGGAGATTCTGGCGGAAATCCTGCACCCGCGCCGCTTCAACTTCGGCCATCAAGGCAGCGGCTGGCGCATGCTCGAGCCAACTGCGGCGTTAGGGTGAGGGGCGTGCCCCCACCACCAGCGGCGCGTCCACAGCAGCAGCGCGAACATAGCAAGGGGCAGCGGCAGAAAGAGCGAGGGGTGCTCCAAGCTGCCGCGCCCCTGAATGGTGAGCGCGAACTGCGCCCAATGAAAGGCCGTCATAGCCGCCAAGATGACGGCCACAGCAGCACCCCCCCAGCGGCGGTCTGCCTGCTGAAGGTAGGCGACGATCGCTAGGTTGAAGGCCACAAAGTGCGGCGTCGCCGTCCGCGCGGCAATGAGGTGCGTCACGACCAGCGTCATCAAGACTACCCACAGCCAGCGCTCCGACTGCCGCTGCACGAGCAGGCTGTGCCACCCCCACAGCATGGGCAGCGCAAAGCCGATCGTCAGCAGCCACTCAAGGTCAACACCGAGCAGGCCAGTGGTGAGGATCCACGCGGGCGAGCCAGTGTCAGGGTAAGCGGCGGCGGTGTATTGGGGGTATAAGCGCACCTGCGCCACCCAAGCGCCGAACCAATCGGGCTGAGCGATGAACGAGGCCAGCATCAAGCCGCCGAACGCCAGCGCAAACGCCGCGACAAAGCGCGTCCGCCGCTCGCGCAGCGCCCACAGCAGCAGCAGCGGCACGATCAGATAGCCCATCTGGGGCTTGAGCGTGGAAAGCGCCAGCGCCGCCCCGGCGAGTGCGTCGCGCTGTTTGACCAGCCCCCACACCGCGGCGACTTGCAGCAAGTAGACGAGGTGGCTGGGCTGGCCGAGCAGCAAGCCGCGCGCTGCGAAATAGTCGAACAATGCCCACAGCAGCAGCGCTGCCAGCAGCAGCGGGGCAGGTCGCCAGCGGTAGAGGTCAAGGACGAGCGCGAGCGCCGTCAACAAGCAGGCTTGCAAGAACACCAGCCACACCGCCGAGGCCCACGCATAGTCTAGAAACACCAGCGGCCACATCACGAACGCCGTGTAGAAGGGATATACGAAAAAGCCCGGGTCTTCGTTCGCCACCACAGGGCGACCGTAGATGCGCTGCTGGATGTTCAGGCTGGCTTCGTCGCTGTAAGGGCTGACGCCGTCCACGAAGAAGGAGCGCGCCCCCTCCCAACGCGACAGAAAGTCGTTCATGCCCGGCACGCGCGACGTGAACAGGTTGTGCGTGAGGGTCACCGCGGCAGCGAAGGCGGCCATGAGCAGCAGGCCAAGCAGCAGGCGAGGCAAGTGAAGGGTCTTC
Source organism: uncultured Anaerolineae bacterium (assembly GCA_937944445.1). Lineage (GTDB taxonomy): Bacteria > Chloroflexota > Anaerolineae > Aggregatilineales > Phototrophicaceae > JANWYT01. Next base: position 32,718 of record CALDYP010000018.1, read on the forward strand.
AAGGCGTGGCGTTCCTTCTGGTGGATTCCACGACAATCTTACCGCATCAGCGCTTTTTTGCGCTCCCTTTGACGCGCTGTGCGAAATGCGAGTATGCTGTAAGCAGCAGGCAAGTAAAGGAGAGCGCGTTTGCAATCAGGTCTGATCGTGCGGGAACAGAGCGGTTTCTACTGGGTGGAAACCGAGGAGGGCGCGGTGGTGCGCTGTCGGCTGCGGGGGCGGCTGAAAGAAGAAGCCCAAACGGCGGACATCGCGGCCATTGGCGACCGCGTAGACATCACAATCGTCGAAGAGGACGGCACAGACGAGCAAAACGGCGTGATTGAGACGGTGCACCCGCGCACAAGCGTCATCTCGCGCGCCGTCCGCACTGAGGGCAAGCGCGGCGCTGGCCAAGCCCAACGCGAGCATGTGCTGATCGCCAACGCACAGCAGGTTTTTTTCGTGCTGGCCCCGCGCCAGCCCGCCCCCAACTTCCGCATGTTGGATCGGCTGCTCGTGGCGGGCGAACGCGCCGCCATCGACATCACGATTGTCGTCAACAAAGCTGACTTGAGCGATGAGCCGACGCTCAACGCGCTGATCGCCCCCTACCGCGCGATGGGCTACACGGCGCTCTACACGAGCGCGCTGCGCGGGGACGGCATCGACGCGCTGCGCGAGCGGCTCCACGGGCGCATCAGCGTGTTCACGGGGCAGTCCGGCGTGGGCAAGACCAGCCTGCTGAACGCCATCCAGCCCGGGCTGGGGCGCGCGGTGAAAGCTGTCAGCCAGACGAGCGAGGAAGGCCTGCACACTACCCGCGACAGCGCCTTGATTCGGCTGGAGGGCGGGGGCTATCTGGCGGATACGCCGGGCATCCGCCAGATGCTGCCGTTCGACGTGGAACCCGACGAGCTGGACGGCTACTTCCGCGATATTGCCGCAGTGCTCGGAGAATGCCGCTTCAACAACTGCACCCATACCAAAGAGCCGGGCTGCGCGGTGCGGCGGGCGGTTAAGGCCGGGCGCATCGCGCGCCACCGCTATGACAACTTTCTGCACCTACGCGAGGAACTGCGCGAGGGCTACATCACCTACGATCTGTAAGCGGCGTGGTCTCATTGGTCTACCGTGGACATATAATTCCACATCAGCAATCATTAGCATGGTTGCAGATGGTTACAGTTAGTTCAAGCAGAGGAATACCTACTATGAGTCAAAATGGAAACCACGTGAACGGCGAAACAGGCACCGAGCTGAGCAAGCGCGGCCTTGCGCAGATGCTGAAGGGCGGCGTCATCATGGACGTCGTGACGCCTGAGCAGGCCAAGATCGCCGAAGATGCCGGGGCCTGCGCGGTGATGGCGCTGGAGCGCGTCCCGGCGGACATTCGGCGGCAGGGCGGCGTGGCGCGCATGAGCGACCCCGACATGATCGAAGGGATCATCAAAGCCGTTACGATCCCTGTCATGGCCAAAGCGCGCATCGGCCACTTCGTCGAGGCGCAGATCCTGCAAGCGCTGGGGGTGGACTACATCGACGAGAGCGAAGTGCTGACGCCCGCCGACGAAGAACACCACATCGACAAGCGCAAGTTCGTTGTGCCGTTCGTCTGCGGCGCGCGCAACCTCGGCGAGGCGCTGCGGCGCATCAACGAGGGCGCGGCCATGATCCGCACGAAGGGCGAGGCCGGCACAGGCAACGTCGTCGAGGCCGTCCGCCATGCGCGCGCGGTGATGGGTGAAATCCGCCGCATTCAGAACATGGCGGAGGAAGAGCTTTACGCCTACGCGAAAGAGATCCAAGCGCCCTATCACCTCGTGCTCGAGACGGCCAAGCTGGGCCGCCTGCCGGTGGTGAACTTCGCCGCGGGCGGGGTGGCCACCCCTGCTGATGCCGCGCTGATGATGCAGCTTGGCATGGACGGCGTCTTCGTGGGCAGCGGCATCTTCAAGAGCGGCGACCCTGCTAAGCGCGCTGCGGCCATTGTGAAAGCCGTGACGCACTACAACGACCCGCACATCCTCGCAGAGGTCAGCCGCAACCTCGGCGAGGCGATGGTCGGCATCAACATCGACACCCTGCCCGAGGCCGAGAAGATGGCCGGCCGCGGCTGGTAGTGCGCTGAACGCCCCCTCGTCTAACTGAATCGCCCTCCACATGGAGGGCGATTTTTTTATAACTTTTTACAACTCAAAGCGAAAGAAGTCTCTATAATATTAAGTAATGTTCAATTTCTCAAAGGCGTTATATCTATGAACATCCGTTGGTTTGTGCTGCTGGCGTCGTTGGTGCTGGTGGCAATCGGAGCTGTGATGGCCCAAGATGACACGGGCAAGGTGAACGACCCGGGCTTCAACGAGCGCGCGAATGCGTGTTTTGCTGGCGGGTCGCTCGAAGGCAAGTGCCACACGACCGATGCTGACCGTGACAACGACATCGATCAACTGGACATCGATTTCATGTGGTGGTGCGGTTGGTATATCATTCGCGTCGAGTACAAGCAGCTTCCCGCCTCAGTCGTGCCGGATGGCTGCTACTTTGAGCCTGCGCCACCGCCTACTCCTACGGCAGCGCCGACGGAAACGCCCATCGACGATGATTGCCCGCCATT
>CALDYP010000019.1 GCA_937944445.1 uncultured Anaerolineae bacterium
GGCTCAGGGGTGGGGGTGTAGGTTCCGCTCTTGGGCGGCACGAGCAGCACGCTGCCGATGCGCAAGCGACGGATGTCGTCCTGCGTCAGGCTGTTGAGGTCCATGATGCCCGGAATGTCACCCCACGAGTAGCCGAACAGCAGCGCAATCGTCCCTAGATCGTCGCCGGGCTGAATTTCGTACATGATGTTGCCGACGTTGTCCACGCCGACGATGGGCAGGGGGGGCGGCGCGGCGTTCGGGCGGCTGCCGCTGCTGGGGCGCTGGACGGCTGGGGCGTCCCAACTGCCGCTGCTCGTGCCGAACACCATCACGTAGGCGCGCCCGCCTGCCCCCGTCGCTGAGGCGATCCCGACCTCATCGTAGCGCGCGTTGGTCAGCCCCGCGTAGTGCACCGCGCTGTTCACCCAGAAGTTCCACGCGCTGTCTACAGAAGCCATGCCGCCCATGTAGATATTCTCGCTGACGAGCTGGCTGGGGTAGCCCGCCGCGCGCGCCCGCGAACGCGGCGTCGAGCCATCCGGCTGGGTGTGGCTCACTTGGTTGTTGTCGGCCATCCAACGCGCCTGATTGGCCGCGGCGGCGGCCAGCGTGTTGTTCCAACGATAGGCCGGCAGCCCCAGCGACGCGCGCAGGGTGTTCACCCGCGCCAGAAGCTCGCTGGCGGCGTCTTGTGCATAAACTGGGGGGAAGCTGACGGCGACCAGCAGCAGCGCCAGCGCCGACAGCGTCACGTGAAGAGTGCGTCTCATGCGCGTTACTATAATTTCAACAACGCCCGCCGAGAAGGGTAGAGATCGACCCACGATTGCGCCACGCCGATCATCGGGGTCGGCGCGCCTCACGGTAGTGAGAACAGCGCCTGCGTTGTCCGTTTTTTCGGTGTCACGCTGTGACGCGCCGCGCCCCAATCTGCGGTATCATATCGGTAAAAAGATTACAGGATGGACTAGATGAACCACCTTGAAGGCCGCGCGGCGCTCCACGCATGGGAGGCCAGCAAACCCACCAACTACTATTTGACTGATCCGTTTTTGCAGCAGACCCTTGCTTTTTACATGGGCGACGCCTACGAGCGCGCGCTGGACGCGCTGCGGGCGCTGGGCGCACAGTCCGCGCAGGTGATCGATGGGCTGGTGCGCCAAGAAGACCGCCTCGGTAACCACCCCAAGCTGGAACGCTTCAGCGGCGTTGGCGAGCGCGTCGAGCAGATCGAGTTCCACCCCAACCACGACGCCGTAGGCCGCATCATCTGGGAGGCGGGCGTGATGGCGCAGCAAGCCGAACCCGGCCACACCGTCCTGCAAATGGGCTTGTACTACCTGCTGAGCTTGCACGGCGAGGCTGGGCACATGTGCAGCCTCGCTTGCACCAGCGGCTTGATCCGCGCGCTGCAAACCGTTGGGGATGAGGCGCTCAAGGCCAAGTATCTGCCGCCGCTGCTGACGCGCGACTACGACCGCATGCAGCACGGGGCGCAGTTCCTGACAGAGGTGCAGGGCGGCAGCGACGTCGGCGCGAACAGCGTGCACGCCGTGCAGGCCGCCGATGGCACGTGGCGCATCAGCGGCGAGAAGTGGTTCTGCAGCAACGTCAACGCCGATCAGTTCCTGATGACCGCGCGCGCCAGCGACGCCAGCGGCACAAAGGGCTTAGGGCTGTTCCTCGTTCCGCGCAAACTGGACGACGGCAGCACCAACCGCTTTTTCATTCGGCGGCTGAAGGACAAGCTCGGCACGCGCACGCTGGCCAGCGCCGAACTCGACTTCGATGAGGCGATGGCCTACGCTGTTGGGCCAGTTGAGCAGGGCTTCAAGACCGTCGTTGAGCTGGTGCTGAACACGTCGCGCCTGATGAACGCCGTGGCCTGCGCGGGGGTCATCCGCCGCGCGTTTTACGAGGCCAGCACCTACGCCTGCCACCGCAGCGCCTTCGGCAGCGTCATCGCGTCCTACCCGCTGGTGCAAGAAGCCATCGCCGACCTGCACAGCGAGGCCAACGCCGCCACCGCCAGCAGCTTCTACATCGCCCATCTGGTGGATCGCATCGACACCGGCCAAGCCAGCGACGCTGAGAAGGCCATCTACCGCCTGCTGGTGAACGTCAACAAATACCTGACGAGCGTGCGCGGCAGCGAGATGGTGCACCGCGCGATTGAGGTGCTGGGCGGCAACGGCGCAATTGAGAGCTTCAGCGTGCTGCCGCGCCTCTACCGCGACATGGTGGTGCTGGAAAGCTGGGAAGGCACGCACAACGTGCTGGCGCTGCAAGTGCTGCGCGACATCGCCCGCTACAAGCTGCACGAGCCGTTCATGGCTGAGGTGCGCCGCTGGCTGGAGGACGGCAGCCTGCCCGAGCTGGCCGCTGAGCGCGCCCTTGTGGGGCAGGCGCTGGGCGATCTGGGCTGGCTGCTGGCGCGTCTGGCGCAGGGATCGGAGGTTTATCAGCAGGCGCACGCCCGCCGCTTGATCGACCGTATCGGGCTGATCGCACAGGCGGGGCTGCTGCTGCGCCACACGCAAGACGCGCCCACTCACCAAAACATCGACCTAACGGCCTACTTCATCCATCGCCACCTACACCCGAACTACGACCCGCTGACCGACGAGGCTTACCTGCCGCGGTTAGGGCGGATCATGCTGGGGTGATGGCGCGCAGCGGCGTGCGGTTTCTATCCGCTGCCGGTGCTGATGATGAACAAGGACACTACGATCAACGTGCCGAAGATGAGGATCAACAGCGCGAAGGTCAGCGCCCCCCCACGCCGACCAGCGTTGGTGATCCATTCCAACCCTGCTACGGTGGAGATTTGCGGCTTTTCGGGGTTGTAGCTCACTTCCACTTGCTTGCCGACTGGGTATTTGGCGACGAGCTGCTTGGCACGGAAATAACCTATGTCGCCGAGCTGCCCCTCATAGCGTTGGCCATTTACCTTGTACGCCCAATGGATGATCGGACGATCCATGTTGTCGCCTTCACCAGAGATGTGCACGCCAACCTCTGAGCGCGTGATCTGACCGATGGTCTTTTCCCACTTTGGCATGAAAGCCCTCGCAGTTGACTTTTTTTCATTATACGCAAGACGGGCTGGCCTGAACGTTATGCTTATTTTAAGCGCCGATCTGCTGAGAGCGGATCGATCAGGCGCGTTTCAAGCTCAGCGTCAGAGTGTATAATTAGAGGTGTTCTTAACCCTATACAACCGTTTTGTGGAGAGTTTTTTATGTCCGAGGATGTTTTTACGCCCCCTATCGGTGAGTGGTATCACCCCACTGAGGATGTGATCGAACAAGCTCACATCCCCGACTATGAGGAAGTCTACCGCGAAGCCGTCGCAGACCCGATCAGCTTTTGGGCCAAACGCGCCGACACGTTGGAATGGCACAAGCTCTGGGACAAAGTGCTCGACGACAGCAATCCGCCCTTCTACAAGTGGTTCGTGGGCGCACAGACGAACATCGTCCACAACGCGCTTGACCGCCACATCAAGACGTGGCGCAAGAACAAGCTGGCCCTCATCTGGGAAGGCGAGAACGGCGACAAGGTCACGATGAGCTATTGGCGCTTGTGGCAAGAGGTGAACAAGTTCGCCAACATCCTGCGCAGCATGGGCGTCAAGAAGGGCGACCGTGTGACGATCTACATGGGTCGCATCCCGGAGATCGTCGTGGCGATGCTGGCTTGCGCCAAGCTGGGCGCGCCGCACAACGTGGTCTACGGCGGCTTCAGCGAGCAGGCGCTGGCCGACCGCATCGAGGACGCCAAGAGCCGCGTGTTGGTGACGTGTGACGGCGCGTGGCTGCGCGGCAAGATCGTCCCGTTGAAGGACGTGGTAGATGAGGCAGTGCGCCGCTCGCCGGTGGTGGAGCATATCATCGTCGTCAAGCGCACGGGCCAGCCCGTCAACATGGAGGAAGGCCGCGACTACTGGTATCACGAGCTGGCCGCGCTGCCGATTGCCGCACCGCGCTGTGAAACCGAGGTCGTCGACGCGGAGCACCCCCTGTTCTTGCTCTACACCAGCGGCAGCACCGGCAAGCCCAAAGGCATCCTGCACACCCACGGCGGCTATCAGGTCTACGTGAGCACGACGCTCGAATGGGCGTTTGACCTCAAAGACGACGACCGCTACTGGTGCGCAGCCGACCCGGGCTGGATCACCGGCCACAGCTACATCGTCTACGGCCCGCTGATCTTGGGGGCGACGAGCATCCTCTACGAGGGCGCGCCCAACTATCCCTACCCCGATCGCTGGTGGCGCATCGTCGAAAACTACGGCGTGACGATCCTCTACACTGCGCCGACCGCCATCCGCGGCTTGATGCGCTTTGGCGAGGCGTGGCCGCAGCGCCACGACCTGAGCAGCCTGCGCCTGCTGGGCAGCGTCGGCGAGCCGATCAACCCCGAGGCGTGGCGCTGGTTCTACAACAACATCGGCAGCGAACAGTGCCCGATCATCGACACGTGGTGGCAGACCGAGACCGGCGGCTTCATGATCTGCCCACTGCCGAGCGTCAGCCTCAAGCCCGGCAGCGCCACTCGCCCCTTCCCCGGCATTGTGGCCGACGTCGTCCGCGAGGATGGAACCTCTTGTGAGCCGGGCGAGGATGGCCTGCTCGTTATCAAGACGCCGTGGCCGAGCATGCTGCGCACCATCTGGGGCGACGACAAGCGCTATGTCGAACAATACTGGTCAAAGTTCAAAGAACAGGGCTGGTATCTGACCGGCGACACCGCGCGCAAGGACGAGGACGGCTACTTCTGGATCATCGGGCGCAACGACGACGTGATCAAGGTCAGCGGCTACCGCTTGGGGACGGCCGAGGTGGAGAGCGGCCTCGTCAGCCACAAGGCTGTAGCTGAGGCCGCCGTGATTGGCGTGCCGGACGAAGTCAAAGGCAGCGTGATCTACGCCTACTGCATCCTGCGCAACGGCTACAGCGGCAGCGCCGAGCTGATGCAAGAACTCAAAAACCACGTGCGCCACGAGGTCGGCGCGATTGCCGTGCCCGAGAAGATCGAGTTCGTGGCCACGCTGCCCAAGACGCGCAGCGGCAAGATCATGCGGCGCGTGCTGCGGGCGCAGGCGCTGGGCCAGCCGCTGGGCGACCTCAGCACGCTGGAGGAGTAGGGGGGCGGCCTGTCGCAGCGTGATGGGCCTCATCCCCCAACCCCGTATATATGAAACAAAAGGACAGGGCAGGCCCTAATAAAACAAATGGACAGGGCAGGCCCTGTTTCCACGGGACTGAAACAAACGGACAGGGCAGGCCCTGTCCCTACGGGTATCGCGCCCTGTCCATTTTCCCAACAGGCGAGCCTCACGCCTGTGGGCAAAATGCGCTATCATCGTAAGGGTAAAATCCCTGAATCTGAGAAGGACATATCCGATGCGGAATGTGCTGCGCTGGATCCTCCGGCTGTTAACGCTGCGGGCGCTGTGGCGTATGCTGCGGCGCGGCAGGACGAATCGGCGAGTGCGGCGCAGGCGCTGAGCGTCTAGCTGGTATGAGAGCCTTGTTGTGGTTGGGTTGCGCCTTAGCGCTGGCGGCTTGTCAGCCGTCTACAGCGGCGTTCCCACGCGCGACGCCCGTGGGGGCCGCGGCGGATTTGCCGGTGGCCATCGCTGCGCCAACCCAACGACCTAGCATGCCGACCGCCGTGCCAGATGAAGTGATCGCCGTCGCTGACGCCGAGTACCTGCTGCTGTCGAACGTCTACGAGCGCAGCGCCCCGAGCGTCGTCAGCGTAGAGGTGCGCAGGCACAACGGGGACTTCACCCGTGGCAGCGGCTTCGTGCTCGATCGCGCGGGTCACCTCGTCACCAATGCGCACGTGGTGGCCAACGCTCGTGAGGTGCGCGTGGTCTTTCACGAGGGCGACACGAGCGAGGCGCGCTTGATCGGCGCTGACCCGTTCAGCGATTTAGCCGTGATCAAAGTGCCGTCGGACGGGCTGCGGCTGCGCCCGCTGCCGATTGGCGACAGCGCGACGATCCGCGTGGGGCAGCGCGCGATTGCTATCGGCAACCCATTCGGCCTCAACGCCAGCATGAGCGTCGGCATCATCAGCGGGGTGGGGCGGGCGCTGTTCTCAGCGTCGTTGATCGAGCGCACTCCGCTCTCAGGCTATCAGAACCCGTCGATCATCCAGTTCGACGCCCCGATCAACCCCGGCAGCAGCGGCGGCCCACTGCTCAACAGCGCGGGGCAGGTGGTGGGCGTGACGACCGCCATCCGCACGGACAGCGGCGTGTTCGCGGGGGTGGGCTTTGCCGTCCCTAGTCAGACGCTCAAGCGCGTCGTCCCACAGTTGATCCAGACAGGCCGCGTGGCGTACCCGTGGTTGGGCTTGTCCGTCTCACCAGAAGAGAACGGCTACAGCGTGACGGCGCTGGCGGCCACGCTCAACCTGCCTGTGCGGCAGGGGGTGCTCGTGCGCGGGGTGACGGTTGGCTCGCCGGCGGAGCTGGCCGGGCTGCGCGGCGGGACGGCGGTCGTGGAGGTGCGCGGGCAGGCGGTATGCGTCGGCGGGGACATCATCGTGGCGGTGAACGGCCAGCCCATCGCCAGCATGAACGATCTAAGCGCCTACTTGATCGAGAACGCCAGCGTCGGCGAGACGGTCACGCTGCGGGTTGTGCGCAATCAGCAGACGTTTGACGTGCCCGTGCGCTTAGCTGAGCGGCCGACGACCCCGCGGCCTGTCCGTGATTGTGCGGGGTAAGGCCCATGACCGGCGAGGCAAATCCATTTAAACTTAAACCATCCCTCATTAGGACGATTTTGTTATACAAGGAACATCGACAATGCTGATGAAAATGCTGGCGCGAGCCGCCGCCCCCGTCTTAGACAGCCCGCTAGTGCTGCGGCTGCGGCGCAACCACGGCCTAGAACACGGCACGATCCACCTGCTGAACCGCCAACGCTTCGTGCTGTCGGGCGTCAGCATGCTCAGCGGCTTTGTGCTGGTGGGCGACGTGCCGACGGAGAAAGTCACCCAAGCGGTGCAAGAGGCGCTGCGGCGCTTTGGGCGCGGCGAGGCTGGGTTGGCCGTGCACCCCAACTGCGGAACCAACCTCGTCGTGACGGCGGCGCTCATGGCCAGCATCGGCGCGGTGGGCTTCGTCGGCACAAATCCGCGCCAAGCGTGGGATCGCGCCTCGCTCGTGGTGCTGGCGATGATGTTCGCGGCAGCCTTCTCGCTGCCGTTGGGGCTGTCCGTTCAGCAGCATTTCACCACCACCGGCGACATGGGCGACCTTGAGATGCTGCACGTGCAGCGGCGCGAGGTGCGCGTGCGTGGGCGCAAGATCGTGCTGCATCAGGTCAAGACGCTGTAGCCATGAGCAAACCGTCGCCACGCGCCTACGTCTTTCATGGCGAGGACGACCTCGGACGCGATGAAGCCGTCCAGAAGCTGCTCAGCGCCATGGGCAGCAGCCCCGAAGCGGAGATGAACACCTCGCGCTTCGACGAGAGCGCCGACGTGCCCACCGTCATCAACGCCGTGCGTTCGATGCCCTTCTTGAGCGACCGGCGACTGGTGATCGTCACGGGGCTGCTGGCGCACTTGGGGCGCAAAGGCGGCGGCGAGGCCGCCAAGAAAGCCCTTGAGCGCCTCGTGAGCGAAATCCCGCAGCTGCCGACGTACAGCCGCCTCGCCTTCGTGGAGCGCGTCAGCCTCAAGCCGGATCACAAAGTGCTGCAAGCCGTAGCCAACAGCGGTGGGTTCGTCCGCGCCTATCCGCTGCCAGAGGACGCGACCGATTGGATCCTCAAGCGGGCGAAGGCGGCCTACGCGCTAGAGATGGACGCGCGCACAGCCAGCGCCCTTGCCAGCGTCATCGGCGGCGACCTGCGCCGCGCCGACAACGAACTGTACAAGTTGTGGTGCTACACGAACGGCGAGCGCCCCGTGACAGAAGCCGACATCGCCCTGCTCACCCCCTACGTGCCCGAGGCGAACATCTTCGAGATGGTAGACGCGCTGGCCACACAGAACGGCAAGCTGGCCATGCGCTTGATCCACACCGCCATCCAGCAAGACCCGCGCGAGGACGGCTTCGGCATCTTTGGGATGATCGTGCGGCAGTTTCGGGCGCTGCTGCTGGCGCGCGAGCACCTCAGCAGCGGGGGCAGCCGCCGCGACCTACCCACCCTGCTGAAGATGCACCCCTACGCCGCCGAAAAAGCCGAGAAGCAGTCCCGCGCTTTCACCCTTGAGCAGCTCGAGGCCATCTACCGCCGCCTGCAAACCTACGACGAGGACATGAAAACCGGCCAGATCACCCCGCTGCTGGCGCTCGACCTGCTGGTGGCGTCGCTGTCCAAGTAGGGGCATGACGTGTCGCGTCCACGGGGCCTCTCACGAAGGCGGCATACGGTAAATTGGCAGGAAATTTGGGAAAAAACTCAACCATGTACACCGCTGACACCCCCATGCACACCCGCAGCAGCCTTGCCGCCGAGCTTCAGCGCGCGGGGCTGAAAGCGGGCATGGCGGTCATCGTCCACAGCAGCCTGCGGCAGATCGGCGGGTGGGTGTGTGGCGGGGCGGAGGCGGTCGTGCTGGCGCTGATGGACGCGCTCACGCCCGAGGGCACGCTGCTCATGCCCACCTTCACCACCAACAACACCGAGCCGCGCTACTGGCAGCGCCCGCCCGTGCCGGCGGAGTGGTGGCCGCTCATCCGCGCGCACACCCCCGCCTACGACCCACAGCGCAGCGTCACCCGTCACATGGGCGCAATCGTCGAGGCCTTCCGCACCTTCCCGACCGTGCAGCGCAGCGCGCACCCCATCCTCAGCTTTGCCGCGTGGGGCCAGCACGCCGCCCACCTGCTCCAGCCGACGCCGCTTGAGGCCGGCTTTGGTGAGGACAGCCCGCTGGCGCGCCTCTACGCGCTGGACGGGTGGATCCTGCTGCTGGGCGTCGGGCACAACGTCAACACGAGCATGCACCTCGCTGAGCACCGCACCCGCCGCCCGCGCGTGATGGTCAGCGAGGGGTGCGCGATGCTGGTAGACGGCCAGCGCCAGTGGGTCGAGTTCCACGAGATCGACTACGACGACACGCCGTTTGAGCGCATCGGGCGCGACTACGAGGCGCAGCACGGCGCGCGGTTGGGGCGCGTCGGCGCGGCGGTCACCCGCTTGATGCCGATGCGCCCGCTGGTCGATTTTGCCGTGCAGTGGCTCGACGCTGACGGCTGAGGCGTGGAACAATCGTAGGGACAGAGCCTGCCCTATCCGTTTGGCTAGACGCCGAGGCGGTTGCGCCGCAGGAGTTCGCCGCGCGTCTGGTTCGTCGTCACCGTGTGGCCGTCCAGCGGCAGGATGCGCTCGTGGATCGCGTCGAGGATCCAGCTCGCTTGCGGGAAGAAGGCTTCTTCCAGCTCGGCCGGCGGGGTGATCCAGTTGCGCGCGCCGACCACGACCGGGGGCGCGTCCAGCGCGTCGAAGGCCAACTGCGCGATGTTGGAGGCCATCGTGTGCAGGAACGAGCCGCGCTCACACGCATCCGACGCGAGCAGCACGCGCCCCGTCTTCTTGACGGAGGCCACAATCGGCTCGTAGTTCAGCGGGTTGATGAAGCGCGCGTCGATCACCTCAGCGCTCAAGCCGTAGCGCGCGCGCAGCAGCTCGGCGGCCTCCAACGCGCGGTAGAGCGTGGCCCCCACCGTGACGAGGGTGAGGTCTGACCCGGCACGGCGCACGACTGGCTCGCCTAGCGGCACTTCATAGTATTCAATCGGCACGCCGCCCGCCGCCAGCGTCTCCGGCTCGCTGTAGAGGCGCTGGCTCTCGAAGAAGACGACAGGGTCTGTGCCGCGCAGCGCGAGGTTGAGCATCCCCTTGGCGTCGTAGGGCGTGGCGGGGAACATCACCTGCAAGCCGGGGATGTGCGCCACGATGGACGACCAATCCTGCGAGTGCTGCGCGCCGTACTTGCTGCCGACCGAGACGCGCAGCACGAGCGGCATTTGCAGCACGCCCGCCGACATCGCCTGCCACTTGGCCATCTGGTTGAAGATCTCGTCGCCTGCCCGCCCCATGAAGTCGCAATACATGAGTTCCGCCACGACGCGCCCGCCGCTCAGCGCGTAGCCGACCGCCGTGCCGACGATGGCCGCCTCTGAGATGGGCGAGTTGAACAGGCGGTGATACGGCAGGCACTCGGTCAAGCCGCGATACACCCCGAACGCGCCGCCCCAATCGCGGTTTTCCTCGCCATAGGCGATCATCGTCGGATCCTCGTAGAAGCGGTGCATCATGGCCTCGTAGAGCGCCTCGGCGTAAGTCAGGCATTTGATCTTGGGCAGCGGGCTGCCCTGCGCGTCCAGACCGAAGCGGTGCTTGGCAAACGTGACGCTCAGGCGGCTCTGCTCGCGCGGGATAAGCACCTCCGGGGGGCGCTCGTCGAAGCGGTCGCGGCGTTGACGTGAGAACATGAAGCCGCCGATGACGTCGCGGGACGTGTCCACGCGCGGGGACTGCTCCAGCGAGACGGCCAGCGGCAGCAGCCGCACTAGGCGCGCGACGGTGGCCTGCTGCATCGCCTCGAGGGCGTCGCGGGTGGCGTGGCCGTTCTCGATGAGGTACTCGCGGTAGGCGATCAGCGCGTCTTGCTGCCGCCACAGGTCGATCTCGGCACGGTCGCGGTAAGACGAGGCATCTGAAGGCGAGTGCCCGCTGAAGCGGTACGTGACCGTGTCGAGCAGGACGGGGCCGCGCCCCTCGGCGATCAAGCGGCGCTTGCGCTCGATGGCGTCGGCGACCGCCAGCGGGTTGAAGCCGTCGACGCGCTCGGCGTGCATGGCCTCAGGGTTGACGCCCGCGCCGACCCGCGCCAGCACCCCCACGCCCATCGTCTCGCCGACGGGCTGGCCGCCCATGCCGTAGAAGTTGTTGATGAAGTTGAAGATGATCGGCAGGCCGCCCCCTAAGTCCGCGTCCCACAGCGTGCGGTATTGATCCATCGTGGCGAACATGAGCGCTTCCCACACCGGGCCGCAGCCCAACGAAGCGTCGCCGATGTTGGCGATCACCAGCCCGCCGCGCCGATTGACCCGCTTGAAGAGCGCCGCGCCGGTCGCAATGTCGGCCGAGCCGCCCACGATGGCGTTGTTGGGCATCACACCGAAGGGCGGGAAGAAAGCGTGCATTGAGCCGCCCATCCCTTGATTGAAGCCGGTCGCCCGCCCGAAGATCTCGGCCAGCGTGCCGTAGATCACGTAGTTGATGGCGAGGTCTTGCACGCTTTCAGCGGGAACAGCCTCGACGACGCGCAGCGGCGCACCGCCCATGTAGCCCTCCATGATGCGCTGCAAGTCATCCGCGCGGAGCTGGTGAATGGCCGAGAACGACTTGGCGAGGATTTCGCCGTGGCTGCGGTGCGAGCCGAAGATGAAGTCCTCGACGCTCAGGTGGTAGGCCATGCCGACCGCGGCGGATTCCTGCCCGATGGAGAGGTGGGCCGGGCCGCGGTGGTTGTATTCGATGCCCTCGTAGACGCCCTCTTTCTTGATACGGTCGAGCAGCGTCTCAAACTCGCGGATGAGCACCATATCCCGGTAGATGCGGACGAGGTTCTCGCGCCCGTACTTGGCCGCCTCGGCGGCGGGGTCGCTCTGGTAGGCGTTGAGTGGGATGCTCGGCGGCTGGATGACTGCGGCGCGGCGGGCTTCAGTGGGGTCAATGATGATCGACTTGGGCATAGTAGATGCGTTCCTCAATGGTGATGGTTCACGTTGGGCACTGCGGACAGCACAGGTGCTGCGGACAGCACAGGTGCTGTCCCTACTACGGTCACAAATTCACCTCAAACAGCGTGTCGCGGATGATCTCGGCGACGGTGGGATGCGCAAAGACGACCTGCTGCGCGTCCTCTAGGCGGAACTCGTCCTCAAGCATGGTGGCCGCGCCGAAGATCTGTTCTGAGCAGGTCGCGCCGATCATGTGGACGCCGAGCAGGGCGCGTGTGTCGGCGTCCACCACCACCTTGCACAGCCCGCGCCGCCCCTCGTTCTCGGTCATGAAGCGGCCATTGGCGTTGAAGGGCAGGCGCGCCGTCTTGACGTTCAGCCCCTGCGCTTTGGCCGCCTGCTCGGTGAGGCCGACCGAGGCGATCTCCGGGTAGGTGTAGACCGCAGTCGGCACATGCGCCAGACGGAAGCGATCCTTGCGCCCGGCGATGGTGGCCGCGGCCACCTCCGCCATGCGGGCGGCGCTGTGCGCCCACATCGAGAGGCCGGTCACGTCGCCCACCGCGTAGACGTTGGGGACGTTCGTCCGCATCTGCTCGTCCACGCGCACGCCGGCCTCGCTGTAGTCGAGATCGAGGCGCTCGAAGCCCAGCCCGTCCACGTTGGGGCGGCGCTCGAGGCTGATGAGCACGACGTCCGCGGGCAAGCTGAAGCTGCCGTCCGGCTTGCGGCACTGCACGGCTTTGGGCGTGATGGCCACGGCCTGCGTGTTCAGGTGCAGGGTGATGTCCTGCGCGGCCAGCTCTTGCGCCAGCATCGCGGTGAGTTCAGCGTCCAGCGTCGGCAAGAGCTGCGCCCCGGCCTCTACCACGTGGACGTTAACCCCCACCAGCCCGAAGATGGTCGCCACGCCCAGCGCAACCGCCCCGCCGCCGATGACCACCATGTGCTTAGGCAGCTTCTCAAGGCTCAAGATCGTGTGGGGCGTGTAAATGTGCGGCAGGTCAACGCCGGGCAGATTGGGGACGTGCGGGCTGGCCCCCGTGGCGAGGATCAGGTGCTGCCCGCGGTAACGCACCCCGTCTACCTCCACCGTCTGCCGATCCAGCGCCTGCGCCGTGCCGTTGAGAACGGTCACGCTGCGGCGGTTCATCTGATAGGCGACGCCGTCCCGCAGGTTGGCGACGACGCTCGCCTTGCGCTGCTGCGCCGCCGCCCAGTTGAAGCGCGCCGACCGGATCTCCACGCCGTACTTGCTGGCGCTGAGCGCCAACGTGTAGAGCTTGGCCGCGTGCAGCAGCGCCTTCGTCGGGATGCAGCCTCGGTTCAGGCACACGCCGCCCAACTGCTCGCGCTCGACCAGCAGGACGCGGAAGCCGCGCGCCCCCAGCCGATCCGCCGCCACGTAGCCGCCCGGCCCGCCCCCGATGATGATCACGTCGTAGTCTGTTTGTGTCATGAATTGTCCTTCTTCGTTGGTGTGTTGACGGGCAGGGCAGGCCCTGTCCCTACAAGGCCAGCAGCAAGTCGATCTGCGCGATGGCGGTCGCAAGGTCGCGCAGGAAGCGCGCGCCGGGCGCGCCGTCCACCACCTGATGATCGACCGTCAGCGAGAGGCCGAGGTGCGGGATGTGCTGCACGTCGCCCTCGACTATGACGGGTTTCAAGTTGACGTTCCCCACGCCGAGGATGGCGACCTGCGGCGGGTTGATGACCGGCGTGAAGCTCTCCACGCCAAAGCTGCCCAAGTTGCTGACGGTGAACGTGCCGCCCTGCATCTCGTCGGGCGTGAGCTTGCCGCTCTGCGCCCGGTCGGCCAGCGCGGCGGCGGCATCAGCCAGCGCTTTCAGGCTCAGGGTGTGCGCGTCGTGGATGACGGGCACGAGCAGGCCGCGCGGCGTGTCCACTGCCATGCCGAGGTGCACGCGCCGATGCTGGGCAATTTCGCCCGCCTGCCAGTCGAGCGTGGCGTTCAGGTCGGGGTGGTTGGGCAGCGTGCGCGCGACGGCGAACAGCAGCAAGTCGTTGATCGTCACGCCTCGCAGGCCAAGCGGCTCTGGGCTGGTTTTGAAGCGCTGGCGCAGGGCTTGCAGCGCGCGCGCGTCCGCGCTGGCGTTGAGCGTGAGCTGGGCGCTGTTGAGCAGCGAGGCGCGCATCCGCTCAGCCGTCACCTTACGGACGCCCCGCAGCGGGATGATCGTCACGTCGTCGCGGGGGGCGGCGGGCGCAGGCGTCGGCTCAGGTTCCACAGGGGCAGCGACAGGTTCCACGACGGGCAGCGGCGCAGGGATGAGGTCGCGCGCGGTGACGCGCCCGCCGATGCCGCTGCCCTCTGGCGGGGCTTGCAGCGTCGGATCGGTCAGCAAGGCGCGCGCTAGAGGCGTGGCTGGGGCTGCGCCCGCCGCGGCCAGCACGTCGCGCTCGATCACGCGCCCCTCTGGTCCTGTTCCGCGCAGCGTGGTTGGGTCGATCCCCTTTTGAGCGGCCAACGCGCGGGCGCGCGGCGACACGCCGACGGGTTCCCCGTTGAAGGCGGGGCGCGGCGCAGCGGCAGGCGGGGGCGTCGGCACGACGGCAGGCGGGGACGTCGGCACGGGGGGCGGCGCAGCGCTCACCAGCGGGGCCGTCGCGGGCGCATCCACTGCCTCGCCCGCCTCGCCGACCATCGCGATCTGCGTCATGACCGGAACAGTGTCGCCCTCTTGGTAGAACGTCTCCAAGAGGACGCCGCTCACGCTGCTCTCGACGGTCATCACGGCTTTGTCCGTCTCGACCTCGCACAGCACATCGCCGACCTGCACGCGCTCGCCGACGCGCTTCAGCCAGCGCGCCAGCAGCACTTGTTCCACGGTGTTGCCCTGCTTGGGCATGATGATCGGGGTGGGCACGGCGTTACCTCAGGCAGTGGGCGGCTGCACGACGCCGATCGTCAGCAGCAGGTTGGCGTAGGTGCGCTGCTCGCCGGTGGCGATGACGAGCGACACATCCGAGCCACGCGCTAGATCGTAGAACGGGAAGCGCGTGTGTTTCTCAAAGGGCACGTCGGGCAGCATCGCCTTGAACTCAGCGTGGATGGGCGGCTCGGAGCCGTCATCGCGCACCATGACGTGGGCCGTCTCAATCGGGATGGCGCTGATGAGCGCCTCCAGCACCTGCGTCACGGTGACGAGGCCGGGCATCAAGTTGAGGTAGACGCGCTTCGCAGCGGGGTTGGCGCGGGTGATGAACGGGTAGTTGCCGTCGGCGATCAGCACGCCGCTGCCGTGGCCAGACGCGCCGAGCGCGCCCAAGATTTCAGGGTGCAGCAGTTTGGTTGTGAGCATGGTCAAGGTCTCCTTGTTGTAGTGTGGGGGGCATGACACGCCATGCCCCTACAGCGCGGCCAGCGTCTCATACACGGGAACCAGCGCCTGATAGGCCGCCTCGAACGCCCGATAGAGCGCGTCATAGCGCGGGCGATGAGCGGCGTCGGGGGCGATCACGTCGGCGACGGGGTTCATCTGCGCGGCGACGCTGAAATCAGGGTACAGCCCGACGCCCACCCCGCCGATGACCGCCGCGCCCATGCTGGTGGCCTCCTCCAAGATGGCCAGCCGATGCAGCGGCACGCCGTAGACGTCGGCCATGATGCCCGCCCACAGGCGGCTGCTCGTCCCGCCGCCGATCACGCGGATGGCGTCCACTGCGCCAGCCTGCGCCGTGAGCGCCTCCAAGATCACGCGCAGGTTGAAGGCCACGCCCTCCATGACGGCGCGCAGCATGTCCGCGTGGGTGTGGCGGATCGTCAAGCCGAGGAACGCGGCGCGGGCGTTGGGGTTCCAGCGCGGGGCGCGCTCGCCCAACAGATAGGGCAGGAAGAGCAGCCCGTTGGCCCCTGCGGGCGAGCCTTCCGCGACGGTGTTCATCAGCGCGTAGGGGCTGACCCCCAACGCCTGCGCGGCCTGCCGCTCCAGCCCGGCTAGTTGGTCGCGCGCCCACTGGTAGGACGCCCCCGCCGCCTGCATCGTCCCCATCGGGATGAAGAGGCCGGGCACGACGTGGCCAAAGGTGAAGGTGCGCTCCGTCGGGTCGTAGACGGGGGCCGTCGTCGCGTTGGCGATCCACGCCGATGAGCCGACGTAGCTGTACGTCACGCCCGCGCTGACCGACCCCGCGCCGACCGAGGCGCACGCCCCGTCGCCGCCGCCGGCCACCACCGGCGTCCCCGCGGGCACGCCCATCTCTTCCGCCGCGCGCGCCAGCACCCCGCCGACCACGTCCACCGAGCGCACCAGCCGCGGCAGCTTGGCGCTGTCCAGCTCAGCCGCCTCTAAGATGCGCCCCGACCACTCGCCGCGCTCAAGGTCGTAGAGGTTCATGCCGCTGGCGTCGGACGGCTCGGTGACGAACTCGCCGGTCAGGCGGGCGATGATCGCGTCTTTGGCGTGGGTGAACTTGTGCGCTGCAGCGAAGATATCGGGCTGATGGTCGCGGATCCACAGGATCTTGGGCAGCGAGTAGGCCACGCTCAGGCGGTGGCCAGTGAGGCGGTAGACGTCGGACGGGGGGATGCGCTCGCTCAGACGGCGGGTCTGCTCCACCGCGCGCTGATCCGCCCAGATGATCGCCGAGCGCAGCGGCGTTCCGTCTGCTTTGAGCGCCACCACCCCCTGCATCTGCCCGCTGAAGGCGACACAGGCCACCTCCTCCGGGCGGGCAGCGGTGCGCATCAGCAGCTCACGCGTGGAGCCACACACCGCCCGCCACCAGTCTTCAGGGTTCTGCTCCGCCCAGCCGGTGTGGGTGTACTCGGTCGGGTAGGCGTGGAAGGCGCTGCCGACTAGCTGACCGTCACGGTCGTAGAGCGTGGCCTTGTTGCCAGTTGTGCCCAGATCGTGGGCGAGGATGAACTGCTTCATGCATAGCTCCTGTGTGCGGCCCCCATCATGGGCACAGCGCGGTGGCTTACCCCTTCACCGCGCCCACTAAAATCCCCTTGGCGATGTAGCGCTCCAAGAACAGCGCCATGATCGTAATCGGGGCGATCATCAGCACCACCAACACCGAGATGTTCCACCACTGCGGGCCGCGCGTGGCGTTCTGCGCCACGACGAGCATCGGCATCGTCTGCGTGTCGGCCCCCGTCAAGAAGAGCGCGAGGATGTACTCATTCCACGAGAAGACGAGCACGATCAAGAAGGTGGCGATCAAGCCGGGCGTGGAGAGCGGCAGGATGATCCGATAGAACACCTGATAGCGCGACGCGCCGTCGATGAAGGCGCTCTCCTCCAACTCAAACGGGATGCTGGCGAAGTAATCGCGCATGAACCAGATCACCAGCGGCAGGTTGATCGTCGTGTAGGTGATGACCAACGCGGCGTGGGTGTTGAGCAGCCCAAGCTGCTGATAGACGAGGTAGATCGGGATGACGACGGCCACCGGCGGCAGCATGCGCTGCGAGATGAGCCAGAAGGCGATGTCGTTGTTGGTCAGCGTGCCTTTGAAGCGCCGCCCGATGGTCTGAGCGATCAAGAAGAACAGCACGATCGCCGCCGCCACCGCCACCAGCGGCGGCACGCCCGCGATGACAGCGGCCAGCGCGCCAATCGCTAGCGCGAGGAACACGCCCACCAGCGCCGGCTTGGGGCGATACGTAAAGCGCGTCAGGCCATACGAGGCCAGCGACCCAATCACCAGCGAGACGAGCGCGCTCCAGATGCCGACGACGATCGTGTTGGTGTATGGCCGTGTGACCGTCACGCCTTGATCGAACAGGATGTACTCCCATGCGTGCAGCGAGGGTTGAAAGTCCACAAACGGCAGGTACTTGGGGCCTTGGCTGACGTCAATCGGCAGCTTGAACGACGTGATCACCAGCCAATAGAGCGGAAACAGCACCACCACCGCCCAGAAGATCAGCAGCGCGTAGGAGAAGATGCGCCACGCCGGCGAGGGCGCAAACGGGCTAGACGTGGCGAAGAAGCGTTTCATCATAGCGCGGCCTCCTTCAGAGCAGGCCTCACCCCCAAATCCCCTCTCCCGTGGAGAGGGGACTTAGGAGGCGTGGGTAGGGGTGAGCGCCCCACAAAATCTGCATGGTGAAGAGGGGGCTTGGGCAGGGCGGGCGCGGTCGTTGCAGTCATCAGGTGGCACATTGATTCCAGACCTCCCCTTAGACCCATTCCAACACGCGGCGGCGCACGCTGTTCATGAACACCAGCGCGACGAACGTCACGACGATCAGCAGCAAATAAGAGAGCGCCGCGCTGCCGCCCCAATCGCCCGCGCGCCAGATGTTGTAAGCGTGCAAGCTGACCGGCTCGGTGGCCGTGCCGGGGCCGCCGCGCGTCAGCACCTGCGGCATGTCGATGATCTTGAACGACTCGATGATGCGGATAAGGATGAGCGTCATGCTGACGGGCAGGATCTCCGGCAGGATGATGTGGAAGAACAGCTGCGCGCGGTTCGCCCCGTCAACCAGCGCAGCCTCGATCGTCTCGCGCGAGACGCCTTCCAGCGCCGCCAGCAGGATGATGAACATGAACGGCGTCCACTGCCACGTGTCGCCGATGACGACAGCCAGCCGCGCGCCCTCGGCTGTCTCGACCCAACTGAAGTTGCGCAGCCCCGCTAGCGCCCACAGCGGCGCGAGCGGCCCTTGCAGCGTGTCGGTCATCATGCGGAAGAGGAAGGCGATCCCAACCGGCGTGATCATCATCGGCAGCAGGAAGACGATGCGAAAGAAGCGCTTGCCGGGCAGTTCCTGCGTCAGCAGCATGGCCAATCCCAGCCCCAGCAGGTATTGCAGCGTGACCCCTGCGAACACGAAGATCATCGTGACGACCAGCGTGCCGGGCAGGCCGCGGCCGGTCAGCGTTCCTAGCAGCAGATAGGTGATGGCCGCGCCGAAGGCAATCGCCACCAGCCGAACGGGGATCCCCGCCCATTTGAAGCGCGGGCTGCGGACGTAGTTGATGAGCATGAGCACCATGACGAGCACGACCGCGCCCAGCACGAGCCAATGCTCTAGGTTGAACTCGGTAAAACGGCCCAAAAAGCGCCGCTGCTCACTGCCGCTGAGCAGGCGTTCGAAGTTGCGCAGGCCGATGAACTCGATGTTGAAGCCGCCGCGCACTAGTTGAATGCGCGAAACGGACAAATACAAGGACGCCAGCAGCGGGAACACCGCCAAGAAGAGCACGAGCAGCACCGACGGCAGCAGGAAGACCATCCGCGCGACGTTGTCAGCTTGTAGGCGCATCAGCAGCGTGGGCTGTGGCGCGGGCAGGGCCTTCGCTTTGCTGGGGTCTTGTGCGTTAACCAGCATGTTGATCTCCGTGCAATCAGACGAGTGGTGGATCAAAAAAAGGGTGAGGCTTCCGCCCCACCCTGAACTATTGAACGGTTACTGCGCGCCAATCGTGCCCAGATAGGCCTCGAACTGCGCCTGACGCCCGATGTCGTCCGAGAGTTCGTTCCAACGCATGAAGATCTCTTCCGCGGCTTCCTCGGCGGTCAACTCGCCGGCCAAGAAGCGGCTGAGCACCTCATCAAGGACGACCTGCTGATAGCGCTGGTTCTGCGGGATGCGCAGGTCAAGCACGAAGTTGGGGCTGGCAAGGCTGGCCTCAATCGCGCCGAGGTATTCGCGCGCGCCGGCCTCGCTGAAGCCGCCCTCGATCCACGGCGTCAGGTCGCCAAACTGCGACAGGCGATAGGGGTTGAAGCCGGTGCGCCCGATGGTCACGTCCACGTTGGCTTGGGCCGGCTGCGCCATGTAGCTGAAGAAGGCGTAAGCGGCTTCTTTCACCAGCGGGTCTGCCGCGGCGCTCACACCGCCCGACCAACCGCCGAAGGCCGCAAACGGGGCGTGGTTGACGCCGTTGATGGCGAACGGGCAGGTCATGTCATCGCACGCCACGAGTTCGCCCGTCGCGCGGTCGAGCACTTCCGTCGAGCCGGGGGTGATCACCGCGCCCACCTTGTCCTTGACGACCGAAATTTCCGGATCGACCGAGAGCGGGCCGATGTCGCCCCAGTCGAGCGTGAGGGCGCAGCGGCCCGCGCTGAAGAGGCTGCGCGTGTCGCCAACGCCGATGTTCAGCTCATTGGGCGGGCCGAAGGCGGTAGTGGCTTTGTAGATCTCCAGCGCGCGAATGAAGCCGGCGTTGTTCACCAGCGGGTCGAACGTCTCGGTGTCGAAGAAGACGCCCTGCGACGTGCCCTGCGTCTGCAAGAAGGGGCTAGCGATGGAGTGGATCCACCAGTAGCCTTGCTCGCCGCGCGCCTTCGCGATGCACGAGCCGAAGTCCGGTTCGCCGTCGCCGTTCATGTCCGTCCCGTGGACGGCCTCGGCCACGGCAAGGTATTCGTCCCACGTGGTGGGCGGCTGCAAGCCAGCGGCCTCCAACACGTCCGAGCGGAAGTAGACCATGTGGAAGTCGCCATCGAGCGGGATGGTGAAGATGCGGCCTTGATAGGTCGAGCTGAACTCGCGGAAGAACTGCGCCACGTCGTCCCATTGCAGGTCGGGGTCGTTGGCCACGTAATCGGTCAGGTCTTCAAGGTAGCCGGGCACGATGTAGTCCACCATCCACTGCGGGGCGAAGACGAAAGCCTCATAGCTGTTCGTGCCGGTGGCTTGGTCGGTGAGGATCGTCTGGTACAGGTCGCCAAACGGCACGGTGACGACGTTGATCGTCGCGCCGGTTAGCTCGGCAAAGTCGGGCGCGCGGCGTTGGAGCGGCTCAGCGATTTGTGGGCCGGTGAAGGTCAGCACGTCGATCACGACGCCCGCATAAGGCTTATCTTGGGCGACGGCGAACGTCAATGCATTGGCGACGACAGCAGCGCCCAGCACGGCGCTCAGCATCCCTCTAAGTTTTCTCATCTCAACAATCTCCCTAAAAAAACAAGTAATGTCGATACAGATGGAACGGTCTCTTTAGTCTCTAATTTGAGCGATCGCACCTCCTATTCACTCAGGTGTACGATACGAGCTAAACGCTGTGTACCCATTCTGCCGCCCCCACCCGGAGGAAAGATGAGGGTGGCAGATATGGTATCGGTACCATACAATCGATTATAGCGAGTTTTGCAAAATGATGTCAAATCCTTACGAGTGATTTCGACTGTTTTTCATCTGAGGTTAAATCGAACAAGCCATAACTAAGACGCTGTTCACCTTTTCATCCACCGATGAAACGCGCTGAGAAATGAGACCACTCTTGAACGCACTCCCCCCTGACAACAGCGACGGCACCGGGCGGCAGCCCACCATCCGCGACGTGGCGCGTTTGGCGGGCGTCGCGCCGATCACCGTCTCACGGGTTATCAACAACACCAGCTACATCAGCCCAGAAACGCGCGAGCGCGTGCAGTCGGCCATCGACACGCTGCACTACGTGCCTAACAGCATCTCGCGCAGCCTGCGCACCAAGAAGACGAACATGCTGGCGATGCTCGTCTCGGACATCACCAACCCATTCTGGACGACCGTCACCCGCGGCGCAGAGGACGCCAGCAGCCACCACGGGCTGAACATCATCCTGTGCAACACCGACGAAAAGCAGGACAAATTCGCCGACTACGTGACGGTGCTGCTTCAGAAGCAGATCGACGGCTTCCTGCTCGCCCCCACCGGCGACGACCGCGCCAGCATCGCCCGCATCGACAAGCAGGGCGTGCCCTACGTGCTCATCGACCGCGTGCTGCCCAACATCCAAGCCGACAGCGTCCGCAGCGACTCGGTAACGGGCGCGTACCTGCTCACCAAGCACTTGATCGAGCTGGGGCACAAGCGCATCGCCATCATCACCGCGCCGATGGTGGTGTCCACTGGGCGCGAACGCTTGGAGGGCTACTTGATGGCGCTGGAAGAGGCTGGGCTTGCGCGCGACGACTGCTTGATCCACCACGGGGGCTACCAACACGAGACGGGCTACCACGCCACTTGCGCCGCCCTGCGCAGCGCGGCCACGCGGCCAACCGCGCTGTTCGCCGGCAACAACTTCATCGCAACAGGCGTGCTCAAGGCACTGGACGAGCACGGCTTGCGCGTCCCGGAGGATATGTCCGTCGTCAGCTTCGACGATCTGCCCTACGGTTTTTATCGCAAGCCGTTTATGACGGTGGCGCTGCAAGAACCCTACACGTTGGGCTATGAGGCGGCCAGCCTGCTCATCCAGCGCGTCAACGGCGACGTGACCACCCCGCAGCAAGAGATCATCTACCCGGTGGAACTCATCATCCGTGACTCGTGTGCCCCGCCCGCGCAGCGGTGAGCGTCACGCGAAGTCCACGCGCAGGGTGGGCTGCTGGGCGGCGCGCCACGCCAGCGCCAGCGCGATCACGCAGTCGTCATGGCTGCCGCTGGGCGCGCTGTACTGCCACAGGCCGCTGGGGCTGCGGCGCGCGCGGTAGGCGAGCAGCTCGTGCAGCAGCACCTCATCCGGCAGCAGGCGTACCTGCCGCGTCTCAATCGCCAGCGCCAGCGCTTCGATCAGCGGCGGCTTGCTGCGGCTGGTCATCGTGAAGGGCGCAACCGGCAGGCCGTCGCGCTCCAACGCTTCGATGTTGACGCTGCCGACGCTGTTGGCCTCGGCCAGCACAGCCTGCACGTTCCAACGCTCACACACGGCGCGCAGGCGGTCGCGCTGAAGCTCCCACCCCACTTGATGGAAGCGGTCGAGGTCGAGCATCGTGTGCGTCTCAGCGTCCAGCACGACGATCACCGTGTAGTCGCCCTCGCGCCCCCAATCGACGCCGGCGACGGCGTGCACGGCACGCTCCGGCGGGGTAAGCAGGGCGGTGGCCGCTTCGCGCACCCCACGGAAGACCTGCCCGCTGCTGTCGATGAACTCGGCCTCGTACTCTTGCAGCCAGACGCGCTCAATCGTCGAGGCACGGATGGCGTCCAAGTCGGCAGGGTTGATCAGCGGGCTGCTGCGGGTGGGATAGTGGAAGGCGGCCCAATCGGGCGCGTCCAGCGCGTGGAGGTAGACGTCGTAGAACCAGTTGTGGCCGTTGGGCGTGCTGATGAAGAGCGCCCCGCCGCGCCGATCGAGCAGCATCGGGCGCACGACCTCCGGCCAGACGTTGGGCTTCATGAAGGCGGCCTCGTCCATCACCGCGAAGTCCAGCCCGGCCCCGCGCAGGTAGTCGGGTGTGTGGGCGCTGCGGATGTCGAGCCAGCCGCCCGCGTCGAACTCCACGTGGCGCTCGCTCACGTCGATGGCGAGGTCATCGCGCTGGTCGAGGTGGCGCTTGAGGTCGCGCCACACCTGCGAGGCCATCGTGCGCGTGGGGGCCAGCCACCACACGCGCTGATCGCCCGCGCTCAGGCGCGCCAGCACGAGCGCCTTGCCGAGTTCCGTTTTGCCCCAACGACGACCGCACACCACCACACGATAGCGGGCGGGGCTGTCGAAGACGGCCTGCTGCGCGGGGTGCAGGGTTGGCAGCGGCGCGGGCGGGCGGGGCGTTTTGCGACGGGGCATCAGACCAACCTTTCAAGATCGACGTTTTTTCTATGGTGGGCAGGGCACGCCCCCTTCTCGCGTGGGAGAAGGGGGTTGGGGGATGAGGCCTCCCCCCTAAATCCTCTCTTCGGGTCGAGAGGGGATTTTGGCGCTCTTCGCCTACCGCTCCAACGGCGGCAGTTGGTAGTAGCGCTGGCGGATCTCGTCCACGGTCAGGATGCCGCGCGCGGTGCTGATCTCATCCAGCCGCAGGCGCGCGTCCGTCGGGCGGATGTCCTCAAACTCGGCGATGAGGCCCGCGCCGTAGAAGGGCAGCAGTTCCTGCGTGATGCGCTGTGCCAGCCGCACCAGCTTCGGGTAGAGGGTGCGCTCGATGAACACGCGCTCGGCGACGGTGGCGTTGGCCTCGGTGGCGTTCTCGCTCAGGATGCCCAACGGCACGCCGAAGATCGTCAGGATTTCCTCGCGGTTGGCCTTGCGCCCGTTCAGGAAATCCAGTTCGGCGTGGTTCAGGCCGATGTTGATCCACTCCATCTGGCCGCCGCGCAAGAAGGCCGTGCGCCGCTGGCCGCTGCCGTAGCTGCTGCGCCACTCATGCTTGAGCCGTTCAAAGTCACGGTCAGTGATGTTGTCCTTGATCGCCACGATCCCCGCGGGCACGCCGTAATCGCGCCCGAAGGTGTTGGCGTTCCACTGCGCCATCGCGCGGTCAGCTTGAACGGCCATGCGCGCCGCTGCCAGCGCCGAGAGGCCGTAATAGTCGTTCGACGGATGCCAGCGCTTGAAGTGGATCACCTCAACCGGCTCCAGCGCGATGTGCTGCCCGTCGGCCTCGTAGAGGTAGCCTTTGATGTAGCGCTCGGCGTCGGGCACGATCGACACGCGGTCAGGGCGCAGCGTCCAAATCTCGGACGGGAGGCCCTGCGCGTCCCCGGCAATGTACCAGTAGGCGTTGCCGGTCAGCTCCAGCATGCCCACCGTCTGCTCGAACAACTCAAACTGTGAGAGGATCGGGTTCGGGTTGCGCAGCAAGTCAAGGAACGGATGGCGGGCAATCTGCTGGCGCGTGCCGTCGGGCGTCTCTTGGTAGAGGCGCAGCGGCACGAGCGCACAGGCCTCGGCGATGCGGTTCACCGCGGCGTACACGTAGGGCGAGCTTTCGTAGGCCTGCCCATGCGCGGGCAGGGTGGGGGTGGACTGCGGCGCTTCTTGCGCGGCGATCACGTGGATGTGCGGCACGCTGCGGCGCAGCGTCTGACGGTTGGTGAACAAGTTGGCGAACATCTGCCACATGGCGGCCTCCGTTGCGGTGAGCGGGTCACCCTCCAGCGTAAGGCCGTTTGCCAGCCCGAAACAGAACAAATGGTCGAGCATTTGGTGGCGATTTGCGCCGCCGCTCAGAGGCCTTACGGACGACTGTCACCCGTGCAGGTGACGCTCCACACTAAGCGCTGCACGAGGTTAAGATATAATGAAAACAATCTGCTGCCTGTAAGATGGATACCGCTTATGAACAAACGCCTCTGGCAAGAGCTGCGCGTTGCGCGGGGCAGCTTTCGCGTCACCGTGCTGATGCAGTTGGCGGCTGCGCTGTTTTTGATGTTCCAAGCGTGGTCGTTCGCCCAGATCATCAACCGTGTCTTTCTGCTCGGCCAGCCGCCCGCCGAGGTGATCGGGTGGTTCGGGTGGGCGCTGGTGGGAGTGGCGGGGCGGGCCGCAGCCACCTCTGCGAGCACGGTTGCCGCTGCCCACGTCGCTACGCGCGTGAAGGCCAGCCTGCGTCAGCGCACCCTGCGCCACCTGAGCGCGCTCGGCCCGGCCTACCTGCAAGGCGAGCGCAGCGGCGAACTCGTCACCACCTTAGCCGACGGCGTCGAGAAGCTTGACAGCTACTTCCGCGAGTACCTGCCGTCGATCCTCGCCGCGCTGCTCATCCCGCTGTGCATCATCTTGGTCGTGCTGCCGCTGGACTTGCTGACGTTTGTCGTGCTGCTGTTCACCGCGCCGCTCATCCCGCTCTTCATGGTGCTCATCGGCATGGCCGCTGGGGAACTCGCGCGCCGCCAGCACAGCCGCATGAGCCTGCTCGGCGCGCACTTCACCGACGTGATGCAAGGCCTGACAACGCTGCGACTGCTCAACCGCAGCCAGCACCAGATCACGACCATCCGCCACATCACGGAGAGCTTCCGTGTGGCCACGATGAACGTGCTGCGCGTGGCCTTCCTCTCGGCGCTTTCGCTGGAGCTGCTGGCGACGCTGAGCGTGGCCATCGTCGCGGTGGAGATCGGCGTGCGGCTGCTTTACGGTGGGCTGCTCTTCGAGCACGCCCTCTTCCTGCTGGTGGTCGCGCCAGAGTTCTACATGCCGCTGCGGACGTTGGGAGCGCGCTTCCACAGCGGGACGGAGGGGGCCGCCGTCGCCGAGCGGCTCTACCAAGTGCTGGACACGCCGCCGCCCGCTGCCGCCGCCCAGCCTGTCCCCGATTGGCAGTCCATCGCCTTTGAGGGCGTCCACTTCGCCTACACGCCCGACCGTCCCGCGCTGAGCGGGGCGACGCTCACGATCCAGCGCGGGCAGCACGTGGCGCTCGTCGGCCCCAGCGGCGGCGGCAAGAGCACGCTCGCGGCGCTGCTGCTGCGCTTCATCGCCCCCACACAGGGGCAGATCACGCTCGACGGCCAGCCGCTGGAACAGATTGACGTCGAGGCGTGGCGCGGGCAGCTCGCGTGGGTCTCACAGAAGCCGTACTTGTTCAACGCCACCATCGCCGAGAACATCCGCATGGGGCAGCCCGAAGCCTCTGATGCGGCGGTGATGGCTGCCGCGCGCGCGGCCGACGCTCACGACTGCATCCTGAGCCTGCCGCAGGGCTATGATACCCCCATCGGCGAGCGGGGCGCGCTGCTCAGCGGCGGGCAAGCCCAACGCATCGCTATGGCGCGCGCCTTCCTCAAAGACGCGCCGCTGCTCATCCTCGATGAGCCGACTGCCAACCTCGACGCCGCCAGCGAATCCCAAGTGATCGCCGCGCTACGCCGCCTCATGCACGGGCGGACGGTCGTCAGCATCGCCCACCGCCCCAGCGCCATCGTCCACGCGGACGCGGTTTATGAGGTGCGCGCTGGGCAGGTGAGCGCGCGCCCTGCCGCCCCCGTCGAGCCTGCCGTGCCTGTTGAGGCTTACTCCACCGCCAACAACCCTGACGAGGCCGTTTGACCATGCGCACCTCTACCCTTCCCCGTTTGCTCGGCTTGATGAAGCCCTTCGCTGCGCTGATGCTGCTGGCGCTCTTCTTCGGCGTCCTGACGATCGGCAGCAGCGTCGCGCTCATGGCTACGTCGGCGTGGATGCTCTCCAAAGCGGCGCTCATGCCCTCCATCGCGGAACTGTCCGTTGCGCCGGTGCTGGTGCGGGCGTTCGGCGTCTCGCGCGGGGTGATGCGCTACTTGGAGCGGCTCGTCTCGCACGATGTCACCTTCCGCCTGCTGTCGCACCTGCGGGTGCAGTTCTACGCCGCATTAGAGCCGCTGGCCCCGGCCGGCCTCTCTCGTCAGCGCACCGGCGACCTGCTCGCGCGCATCGTCGGCGACGTGGACAGCTTGCAGAACGTCTACCTGCGCGGGATGGCCCCGCCGCTGGTGGCGATCTTCGTCACGTTGGGCACGACCGCGCTGATCGGCTTCTTCGACGGCCCCAGCGCGCTGATGGCGCTGGCGTGGTTCCTCGTCGGGATGACGCTGCTGCCGCTGCTGGCGTGGGCCAGCGGGCGGCGCTTGGGGGCGCGGCGCGTGGCGCTGCAAGCCGAACTCAGCGCGCTGACGACCGAGCGCGTGCAGGGCATGGCCGAGCTGCTGATCTACGGCGGGGGCCAGCGCCATCAAGCCCGTGTGGAGCATCTGCTGGACGAGCTGGCCGCGCATGAGCGCCAGATCGCCCGTTGGGACGCGCTGCACAACGCCCTCAACGTGATCGTAGTACAGGGGGCGGGCTTGGCCGTGCTGTTCGTGGCGCTGGCGCGCGTGGACGGCGTGCTGCTGGCGACGCTGGCACTGGCGACTGTAGCCGCCTTTGAGGCCATCACCCCGCTCACCCCGGCCACCCACGCCCTGAGCGCCAACCTGAGCGCCGCCCGCCGCCTGTTCGACCTGATGGACACGCCGCCCGCCGTCACGGACGCCGTGACCACCTCGGCGACGCCGCGCGACGGCTCGCTGGTGATCCATGATCTAACCTTCCGCTACCCCACAAGCGACGGCACGCGCCAGCCGCCGGTGTTTGAGCGCCTGAGCCTCGACATCGCCGCCGGCGAGCGGGTGGCGCTGCTGGCCCCCAGCGGCGCGGGCAAGTCCACCCTTATCCACCTGCTGGCGCGCTTCTACGACTATGAAGCGGGCGAGATCGTGCTGGGCGGGCATGACCTGCGCGCCTACACCCAGACGGGCGCGCGCGCGGCGATCGCCGTCATGGAGCAGCGCCCGGCCCTCTTCAACACGACGCTGCGAGAGAACATCCGCATCGGCCACCCAGAGGCCAGCGACGCCGACGTAGAGGACGCCGCCCGCCGCGCCGAAATCCACGACTTCATCCAGTCGCTGCCGCAGGGCTATGACACGCTCGTCGGCGAGGACGGCGTGCAGCTCAGCGGCGGGCAGCGCCAGCGCGTCGCGCTCGCCCGCGCTCTGCTGCGCCCCGCGCCCATCCTCATCCTCGATGAGCCGACCGCCCACCTCGACCCCGCCACCGCCGAGGCCGTCCTAACGACGATCTTCCAGCAGGCCGGCGAGCGCACCGTGATCTTACTGGCGCATCAGGCCAGCCCGCTGCTGGCGCGGCTGGGCGTGCGCTGTGTGCCGCTGACAGATGAATGACGTTTGTCATCGTCATATGTGACGCAGGTCACTAATGCCTCGTTCATGTTTGGGCGACAATAGCGTTAGTCACATCCGACGAAAACTTTAAAGTTGGTAGGAGCTGCGTTTTATGGATGTTCTCGATCTGTCACGCATGCAGTTTGCAGTTACCACGGTGTATCACTTCTTCTTCGTCCCGCTGACGTTGGGGTTGTCGATCCTCGTGGCCATCATGCACACGCTCTACGTGCGCACCAACGATGAACGGTACAAGCAGATGACGAAGTTCTGGGGCAAACTGTTCCTCATCAACTTCGCGATGGGCATCGTGACCGGCATCGTGCAAGAGTTCCAGTTTGGTATGAACTGGTCAGAGTATTCCCGTTTCGTGGGCGACATCTTCGGCGCGCCGCTGGCGGTTGAAGCGCTCATGGCGTTCTTCCTTGAGTCTACCTTCCTCGGGCTGTGGATCTTCGGCTGGGACAAACTGCCCAAGAAAATCCACCTTGCCACGATCTGGCTGGCGGCCATCGGCGCGAACATCTCGGCGTTTTGGATCCTCGTAGCCAACAGCTTCATGCAGAACCCGGTCGGCTACACGGTGGTCGATGGCCGCGCGACGATGACCGACTTCTTCGCCCTCATCACCAACCCGAACGTGTTCCTGCAATACCCGCACGTGGTGCTGGGCGGCTTCACAACGGGCGCGTTCTTCGTGCTGGGCATCAGCGCCTTCCACTTGCTGCGCCACCGCCGCCAAACCGCTGAGAACACGTGGCTGTTCCAACGTTCGTTCAACATCGCGCTGGTGTTCGGCCTATTTGCCATCCTCGGCACGATGCTCGCCGGGCACGCGCAGGGCCAGAACATGGCGCGCTACCAGCCGATGAAGCTGGCCGCCGCGGAAGGCCTGTGGTTTGACGAAGACCCCGCCGCCCTCTCGATGTTCCAGATCGGCGATGAGCGCGCGCGCGACTCGATCATCAACATCCGCATCCCCTCGCTGCTGAGCTTCCTCACCTACGACACGCCCAACGGCTTGGTGCGTGGCATCAACGGCCTCAACGAGGAATACGTGGCGCGCTTTGCAGATCGCTACAACGAAGAATACGCCGAGCGCTACGGCCTGAGCACGATCGACTACGTGCCGCCGGCCATCTGGCTGACGTACTGGAGCTTCCGCGGGATGGTGGGCGCTGGCGTGGCGATGTTCGTCTTGATCTTGGCGGGCTTGTGGTTCCGCTTCCGTGGGACGATCTTGCAGCAGGCCTTCTATCTGCGCGTGATGGTGCTGGCGATTGTCCTGCCGTATGTGGCCAACACGACTGGCTGGCTGCTGACGGAGTTTGGCCGCCAACCGTGGATCGTCTTCGGCGAAATGCGCATCGAAGAGGCCGTCTCGCCCAATGTCACGGTGGCCATGTTGTGGATCACGCTGCTGGGCTTCACGCTGGTCTACGGCGTCCTGATGGCGGTGGACTTGTGGCTGCTGTGGAAGTACGGCAGCGCCGGCATCACCCCCGCCCGCGCCGAGGAAGACTTGCAACCTGAACCGCAGCCAGCCCCCGTCGTCAGTTACTAGTTTGAGCATAGGAGCGAATGATCATGCAGCTCAACGAACTCTGGTTTATCTTGATCGCCGTGTTGTTCATCGGCTTCTTCTTCCTTGAGGGTTTTGACTACGGCGTGGGCATCCTGCTGCCGTTCATCAGCAAAAACGACACAGAGCGCCGCCTCGTCATCAACAGCATCGGCCCTGTGTGGGACGCAAATGAGGTGTGGCTGCTAACGGCGGGCGGGGCGATGTTCGCCGCCTTCCCCCACTGGTACGCCACGATGTTCAGCGGGTTCTACCTGCCGCTGTTCCTGATCCTGCTGGGGTTGATCGTGCGCGGCGTGGCGTTCGAGTTCCGCAGCAAGATGGAAGACCCGCGCTGGCGTCGCGGCTGGGACTACGCCATCTTCATCGGCAGCCTGCTGCCCGCGATCCTCTTCGGGGTGGCCTTTGCGAACATCGTGCGCGGCCTCGCCATCGACGCCAACATGAACTACGTCGGCAGCTTCTTCGACCTGCTGAACCCCTACTCGCTGTTGGGCGGGGTGGTAACGCTGGCGCTGTTCGTGCTGCACGGCGCGCTCTTCCTTGAACTCAAGGTCGATTCGCCCATCCGCGAGCGGGTGCAGGCGCTGCTCGTGCCGTCATGGCTGGCGGCGCTCATCCTCACCGTGCTGTTCGTCGCCTTCAGCTTCGTCGATACGCCCATGTTCGCCAATGTGAACGTGGTGCAAGGGATCGCGCTGACGGCGGCTGTGGCGGCTCTGCTGGCCACTGGTTTCTCTGTGTTCCGCAGGCGGTATGGACTGGCCTTCATCGCCAACGGTCTGACGATCGTTGGGGTGGTGGTGCTCTTGTTCAGCAGCCTGTTCCCCAATGTGATGCCGTCATCGATTGACCCGGCTTTCAGCCTCACGGTCTACAACGCGTCCAGTACCCCCTACACACTCTCGATCATGACGGGCATTGCGCTGTTCTTCGTTCCTCTTGTGCTGCTGTATCAGGGGTGGACTTATTGGGTCTTCCGTAAGCGCCTCACCCTGAGCAGCCATCTCGAATACTAGCCTCAACTGGCGCGTTGTAACGGGACGGGCGGAGATGAACCTCCGCCCGTTGTTTTTTTCTAGGGCGTGCAGCTTACCGTGCCCCTTCAACGGCGTGGCTGCGGTTCAGCCTAGAGCCTGCCCCTGCAACGCGCTACAATGCCATCACAGATAGCAAGGGGGAACACACACCCATGAACATCCTAGACTTCGGCGGCATCCTGCTGCGGCGGGGTTGGATCTTAGTGCTGCTGGCAGCGCTAGCGGGGGCTGGCGCTTACTTCTTCAGCCAGATGATGACGCCTGTTTACCGTTCCACGCAGACGATCCTCGTCGTGCCCTCGCGCAGCGACAACGGCCTGACGCTGGCGGCGGTGCAGCTTCTCAACAACCGCGTGGCCTACCTGCAAAGCGACCTCGTCGCTCAGCGCATCATCGACCAGCTTCAGCTTGACATGCTGCCCGCTGACCTGCGGACGCGCACGACGATCACCCCGCTGCGCGAGAACCTGACGATTCAAATCGACGTCGATATGGAAGCGCCCAGCCCAGAGGCCGCTGACCGCCTCATCAACCCGATTACGGCGGCATGGGGCGCGGCCCTCATCCAGTATCAGAACCAGCTCAACCAGAACGCCCGCAGCGAAGACCGCATCACCGCTCAACCGCAGGACAACCCGCGCGTGAGCTTGCTGCGCCCCAACACGCGGATCAACGTCCTCATCGGTGTGCTGGCGGGGCTGTTCGTCGGCGGCGTGATCGTCTTCGCGCTGGAATTCTTGGAGAGCGGCATCGTGCGCAGCCGCGCCGACATGGAGCGTGACGGCTTCGTCGTGTTGGCCGCCGTGCCGGACGCTGCTTAAACCGCTGATGGATCGCGCCATCGTTTTCACGCTGGGGGCGTCGCTCATCGCTCTGCTCATCGTCTTAGAGCTGGTGCGCCGCCGCCGCCTGCGTGAGAGCTACTCCCTGCTGTGGCTAGGGATCGCCGTGGGGATGATCGTGCTGGCAGGCTGGCGCGACCTGCTGCACGGCCTTGCCGCGCTGGTCGGCATCGCCTACCCGCCCAATCTGCTCTTCTTGCTGGCGGTGCTGGCGATCTTGGCGATGCTGCTGTACTTTTCGACAGTCATCAGCCGCTTGACGCAAGAGAACCGCGAGCTGGCCCAGCGCTTCGCCCTGCTGCAATTTGAGCTAGAGCGTGTTCGGGAACGTGCCGAAGCCGTACAAGATCATCGCCAGCAAGAGGGCGAGCACCAAGATCCCGAAGTAGCCCAAGAGGGGGGAGAGCATCGCGTTTGACCAGCGGTTCGTGTCCTCGATCGTGCCGGCCACGGCCAGCTCAGTCGGGTTTTGGGGGGGCAGCCTCTCCGCTTTGGTGTACTTGAGGCGGACAGGCAGCAGCCACGCGATGGCAGCCCCGCCGATGAAGCCGCCGATGTGCGCCCAGTTGTCTACACGCGAGCCGGGCACAAACCCGATGAAGGTGAACGCCCCCAGATAGACCAAGTTCTGCACCAGCACTTGGCGGATGCGCACCGGGCCGAAGAGGCTGCGATTCGTGTAGAGGAAGACCATCTGCGCTGCCCACACGGCCAAGATCGCGCCGCTGGCCCCCACGCTGGGGATGGCGTAGTTGCCGATGCCCGCGCTGGCGATCGACCCCGCCAACCCACCCAAGAAGTAGATCGCCAAGAAGCGCTGCTGCCCGTAGAACATCTCCACTTCGCGCCCTAACGTGTAGAGCGCGAACATGTTCAGCACGATGTGCGGCAGGCTGGCGTGCAAGAACATCGCTGTGAGCAGGCGCTGGAACTGCAAGTCGCCCAGCACCGCGGCGGGGAAGAGCGCCCCCCACAGGAACAAATCCGGCACGAACTGCGTCAGGCCATACAGGGCGATGTTGACAGCGATCAAGCCGTAGGTGATCGACGGGGTGCGCTCGGCCACTTTAACTTGAATGCGCACCCGCACGTTGGCTTGCTCGTCGCGCACGTCGTTTTCGTCGTCATCAGGCGGGACTTCCAGCGGGTGGCGTGGGGGGCGAGACATATCAGACCATCCTAACAATACTCGTCAGCATAACATAAGAAGACATGAGGGATGGCCCAACCAGACAGCGCGCCCCTCAACACATCCATCATAGCGCAGTCACGTTAACCAGTCCTAAACGCGCGGCAGGTGATCGTAGCGCGTCGTGCCGTCGATCTCCAACACGAAGTCCGCGCCGAAGGCCAGCGCCGGCGTGAGCGCCCCGGTCGGCGATTCGGCCAATGTGCGCTCGATCACGACGATGGCCGCCCGCGCGGTGAACTCGTAGCCCTCGGCGGTCTCAAGCCACGCCTCGGCGCTGCCGCCGATCTCGTCGCTGGCGCGCGCCCACAGCGTGCTGCGCCCCTGCGCGCGAGCGTCGGCGTCGGGGCCGGTGATCGTGCGATCCAACACCGCGCCGATCAGCCGCCGCAGCCCCGCGCTGCGCAGCAGGCCCGTGAACGCGCCGCCCACGTTGGCCAGCGCGATGGCGCGCGACGAGAAGGGCATGTAGGCCGTGATGTTCGGGATGCGGGTGGTGCGGTAGGCAGTGGCGATGTCGCCCCATGAAACGGGGATGGAGCGCTGCGCCCCGTTCAAGTAGGGGATGTCTTTTGCGCCACGCCCCAACGGCTGGCTGACGATGCGCCCATCACGGCGCACCTGCGCCCCCTGTGGCAGCATCTCGAGCACGCTGCGCGCCGTCCCGGCGCTCACTTGCGTCAGGGCTTGCACGCCGATCTCCAGCGTGCGCGCGTGCGGCACTTGCGCCGCGACATACGCCGCCAAGCAGTCCGACGGGATCACGTCGAAGCCCACCCCGCCGATGAGCGCGATGCCCGTTTTGCTGGCCACCTCGTCGTAGCGGAAGGTGTTCTCGAACACGTGGATTTCGCCGGTGATGTCGAGGTAGTGGGTGTGGGTGGCGAGGCACGCGCGGATCATCGGGTCAGCGGTGTAGGTGAACGGCCCGGCTGCGTGGTAGACCAGCTCCACCTCGGCGGTGTGGCGCGCGATGGTCGTCACGTCGTCGAGCGTAAAGGCCGCATACTTGAAGCCGTAGCGCCGCCCAAGCTCGCGCAGCTTGGTCTCATCGCGGCCTGCTAGCAGCGGGCGATGGCCGTGCGCGGCGGCTTGTTCGGCCACCAGTTGGCCCGTGTAACCCGTCGCGCCGTAGAGCATCCAACGAGCGTCGCGCATGTAACCCCTCTCTGTCGATCAAGTAGGGACAAGGCCTGCCTTGTCCGTCAAGTAGGGACAAGGCCTGCCTTGTCCGTGGCGGCTGGCAGGGTAGTCACCCTTGCGCCTCATGGATGCCGCCTATTCTACCTTCTCTCGCCGAAGATGTGGGTAATCAATCGCACGCTAAACCGGACGCCCCCTGTCGCGTCCGCCGGGCGTGCCACACCCTGCCCTGTAGATCATTTGTCGCGCGTGATGGCAAACCCGCTCATGAACTGTTTTTGCAGCAGCACGAACAGCACCAGCGGCGGCAGCGAGGCGACGATCCCGGCCGCCATCAGCACGCCGTAATCCGGCACGATGCCGAACTGCGCCGCGTTGCGCACCCCCACTTGGATCACCTGCTGCGTCGGATCGTTGACGATGAACACCGGCCAGAGGTATTGGTTCCACGCGCTGATGAACTGGATGAGCGAGTGGGCGGCGATTACGTTCAGCGACATCGGGATCAGCACGCTGACGAGGAAGCGCAGCGGCGTTGCCCCGTCGATCTGCGCAGCCTCGGCCAGCTCACGCGGGATGTTCTGGAAGTGCTGCCGAAACAAGAACGCCCCAACAGCCGTCGCAAGGAACGGGACGGTGAGCGCCAACTGCGGGTGACGCTGCCCCCAGCCCAACGCCGACATCATGTTGAACAGCGGCAGCAGGATGATCTCGGTCGGCATGAGCAGGGTGAACAAGACGAAGAAGAACAGCACCGTCTTGCCGGGGAACTGGAAGTAGACGAAGGCCAGCCCCGCCAGCAGCGCCAACAGCGTCTTGCCGATCACCGTCACGAGCGAGACGATCACCGTGTTGACGATCAACTGTCCGAAGTTGAGCTTGTCGAACAGGTCGGCGATGTTGTTCGGCAGGTCGCTGCCGGGCGGGAAGAGGCGCGGCGGCGGGAAGAACAGCTCTTCCGCGGTCAGCGTGGCGCTCTGCAGCGCGTACAGCGCCGGCAGGCACATGATGAAGCAGATGACGATCAAGGTGAGGTGCACGCCCCAGCGCGTGCGCGTGCTATTCGCCATAGGTGATCCGACTTTCCACTGTGCGGAACTGAAGCACCGTCAGCCCGGCTACCAACAGGAAGAGGATGACAGCCTGCGCCGCGGCCAACCCGGCTGGCGAGCCGGGCGTGAAGGCGTCCTCATACAGTTTGTAGATCAGCACGTTGGTCGCCCCGCCCAGCTCGCCTGCCGCGCCCAACGGCGGGCCGCCGCGCGTCAGCGTGTCAATCGCCCCGTAGATGCCGTAAAAGGCATACGTCACGTTGGTGACGAGCAGGAAGAACGAGAACGGGGCCAACAGCGGGAACGTCACCTGCCAAAAGCGCTGAACGCGGTTCGCCCCGTCGATCTGCGCCGCCTCCAGCACGTCCGCCGGCACGTTCTGCAGCCCAGCCACGTAAAACAGGATGTTGAAGCCCAAGATGTTCCACACGCTGGCGGTGATGATCGACACGCGCGCCAAGTCCACATCGCGGATCAAGCTCAACGTTGTGCCAGTGAAGGCGAACACGACTGAGTTGATCAGCCCGGCCTGCCCCTCGCGGAACATCGTGGCGAAGATCACCCCCGCCACCACCGGCGAAAGCGCGAACGGCCAGATCAAGAGCGTGCGATAGACCGACGCAAAGCGGATCTTCTGTGAGACGAGCAGCGCAATCGCCAGCGCCAGCGCCATGCTGATGGCCGTAATGATGACCGTCAGCGCCATCGTGACGACAAAGCTGTTCTGGTAGACCGCGTCTTCCACCAGCCGCACGTAGTTTTCAAGGCAGACGAAGCGCTCTTGCGGCAGCGGAAACCGCCGACTGAACAGCGACAAGATCACCGTCTGCAAGCTGGGGTAGTAGAGGAAGATCAACAGGTTGACGACCATCGGCAGCAGCAGCGCATACGGCAGCCAGCGGCTGCGGAAGTAGCCCGCCACGAACGCGCTGCGCACACCGCGCTTGAGATACGTCCAGTAAGGCAGCAGCGCCACCAGCGCGCCGATGAGCGTCAGCCCCACGCCGATGGCTTGGCTGGCGAAGCTGGCCTCAGGGTGGTAGGTGCAGTGCTGGGTGGTCAGGGTGAGGATCTGCGACGCGGGCAGCGCCAGCAGCCCGCCCAAGACGATCCAGCGCTTGCGCTGTGTGCCGATCACGCGCGCCGTTGCGAGCGCGCCGAACGCCCCGCCGATCAGCAGCGAGATCAGCCACTGCGCCACTGGCAGCGCGGCGTAGTGATCCGCGATGCGCCGGAGCGACTCGGGCAGCAGCGCGACGCTGCCCCCGAACCACTCGAAGAAGCGCAGCACACCGCCCCAATTGGCCAGTGTGAACGCCAGCAGGAAGAGCAGCGCGCCGACGAGCACGCCCCATGCGAGCGCGCGCAGCGTCGGCTCAAGGCGAGAGTCTGAGGGGCCGTTGTGCATGGCGAGGTTCCTCAACTGAACACGGCAGGGTGTTTGCGGGGCGACGCGGCAGATGGCTCATCGCGCTAGGCTGCGTAGGGGCGCGCTCTTGCGCGTCCGAGCTGAGCGGACGGCAAAGATGTCGTCCCTACGCAGCGATGATGTGCAGGCGACCGCCCCGCATGATCGGTTGGGCGCTTAGTCCCCAACGACGGCGTTATACTCCGCAAGGATGCGGTCAGCTTGGGTCTTGGCGGCGGCCAACGCCTCGGCTGGCTCCACGCCGCCATCGACGATGCTTTGCAGCGCGCGCACGAGCGTTTGGCGCACCTCCGCGCTGGGGCCGATCACCGCGCCCGCGTTGGCGAAGCTGCTGCCGCTGGCCTCCAACTGCTTGATGGCAATCTCGAAGAAGGGATAGGCCTCAAACCACGGCACTTCCAGCGCGCC
This sequence comes from uncultured Anaerolineae bacterium, assembly GCA_937944445.1. Classification (GTDB taxonomy): domain Bacteria; phylum Chloroflexota; class Anaerolineae; order Aggregatilineales; family Phototrophicaceae; genus JANWYT01. The sequence goes on from CALDYP010000019.1 coordinate 36,723, forward strand.
CTCGGTTCCTGCCGGGACGGGGGTGCCCGCCGGGTCAACGAACGCGCCGCCCGAACGCAAGAAGTCGAGGCTCTCTTGGCGGTTCGGGAAGTAGCCGCTGCCCTGATGCCAGCGGATGTCGTTCTCAGTGTTGGTGAGGAAGAAGATCCAATCGGCGGCGGCGCGCGTCTCGGCCTCGCTCTTGCCGCCGCTGATCCACAGGCTGGCCCCGCCGACCGTCACGCCGTTGGTGGCCTGCTCGTTGGGGATGAAGAGCGGCGCGATCCCCAAGCTGACGCCCGCGTTGGCGAAGCCGTTCACGAACAGGGTGATGCCCGCCGTGCTGTTGATGTGGAAGACGGTCGCGCCCGTGCCGAAGAGGACGCCCTCGCCGTTGTAGTCGTTGGGCACGCCGGTGTAAGTGAAGAGGTTGCGCTCGCGCAGCTCTTTGTAGAACTCGCCGATCAGCAGCATCTCAGGGCTGGTGAAGAACATCTCTGTGGCGCGGGCGGTGCGACCATTGTCGTTGTTGGCGATGAGCGCGTCCTGCATGGCCATCCACTGCTCCGGGAACCACGCAGTCAGCGGGAAGTTGATGCACGCTTGGAAGGCGGGGTTAGCCGAGCGGATCAGCGGGCGGGCGCGCTCGATGCGCTGGCAGATGCGCAGGATGTCGTCGAACGTCATCACCTCCGGCACTTGAATTTGCAGGATGTCGGTGATCGTCTTGTTGTAGTAGACGACGGGGTTGCTGCTGTTCCACGGCACGCTCCAAATCTTGTCGCCGATGGTGTAGTAGCTGCGCACGACAGGCAGGATGCCCTCATACTGGGCGAGCTGCTCCGGCGTGGCGACGTCGCCCACCGCCACGAACAGGCCGCTGTCGGCGGCGAGCTGGGTCAGGCCTTCTTCCACCTGCACGACGGCTGGGGCGTTGCCCTGCTGCGCGTCGAGCAGCACGCGGTTGAACAGCTCGATATAGTCGTTGCTGGGGGACACAAGGTTGATGCGGATGCCCGGGTTCTGCGCTTCAAAGTCGTCGGCAATCGCGCGGATCACGTCACGGCGGATGTCGCCTTCCCCGCCGAAGATGTGGGCGAAGTCGATCACGATCTCTTGCGCGCGCAGCGGCAGCCCCATCAGGCCGACCAACGCGCCCACCACGAGCAGCAGTCTGGCGTGTTTCATCTTTCCTCTCCTCAAATAGATGCTGTAACAATCAAGAATAATCACAAACTATAAAGAACACTTTAACAAAGTGTGTTGAATGCTTTACACAGCAGGGCACTTTGGAAGCCGCATCACTCGACGAAGGTGTGCGGATCGCGCGTGAGGCTGAGCTGAAGCTGGAAGCGCTGCTGCTCAGCGGGCGCGAGCACCACCAAACGCCCATGACGGCGGGCGCTGTTCTGGCCTTCAGGGATGCAGTTGCCCGGCTCGAGGCCGCAGACGTAGGCCCCCTGCCGCGTGTTCTTCCACTGGGTGAAGTGGGGGGCGTGGGTGGTGTCCCACGTCAGGCGCAGCGCGAGATCGTCGTTGACGAGCGCGGCCTGCGCGTGCGGGTGGCCGCGCACTGTGTGAAAGAAGACCTGCTCAGCGTAAGCGGGGGTAGGCGCGTCGTATATCGCCCACGCGGCCAGCCCTGCGGCGGCAGCCTCGTCGCGCGCGCGCACCTCGCTGTCGATCACCAAACGGGACCCCGCTCGCACCAGCGGGTAGCCCACGTTGACATGGTAGAGCAGCATCAAGGGGGTGGGCTGGTCGCCGCGGTTGGTCACGACGTCCGTCAAGGTGATGGACGGCTCGCCGAGCGTCAGGCGATAGGCGCGCTGGACGTGAAGCTGCTCCGCGAACAAGCGGCTTTCGACCAGCTCCGCGCGGATCGTCAGCGTGTCGTCGTCGTGGTCAACGGTCAAGCCCTGCGCGGGCAGGCGCGTCGCGTTCCCGTGCAGGTCGCGCTGTTCGCCCGTCAGGTCGTCCTGCTCTGGCGGGCCAACGTGGGTCAGGCCGCAGGTCGTCAGCAGCCCGCCGTTGAACTGGCGCAGCCAACTGCTGCCGTAGTCGGCGCGGTGAGGCGACCCCGGGCTGAGCCACGTCAGCGGCAGGCCGTGAAAGTGCGCCGACCAGATGTCTAGGCCGCGGTCGGGCAGCAGGCTGAACGTCAGGCCGCTGCTGTTGTGGACGTGTATCATCCGCTGGCCGTCAGGCAGCGTGGCTACCAGCGCATCCATGAACTGACGCGGGTTGAGGCTGTACGCGCGCCGCGCGCTGGCGGAGAGGTCAGCAGGCATGACGGTTTAGGCCTCCCTATCAAACGTAGACGGTCGACGCGCAGAGTATACCGCAAAAGGCCAGCGCGAGTTGGTACAATTCAACCCGTGCGGGACAAACAAGGACATGACGTGCGCCGTGGTTTAATCATTGGAGCGCTGGCCGCGCTGCTGCTGGCGATGTTTCATCAACTTGTGTTCACTGATCGCATCCTCGCGCGCGGGGACACGTTCAACTTCTTCTACCCCTACTGGGACGCACGACACACGGCGCTGCGGGCGGGCGAGCTGCCGCTGTGGACGCCGGAGCTGTTCATGGGGTCACCGCTGTTAGCCGAGCCGCAGGTGGGGACGTTCTACCCGCCCAACTGGCCGCTGACGCCGCTGAACGCGCCGGACGCCGTCCGTGTGAGCGTGCTGCTGCATGTCCTGTGGGCGGGTGTGGGGATGTTGTGGCTCTACCGCGCGCTGACCGGCGACCCGCGCTGGCAGCCTGCCTTGACAGCGGCGGTGGCGTTCGCGTTCGGCGGCTATTTGACCGCGCGCGTGGAGCAGATCAACCAGCTTCAGGGGCTGGCGTGGCTGCCGTGGTGCGCGGCCTTGTGGCTGCGGGTGATGAGCGCGACGGGCTGGCGCGATCGAGCGCGGGCGGCCCTGCTGCTGATGGGGGCGCTGGCGGTGCAGTTCTTCAGCGGCCACACGCAGACGAGCTTCCTCACGGGGGCGGCGCTGGGGCTGCTGTGGGGGTGGTGGGCGCTTTCGGGCACGGCACGCCGTGCCCCTACACCGCGGTGGAGGTTGGGGGATGCGGCTCGCCCCCTGCTGTGGGCGTTGATCGTCGGCGCGGGGGCGCTGCTGCTGGCGCTGCCGCAGTTCCTGCCCACGCTGGAGCTGACCGGCCTCTCGAACCGCGGCGGCGGTGGGTTCAACCGCGACCAAGCCACGGCCTTCTCGCTGCCGCCGCATTATCTGGGGCGGGCGCTGCTGCCGAGCCACGACGGCCTGCTGTTCACGGAGTATCTGGCGGGCGTCGGGGTGATCGGGCTGGGGCTGGCGGCCATCGGCGCGGCGCACGGCGGGCGCGGGCGCGGCGCAGCGCTGCTGCTGGCGGGGGCCGGGCTGTTCCTCGCGCTGGGGCGCTTCAACCCGCTCTACTATGAGGCGCTGGCGAGCCTGCCCGGCTTCAACTTGTTCCGCGTGCCAGCGCGCTGGCTGGCGCTGTTGGCGGTGGGCGCGGCGCTGTTGAGCGGGTTGGGCGTGGCCGCCTTGATCGACCGCGCGCCGCTGCGCCGCTGGCTGCCCTTTGTGCTGATCGGCGCGCTGGCGGGGCTGGCGCTGCTGCCGCGCTGGGTGAGCGCCTTGCAGATCCAGCCGGAGGACATCAGCGGCGGCGCAGCGGTCACCGCGCGGACGCTGGCCGCGTGGGGGATCGCCGGGGCCGCGCTGGCGGGGATCGTGTGGCGGCGCTGGGCGGGGGGGGCGCTGGCCGCCCTGAGCGTGGAGCTGCTGGCCGCCTCGCTCGTGATGCCCTTCAACGACCTCGCCCCGCGCGAGGTCTACCTGCAAGGGCGCTTCACCGCGCATCAGATGCAGGCCTACGCCCAAGCCGCCGCCGACCCGCCGCGCCTGCTGAGCATCAGCGCGCTGCTGTTCGACGTGGGCGACCGCGACCGACTGCGCGCGCGCTATCAAGCGGCGGGGCTGGGCGAGGAGGCGATCCAACTGGCGTTTACTGCGCTCAAGCGGCAGGAGATCGTCGCGGGCAACTTGCCGCTCACGTGGGGGGTGCACAGCGCCGACGGCTATGGCGGCGGCCTGCTGCCCACCATGACCTACTCGCAGCTTACGGCTTTGCTGCTGCCGACGGGCAGCCTGCGCAGCGTAGACGGGCGCATCGGCGAGATGCTGGCGCGGCCCGAGTGCCGCGGCGCATGCTGGCCCGCGTGGGATCGGCTGGCGCGGCTGGGGATCACCCACCTGCTGACTGACAAGGTCTACGACGTGTGGCATGACGGCGTGGGCTACGACGCGCAGCGCTGGCCGACCGCGACAGCGTGGACGGCCCCGCAGTCCTTCCCCGCGCAGGAGCTGCGCCTGCTCGTCGTCGGGCAGCCTGAGGTGACGGTAAGCCTCATCGGTGAGGCTTCATCCCCCAACCTTCTTCCGCGCCGGCCGCAAGCAGGCCAGTTCGAGGGGGCAGCAAAAGTCCCCTCTCTACAGGAGAGGGGATTTAGGGGTGAGGCCTACACCCCGATCGACGAGACGCTGGGCGTGCAGACCTATCGGCTGACGGAGCCGCTGCGCGTCGAGGGGGCGACGGTCACGCTCAGCGGCGAGGTGGAGGCCGTGCTGGGGATGGCGTGGGTCAACCCGTCGCTGGAGGCGTTCCTGCCGCTGACCCCGCTTGAAGCGCAGCGCGCGCTGTCGAGCGACGTCAAGCTGTACGAGCTGGCGGCGCAGCGCGCGCAGATAGCCACCTACCCGCAGCGCTTTGAGGACTCATGGGCGGGCAGCGAGGACGCGCTCCACGCGCTGGCGGCTGACCCCACGCTGAGCGCGCTGCACCTGCCGCCGGGCGCGCCGCCCCCACAGCCGCGCCCCCCCGCGCAGGTGCAGATCGCCCACTACGAGCCGACGCGCGTCGTCCTGCGCGTGCGCGCAAACCCTACCAGCGGCTACTTGATCCTGCGCGACGCCTACTACCCGGGCTGGCAGGCGACGGTCAACGGACAGCCTGCGCCCGTCTACCGCGCCGATGTGCACTTCCGCGCGGTGTACGTCCCGGCGGGCGATGTGGACGTGGTGTTCATGTTCGCCCCGGCGCTGTGGGATGGGGCGCTCAAGGCCGGGTTGGTGGCATGGGCGGTGTGGGCGGCACTGCTAGCGGCGCTGCTGCGTCAGGCTGTCCACAGGTCGGCGGGCAGGTGAATCCGATTGTTGATGTAGTGGAACATCATCTCGGTGTAGTATTCGCCCGCTTTGACTTCCAACTGAACGTGGGTGATGGCCGTGTTGCCGTGCATGAAGTAGAGCTGCTCGGGCGAGGTGGGCAGCTTGTGCAGCAGGGCCTTCAACAGCGAGTCGATGAACATCCCGTGCGAGATGAGCGCGATCCGCTCGCCCTGCGCGACTCGTTCGACGAGCGCTTCATGCACGCGCACGACGCGCATCACCGCGTGCGAGAAGCTCTCGCGCTGCGTGACCATCGTCCACCAGCCGTTGTCGGTGATGCTGTCGGGCAGTTGAGCAAAGGGGAAGTGCTCTAGGATGGCGGAACGGGTGAGGCCGGGCTGGGCGACCCCCTGCGGGTGGCCCTCTGAGTCCAGATAGACGCCGCCGAACTCGCAGATGTCCGGCCAGACGTGCACCGGCATGTTGAGCCGACGAGCGATGGGCGCGGCGGTCTGCAAGGCGCGCAGCATCGGGCTGGCGTAGAGGTGGGTGAAGCCGAACTCGCGTTCGTGGTCGGCGATGTACTCGGCCAATTTTTCCACCTGCTGCTGACCGATCTCAGTCAGGGCCGGGTCTGAGACGCGAGAGGACAGGTCTGGTTTGGCGTTGTTTTGGGATTGGCCGTGGCGGATGATGAACAGGTGCATAATGGGCTTACCTCTAGGTGAACGGACGAAACGGGCGTATTATAAGCACTTGCTTATAACGGGAACAATGGAGGCGGCGCGTGCTTATTGGACTCTTAATCATCGGGCTGGTCTCGGGCGTGATGGCGGGGATGTTCGGCTTGGGGGGTGGGGTGATCCTCGTGCCGGCGATGGTCATCTTGCTGGGCTTCACACAGATCGCCGCCAACGGCACATCGCTCGTGGTGCTGACGCTGCCAGTGGGCGTCTTCGGCTGCCTTGAGTACTACCGCAAGGGCAAGCTGCGGCTGCGGCCGGCGCTGGCGGTGGGGTTGGCGCTGGCGGTGGGATCGTGGTTTGGCGCAGGGATTGCGCTGGGGCTGTCGCCGCAGCTCCTCAGCGGGCTGTACGGGGCGTTTTTGATCTACAACGGCTGGCGCTACCTTGCGCCGTTGGAGTGGTGGCGCGAACGGCAGGGCCTGCCCAAACGCGAAGAGGCCGAAGAGACCGCCGTTGACCCTGACGCGGCGCGCACGGTGTTCTTGAGCGCGCTCATCGGCTTCGTGGCGGGGATCTTCGCCGGCCTGTTCGGGATCGGCGGCGGGGTCATCATCATTACAGGGCTGACGCTGATCTTGGGGTTCGACCACAAGCTGGCAACGGGCACGTCGCTGGGGGCGCTGCTGCTGCCCGTCACTGCGCCGTCCGCTTATCGCTACTGGCTGGAAGGGCAGATCGATTTCAGCGTGGTGATCCCACTGGCGATCACGGTGGCAGTGGGGGCGCTGTTTGGGGCGCGCGTGACGTTGGGGCTGCCTGCGAAGACGGTGCGCCGCGCGTTCGGCCTGTTCTTGATGGTGGTCAGCGCGCGGTTTGTTCTCGCGGCGTTGGGGGGATGAGGCCTCGGACGCCCCCCACTTGAACTTAAGGGTTGTCATCACAGCGGACGCTGCGTACAATGAATGTGTTGGCTCCGTAGCTCAGCGGAAGAGCAGGTGCCTTTTAAGCACTTGGTCGCTGGTTCGAATCCAGCCGGAGTCATGAGCGCCCGAAACGGCGCTTTTTCGTTGTCTACATCGCATCCCCCAACGCCTATCACGGCCAGCGTTGGGGGATGTTTTCATGATGCGCGCAATCAGGCGCGGCGCTGCTGGACGAAGTCAATCGCGGCCAGCAGTTGGTTGATGCCCGCGCTCAGGTCGCCCTCGATGTGCAGGCGCAGCGCGCGGCGCTTGTGCTGCTGGAGCGCCTGCAGGTCGCCAGCGGCCTGCGCCTGCATGAGCGTGCCAAAGCTGTAGGGCGCGCCCGGGATGTCGATGTCGTGGCTCAACGACTGCGTGATCTGGATGAAGATGCCGTTGGCTGGCCCACCCTTGTGAAGCTGCCCCGTGCTGTGCAGATAGCGCGGGCCATAGCCCACTGTCACGGCGCGCTTCGTCACGTGGCGCAGGCGGCGCTGCACCTCGCGCAGTTGGGCGTCCACCTCTGGCGTGGGGTTGAGATACGCGAGGATGGCGAAGTAATCGCCCGCCTGCGACGCGCTCAACTGGGCTGCCAGCAGCTCTGTGCGGCTCAACTGGCTGAAGTTGTGATGCAGCATCAGCTCGCGCAGGGGGTTGAGCGTGGTGTCGTCGGCGTAGAGGCTGACGTGATCACCGCTCATGAATGGCTTGACTTCAGGCAGCGCGCCGTGCTGGACGTAGTGCTCAAGCAGCGCTTTGGTGGCTTCTTTGGCCTCGGTCACGTTCGGCTCGTCGAAGGGGTTCACCTCGTACAGGTGGCCGACAACCGCCGTGGCAAACTCGAAGCGGAAGAACTCACCGGCGAGGGCGTAGGCGTCCGGCAGGCGCAGCGTGACGCGCGGGTGGCCTGCCTCGCGCAGGGCACGGATGCCGTTGTCGAGGTCGTCTAGGTCATGGTCGCCGTCCACGCGCAGGTAGAGGAACAGACGGTCGCTGTTGTAGTCGTGCGGCTTGCCCACCGTCGCGCCGACCACCGGCAGCACGCCGCGCCCCTCTTTGCCGATGCTCTCCGCGATGAGCTGCTCCGCCCAGTCGCCAAAGCTGGCGATGCTGGCCGAGCCGATGATCGACACCTTGTCGCGGCCTTCTTTGCCCAACGCGCCGATGACCGCACCAAGCGCCAGCCCGGGGTGCGACACAGCCGGGATGCGGTCGCCGCAGGCTTTGATCATCAAGGCGGCTTGCTCCCACAGGCGGTCAACGTCCAAGCCGACGAGCGCCGCTGGAACCAGCCCGAAGTAGCTCAGCGCGCTGTAGCGCCCGCCGATGTCAGCGGGGTTGAGGAACACCTCGCGGAAGCCGCGCGCTTGGGCGTCCTCGGCCAGTTCGCTGCCGGGGTCGGTGATGGCGATGAATTGGGACGCACTGCCGCCGGTGCGCTCCCAGAAGTGCTTGTAGAAGCACTGCGTTTCAATCGTCGTGCCGCTCTTGCTGGCGACGACGAACAGCGTACTGCTCAGGGTGATGGCGGCCTCCACGTCGCGGATGCGCTCCGGGTGGGTGCTGTCGAGCACGAGCAGCTCCGGGTAGCCCTCTTGGCGGCCAAAGGTCTTGTAGAGCACCTCCGGCGCGAGACTGCTGCCGCCCATCCCTAGCAGCACGACGTGCGTGATGTCGCTGCCGTGCATGCTGGCCTTGAGCGCGCGCAGTCGGTCGATGTCAATCGTCTTGAGCACGTCCAGCCAGCCGAGGCGGTTCTGAATCTTGGTGATCGTCGGGCCGTGATCCTTCCAGACCGTGCCATCTTTGCCCCAGATGCGCCCATTGACGTAGGCCTTGTCCATCGCGGCGAGCGCTTTGTCTACGCTGTCCGCGTAGATGCCCAGCGCGACGAGGTAACGATCCTCACTCATGATGCCCGTTTGCAGCACAACCAGCTTGCTTTCGACTTGGTCGAGCAGCTTCTGGAAGCTGTCGACGAAGCTTTCCACGCCGTCGGCTTGCAGGCGCGCCGTCACCTGCTCCATGTCCACGCCCACCTCGCCGAGGTGCGCGAACACGGCGTGCGGCTCCATGCGCCCGGGCAGTTCACGGTCGATGGTGATCTCGGCTGTGCCGTGGTCGACGAAGGCGGCCAGCGTCTTGGGCGGCAGCGTGTTGACCGTCTCCGGCGCGATCAGCTCATCGACGTACATCACGTCGCTGTAGGCGGGGTTCTTCGTGCCGGTGGAGGCCCACAGCGGGCGCTGCACCTGCGCCCCTGCCGCGCGCATCACCGCGAAGCGTTCGCCGTGGAAGACACGCTTGTAAGCGCGATAGGCCAGCTTGGCGTTGGCGATGGCGGCTTGCCCCAACAGTTGACGGTTAGCGGCGATGCGCGGCGTGTCGCCCGTCACTTGGGCCGCGCGGATGTTGTTCTCAAGGATCTTGTCCACCATCACGTCAATGCGGCTGACGAAGAAGCTGGCGACGCTGGCGATGCCCGTCACGGGCTTGCCTTCCAGATGCCGCCGCTCAAGGCCACGGATGTAGGCCTCCATCACCTGCTCGTAGTTGGCCACGCTGAAGATGAGCGTCACGTTGACGTTGATCCCGCTGTAGATGGCTTCCTCGATGGCGGGGATGCCAGCGGGCGTGGCCGGAATCTTGATCATCAAATTAGGCCGATCCACCGCAGCAAACAGCCGCTTGGCCTCGCGGATGGTCTCCTCGGTGTTTTGGGCGATGAGCGGCGAGACCTCCAAGCTGACATAGCCATCGACCTTGTTCGTGCGCTCGTAGATCGGGCGCAGCAGGTCGGCGGCGGCTTGAATGTCGGCAATGGCCAAACGCTCATAGACGCTGTTCGCGTCTAGGTCGAGCATCGTCTTGATCATCTCGTCGTAGGTGTGGGTGTCGCCGATGACTTGCTGGAAGATGGTCGGGTTGCTGGTGACGCCCAGCACGCCCTGCGTCTCGAGGCGTCGGGCAAAGCTGCCGTCGTCCAGCTCCTTGCGGTTGATGTAGTCCAGCCACAGGCTTTGCCCCAGCGCCTGCACCTGAATGGCGGGGTTGGTCATGCGTTGTCTCCTTGTTCGATGTCGCGTACTTTGTCAAAGCGGCGGACGAAGCGCTCTTCCCCAGCGAACCGCGCCCCGAGGAAGGCATCGACGAGCGTTTCGGCAGTGGTCGTCCCGACGATGCGCCCGCCGAGGCACAGCACGTTCATGTTGTCATGCTCGACGCCCTGCGCCGCAGAGTACGTATCGTGGGCGATGGAGGCGTAGATGCCCTTCATCTTGTTGGCGGCGATGCACGCGCCGATGCCGCTGCCACAGATGAGGATGCCGCGCTCGGCTCGGCCATCCAAGATGGCCTGCCCGACAGCCTTCGCCGCGTCAGGGTAGTCAGCGGACACGGCATCGGTGTGAACGCCGAGGTCGATCACCTCATGGCCGCGCTTCTGTAAATAGGGGACTAAGTAAGCTTTCATAAAATAGCCGGCGTGGTCGGCTCCGATTGCGACGCGCATTAAAGATCCTTTTTTTGCTAAGCTGCCACTCTCATCACGATTGTACCGCAGTTTGGGTCATCTCTGGCAGGTTGCATCCGTTTTGACGCGCACACAATCTGGTATCGTTAGGGTGAGGCCTCAACGCCGCGTCGCGTCGGAGCGTTTCTCAAGCAGCGTTTCGACTTCCTCGCGGGTGGTGAGGGCAAAGTCGCCGGGCATAGAGAGCTTAAGCGCGGCCAGCGCCAGCCCAAAGCGCAGCGCATCCTCCAGCGCGGCGTGCTCTAACAAGCGGCAGATGACGCCCGCCGCCAGCGCGTCGCCGGCCCCCACGCGGTCGATCACTTGGGTCGGCAGGCTGGGGCGGCTGACCAGCTTTTCGCCGTCGTTGATGACTGCGCCGCGCTGCCCATCGCTGACGATCACCGTGCCGCCCCAGCGGCGCTGGATCCAGTCGGCGCACTCGCTGGCCTCGTCGGGCGCGCCCCACAGCAGCACCGCATCGCGCCGCGCCACGAACACGACATCTGCCGCCTCGCAAAACGGCGTCAGCGTGCGCACGGCGGTGTTGGCGTCCCACAGCAGCGCGCGGTAGTTCACGTCAAACGAGACGGTGACGTTGTGCTTGCGGGCATGCTCAACGCCGACGCGCACACACGCGCGGCAGGTGGGGCTGAGGGCCGCCGTGATGCCCGTCAGGTGCAGCCAGCGCGCTTGGCTCAGCGCCTCCAGCGGCAGATCATCTGGCGCGAGATGGCTGGCGGCAGAGTACTGACGGTCGTACCAGACGAGCGCGCCGCGCGGCGGAGCGCCGTTTTCGACGAAGTACAGCCCCATGCGCTGATCGTCCGACCACACCACATGCGAGACGTCTACCCCATGCTGGCGGATGATGTTGCGCGCCGTGTAGCCCAGCGGGTTGGCGGGCAGGCGCGAAAACCACGCCGTGCGCTTGCCCAACCGCGCCAGATTGACTGCCACGTTAGACTCTGCCCCACCCACGTTGACCTGAAGTTCCAGCGCGCCCTCAAGGCGCTGATTGGGGGGCGGCGCAAGGCGTAGCATCGTCTCGCCGAACGTGATTAGGTCAAGCATAACGCACCCCAAAACTCGCGCTTATCCAACATCTGTCACAGATAGTAACACATCTGCGCAGGCTGCGGCAGCGATCTAGCGCTATTTCTGCTCGCCCACAGCGGCGCGTGCGCCACAGCCTTAACAGGTCTGCTATCTTCGAGTATGATAGCCACGCTGTATGACAGACCTCACTGTGGAGCTTTGGGCATGACTGAGCCGCGCAAATCTACGAAACCCGCAAAACCTTCAAAACCCGCTGAACCGACCCCACGCAAGACGAAGGCCCAGTTGACCTCAGAGCGGCGGCGGCGTAATTATTTGGTCTTTTCGTTGGTTATGGTAGGCGTGTTGACCTTGAGCGCGCTGGCCCCGTTGTTCACGCGCAACCTTCAGTTTGAAGAGCCGCAAATCCCGCCCACGGCGACTACCCCACCGGTGCTGCCCACGCCGATCAGTGACCTGTCCACCATTCGCTTTGACACCGCCGCCGTCAGCGTCAGCGGCCTCTACAGCGTCGCCGTGCCGACCGGTTGGGAAGTCGGCACGAACATCGTCCAGTTGAACGAAGCGCAGCTCACCCAACGCAACGGCGCGGCCAGCAGCGTGATCGAAGCGCGCATCATCCAGCCCGAGACCCCGCTCACCAGCGTCGATGAGCTGCCGACCTTCTTCAACGACGCATGGCTGCGCAGCAGTTGGCGTGATTACACCTCGTGGAACAAAACGGGCGAGACGGTCGTTGACGATCGCTACGTGGCCGACTTCCTGCTGACGCGCCTCGGCAGCCAGTTCATCGCGCGGCAAGAAGCGTGGACAGATGGCCGCTGGCTGTACGTCGTGCGCGTCGTCACGCTGCCCAACGCCAGCGACATGCTGCGGCACTTGCTCAACGGCGTGCGCGCGTCGCTGCGCGTCAACCCGCATCAGGTCGACGTGCCGTTTGACTGGCAGGGGCACTTTGACCCCACGCACGAGTACCTCATCCGCTTCCCCTCGTCATGGCGCGTGACGGACGCCGCCAACGGCCAGCCGACCAGCCTCGCCGGCGAGGGCGCGACGATCCGCATCGACACGGTGGCCGCCAACGTCGCCAGCGCCGAGGACGCCCAACAGTGGGTGGAGGCGACCTACGGGGCCACCGTCACCAGCGTAGAGCCAGTCGAACGCGGCGACGCGGCCGGCTTCGCGGTGGCGTACCAACTGCCCACGCTCGACGGCGACACGACCAGCGGCTACGCGGTGCTGCTCAACAACGGGCAAAACCTCAGCGTGGCGGATTTGCGCTTCAACCAGCCCAACGTTGACCTGAACGCCACAGCGGAAGGCTTCGAGACGTGGCAGCAGATCATGAACTCGTTCAGCCTCTGGCGGCTCGCTGCCACGGCGGCGTAGGGAAAGGTGAAAGAGCGGAGTAACTGTCTGCTCTCCATCGCTCGGGGGGCACGATGCTGACGATCGTTTATGGCGACTTGTTCATGAGTCCGGCGCGGGTGCTGGTGAACCCGATTAACACCGTGGGCACGATGAGCGGCGACTTGGGGGAAGATTTTCGCCAAGTGTACCCTGAGATGTTCACCGCCTATCAGCGGCTGTGCGAGGCCGATCAGCTCAACATCGGGCAGCTCATGCTCTATCGCACACCCCACAAGTGGATCCTCAACCTGCCAGTGAAGCGGCACTACCGCGCCACCATCCGCCTAGACGCGGTTGAGATGGGGCTGCGCCGCATCGCCGCGCTCTACGCGGAGCAGTGCTTCACGTCGATCTCGCTGCCGTTCGTGGAGCTGCGCGACAGCCCGAGCGACGATCAAGCGCTGATGAGCCTGCTGCGCTCCTACCTCGGCACGCTGCCGATCATGGTCTACGCTCATCTGCCCGCTGACCCACCGCTGCAAGAGGCACGCTACAACATCACCACGCTCGCGCGCTGGCTAAACGGCACGCCGCAGCACGTCAGCTTTGAAACGTTCTGGCGCGGGATTGCGTCGATTGTGCGCCGCCACCCCGAGATGAAGACACTGGACGCAGGCCGCTCGTTCTCGGTCACCTTCCGCCGTGATGAGACCAACCCGCGCCTGATGAGCCTGAAGCTCATCTGCGACGAGCAGACGACCTTCATCCCGCAAACGCTGCTGCGCGATCTGTGGCAGTATGTGCTGCTGGCAGGCTATGCGCACCCACGCCACCTGCCCGGCGGCCTTGACGCCGTCGGCGAGATGATCGTCACGCTGCTCAGCAAGCTCAGCTATATGCGGCCTGTGCGCTTGCAGCCTTCTGACCAAGCCGCAGCGATTGGGCTGCACTACATCCCCCCCGTGACGCGCGAGCCGCTGCCGCTGGCGGGCACGCTCGACTAGATCAGACCGCCTCATCGTCCTGCAGTGCGGTAAAACGCATGAAGGCGCGCTCTTGCGGCGTCATGTCAAGGGGATAATCGGCGTGGTCGTAGCTCTCAAGGATGCGATAGCCCTCTTTGATATAACCGCGGATCGTGTGCAGGCTGATGCCCATCTCGTCGGCGGCCAGATGCGCCGGCATGCCCTCGATCACACACAGTTGGATCGCTTGGCGGATGCGGTCGGTCAGCTCCGGATAGTGGCGCTGGGGCGGCAGCACCTGCGCCTTGTAGACGTGCACGTTGTAGCTGTGGCGGGTGAGTTCTGCAATGCGGCGTGAGACGGTGAACTCGTGGTTGATGGCGTAGACCACTGCCCACGTGATCTGAAGCTGCACATCGCCCTTGAGCAGCACGGCGCGCGCGCGCGCCTCGGCGGCCATCTCAACGAGTTCAAGGTCAATCGTCTGGATCAAACAGATGACGTGAGCGCGTGGGGCATACTGATAAACGCGGCGGATCGTTTCAACAAGCGTTTGGCGCGCGCCGAAGTGATCGCTGTCCAAAACCACCACATCCGGCCGCTCGGCAAGGCTGGCCGACGACAGGAAGCGCCAGAAATTGTCAATCTCGTGGGTGTAGTGGATCACGCGCGTCCGACGATCCCACGCGAAGTAGCTGTTGAGCGCTTGCAGCGCGTAGAAATCGCTGTCGTAGAGCATGACCTTGAGGTTAAGCGACAGTTTGGAGCGGTTCATATTTGCGTATTTTCCCCAGCCGTTCCCAGACTGTATTGTAACATCATTCACTGAGCATTTGAAAAGGACATGCACGCTTGCTCCACGGCAAGTGCGCGTTCCTGACCTTGACTTTCAGCGGCAGATCGCGATAATTACAGTCAATCGGGCCTATAGCTCAGCTGGGAGAGCGCGTCAATCGCACTGACGAGGTCAAGAGTTCGAGTCTCTTTAGGTCCACTACACAAAACAGGTGACGTATGCGTCACCTGTTTTTGCTGTTGATAGGGATTAGGCTGTGACCCCGGTGGGACTCGAACCCACAACCAATTGATTAAGAGTCAACTGCTCTGCCGATTGAGCTACGAGGCCGAGTAAATCTTACCACACTCGGCGCTCGAATCAAGGCGAAATTCGCGCTCAGAACACCAATTTGGCCAGCTTGAGCACCCCTTGGCTCCACGGCACGCGGTGGCTGACGCCGGTCTGATTCTGGAACGACTCAAGGTTGTCCAGATACCACTGATAGTTGCGGATGAGCGCCTGCTTGTTGCTGTACTTGGGCTGCCAGCCCAGCACGCGCTCGGCTTTTTCGATGCTCACGAAGCTGTCTTTGTTGGCCGTCTCGTATACCCACTTGTAGAGCGGGCTGATGCCCAGCTTCTCCAGCAGGCGCAGCGCGGCGATGGCCGGGCCAGCCGGCAGCGGGATGATGCGCTTGCCCTTGCCGGCGTAGTCCAGCACGGCTTGATAGTCCTCACGGAAGGTGGTGAACTCTTTCGCGCCGATGTTGAACGTGTCGTTCACCGTGTCTCGGTCGAGCGTGGCGCACAGGTAGATCGCGTCGCACAGATCTTCCACGTCCAGCAGTTGATAGCGATTGTCACCGCTGCCCAACACAGGGAAGTTCTTGCCGTCCTTCGCCCAGTCGTAGAACAAGGCGAACACCCCCAACCGCTCCGGCCCGATGAACGACTTAGGGCGGATGACCGGGACGCACATCCGATCACGGTAGGCGATGCAGATGTTTTCCGCTTCGATCTTGGCGACCCCATACGGCCCCACACCGTCGAGCTTGTCCGTCTCGTAAAGCGGGTGATGGTCTGGAATGCCGTAGACTGCGGTTGACGAGATGTGGATGAAACGCTCGACGCCGTGGGCAAACGCGGATTCGATCACCGTGCGCGTGCCGTCAATGTCGGTGGTGTGGATGTCCTCTGGCTTGTAGAGCGGCAGCGCGGCGGCGGTGTGGATGACGATCTGCACGCCCTGCATAGCGCGGTCAACGTCGGCGCGGCGGCGGATGTCGCCACGCACCTCGGTGATCTGGCTGCGTTCGGGGTAATCGAACGGCGCGATGTCCAGCGAGGTGACGGTGTGGCCGCGCGCCAGCAGATAGCGCGTCATGTTGATGCCGAGGAAGCCAGCGCCGCCGGTAATCAGGTAGTGCGTCATAACGGTTTCTCCATAGAGGAAGCAGCCGGGCGCACAAACTCGGCCACGTGGCCAAAGCGCCCTTCATAGACTAGTTCACTGAGCGGCAGCCGTTCGCGCGGCTGAAGTTCACGATTGCGTAAGTCGTCGTCCAATTGTTCGAGCGCGCCATAGTAGCCGACGGCTGAGACGGTAATCGGCTCATAGGCGTCAGGGATGGCGTAGATCGCGCGCGCTTTTTGTGCGTCAAAGCCGGCCATCGGGTGCACGAACAGGCCCATCTCAATCGCCTGCACGGTGAGGCAGGCCAGCGCTATGCCCGCGTCGTGCGCGCCGTAGCGGTTGACGCGCCCGTCGTCGCGCAGCGTGCGCGCGGCCATCAAGATCAGCGCGCCCGCGTCCTTCGCCCAGCGTTGATTGCCCTCCGCCAGCACGGATACCATCGTGTGGAAGGCCACCTCGTTACGACGCTCCGCCACGATAAAGCGCCACGGCTGGCTGTTGTTGCTGCTAGGCGACCAGCGCGCCGCCTCCAGCAGGCTGAGCAGTTGGTGGCGTTCAAGGGGGCGTTTGGCGTCAAACGCCCGCGGACTCCAACGCTGTTGCAGCGCCGGGGCAATCGGGTATTCGTTCCGAGTCGGTTTGTTCATAGCAGACAGGGGGCAGTCCTCAGCAGCTCATTTTAGGGGAACGTCAGACCCTGAGTGTAGTCAACAGCGCCAACAGCGGCAAGGGGGAAGGTCTTGCGGGATTTGGCGCGCCTCCCCCCTACAGACGACGAGGGCGCACCGTGCCCGCGAGTGTGAAAAATCGTAGGGACGCGGCCTGTTGTGTTCGACTCAGTGATTTTTGTGCGCGCGCTCTAAACCTCTCGCTTGAAAATGTGGGTTATACTTAAAGGCAATGCACACTTTGAGTTCCTAGAGAGCAGATCCCTCATGAGCGAAGCCCCTGAAATAAGCTCAGAAATCCCACCCGTTGAGCCGCTCGTAGCCTATCAACCAGAGTGGTCACCGTGGATGCGTCAGTTTATGACAGTTGTGCTGGTGATCGCGGTCGTGTTTGGCTTGGTGCTGCTGCTGCCCGTCTTGCAGATCCTCGTCTCGACCTTTTTGCTGGCTTTCTTGATGTATGTTCCGGCGCGCTTCATCGCCATCAACACGCGGCTGCGGCTGCGCGGCGCGCTCGTGGTCGTATACACGCTGTTGATCGTGTCGATTACGCTGGCGATTGTGGTGCTGCTGCCGAACGTGCTGCGCCTGATCCAATCTGTGCCAACTGGGCTGCAAACCTTGCAAGCGCGCGCGGCGGACTTTTTGCGCGGGATTGAACCCGGCTCAATCGTGATCCCAATCCTCGAAATCGACGCGGAGACGCTGCTCGGGCCGCTGCGCCTGCTGCTCACCCCTGAGATGATCGACCCCCTGAACCCGCCAACAACGACTGCAGGCGACGCGCTGGCGGGGATCAACTTTGGTGCGATCATCTCCGTCGTGACGAACTTAGCCACCGGCTTGCTGGCGGCCATCTCAGGGTTGATTTCGACGGGCTTTCTGGCGGTCTTCTTGTCGCTGCTGATCTTGCTTGACCTGCCGAACTACCAGAACGGGCTGATGGGGATGATCCCGCGGCCTTACCACCGCGAAATACACATCCTGTTCTACCGCATCGGGCAGGTGTGGCGCGGCTTCTTCCGCGGGCAGGTGACGGTTGGGATCATCATCGGCGTGCTGACGATGGTGCAGCTCTCCGTGATGGGCATCCCGCAGCCGGTGGGCTTGTCGGTCGTCGTGGCGTTGATCTCGCTCATTCCGACCATCGGCGGGTTCATCTCGCTCGTGCCGTTAGGGATCGTGCCGCTGATCTTCGGCTCCAGCGTGCTAACCGACATGTCTAACTTGGGGGTGGCGCTGCTAGTGGTCGGGATCAACGTCTTGTGGACGCAGATCATCTGGAACATCGTCGCGCCCAAGATCATCGGGGATGCGGTGTCGCTGCCGCTGCCGGTGATCATCGTCGGCATCGTGATCGGCGCGGCGTTGGGCGGCGTGTTGGGCGCGTTCTTGATCGTGCCGATTGCGGGGTCGCTGCGTCTGATCGTGCTCTACATCCTCGCCAAGATCAACTCGCGCGACCCATTCCCCGGCCAGTCGATCCCGGTGCTGATGCCGCCCGACGAGCTATGACACGGCGCGGATGGCCAGCAGGTCGGCCAGCAGCCCGAAGCCCGTTTGCAGGCGGCCCGCCCCCACGCCGATGAGCGTCACCGGCCCGAGCGGCTCGGTGTCGTAGGTGATGGCGTTCGTTGCGCCTTTGACCGCCGCCAGCGGATCGCTCAAAGGCAGGCGCACGGGGCGCACGCTGCCGCCGTGGGGCGTCACGTCCGCGATGAGCCGGTAGCACTCGCCGACGGTCTGCGCGTCACGGATGTCTGCCGGTGTGAGCTGGGTGATGCCCTCTACGGCGATATCGTCCATCGTGAGGCAGCCCCCCAACACCGTGTTGGCGATGATGAGCGCTTTGCCGGCGGCGTCCCAGCCTTCGACGTCGGCGGCGGGGTCGGCTTCCGCGTAGCCGAGGCGCTGGGCTTCAGCCAGCGCGTCTTGATAGGTCGCGCCGGTTTCCATCAAAGTGAGCATGTAGTTGGTCGTGCCGTTGAGGATGCCGCGCGCGCGCGTGATGGTGGCCCCAGCCAAGCCCTGCTGCGCGAGCGCGACGGCGGGCGTGCCGGACATGACGGTGGCCTCAAAGCGCACTTGCTTCTGCACGGCGGCGGCCGCAGCCTTGACCTGCGCGTAATGCAGCGCCACCACGCCCTTGTTGGCCAAGATGACGTGTTTGTGCGTCTCCAACGCGCGCAGGCAGTAGTCCGTTGCGGGTTGGCCGGTTTGCAGGTTGGAGGGGGTCGCCTCGATCATCACCTCGGCGCTGCTGCGCGCGATCAGCTCTTCGGTCGTCCAATCGTGAATCAAGCCGGGGGAATCGGGGTAGGTGTGGAGGTCACCGCGCTGGGCGGCCATCAACAGCGCGTCGAGGTCAAGGCCGTTGGGATGATAGAGCACCCCGCGCGAGCGCGTGGCCACGCCGACGACGTTGGCAATCAGCCCATGAGCTTGGCGCAAGAAAGCCGCTTGATCGCGCAGCAGTTGGACGAACCCCTGACCGACTGTCCCAAACCCGACGAGGATGATGCGCATGGATTTCCCTTTCAACGTAATGCGATTGCCACAGCTGCGCGTCATAATAAGATCGTTCAACATTGTAGCATGCAAAGGATGGAAAGGAACCGAGGATGCGTGTTTTTGTGACTCGACAGGTGCTGCCAGAGGGCATTGCTGCGCTGCGAGACTATGCAACGGTGCGCGTTTGGGAAGGGGATTGGCCTGTTCCGCGCGATGTGCTGTTGGAAGAAGCCGCCGAGTGTGATGGGCTGCTCACGATGGTGACCGACCGCGTCGATGAGGCAGTGTTAGCCAACCCTAACCTCAAAGTCGTCAGCAACTACGGCGTGGGCTATGACAACATCGACGTGGCAGCAGCCACGGCTTACGGCGTGCCCATCGGCAACACGCCCGACGCGGTGACCGAACCCACCGCCGACCTCACGTTTGCGCTGCTGCTGAGCGCAGCGCGGCGCATCCCCGAAGGCGAGCGTTACGTGCATGACGGCCTCTGGCAGGCGTGGGATCCAACGCTGCTGCTGGGGATGCGCGTGACGGGCGCGACGTTGGGGATCATCGGCTTTGGGCGCATCGGCCAAGCGGTGGCGCGGCGCGCGCAGGGCTTCAACATGCGCCTTCTCTACAGCGGCAAGCCGCAGCCCGCTGCCGCCGAACTAGGGGCGCAGCACGTCAGCCTTGAGGAGCTGCTGACTGAAAGCGACTTTGTGACGGTGCACGCCCCACTCAACGATCAGACGTATCACCTCATCAGTTACCGTGAGCTAGCGCTGATGAAGCCGACTGCTCTGCTCATCAACACCGCACGGGGGGGCGTAGTCGATCCGACGGCACTGTATGAAGCGCTGCGCGATGGTGTGATCGCGCAGGCTGCGCTCGACGTCACCGAGCCAGAGCCGATCCCGCTGGACAGCCCGCTGCTGACGCTCAGCAACTGTTTGATCGTGCCGCACATCGGCAGCGCGACCGTCAGCGCGCGCATCCACATGGGGCAGCAGGCCAGCGAGAACGTGATCGCGGGGCTGCTCGGCCAGCGTCTGCCGAACTGCGTCAACCCAGAGGTTTATGAGCGCAATGCCTGACGATGAGCCACTGCATCCGTGGGGT
The DNA here is from genome assembly GCA_937944445.1 of uncultured Anaerolineae bacterium. Lineage (GTDB taxonomy): Bacteria > Chloroflexota > Anaerolineae > Aggregatilineales > Phototrophicaceae > JANWYT01. The sequence continues at coordinate 56,871 of CALDYP010000019.1, forward strand.
TGTAGACACTGATGAAAGGGAGTGTCTAAATTCGAACAGAGGCCTCATCCAGCCCCCTCTACGGGGCGCGCCCTAGCCGAGTGCTTCAGCGCTCGGCGCGACGCTAAAGGCCGATGACTGTCTGATTATCTTTAGACACTCCCTGATGAAACCAAACCTGCCCAGACGCTGCACAAAGTTGTTACAATAAGTGGCCTATCGTTGAAATACGCCGCGGATGAGACATGAGAGAACTGGTTGTGATCGAAGGTGACGGCATCAGCCATGAGGTGATCCCAGCGGCAGTGCGCGTGCTGCAATCCTTGCTGCCTGACCTGACGCTGCATCATCGCCCCGCGGGTTGGGATTACTTCAACCAAGTCGGGCGCTCGATCGACGCCGAGACCGTCGAACTGGCGCGGCAGTGCGGGGCGGTGCTGGCCGGCGCGGCCAACTCGCCTTCTTACCCAGTGGAGGGCTACCACTCGCCGATTGTGCGCCTGCGCCGTGAATTGGGCACACACGCCAACATCCGCCCCACGAGCTACCTGCCTGTGCCGACCGCGCGCCCGGGCATTGATCTGATCGTCGTCCGCGAAAACACTGAGGACGTCTACGCCAGCCCAGAGGAACTGACGACAGGCGGCGCGATGGTGGCCAAACACATCACCACGCAGGCCTCAGAGCGCATCGCGCACACGGCGTTCATGATGGCGATTCAGAGCCAGCGCCGCCGCGTGACGGTCATTCACAAGGCCAACGTGCTGCCACAGACGGACGGCCTGTTCCGACGGGTGGCGTTCGAAGTGGCGACGCAGTACGGCGCGCTGGAGGTGGACGATCTGCTCGTGGACACCGCCGCCTACTGGATGGTGAAAGACCCGACGCGCTTTGACGTCATCCTCACGCTCAACCAATACGGGGACATCCTCTCAGACATGGCGGCGGCGTGGGGCGGGGGCTTGGGGTTCGCGCCCGCGCTCAACCTCGGGGAGGGCGTCGCGCTGGCCGAGCCTGTCCACGGAACCGCGCCGGACATCGCCGGGCAGGGCCTCGCCAACCCAACCGCGGCCATCCTCAGCGCGGCGATGCTGCTGCGCTACCACTGGCATCTGCCGGAGTTGGCAGATCGGATCGAGCGCGCCATCGTCGAAACGCTGGAGGCCAAGCTCTTCACCGCTGACATCGTCGGGCCGCGCAGCAGCTTGAGCACACACGCCTACACCGACGAGATCATCAAGCGCTTGTGAGCGATGATGAGCGCCGCGCCAGTGAGCATCACCGCCAGATCCAGCCATTGATCGGCGCGCAGCCCAGCCACGAAGGGCACGATGTCCCCACGCAGGAACCCGACGAGCAAGCTGCACGCCGCCACCCCTATCAGCGACAAGCCGAGCAGGGCAGGCGGCGGCAGCCTGCGCCGCGCTGCGAGCATCACTACCCCCACCCCGACCATCCCACTCGCGCCGAGCAGATGCGTGTGGTAGCGCGGCGCGTACAGCCCGAAGCGGTCGCGCGCCTCCACCACGAGCCACGTCGGGTGCTCGGCGAGGGTGTTAACCTCTGCGCCGTGCGCGCACAGCGCCTGCTGGCAGCCCACCCACGCCGCCCAACCGATGAGCGGGGCCGCCAGCGCTAGCCCAGTGTAGAGGCCTGCCCAACGCGCCCCGCGCTGCCAGCTCATCAGCCCACAGCCGATCAGAGCGCCCCACGCTGCCCCCTGCCAGCTCAGCCCGCCTGCGCGCAGCTGCGGGATCTCGGCAAGATGATCTTGGAAGTATGCCCAATGCAGGACGACGTGCAGCGCGCGCCCCAGCAGCAACGCGGCCATCAGCCCGACGATCAGCGCATCCGCCACGCGTGCGCGCTGCTCCCGCGGGGCCGTCCACAGAATGCTCAGGCAGAGGCCCAACACGGTAACGTTGAGAAGGTTGCTGTAGAAGCTCATGCGCAAGTTTCTTTGTGCTTAGGCCATTTCATTTATTTTTGACTCTTTTTAGAAGTATATTTTAATATTTGCTCAATTTTTTGGCAGTGACTTCATTTTTTTTGTTGATTACGAATAAATTTTATGCCGTTGTAATTCATCGTCATGAGTAAAAATGATTAGCTGTAATCGATAAGTTTAATAGATGATATAACGAAGAATGTGAGTTTTGGGCCGCTGAGCACGACGATCGCTCATTACATTTTCATATAGGCTGCTGGTTTTTCATATGTCCTTCACGAGAAAAAAGCCGCTGCAAATTTGACACTTTACAGCATTTTCGCAGATTTTGATTGAAATATTGAAAAAATGGGCAAAATGATATATTTTTGACGCCAATAACGCACAGCATTTTTGAGCGAGCCATAACATACAGTTGATTTTGGATGGAACACGAGCAAATCTTTACAGAATCTTTACGACTTGGCAGTAGACAAACTTCTAAAATAGTCGTATAGTAAAGGCAAGCTCAATACAGAGCGTCATCGAAAACTCATCTACTGGAGGAATCATCATGCTGTACCGTCCGCAGAACGAAGAAGGTCAAGGTCTCGTAGAATACGCTCTCATCCTCGTGTTGGTCGCCGTCGTGGTGATCGTCATCCTGACGCTGCTCGGCCCCGTGATCGGTGAGGTCTTCTCGAACATTGTCCAGAACTTCGAAGCAGTTTCGTAGGTACATCTTCAGTGATGTGGAAGCGGCTCCCTCGGGGGCCGCTTTTCGTTTCCCCTCAGTGCCCCCCCTCAACGCGCGTCACAGCTATTGGTTCACCTGCCTGCACCACAATCGTATGCTCGAACTGCGCGCTGATCATGCGGTCGGCGGTGTAGAGCGTCCAGCCATCGCGCGCTGTACGGATCCTGCCGCGCCCCAAGCTGAAGAACGGCTCAATCGTGAACACCTGCCCCTCGACTAAAACATCATCGTAGTGCTTTTGGAAGTAGTTGGGGATGGTGGGGTCTTCGTGCAGCGCGAGGCCGACGCCGTGGCCGGTCAGCTCGCGGATGACGCTGTAGCGCCCCCGCACGGCGACCGCTTCAATCGCGCGGCTGATGTCGTAGATGCGGTTGCCAGCCACGGCCTGCGCCATGCCCGCGTAGAGCGCGGCGCGCGTCTGATCTAGCAAGCGCGCATGCTCTGGCTTAGCGGGCGGGATGATCATCGACGCCCCCGTATCTGCCCAATAGCCTTCTAACGTCGCCGATACGTCGATGTTGACGACGTCACCGGCTTTGAGGACGCGCTCGCCGGGGATGCCATGCGCCACGGCTTCGTTGACGGAGATACACGTCCAGCCCGGGTATTTGTAGGTCATGATCGGCGCAGAGGCGGCCCCCTGCTGCTTCATGAACGCTGCGCCGATGTTGTCAAGCTGTTTGGTAGTGATGCCCGGCTCGACGTGGCGCAGCATGTGCAGCAGCGTCTGGCCGCAGATTTGGCCGATGCGCATCAGCCCGTCTAGTTGTTGTTGGGTTTTGACGATCACGCGATGGTTCCTGTGTAAGCGGCCTTGTATTGTACTGCTCTACTGAAAATCATAGAAGTGCGCCCCTCAAGCGATGCGCCCTGCGTTACAATATGAGCCGCGAATCATTTCAAGGTGAGGAGGCCCTACCGTGAGCATGTATCAAGAACTACAACAGCTAGCCATCAACACCGTGCGCATCCTGTCGATCGACGCAGTGCAGCAGGCCAACAGCGGCCACCCGGGCCTGCCGATGGGCGCTGCGCCGATGGCCTACACCCTGTGGACGCGCTTCTTGAAGCACAACCCGCGCAACCCCCACTGGGCCAATCGTGACCGCTTCATCCTCAGCGCTGGGCACGGCAGCATGTTGATCTACAGCCTGCTGCACCTAACGGGCTATGACCTCTCACTGGACGAGATCAAGAACTTCCGCCAGTGGGGGAGCTTGACGCCCGGCCACCCTGAGGCCAAACACACCCCCGGCGTGGAGACGACCACCGGCCCGCTGGGGCAGGGGCTGGCAACCGCCGTCGGCTTCGCGCTGGCCGAGGCTTATCTGGCCAGCGTCTTCAACACGGAGGCGCACAAAGTCGTGGATCACTACACCTACGTGCTGGCCAGCGACGGTGACTTGATGGAGGGCGTGGCGATCGAGGCAGCGGCGCTGGCTGGCCATTGGAAGCTTGGCAAGCTCATCGTGCTCTACGACGACAACCAGATCACGCTGGACGGCGAAGCGTCGATGACCTTTACAGAGAACGTCCTCAAGCGTTTTGAAGCGCAGGGCTGGCACACCCTGTCCGTTAAGGACGGCAACAGCGTCGACGACATCGACGAAGCCATCCGCACGGCGCGCGACACGACCGACAAGCCGTCACTGATTGCGATTCGCACCGTGATCGGCTACGGCAGCCCCAACAAGGCCGGGACGAGCAAAGCGCACGGCAGCCCGCTCGGCGCGGACGAGGTGCGGCTGGTCAAAGAGTACTTCGGCTGGAACCCAGACCAGCACTTCTACATCCCGAATGAAGCGCTGGCGCACTGGCGCGAGGCGCTGCCCAAAGGCGAGGCCGCTGAGAACGCATGGAACACGCTCTTCCACGCATGGAAAGAGGCCAACCCTGACCTTGCCACCCTGTGGGAGATGGCCCACAGCGGCGCGCTGCCTGCGGGCTGGGACGCCGATCTGCCGATCTACCCCGACGGCAAGATGATCGCCACGCGCAGCGCCGGCGGCGACGCGCTCAACGCCATCGCCAAGCACTTCCCGACGATGATCGGCGGCGACGCTGACCTTGCCGGCAGCACCAAGACGCTCATCAAAGGCGCGGAGAGCACCGGCCCCGGCCAGCCCGCCGCGCGCAACCTGCGTTTCGGCGTCCGTGAGCACGGCATGGGCGCGATTGTGAACGGGCTGGCGCTGCACGGCGGCATCGTCAAACCCTTCAGCGCGACCTTCCTCACCTTTTCAGATTATATGCGGCCTGCGGTACGGCTGGGCGCGTTGATGGAGATCCCGACAGTTTACGTGTTCACGCACGACAGCATCGGGCTGGGCGAGGACGGGCCGACCCATCAGCCGGTAGAGCACGTGATGTCGCTGCGGCTGATCCCCAACTTGTACGTGTTCCGCCCGGGCGACGCCAACGAGACCGTCGGCGCGTGGAAGGCGATCATGACGCTCAAGAAGCCGGCCGCGATCGTCCTCTCACGGCAGGACTTGCCCGCCTACGGCGCAGACAACGTCGAGGGCATTCATGAAGGGGTGGCGCGTGGGGCTTATGTGCTGGCGGAAAGCGCCAAAATCCGCCGCGGACGCCCCGACGCGATCATCATGGCCACCGGCAGCGAGGTGGCGATTGCGCTCGACGCGCTGGCCATGCTGGAGGACAGCGGCGTAACCGCTCGCGTCGTCAGCATGCCCTGTTGGGAGCTGTTCGAGGAACAATCCGAGGACTACCGCGAGTTCGTGCTGCCTAGCGAGGTTCCCTACCGCGTGTCGATCGAGGCAGGCGTCACGACGGGCTGGCAGAAATACTTGGGCGCAATCGGCGTGGCAATTGGCGTCGATCGTTTCGGCGCGTCCGCCCCGTATGAGAAGATCTACGAAGCCTACGGCCTGACCGCCAAGAAAGTCGCCAGTGCCGTTGCCGACCTGTTGGACGAGTTCGAACAAGTAGACTAGTAGAGGCGCGGCCTGCTGCCTAAGCCCCCTTCTCCTCCATAAGAAGGGGGTTGGGGGATGAGGGAGGGCGTGCCGTGCCTGCGGGCGAGGGGGGTCACATTAGGGAGCGACCCCCTTTTTCGTCGCCCGCTGGATAAAATGCTATATAATCACTTTATCTTTGTTAATGTTTAAGGGTATTTTATGAACGAGCATGCGTCTGCTAATGCCAACAAAGATCGTGTGTCTCAGCCTGCGAAACCGCTAGCCCCCGACCTGTCAACGCCTGAGATGCCTGTGCCGCTTCCTGCCGCGCTGAGCCTTCAGCGTGCTGTCGGCAACCGCGCCGTGCAGTCGCTTATCCAGCGTCTGCCCTCACCGACGATTGTGAAATCCCAACAGGGCGAACCCAAAGCCAATATCACCATATTGGGCAAGGTGCTGAAGGTCAACTCGACGCACTATC
>CALDYP010000020.1 GCA_937944445.1 uncultured Anaerolineae bacterium
ACAGGGCAAACGCATCACAAATGAGGTAAAGATAGAGGGAAGGAGAGCAAGCGATGGATAACCTCGGCACAGCCCGATTAGCCTTGAAATCCCCGCCTAGATCGGTGGTACAATCAGAGGGCAGAGCCACAGAACAATTAGGTTGTGCCTATCATCCGCTCGCTGCTGCTCATCTCACGCTGCCCACCGTACCCGTTGCACTTGGGGGATCGGCTCATCATCGGCAACCTCGCCCCAGAGTTTAAGGCGCGCGGCGTCGAGACGGATCTGGTTGCTCTCTGCCCGCCAGACCCGAATCAGAGCCGCCAGACGGCCTATCAACGCGACCTAGCGCTTGTGCCGCAGTACCGCGACCAATACCGCAGCGTGACGCTGTTGCCTGAGCCGCGGCGCTCAGGGCTGTCGTATGTGCGGCGGCTGCTGAACAAAGACGCCCGCTTCCCCCAGTTGGCGGCGCAGGCGTGGTCGCCTGCCCTGTTTGAGCAGGTGCGGCAGCACCTCGCCAGCCAGCGCTACGACGCAATTTGGCTGTTCGGCAGCGTGCAAGTCTATGAAGTGGCGGCGGCGTTGGACGGGCGGCCAGCGCTCATCACGCCATATGAATCCTACGCGCGCTTCTTGAACACGGTGTTGAAGCAGGGCTTCACACCCAGCGCGTGGCTGCGCCAGCGGATGGCCGCAGCCTATGAGTCGTTCATGTTCGCGCCCTATTCGCGGGTGGTGGTGCTGGCTGAGCCGGATGCCGCCATGCTGCGCCAGCTTGCGCCGTCGCTCACCGTGGAGGTCATCCCGAACGGGGTGCGACTGCCCACGCTCGACCCCGACGCGCGCCGCCCCGACGTGCTGCTGTTCGTGGGGAACTTTGAGTATCCGCCGAACGTGGAAGCGGCCAAATATCTGATTGAGGAACTGCTGCCCATCGTGCGCAAACGCTATCCACAGGTGCAGTTGTGGTTGGTGGGCAACGCGCCCCCGCCGGAGCTGCGCCAGCACACCAGCTCGCACATCCGCGTTACGGGCTACGTGGACGACATGACGATGTACATGGAACAGGCCGCGGTGTTCGTCGCGCCGCTGACAGTGGGCACAGGCCTCAAGAACAAGGTGTTAGAGGCGCTGGCTCATCGCCTGCCAGTCGTAGGGACGCAGCTCAGCGTGGACGGCATCCACGTCGTCCACGAAGAGAGCGCCCTGATCGGCGAGGTGGACGATCTGCCCGCGCTGGTGCTGCGCGCGCTGGAGGACGACGCCCTGCGCCAGCGGATGGGGCAAGCAGGGCGTGAACTCGTTGAGCAAGATCACAGTTGGGCGAGCGTCGCGGAGCGCTACCTTGCCCTGTTTGAGGCGCTGCGCCCTAGCGGCGGCTGAACGTGTACGCCACTGCCCCTGTGCCAAAGACGATCTGCGGTGGCGTGCCATCACGGAAGCGCAGCAGCACCTGCCCAGCCAGCGGCGCATCCGCTGCTACGTAGATCGTCTCTGCACCAGTGGTGGCCGCCTGTGGGATGACCTCCCATACGCGCGATTCATACTCGCCAAAGTCAACGATGACATCAGCGCCGTCCACCCGCAGCGTCAGATCGCCCAGCGCGTCGTTGCGCCACGCGCCCACGAACGGCTCGAAGAGGCTCACGTCCAACTGCGCGTTGAAGCGCGCGTCGTTCGGCACAAGTGGGTTGCCGACCTGTTCAGCAGCTTCGGCCAGCGCGGCCGTTGTCTTATCGGGCTGGTCGTAGATCAGTTCCAGCGCGCGCGTCAGCACCAAGTTGGGCAGCGGGCTGTAGGCAGCGTTCACCAGCACCACGACGCCAACGCCCTGCTCTGGCAGGAAGCCCATTAGGCTGCTGTAGCCCAGCGCGTTGCCATCGTGGAAGATCAAGGGGTTGCCAGCGTACTGGCCGAGGATCCAGCCGAGGCCGTACTCGGTTGTGGCGCTGATCTGAATTTGGGATTGCCATGTGTGCTTGAGGTTGTCAGCGCTGACGACGCGCACGCCTTGCAGTTCGCCTTCGCCGATGACCATGAGCAGGTAGCGAGCCATGTCGTTGACCGTTGACCACACGCCGCCGGACGGCGCAATCGACGTCACCCACGCTTCTCCGCTCAAGTCGAAGCGCTGCAAGCCCTCCAGCGATTGGCCGTGCGGCTGCGCCACGTTGCCCAACGTGTCGAGATCGTCCAGCCGCAGTGTCGAGCGCGCCATGCCTAGCGGCTGGAACAGAGACGACTCCAGCATGTTAGCGAAATCGGCGTTGAGCGTGTCGAGCGTGCCGCCGCGCGCCAGCGCCGTTAGGTAACCCGCTGAGGCCACCAGTTGATTGCTGTACTGGAACGCCTCGCCGAAGTCGGTGAAGAACTCAAAGGTGGCCAGCGAGTCGATCATCTCTTTGGCGCTGAAGTTGTTGAAGAGGATCTCGAAGTCACGCCGCGGGACGCCGCTGCACGCGCACACGAGGTTTTCCATCGTGATCGTTTGGGTGATGACGGGGTCAGCCACGGCGAAGGTGGGCAGCACGTCGATCACTGGCGTCTCCCACGTGAACAAGCCCTCATCGACGGCCTGCGCCATTGCGAGCGTGGTCATGCTCTTGCTGAGCGAGGCGATCAAGAACACTGTGTCGGCGTTGACCGGGCCATCGCCGGTGGAGCCGAACCCCTCCGCGAACACGATCTGACCGTCCTGCACGACGGCTACCGCTGCGCCGGGCACGTTGAGGCCAGCGAGCGCCAGCTCGACAAACTCGCGCAGGTTGGCGGCCATCGTCTCATCCCACGGCTGAGCCTGCGCCGCGTCTCCAGCGTCTGTGGTGGCGCTGGTAGCGCGGTACGACTGAGAGAAGATCAAATACTGAGAAAAGCGGCGCTGAAGGGCAGCAATCGTGGTGATGACAATGCTCGGGTAGGTACGCCCGTCCAGAATGTACGCCCCCGCCGAGATGAACGTCCCGTCTGAGCCGCTGCCGTCAGCGTAAACGACCGCCACGCCGGCTTCAAACCCTTGCAGTTGATTCTCCGGCACGTCAAGCGTCTGAAGGATGGTGCTGGTGTCAAAAGTGGGGTCATACTTCGCCCAAAGCAGATCAAGAGACTCTTGCAAGTCGTCGGTGTTCTCCACGCTCAGCACGGTGATGATCTCTTCGTTTGGAGCGTTGACGACGATGAAACCGTCACGCTCATCGACCGTCCAGCCCGTCGGCAGTTGAAATTGGAACGACCCGGTCGGGTCAACATAGAAGTCTTGTGCTGAAGTCATGATCGGCAGCAGCAGCACAACCAACACCATCCACCATTTTTTCTTCATTGTCGTTTTCCTGTTCTAGGATGCAATTTGCCAACACGCTGAGCAAACAAACGGAACAATTCTTGGCCACACACTACATTAAAAGTGTTTTTCCAACGATAGTCAACAACGTTCTGAAGATGGGAGTGTCTAAATTCGAACAGAGGACTCATCCAGCCCCCTTCCGGGGGAGCGCCCTAGCCGAGTGCTTCAGCGCTCGGCGCGACGGTGAAGGCCGATGACTGTCTGTTTATCTTTAAACACTCCCCTTAAGATGAACAGACAGTCACAGGCCTCATCCCCCATTGGCTGTCGGCATATCAGACACGCAGCCCGCCCCCAAGCCTCCGGTTGATTCCGCTGAGGCGTGGGTGTAGCATGGCGCAGCAGACAGTGTAAGGAAAGACGCATGATGCAGCCGTTTGACGATACGCAGCCCACCGTGACGATCCAACCTGAGCCGACGCCCCGGCGCGGCGGCGCGTTGGGTCTGCTGCTCTTGATCGGCGCGGCGGCGCTGACGGGCCTCGCGGTGGTCGTCCTGCTGCTGCCCACAGACGCCCCGCCCCCTCCGACTGAGCCGACGCTTGACGCCGTCGTCCAACTGCCGACCGATGCACAACTCCCCCCGCCCAGCGAGGCGCTGCCCCAACTCCCCCCCAACACCGAGCCGCAGGTGATGGGGCCAGCGCCCACGCTCAACGCCGAGCGCATTGCCCAACTCTTGCAGACGCCGGTCTCGCAGCTTGCGGAACCCAACGCGGGCGAGCTGCTCAAGTTCAACCCGTTCACGTTCATCCCAGAGCGGCCCCGCAGCGAGTTCGTCGAGTACACGGCGGTATCGGGGGACACCATCGACACGATCGCGCGGCGTTACGGCCTGCGCGCGGAGACGCTGGCGTGGTGCAACGACCGGCGGATTGTGTTCGTGCTGCGCCCGGGCGACGTGCTGCGCATCCCGCCGGTGGACGGCGCGTGCCATGTGGTGTTGGGCACCCGCCAAGAGACCATTGCCCGCCTTGCGGAGCAGTACAATGTGCCCGTCCAGCAGTTGATCAACTCGCCTTACGCCAACTTTTTTGACATGTCGCCGGATACAGTGCTGCCCGGCGGCCTAAACTTGTTCATTCCGGGGGGGGAAGGCCCGCTCATCGCGTGGAGACCGCCTAGCGAAGTCGAGACCGACGCGCAGGGCAACATCCGCACGGTGTCGTTTGCCAAAGGCCTCGCTGGCAGCTGCGGCCAAGTCGAGCCGGGCGGCGGGGCGGCGTGGAACAACCCCCTGCCCAACGGCACATGGGTACGCGGCTTCAGCGTCGGCCACACCGGCATTGACCTCTCCGCGGCGGTCGGCACGCCGATCTTTGCCGCCAACAGCGGGCCGGTGCTCTTCAGCGGGTTCAGCACGTGGGGCTACGGCGAAACGGTCGTGCTGGCGCATGGGCCGTTCAGCACACTCTACGCGCACATGTCTCAACGCAACGCGCGCTGCGGCCAGTTCATCAACGTGGGGCAGGTCGTCGGCTTAGTCGGCAGCACCGGCAACAGCACCGGCCCGCACCTGCACTTTGAGATCCGCTTCAACGATCAGCCGCAGAACCCTTCCGGCACGCCGGGCATCGGGTGGTAGCCTCACATCCGAATGAAGGTGATGGCGATCACGCCCGCGTAGGCCGCGAGGATCAGCCCCCCTTTCACGCGCCCGATGATGCGGTTGAAGCCGAAGAGGAACATCGCCACAGCGAACGCCAGCATGATCGGAAACTGCAAGCTGATGAGCGTCTGCTCGACGTTGATCGGGCGGACGACAGCGGTCAGGCCGAGGATCGCCAGCAGGTTGGAAATGTTCGAGCCGATCACGTTGCCTACAGCGATGTCGCTCTGCTTGCGCAGGGCAGCCACAAACGATGCCGCCAGCTCCGGCAGGGATGTGCCGACAGCGACCAGCGTCAGACCAATCACCAATTCGCTCACGCCGATCTGGCGCGCAGCGCCGGTTGCGCCCGTCACGGTGAGCTGCGCGCCGACCACCAACGCCGCCAACCCCGCCAAGAGGCGCAATATCTCTACTGAACGCTTGATCTGGCCTTCTTTCTCGCCTAATTCCTCAATTTCTGCTAGGTCAGGGGATTTGTGACTGCGCTTGTAGCGCACGATGGCGTACTGCATCAGGTTGTAAGCCAGAAAACCGCCGAACAGCAAGAAGCCGTCCGCAGCGCTGATGACCCCGTCCAGCGCCAGCACGAACGTTGCCACCGAGACGGCAATCATGATCGGCATCTCGCGCACGATCAGATCCCAGTTGACGCGAATGGGGAAGATCAACGCGGACAGCCCGATGATCAAGCCGATGTTGACAATGTTGGAGCCGACGACGTTGCCGATGGCGATGTCTGATGAGCCTTGAATGGCCGCGCTCATGCTCACGACGAGTTCGGGCGCTGAGGTGGCCCACGCCACCACCGTTAAGCCTACAAGCAGCGCAGGCACACCAAATGAGACAGCGAGGCGCGATGCGGCTTTGACCAAGAAATCACCGCCAAACCATAACCCGCCAATGCCTAAACCGATCATACCTAGATAGAGAAGCATACCGCCCCCGCAGCCTTGAATATGTGATTGATAGAAGGTGGAAAATGTTCAGCTAGACGCGCAAAACGTGGCCCATTCTAGCGCAGATCGCCCGTTTTTCGCAGGGCAACCCCCTGTGTCTTGGGGAGAGATAGGGGATTGGGTGAGCAAGGGCTGAGTGGAGACGCGGCGGCGTGGGGCGGCGCGAAACGCCCTGCTTGCCGCCAGCCGCCCTCGCTCTGATAATAGTGTCATCGCAATAGAGAGGCACACCCGTGATTCGGAGCGTGTGGCGGGGCAGTCTGATCCTGACGCTGGGGCACGTGGGGCTGCTGCTGCTGGCGTCGGCTGTTGGCATGCGGCTGGGGGGCGACGTGATCGCGCTGAGCCGCAACACGCCAAATGCCGCCCCGCACCTCGTGCTGCGCGATGCGCCCCGCGGGCTGGATGTGCGCCTCACGCGCGATGAGGACTATCACAGCCTGCCGATCTGGTCGCCCGATGGCGCGTGGCTGACGTGGCTGCGCGGCAGCAGCGTCGCCTACTGGATGCTGCTGCGCTGGGACGATCTAACCGTGCAGCCGCTGGCGGGCGTGCTCTCCAGCGGAACGCTGCTCGCGTGGTCGCCTGATTCGCAACAAGTCGTGTTCGAACGGACGACCGCCAGCGGTGAGCGCCGCCTGATGCTCGTCGATGTGCCCGCGGGCACGCCGCGCCTGCTGCCGAACAGCCCCGGCCTCGACCAGAGCGCGCCCTCATGGTCGCCAGACGGGCGCTGGATCGTCTATCAGATGCAAGGGGAAGATCGCATCAGCCGCATTGTGCGTTACAATCTATCAAATCAGCAGAGCGTCCTTATCCCGCGCGATGGCGCTTACTACCCGATGTGGTCGCCCGACGGTGAGCGGATCGCCTACTTGGTGAACGAGGGGCTGAACATCGCGCTGGCCGTGTATGAACTGGCGGACGGCAGCCAGCGCCTGTATGCCGTCGATGCCCGGCTGGACTTCAACCCGCCGCAGTGGTCGCCCGATGGGCGTTATGTGGCTTTCGGGAGTGGGACGAGCCAAATCTGGATCTTGGATGTTGAAACAGACGTGATGTCAGGCCTCACCCCGCCAACGCAGTTCCAGTATGCGCCGCGCTGGTCGCCCGATGGGCAAGCGCTGCTGGTGATGGAGTTGAGTCCCGCCCGGTTGATGGCGATTGGGCGCATCAACGCCCACACTGGCCAGCAGCAGCGGCTCAGCCCGCTCAACCTGAACGCCAACGAAATGATGCCCATATGGAAACCGTGAAGCGCAACGTCCTGATCTTGACCTCTGATCTTGGCTTTGGGCATCGCAGCGCGGCCATCGCCATCCGCGAGGCGCTGCTCATCCGCTACGGCGACGCCTATCACCCTGTCATCGTCAACCCGATGAACCACCCCAAAGTGCCCTCATTCTACCGTGAGAACCCCGACATCTACGATCTGTGGGTGCAGAAGCTGCCAGAACTGTACACGTTGACCTATAAATCCGTGGACGTGCCGCTGGCCAAGCCAGTGATCGAAAACTTCGACACGGCGATGCTGCTGGAGGCGATGCTGGACATCATCCGCAAGGTCAAGCCTGTTGTGATCGTCGTCACCCGTGACAACTTCCTCAGCACGCTGGCCGCCATTCGCCAGCTCACGCGCCGCCGCCTGCCCATCGTGAGCGTTGTGACCGATCTAGGGACGGTGCATCGGCTGTGGTTTCATCGCGTGTCGAGCGTGATCTGCGTGCCGAGCCAGCGCGTTTACGACATGGCGCTGAGCGAGAAAGTCCCCCCCGCGCAGATTCGCCTGACGGGCATCGCCGTTCACCCGGCCATCGCCCAAGAGACGCGCAGCAAGGCCGAGCTGCGCGCGCTGTATGGCTGGCAGCCGGAGATGAAAACGGCCCTCGTCGTCGGCAGCAAGCGCGTCCGCACGGTGATCGAGGCGGTGCGCGTGCTGAACCATCTGCACGTGCCGCTGCAACTGGTGATCTCAGCGGGGGGCGATGAGGCGCTCTACGCGCAGCTTCAACAGATGGAGTGGCATCAGCCGACGCACCTCTACCCCTTCGTGCGCGAGATGCCGCAGTTCCTGCGCGCGGCAGATGTGCTGGTCGGGAAAGCGGGCGGCTTGATCGTCACCGAGGGGCTGGCGGCGGGTCTGCCGATCCTGCTGATCGACGCCATTGAAGGCCAAGAGACGGGCAACGTAGAGCACGTGGTGGAGGGCGGCGCAGGGGCGTTCGCTCCGCCGCCCTACGACCTGCTTGAGACGGCTTATGACTGGTTTCGTGACAATTTCAAAGAGATGGAGCGCCTAGCGGCCAACGCGCAGGCGCTGGGCCACCCCAACGCCTCGTTTGAGATCGCCGACTTGGTGCACGGCTACGCGACGGGCCAACTGCTCATGCCGCTCAGCCGTGGGGCCGTGCGCGCGCGGCAGGCGCGGCGCAGCATCTACGAGCTGCGCGATTGGCTCAACCGCCTGCTGGGCGACAACGAGAGCCTGTAGGAACACTTGAGGCTGCGGTACGGCGTTGCCATGCCCTGCTGAGCTGTGGTTTAATGGGGCGCATGCTTTCGAAAAGTGCTTCCATGTTACGCCCCTTTGATTGGCATCGTGCAATCGCGGCGCTGCTGTGCGCGCTGGCCTTCTGGCTCAGCCTGTTGGTGAGCGACCGCGTGTTTGAAGGGCTGCCGCATCTAGAGGATGAGGTGGCCTATTTGTTTCAGGCGCGGGTGTTCGCGGCGGGCGCGTGGGTGATCCCGTCGCCGCCGGTGCGGCAGGCCTTCACACAGCCCTTCATCGTTGACCACGCCGGCAGCGGCGAGATGCGCCGCTTTAGCAAGTATCCGCCCGGGTGGTCACTGCTGTTAGGGGGCGGGCTGGCGATGGGCTACGGCGCGTGGGTAAACGCGGCGTTTGCGGCAGCGGCGGTGGCGCTGGTGTATCGGTTGGGGCACGTTTTCAGCCCCCATGTAGGCTTGATCGCGGCGCTGCTGCTGGCGTTCTCACCGGCGGCGCTGCTGCTCAACGGCAGTTTGATGGCACACAGCGCGGCGCTGGCGCTGGCGTGCGGCTTCTTGTGGTGCGTGTGGAACGCCGAACAGACGGGGCGGCGCTGGCGGTGGGCATTGGCGGCGGGCGCGCTGCTGGGCGTGCTGCTGCTGACGCGCCCCGCGCCTGCTGTGGCGGTTGCGCTGCCGCTCATGACATGGCTGGGCGGGCGCATGGTGCGCATGATCGGCCTGCGCCGTAGAATGCCCCCTCTCTACTGGAGAGGGGAGCTAGGGGTGAGGCCTTTCTTGACAACGTTCGTCACCCCCTACGTCGGCCTTGCGCTGGTCGCGCTGAGCGTGCAGGCGGTCAACATGGCCTACAGCGCCGCCGCGACGGGCGACCCGCGCGCCAACCTCTACACCCTCGTGTGGAGCTATGACCGCATCGGCTTTGGTGCGTGCTGCGGGCGCACCGGCCACACACTGGAGAAGGCCATCCGCCACGTGCGCTTTGATATGTCGCTGGCGGCGGCGGACTTGTTCGGGTGGCAGTGGGGCGGGTGGCGCTTGGGCGACGACCTGCCGCCTGAGCTGCGCGAGCACCTGCTGACCAAAGCGACCTACTGGCCGCCGCTGGGGCTGAGCTTCGTCTTGCTGCCGTTCGGGGTGCTGATCGGCGCGGCGGGCGGGCGGGGACGGCGCGCATGGGGCGCGGCAGCGTGGGCGCTGATGATGAGCGCGTGGGCTGTGCTGCCAGTGGTGGCCTTCCCATTGGAGGCGCTGCGCGACCCCGCCGTGAGCTGGGCTTGGATCGTCTTCGGGCTGCTGCTGGCGCTCGCCCCGACGCTGGCCATCCCGCGCGCTGCGCCGCCGACAGTGGCGCTCACGTGGCTGCTGGTGAGCTTCACCGCCTGCATCGTGATCTTCCAGATGACCTACTGGGTGGGGGCGCAGCGCTACAGCGCCCGCTACTGGTACGAGGCGGCAGGCGCGGCCTGCCTCTTGAGCGCGCTGCCGCTGGCGGCGCTGCTTCAGCGCTGCATCCGCTGGCGCGCCCTCGTTTACGCCGCGCTGCTGGCGCTCGTCCTTTACGCCCACTACGCCTACAGCATCCCGCGGGTGAGCGTGCTGCACCAGTTCAACAACGTCAGCCGCGCGCACATCGCCGAACTCAACGCCCGCCGCGATGGCCGCCCCGCGCTGGTGCTGGTGACTGGCCCGCTGACCGGCGACTACCGCGTGACGTGGCGCGCGTTCGGCACGTACACCGCGCTCACGTCGCCGTTTTTGGACAGCGATGTAGTGGTGGCGCGCCTGCCGGAGGGGGACGCGCAGCGCCGTGAAGAGGTGCTGGCCTTATTCCCTACGCGGCAGGTGATTGAGATGCGCGCCCTCGCCTCAGAAGCGTGGTTTGTCAACCCGCCCTAAGCCCCACGTGTTCCCTCACAGACCGCGCGCCTCGTGCCACCTTTGCGCATCTAATACGTAGATAAGTGTTACCACAAATGAGCACAAATCATTTGTATAATGGCATAGATTGTGAAAACGAGGACAAACATGCGCGTTATCGTTCACACGGGTAAAGGTGGTGTGGGCAAGACCAGCATCAGCGCAGCGACAGCCCTGCACTGCGCCGAGCTAGGCCTCAAGACGTTGGTGATGAGCACCGACACAGCGCACAGCTTGGGCGACTCGCTCGACAAGCAGATCGGCCCGGAGCCGAGTGAAGTCTACCCCAACTTGTGGGCGCAGGAAGTCGACGCACGCTACTCGATGGACAAATATTGGGGGCGTGTGCAGCGCTACATGGTTGCGCTCTTCAGCCGCAAAGGCGTTGAGGACATCGTAGCCGAAGAGGTGACGATCCTGCCCGGCTTCGAGGAAGGCGCTCACCTGCTATGGATCAACCAGTATTTCAAGAACAAGGATTTTGACGTGCTGATCGTGGACGCCGCGCCCACCGCCGAGACGCTGCGGCTGCTCAGCTTGCCGGACGTGACGCGATGGTGGTTCGAGCGCGTGCTGACGCTGACGCAGGGCGTGACGAAAGTCATCCGCCCGATCAGCAAGCTCATGCGGCGCGGCGACGCCGTGCCAGACGACGATGCGTGGGATCAAGTGCGCGACTTGTTCGACATGCTCGATCATGTGCGCGCGCTGCTCTCTGACCCAGAAGTATCGTCGATGCGCCTTGTCGTCAACCCAGAGCGCATGGTCATCAAAGAGACACAGCGCACCTACACCTATCTCAACCTCTACGGTTACGCGACCGATGCGATCATCGTGAACCGTATCCTGCCGGATGAGGTGACAGACCCTTACTTCGACGCGCGCCGCCAGCGCCAGAAGGAAAACCTCACGTTCGTGCAAGAGGCGTTCGGCATGATGCCGATGCTCAAAGCGCCCCTCTTCAGCGATGAGGTGGGCGGGCTGGAGGATCTGCGTCGGTTGGGCAAAGCCCTCTACGGCGACACCAACCCCGCGCGCCGCATGTTCGATGGGGTGACGCACAAGATCGAGAGCTACGGCGACAACGGCGAATACATCTTGAAAGTGCCGCTGGGCTTTGCTGACAAAGCCGACATTGACCTTTATCGTTCACGGGACGAGATTACGCTGCGCGTGGGGCCGTACCGCCGTAACATCGTGCTGCCGTCCGCGCTGCATAATCTGGAGATCGCAGATGCAAAACACGTCGAGTCCAGCCTCCACATCCGTTTCTACAACCCCGACGCCACCCCCGCCGCCAAAGGCCACTAACGGCAGCGCCGCGGGCCGCGTCGGAGTGCGTCAGCCGGTGCGGCTGGATGATGTAGCAGTTGCGCCGCCCGCTGCCCCGCCTGTCAACGGCGCGGCGGCGGCTGTGCCCAACACGCCGTCGGCGACCGTCAAGCCGCCGGTAGTCCCGTCCTTCAGCGAAGTGCAGCGCCGCGTGAGCGCGGCCAGCGCCCCACTGGAGACGGTCGAGCAGCAGGTCAACCGCCTGCGCCCACGCGCCCTGCGGATGCAGCTTCGCTTCTTGCACACGCTGATCTTCGCGCTGTGGCTGTTCGGGCGTTTGGTGGCGTGGCAGGTCTACATCGCCAACTACTTCCCGGGCTACGTGCGCCGCACCAACACTCGCCGCTGGCGCAAGTACGCCCGCGAATTCCGCAAGTTCGCCATCCACATGGGCGGCGTGATGATCAAGGCCGGCCAGTTCGCCAGCACGCGCGCTGACATCCTGCCGGAGGAGGTCATCAGCGAGCTGGCTGACTTGCAGGACAAAGTGCCCACTGTGCCGTTTGAACAAATCCGCGCGGTGCTGCAGCGCGAGCTGGGCGACCTTGACGCGCGCTTCGAGTGGATCACGCCGGAGCCGATTGCCGCGGCCAGCTTGGGGCAGGTGCACCGCGCCAAGCTGCGCGGCGGGGATCGCGTGGTGATCAAAGTGCAGCGCCCGAACGTGCGCGCCATCGTTTACACCGACATGGCAGCGCTGTTCGTCGTCGCGCGCGTAGCCATGCGCTTCGCCTTCGTCCGCCGCCGCGCGGATGCTGTCCTGCTGATCGAGGAGTTCGGGCGCGTCCTGCTGGAAGAAGTCTCGTATCGCAAAGAGGTTGAGAACGCGCAGCGCTTCGCCCGCATGTTCGCCGACAACGCGGGGGTGTACGTCCCGTCGATCTACACCGAGCACAGCACCGACCAAGTCATCACGATTGAGGATGTGACCTCGATCAAGATCGACGACTTCGAGGCGCTGGCGGCGGCGGGCATCAACCGCAAGGACGTGGCGCAGCGCTTGATGGACACCTACATGAAGCAGATCTTCGACGAGCGCTTCTTCCACGCCGACCCGCACCCCGGCAACCTGTTCGTCTATCCGCTGCCAGTGGAGAACCCACAGCAGTACGTGGCGAGGGGCGGCGGCCGACCCTTCTACTTGATCTTCATCGACTTCGGCATGACTGGCACGCTGACGAAAGAACTGGTCAACGCGCTCATCAACACGCTGTCGGCGGTCATCACCCGCGACGCGCGCAAGCTGGTGGCCAGCTACAAAGAGCTGGGCTTCCTGCTGCCCAACGCCGACGTGCGCCGCATCGAAGAGGCGACCGAAGCGGTCTTTGATGAGGTGTGGGGCCTGAGCATGTCCGACATCAACCAGATCGACTTTGACGTGATCGCCAACATCGGCAAAGAGTTCAGCGATCTGATCTACGAGATGCCCTTCCGCATCCCACAGGATTTCATCTACTTGGGGCGCACAGTGAGCATCCTCTCCGGCATGTCCACCGCGCTTGACCCTGACTTCAACCCGTGGGTGAGCATTCAAGAGAACGTGCAGCACCTGATCAAGCCTGAGGACGAGACGCAAGTCCTGCGCGAGGCGTTCGCCACGTTCCTTGACCCGCTTCAGCAGTTGATGGCGGGCAACGTACAAGGCTTCTTGCTGGCGACGCGCCGCCTGCTGGCGACGTTTCAGCGCCCCAACCGCTCCGAACAGATGCTCCAGCAGATCCTCAGCGGTGAGGTACAGATCGAGACGAAGCTCAGCCCCTACAATCGCAAGCAGCTTGAGCGCGTCGAATCGCAGATGAAGGCCACTAACCGCATGTTCCTGTTCGGCTCGCTGTTGATCGTCGGGACGCTGCTCTACACCAACGGCGACATGCAGCTGGCGACGGCGGCGTATGCGGCATCGGGTGGGGCGTTCCTCTGGTGGCTGCTGGGGCGGTGACATAGGGGCACGGCGTGTCGCGTCCGCAGGGACACCCCAAACGGACAGCGCAGGCGCTGTCCCGACTATCCGTTTTCTAATACGATTTACATGAACATCGCTGTATCAGAGCGTCTTTGACGAGTGTTATAATGATTGCTTAACATACACACACTCTCTGAAGCCTAGCAGGAGCTGCTCCACTATGAAAAAACCGATTCGTGTCGCCATTGCGGGCGTTGGCAACTGTGCGTCATCGCTGGTTCAAGGCGTTCACTACTACGCCGACGCGCAGGAAGAGGACTTCGTGCCGGGCATCATGCACGTCAACCTCGGCGGCTATCACATCCGCGATGTGGAATTTGTGGCGGCGTTCGACGTGGACGCGGAGAAGGTCGGCCAAGATCTGAGCGTGGCGCTGCGCAGCGGCCAGAACAACACCGTCATCTTCGCGGAGGTTCCTCCGCTGGGTGTGACGGTGCAGCGCGGCCCAACGCTCGACGGCCTCGGCACGTATCTCGCGCAGAAGATCCAAGAAAGCCCCGCCGAGCCAGTCGACGTGGCGCAAGTGCTGCGCGACACGCAGGCTGACATCCTCGTGAACTACCTGCCCGTCGGCAGCCAGCACGCCACCGAATACTACGCCGAACAGTGCTTGAAAGCGGGCGTTGCCTTCGTGAACGCCATCCCGGTGTTCATCGCCAGCAACCCAGAGTGGCAGGCGCGCTTTGCCGCCGCAGGGCTGCCCGCGCTGGGCGACGACGTCAAATCGCAAGTGGGCGCGACCATCGTCCACCGCGTGCTGGCCAACCTGTTCAAGGCGCGCGGCGTCAAACTTGAGCGCACCAGCCAGCTCAACGTCGGCGGCAACATGGACTTCTACAACATGCTCGACCGCAGCCGCCTCGAGAGCAAGAAGATCAGCAAGACGAACGCTGTCGCCAGCCAGATTGACCACGAACTCGCCCCCGAGAACATCTACATCGGCCCGAGCGACTATGTGCCGTGGTTGGAAGATCGCAAGTGGGCGCACATCCGCCTTGAGGGGCGTACCTTCGGCGACGTGCCGCTGAACGTTGAACTCAAGCTGGAAGTCGTCGACAGCCCCAACAGCGCCGGCGTCATCATCGACGCGATTCGCTGCGCCAAGATCGCGCTGGATCGCGGCCTCGCTGGCGCGATTGAAGCCCCGAGCAGCTACTTCTTCAAGACGCCGCCGATCCAGCCCGAGGACACCGAGTCGCGCACGATGCTGGAGGCGTTCATCGCTGGCCAACCTTACGAGTGGCGCGGCGCAGATCGCACCGTCGGCACGTCGCGTCACAGCGTCATCCGCCCCAACGGCGCGCGCTGAACGTCGGGATAGGCCTCACCCCTCAACCCCCTTCTTCGTCTCTGGCCGCAGGCAGGCCAGTCCAAGAAGGGGGATTCAACTGCATGGCAGGCTGTGTCCCGACTATGACCTGATGCGGCTTTCTGCTATACTGCATGGGCAAATTTAAGCATCTACCAGAGGGAACGACATGCAAAATTTCCCCCCGATTCGATGGGCGCTGACGCATCCGCGGCTGGCAGCGTGGATCGTGCTGGCAACCTTTATGTGCGTGCTGCTGGCGATTGAGGCGCGCGACGTCGGCTTGCTGCCCACGCAGTGGATCGCGCTCTTCACGGCGACAACCCTTGTGGCCGGCTTGTGCGTGTGGATCATCAGCTGGGAAGACAACAGCCCCGACGAAGCCCAAGCAACCACCGAAGTGGAAGCGATCCGCGTCAACACGCCCGACAAGTCGTAGGCGCACATGACCAAACGACTGAAAGACCCGCAGCCCCTGACGCTGACCGTCGTCATCCCCTGCTACAACGAGGTGACCACCGTTGAACAAGTGCTCGACGACGTGCGCGCGGTTGGCTTGGCCAATGAGATCATCATCGTAGACGACGGCAGCACAGACGGCACGCGCGACGTGCTCCAGCGCATCGAGGAAAAACGCTTCCCCGAGGTGCGCATCATCTATCACTCGCACAATCAAGGCAAAGGTGCGGCGGTCATCACCGGCTTCAAAGCCGCCACGAGCGATGTGCTGCTCATCCAAGATGCCGACTTTGAATATGACCCGCGCGAGTACCCCATCCTGCTCAAGCCGATCCAAGAGGGCATCGCCACCGTCGTGTACGGCTCGCGGTTTTTGGGTGGGCCGCGCAAGGCGATGAACTTCTGGAACATGGTGGCCAACAAAGGCCTGACGCTGGCGACGAACATTCTCTACAACGCCATCCTGAGCGACATGGAGACATGCTACAAAGTCTTTCGCGCCGAGGTGGTGAAGGACATGCGCATCCACGCCCGCCGCTTCGAGTTCGAGCCAGAGGTGACCGCCAAAGTGCTCAAGAAGGGCATCCGCATCTATGAAGTCCCGATCAGCTACAACGGGCGCGAGTACCACGAAGGCAAGAAGATCAAATGGACGGACGCGCCCATCGCCCTGTGGACGTTGATCAAGTATCGCTTTGTGGACTAGACGGTATGACTGAACGTTCTGACCTGCTGCGTCAAATCCGCGATGAGTTGATCGCCGCGACGGATGCGCCGCTTTACGCCTACCGCACCGCCAACGGCTACTACCCTGTGGCGGGGATGGGCAACCACTACGCCAAGATCATGTTCGTGGGCGAGGCCCCGGGCGAAAACGAAGCCAAGCAGGGCAGGCCGTTCGTGGGCGCGGCGGGGCGCTTCCTCGATGAGCTGCTGAACTCGATCCAGCTCAAGCGCGAGGATGTCTACATCACCAACATCGTAAAAGACCGCCCCCCAGACAACCGCGACCCCAGCCGCGAGGAAATCGCCTACTATGCGCCCTTCCTCATCCGCCAGATCAACATCATCCAGCCACAGGTGATCGCCACGTTGGGGCGCTTCAGCATGACGTGGCTGCTGACGCGCTATAACTCGCCCTACCAAACGAAGAAGATCAGCGAGCTGCACGGCAAGGTCATCCCGCTGGACGTGGACTATGGCCAGATCAGCCTTGTGGCGCTCTACCATCCGGCGCAGGCGCTCTACAAAGCCGCCGACCGCCCGATCCACCTCGCTGATTTCAAAGCGCTGGAGGCGTTCAAGTAGGGGCATGACGTGTCAGGCCCGCGAGAGGCCACACCCCAAACGGACGCGACCGATCGCGTCCCCATTGAAACGCGTCTTGAGGTGAGCACTTTTAGCCGTGCTCGACCTTCGACCCTTTCAGTAGTAGACACTCTCCACATTGGGGGGGTGGTTGACGCTTCTAAAGCCTCAAGTTATAATTCCAATTAGCTTCATGTCAACATTTCAACCGCGTCTTAATCCTTCAGGGGGCGTCGATGCCACTACAGGGGAATCTCCGCGATTTCAGTACGACTCAGTTGCTGAACCTTGTGAATTTGTCCAAGCGTACTGGGCTGCTGACCATTTTTGATGGCATCACCACCAACGAACTAGACGCGATGAAACAGCCCAAACAGATCCCGGGTGCAGAGCGCGCGCGCATCGCCTTTCATCAAGGGCGTCTAGTCTATGCGTCGGCCGCCAATCAAGACAGCAGCCTTGTCGCGGTCTTGAACAAGGCGGGCAAGCTCAACAACGAGCAGGCGCGCCAACTGCGCGAGCGCATGGGGTCGCTCGGTGATAAGGGCTTGGCTATGCGGTTGATCGGCGCAAAGTATGTGACACAGGGCGACATTTTAGCCGCCGTGAAGCAGAACATCCTCGACATCGTCTTCAACTTGATGACGCTTCAAGAAGGCCCCTTCCGCTTTGATGACAACCAATCACCCGGCAGCGATGTGATCCTCGTCCCGATCGAGCTAGAGCCTGTGATTATCGAAGGGGGGCGGCGCATCAAAGAAGCGGGTGAAATAGACAAGGTCATCGGCAGCCTCGACGTGTCGCTCAAATTCGCCGAGAACGCCAAGCAGAAATTCAAAGGGGTGCATCTCACCGTCGATGAATGGAAGATTGTGCCCTATGTTGACCCCAAAAATACCCTTCGACAGATCATGAAGGTCGTCAATATGAGCGAGCTTCAGATCAAACGCATCGTCTACAGCCTCAATCAGGCGGGCCTGATTGAGATCGTGAACTCAGCCAAGCCGCAGGTCTTGCCACAACGACCTAACCGCCCCACCAAACCGCCGACCCCACCGGAAAAGCGGGTGGTGCTGAGCATTATAGAAAAACTCAAGTCGATGTAAGGCCCGTGAGGGCGCAGCGCTTTCATTCAACCGGCAGTCATTGAGAGAAGCGGGTATACTATGCAAACAGTAAAGATGGTGGTTACGGGGCCTTTCAGCTCAGGCAAAACGGAATTCATCCGCTCGATCAGCGAGATTCAAGTGGTCTCGACTGAGAAGAGCCTCTCCAAAGACACAGCGGAAGCTGCGCAGAAAGAGGCCACTACAGTCGCGATGGACTTTGGCCGTATCACGGTGGATGACGAGCTAACACTCTTCCTGTTTGGCACGCCCGGCCAGCGCCGCTTTGACTTCATGTGGGAAATCCTTGCTGAGGGCATGCTGGGGTTCATCGTGATGGTTGACAGCTCTAAGCCAGAGACCTTCCGCGAAGCCAAGACCATCCTCGAGACCTTCCGCGCCTATGCCCCCACCCCCTACGTGGTGGCCGCCAACAAGCAAGACCATCCGGACGCTTGGAAGCCTGAAGACTTGCGGATCGTGCTGCGCTTGGATCCTGAAGTGAAACTGCTGCCGTGCATCGCCAAAGACCGCGACAGCGTGCGCCAAGTGCTGCTTGAACTGTTGTATACCATTCTAGAAGAGATGGAAACGAACTAGATTAGCCGCGTTCGTTTGCCATACCATGCCCACCCTCGTAACCGATCAGGGAATCGTCCACTACCAAGTGTTTGGTCGTGGTCGCCCTGTTATTCTGCTGCATGGTTGGCTAGGGTCATGGGCGCTGTGGCGCAGCACGATCGAACATCTTGGCGCAGAGTACCGCACCTATGCGATCGACTTCTTCGGCTTTGGCGAGTCGCGCTCGCACGAGGTGAGCGTTGACCTGTACGTTGACCTCGTCAACCAGTTCATGTATCGGCTTGGCATTCAACGCGCGGCATTGGTGGGGCACTCGATGGGCGGCACAGTCTCATTGGGGGTCGCCGCGCGCTACCCTGAGCGCGTGGCCAAAGTGACGGTCATTGGCTCACCGATTGTGGGCTCGTCGCTCAACGTCTTCCTCAAGCTGTCAGGCTATCCTCACGTGGCCAAACTGTCCTATAAGCTGCCGCTGCTCAAAGACAGCCTCATCTACCTGCTGACGCGCTTCGGCGGCCCCAACGGCGCGCTGACTTATAAGATGGTGCGCGAGGACGCGGCCAAAGTCGCGCCGGATGCGTTCTTTCAGAGCATCGGCACGCTGGCGCAGGTAGACCTGACGCCCGATCTGCCGCGCTTGAACATCCCCATTTTGGGGATGTACGGGCAGCGCGATCTGATCGTCAAGCCCGATCAAGGCAAGCTGCTGACCAAACACGCCCCCCACGCCCAAGAGGACTGGTACGAGAACGCCGGCCACTTCCCGATGATGGACGCGCCGGATCGCTTCCGCGCGACGCTGCGCGGCTTCTTGGCGCAGCCCAACCACACCCGCTAACCCGCCGCGCGGCTCTGCGCGGTGAGCGGCCAAATTGCGCCCATTTGGCCTCAACTGTATACTGACTGTCATCACGACTTGACAGGTGGGCGCATGTATCGTTACATCATCGAAGATCGGCGTTTCGTCCCTCCATTTAATGAGCCAGCGTCCCTGCTGACCATCGGCACGACCCCGCTCAAGCTGCACCATGAAGAACTGCTCAACAGCTACTTTGGTCAACAGCTTGAGCTGCGCGGCGTGTTCGAGGACAGCTTAGAGGTGAGCAGCGTGCAAGGCGAGTGCATCGTCTACCGCGATAACCTCTGGTTTGACCGCGAGTTCTTAGACTACTTCATGAAAGAGGCGCGCAAGACGGGCAAAGCCTGCCGCGCTGCCTTCAGCGCCGACGATGTGGGCTTCCGCACTTATGCGCTGCCGCTGGCCAAAGACTACACCTACCAGCGCGACCGCAGCGGCACCGTCCTCTACCTGATGGACTTGTGGTACTTCCCTGACGGCTATCACCACGACGTTCAGCCGATTGTCGTGCCGAGCGAGGCGCGCGAGATCGGCTTCTACAGCGTGCCGGACTACATGACGCTTCAACGCGGCAACCTGACGCACTACGCTTGCATGCGCGCGGCAGTCAGCATCGAAAGCTGGGTGCATGTCTACTTCGCCAGCATCATCTTCGGCAACTTCGCCCGCGCCGGACGGCTCGACCGCGCCATCGACCGCTCGCTGTTCACGAGCCTGCGGCTGCTGTGGCACGCCCTGCTCGAACAAAAACAAATCCTCAGCGCTTCGGGCGCGGTGGAGATCGGCACGGGCTGCTCGATCCACCCCAGCGCCATCATCACCGGCCCGGCCAAGATCGGCAACAACGTCTCCATCGGCGCAGGCGCGATCATCGACAACAGCACCATCGGCGACAACTGCAACATCGACGCGGGGTGTATGCTCTACCAGACGACGCTCGGCAACAACTGCTTCCTGCCGTTTCGGGCGTCGCTTTACCTGACCGCGGTGATGGAAAACGTCATCGTGGCGCAAAACACCTGCTTGCAGATGTGCGTCATCGGGCGCAACAGCTTCGTTGGCGCGGGCAGCACCTTCACCGATTTCAACCTCGTGGCGCAGAAACCGATTCGCGCGGCCAACCGTGACGGGGAACTCGAGGACGTCGGTCAGATCGTGCTGGGCAGCGCAATCGGCCACAACTGCCGCATCGGCAGCGGCATGGTAGTCTTTCCGGGCCGCATGATCGAGAGTGACACCGTGCTCGTGGCCTCGCCGCAGCGGCGCGTCATCACCCGCAGCATCACCTACGAAGAGAGCGACCACCACTTCATCGCTGGCGGCGAGCTGCACAAGCGCTTCTACCCCCGCCAAGGCGAGCGCGAAGAGGTCGAAGAGGGGTGGTGAAATAACCAAGCTGGCGCACACAATCGCCCCAACCTTCGCTACAATGGCAGTAGTACACTACAAAGGGCACGGCGATGAGCGAACACACGTTTGCGTTTATCATTCACCCCATCACCATCCGCAAGGACGTCAACCGCAAGTTCCCCCCATTAGGCACGATCCTGCCTGAACCGGTGATCCATTGGGCGTCACAGTTCTTCCCGCCGCTGTACATCAGCGAGATCACGGGCATTCAATCGGTGGCGACGGGCGTCACGGCGCGCGGGTGGTTCCTTGCAGTGCCGTTCACCCCGCAGACGATGATGCGGCTGCCGGTGGAAAAAGTCTACAACAAGATCGTGGCGGCGGGCCATAAAGCCGAGGCGCTGGGGGCGCGCACGTTGGGGCTGGGCGCGTATACCTCAGTCGTCGGCGATGCGGGCGTGACCATCGCGCAGCGGTTAGACATCGCTGTGA
Organism: uncultured Anaerolineae bacterium; assembly: GCA_937944445.1. GTDB lineage: Bacteria > Chloroflexota > Anaerolineae > Aggregatilineales > Phototrophicaceae > JANWYT01. The sequence continues at coordinate 21,082 of CALDYP010000020.1, forward strand.
CCACCGGCGACAGCTACACGGTGGCGATTGCGATTGAAGCGCTGGCCGAGGCGGCGCGGCTGATGACGATCCCGATGCGCGAGGCGGTGACGGCGGTTGTGGGCGCGACGGGGGCCATCGGCAAGGCCTGCGCGCGCATGCTGGCCGGCCGCGTAGGCGAGCTGGTGCTGGTCGGGCGGCGAGCCGACGCGACGGAAGCGGTGCGCGAGTTGTGCGCGGGGCGCGGCTCAGTCGTGCGCGCCTCAACCGACGTGAACGACGTCTACCAAGCCGACCTCGTGCTGACCGTCACGAGCGCGACGGACGCCGTGATCGAGCCGCGTCATCTGCGCTCTGGAACAGTGGTGCTGGACGTGGCGCGCCCGCGCGACGTCAGCGTGCGCGTGGCCAAAGAGCGCGACGACGTGCTGGTGATCGAGGGCGGCATGGTTGAGGTGCCCGGGCCAGAGGCCGATTTTCACTTCAACTTCGGTTTCCCGCCGCGCCACGCCTTCGCCTGCATGGCCGAAACGATGACGCTGGCGCTGGAAGGCCGCTATGAGGACTACACGCTGGGGCGCGACCTCGACCCCGCCCGCATCGACGAGATCGCCGCGCTGGCGAGCAAGCACGGCTTCAAGCTCTCAGGGCTGCGCAGCTTTGAGTTTGCTGTGACAGATGAGACGATCGCCCGTGTGCGCGAGCGGGCGCAGCAGCGCCGCCGCGCTGCCACGGTCATCCACTAAGCTGCTTGCAGGACGGAACGAGATGGAACTTGTGTGGGTTGTGATCGGCTCGTTGGGGCTGATCGTGCTGTTTTTCTTGTACGTGTTCGCGTTTCGCGTGCCCGCGGCGCAGATCAACGCGCAGGCCGCGCAGAAGCTCGCCGAGCTGTACGCGGACGATGACCCCAACGTCGAGCGCTCGACGCTGCTGCTGCGCTCCAAAGAGCCGCGCCCCGGCGAACTCAGCGCGCTGGTGATCTGGCTGAGCGAGTACGAGCGCCTCGACCCGACGCGCCAAATCCTGCCGACGGCCTTTCAAGACTACAGCGAGGGCACGCCCGAGCGGCTGCGCTTCCGTGAGGTGTGGCCCGCCGCCGACTACGACAAGGTGCAGCAGTCCAGCGCGCAGGCCTTCGAGCACAAATTGGCTGAGCTGCAATCCGAAGGCTGGGAAGTCGTGTTCGACTTGTCGTTCAGCCGCGTCGATCACGTGGTTTACTTGAGACGGGCGGCCCCTCGTGAAGCGCTAAACACAGCGCGATGACGCTCAAGCCTGCCAGCCGCGCGTCTGAACCCGTGTTGATAGGCAGTCAAGCGCGCGAACGAAGCGTCAGCTCCAGCATGCGCAGCCAGTTGCCGTGGCAGATCAGCGCGATGTCGGCATCAGTGTAACCCATCGTGCTGAGCGCCTCTGGGATGCGTTGAAAATCTGCGACGGAGTCGATCTCTGCGGGCAGGTGCTCCGCCCCGAAGCCCCCGTCGACGTCGCTGCCGATGGCGGCGTGCTCGGCGCTGCCGGTCAGTTGGCAGACGGTGTCGATGGCCTCAGCGTAGCGCTGCACACGGATGCTGGCCTTCTGCGCGGCTAGCTGCGCATCGTCCGTGAGGAAGCGGGTGTAGAGCACGAGGCCGATGACGCCGCTGACCGCCGCCAGCCGCTGGATCATGTCGTCGGTCAAGTGTCGGTCAGAGCTGCGGAAGCGGCGCGGGTTGCTGTGGCTGGCGATCATCTGGCCGGGGTAGGTCTCCAGCGCCTGATAGAAGGCCTGCTCGCTCATGTGCGAGAGGTCGAGCAGGGCGTTGTAGCGCGCCATCTCGGCCATGAGCGCGAAGCCGTCGGCGGTGATTGGCCCGCCGCCGTGCCCCTTGATGATCGTGCCGCCGGCGTAGCGCGTGTCGCTCCACGTCAAGCCCATGGCGCGCACCCCGTTCTCGTGCCAGAAGGCGAACTCGTCGGGCGTGCGGATGGGATCCGCCCCTTCCATCAGGATCACCAGCCCGACGATGCGCTCAGGCGCAGGTCGTCCCCATGTGGCGCGCACCTGTTCAAGGTCGGCTCGTGTTTTGATGACCTTCAACTGTGGATGCATCGCCAGCGCCTCATAGTAGGCGAGCTGCTCTAGGGCTTGGTCGTGGGCTTCGTCTGGCGTGTGGTAGACCTTGCCGAAGCCGCCCCACGGCGGGCAGACGAACAGCGTCGCAAAGATGAGACTTATTCCCCCAGTCAGAGCCGCGTCCAGCGCGTTAGACGCTGTGCCGTTGTCGTCAGGGATTGTCGTGCCGCGCTCACGCTCGCGCGTGTCGGCTAGAGAGATGCGAAAGTCGCGTTGATAGTTGACGAAATTGTAGGCGATGTCTTGATGGCCGTCGATGATCGGGATCATGGTGTCAATTTGGGGGAATAGGGGAATAGTGGTAGATAAATAGAAGACAGTGAACAGTAAACTATGCGTAACGATTCTAAATAATACACAGTATTTGAAAACCCGCAACCAACGCCACACCGTGGGAGTGTCTAAAGATAAACAGACAATCGCGCCGAGCGCTCATGCGCTCGGCTGGGGCGCGCCCCCTGAAGGGAGCTGGATGAGGCCTATGTTCAAATTTAGGCGCGCTCCTATTCTTCAGAAAAACATGCATCCTGCCCCATCCTGATGTATAGTTAGGAAGATGTGATAGACCCTTTGTGGCCGCTGGTCAGGCGAGGCTAGTTATGAGCAAAAATCGTGTAATGGTTGTTGAGGACGATTCGGATATTTCTACCATGCTGCGGATCTATTTGACCGGGCAGGGGTACATCGTAGACGTTGCAGCGCGCGGGGGGGATGCGCTGGCGATGACGAAGCGGCATCTGCCGCAGTTGGTCGTGCTGGACATCAACCTGCCCGACATGAGCGGCTATGACGTGTGCCGTGAGCTGCGCACAACCACCCGCACCAGCCACATTCCGATCATCTTCCTCACCCAGAAAGACGAGCGCAGCGACAAGCTCATCGGGCTGGAGTTGGGCGCAGACGACTACATCACCAAGCCGTTTGACATCGAAGAACTGAAGCTGCGCATCCAAAACGCGATTGCTACCGCCCAACGCGGCAAACAGATCGACGCGACCAGCGGCCTGCCATTGGGTGGGCTGATTGAAGAGCACCTGCGTACCCTGATGCAGTCCAACCGCGATTGGACGTATGTCGACATCAAGCTGAACAACTTCAGCATGTTCAGCGAGGTCTACGGCTGGACGGCAGGCGACGAGGTGATCCGCTCGGTGACGCTGCTGCTGAGCGAGATGATCGACGCTTACGGCACGCCTGATGACTACCCGGGCCACCCGGGGCGCGATAACTTCGTGCTCATCACCCACAGCAATCAGATCGACACGCTGCTCGAGAACCTCACCAGCCGCTTTGCCCACGACATCAAGCAGCACTATTCGTTCATCGACCGCGAGCGGGGCTACATGCTCGTCCCAAGCGAGAGCGGTGAAACCCGCGTTGACCTGATGAGCATGTCCGTGGGGATGGTCGGGACGCGCACGCACCAATTTTCCGACATCCGCGAAGTGACCGAGCTGGCCGCAGAAGATCGGCGGCGGCGGCGCAGCGGGGACTTCAGCGCCGGGGCACAGGATACCAGCTTCCTGACTTCATGGTAGATCGTTCAAGCCAAGCGGTGATGATGAGGTTCACAGCATGAATGGGTTCGCATTTTTGGCGCTGGTGATCGGGGCGCTCACGCTGTTGGGGCTATACCTGCTGCTGCGCCAGCTCGAGCGCGGCCGACAGAGCGCGCCGTCTAGCCTCCCCCGCACCGTCAGCGGCGAGAACGACAGCGACGCCGTGCTGGTCATCAGCGAGGTCGGGCAGGTGCTGCACGCCAACCCGCTGGCGCTGGCATGGCTGGGGCTGGAGCCAGACGGCATCGACCTTGAGACCGTGGCCGAGCGCATCGAACCTGCGGACAACTTCTTTGCGCTGCTGACGGGCCAAACGAGCAGCACGTTTCGCATCGGCAACCGCTACGTGAACGCCAGCGTTTTCTACATCCCCGACGAGAGCAGGGTGCGCGCGGTGGTCACCATGCGCGAGGCGGGTCAAACCCTCGTGCGCACCAGTTCGATCAACGTCTCGCAAGCTATTGAGCTGATCAACAAGATCAACGCCACCGTGACGGCGGGCATGAGCGTCGAAAGCGTGCTGCAAGTGCTGCTCGACCTCATCACCCACACCGTGAACTGCGACGCGGGCGAGATCTGCCTGTGGGAGCCGCAGCAGAAGTTTTTAACTCAGCGTGGTTGGGTGGGCGATGCAGCCTACGTGATGGCACTGGCCGAGCAGGGCGGCGGCTACCACAGCGGGCAAGGCGTCGCGGGGTGGGTGCAGAAGATGCAGCGCGCCTTGCTGCTGAACAGCAGCAGCGTTGACAGCAGCGAACTGCTAGCAGGAACCCCTTTTGTGACCGCTGTCGGCATCCCGCTCTTGCAGTCCAGCCAGTTTATCGGCACGCTGACGCTCTTCAACAGCCGTCCTATTTATTTTGACGAAAGCCATGTCGCTTTGCTGGACGCCGTTCAGAACGTCGTCAGCACCGCGATCGTGAACGCTCAGCTTTACAATCAACAGGAACGCCGCCTGAACGACTTGGCCAGCTTGCAAGAAGTGACTGATCAAGTCGGTGATTTGAGCCGCGTCAGCGAGCTTTACCTGCGCATGAACACGCGCATCGCCAACATGTTAGAGGCGGAAATGTCTGGCATATTTCTCTACGACCCAGATCGTGGTGAACTGCTGCCACAGGTTCCGTTCTACGGCTTAAACGACAGCGTCGCCAGCCGCATCGTGATCCCGCTGCCGCCCAACAGCCCACAGCACGACATCTGGAGCAGCCAGCCCTATTGGGCGAGCAACGCTCTGCTGGACGAGCCGCTGGTAGAGGCGCTGGGCTTGCGCGGCCTGCTCGAGGTGGCGGGCATCCGCAGCACCCTGCTCGTGCCGATGAGCGTCGGGCAAGATCGCATCGGCTTCATCGCCGTGAGCAACAAACGCAGCCGCCAACCGTTCCTACCCTCCGACATTCAGAGCCTGCGCGTCCTGAGCACCCAAGCTGCCGTCATCGTGGAAAACATCCGCCTGCACGAGCGCGGGCGCTTGATCGACAGTGAGCTAGTCGGCTTGCAAGAGATGACCGACGCCATCAGCGCTGTGCGGCACGTGGACGAGTTCTACGCCAGCGTGACGGAGCGCATGGCGCGCCTGATGCGCTGTGAGATTGCGGTGGTGCTGCTCTATCAAGAAGCCACCAACATGCTGCAAGCGCAGTCCCCAGCTTATGGCCTACCGGAGCAAGTCGTGCGCGCCTACCGCGTGCCGCTCGATGAGGATACGATCCTGCGGCGGGTGTGGAAAGATAGCGATTGGTGGCTTTCCAACCGGGCCGACATCGACACGCTGGTGTATGAGGCCGGCCTCGATGCGATGGTGGAGGCTGGCGGCGTGCGCAAGTTGATGTTCGCCGTGATGCGGGCGGGCGGGCGCAAGCTCGGCATGGTGCAGGTGGCAAACCCCGTCGACGGGCGCGACCTCGGCGATGGCGACGTGCGGCTGCTGCAAATCTTCGCCACGCAGGCCAGCGCCGTGATCGAAAACGCGCGCTTGTACCGTGAGGTGGCGGTGCGCGCGGAACAGGCCGACGGCCTGCGTCAAGTGGCCGAGCTGGCCAGCGCGGTCATCACGCCCGATCAACCCTTCACCCCTGTGTTAGAGTCGATCGCGCGCTTCATGAGCAGCTCAGTGGTGTTCATCACCATCATCGACCACACGACGAACAACCTCATCTCGTACCCGCGCTACATCTACGGCGTGCCCAACGCCGCCCCACAGATGTACGAGATGAGCAGCAACCCGGACCTCAAGTACGCGGTGGCGCTCACCAAGCGGCCTTTCTTGACCAACGACCTGCTAAACGACAAGCGCGTAATCTCCAACTATCGTGTCACGGCTCAGCGCTATGGCTTCCATCGGGCGGTGGTTGTGCCGCTGTTGGTGGGGGATCGCTCCATCGGCGAGTTGGGCGTGGCCAACCGCGACGGCCTCTACACTGAGCAGGACGTGGTGCTGCTCAGCACGGTGGCCTCACAGATCGCCGCCGCGTTGGAGCGGCTGCTGCTGTACGAATCGACCGGCGAGAACTTGCGCCGCCGCATGCGTGAGCTAGACGCCATCGCCCGCGTGAGCAACGAGCTGGCGATGACGCTCGACTTGGACAGCGTGCTGGAGAAAATTCGGCAGGAAGTGCGCACGACGCTGGACTGTCACGATGTGACGATCGTCTTGCTGCGACCAGCCAAGACGTGGCTGCGGCCAGATGAGCCGCAGATGGAGCGCCGTTTGGGGCTGGCGACCCTCACAACGCTCGCCCCGATTGAGCTGCAAGCCATCATGCACCCCTCAGAGCCAGTCATGGTGGCTGATTATCAGCAGCAGGTGGCCCTGAAGCCGCAGCCCCACGACGCGCGCTCTGCCATTGCCACCACCATCCACTACCTTGAAGAGGTGGTGGGGGTGCTGCACGCTTACGCGCTTGACGCGCACCACTTCGACGAGGACAACGCCGCTTTCTTGGTCACGATTGCCAGCAAGGCCGCGCTGGGCTATCAAAACGCCGCTTACTACCAGCAGCAGTTGGAGCGCGGCAACAGCCTGCGCCAGCGCGTTGACCAGATGAACCGCATCTTTGAACTGGGGCAGATGCTGCAAACCAGCACCGACCTTGAGAGCCTGCTCGAAGCAGTCGCCTACAGCGTGCAGCAGTCCGTCGGTTACGACACAGTGATGATGTTGATGGTCGACGAAGAGGCGGGCGTGCTGCGGCGCACCGCGCAGGCGGGCATCCCCATTATGGAGTTTGAGCGCTCACGCGGCCAGACGACTGCGCTTGATGCGCTGATGGATTTCTTGCGGCCAGAGTTCCGCACGGGCGAATCGTACTTCTTTCCAATCGAACGTGAAGCAGAGTGGTTAAAGCCCGGCCTTGAAGCGCTCGACTTGACCCACTCGGCGCTGCGCACAGTGCAGCCGCGCGGCAACGATGACTGGCACGACGGTGACCGCCTCATCGTGCTCATCAGCGGGCAGGGCGGCAACTTGATCGGCGTGATGGCGTTGGATCGGCCTTATGACAACAAGCGCCCTGACCGCAGCCGCTTAGAAGTGCTCGAGATCTTCGCCCATCAAGCTTCCACGATGGTTGAGAACACGCGCCTGTTCATCGAGAGCCGCCGCGCCGCCGAACAGGAAGCGCAGCTCAACGCGATCATGAACGCCGTCGCCAGCACGCTTGACCTCAACAAAATCGCCCACGCTGTCTCTGACGGCATTCGGCAGCTCGTCCCACTCACCCGCCTCACGCTGGCTGTCGCCAACCCGCTGACGCGGGTGTTTGACTACTTGTGGGTGAGCGTTCAGCCGGACGGTAGCTTGCAAGGGACGCAGGAGACACGCCCCACGCTGGAGCACACCGCGCTGGGCCGCAGCTATGAGCGCCGCCAAGTGGGGGTGTACAACGCGGGCGATGTTGAAGTGGCCGCGTGGGACGACGTGCGCGAGTGGCATCGGCAAGGCGAGCGCGCCACGATCATCCTGCCGTTGGTGGCGGGCGGCGAGTGTTTGGGGGCGATCCACTTCGGCAGCGCCCAAGAACGCGCCGTCACCGCACACGAGATACGCTCACTGATCGAGCGCGTGGCGCAGTTGGTGGCCGGGGCGCTGCAAAACGCCCGCCTCTTCAACCAAGCGGTCAACCTACAGGTGTTGAATCGCAGCGTGGTCGAGTCGATCCAGCAGGGCATCGTCGTGCTCGACAGCAGCGGGCGCATCATCAACGTGAACGAGTTCATGCGCGAGGCCTACGGCTGGGACGACCGCGCCATCCAACAGGACTTGTTCGCCTATCAGCCGGAGCTGGCCGACGTGTTGGGCGACGCCCTGAGCGCCGTGCTGGCAGACGGCCAACCGCGCGAACGGCGCGGCTACACCAGTGTCAACCTCGATGGCAGCCTGATCGTGCGCGATCTGTACTTGTATCCGCTGCGGGCGGGCGAGAGCATCCGCGGGGCGGTGCTGCTGGTGGACGATGTGACCGAGCGAACCCGCATGGAGCAGTCCATCGAGACGCGCGCCAACCAACTGGCGGCGCTGACGGAGGTCTCGACGCGCATCACCTCGCTGTTAGAGCGTGAGGAGATCATCACGCTGGCTATCGAGGAGATGGCGTGGGTCATCGCCTACGACACGATGAGCATCTGGCGGCGTGTGGGGTCGTTCATGGTGTTGGAGGGGGCGCGCGGCTTTGCCAACAGCCGTGACCTGCTGAACACCCGCCTAGCGATCTCAGAGTCTGCGCCGGTGCAGCAGATCATCGAGACGCAGCGCGCGCTGGCGCTCAACGCGGATGCCGACTTCAGTTCGCTGCATCTGCCGCCAGATGAACCGATCGGCAGTTGGTTGGGCGTGCCGCTCGTCACACAAGGGAACGTGGTCGGCCTGATGATGCTGACGCGGCGCGAGCCGAACGCCTACCAGACCCGCGAAGAACAGCACGTCGTGTTCGCGTTTGCCTCGCAGGTGGCGATTGCGCTCTCTAACGCCGAGCTGTTCGAGCAGACGTTTGAGCGCACGAACGAGCTAGGCATGCTTCTCGAGGCGGCACAGGCCACCTCGCTCAGCCGCGACTTGAAAGAGGTGTTCCGCACGGTGGCGCAGCTCATGTTCAACGCGCTGGAACAAGAAAATGCGACGATCCTCACGTGGTATGAGGTGGACAACGAGTTGATTGTTGACTTTACCACTAGCCGTGACGGCACGCCCAACGCGGTCATCACGACGGGCAAGCGCTATGACCTGCGCCAATACCCGGCGCGGCAGCGCGCGCTCGAACAGCGCGACGTGGTCGTGATCTTCGATCAGCCGCAAGAGGATCACCCGACGCAGTACGACCTTGAGCTGCAAGAGCTGCGCGCGATGGGGCGCGGCGCGCGTATGTTCATCCCGCTGGTGGTGTCAGATCGCACGATTGGCTTGATCCAACTCGAGCAGACCTCCAATGAGGAGCAGACCATCACACAGCAAAAAGTGCGGCTGGCGAAGGCGCTGGGCGCGCAGGTGGCCGTGGCGATTGAGAACGCCCGCCTTTCGGCTGAGACAAGCGTCCGCTTTGAGGAACTCATCACGATCAACTCGCTGTCACAAGCCATTTCCTCGACGCTCAAGCTGGAGGACATGCTGCCCATCATCCGCGACCAAGTGCCCGCCGTGACGAAGGCCGAAGAGATGTACCTTGCGCTCTACGACGAGGAGCGCCAGCAGATCACCTTCCCGCTGGCGGTGCGCAAGGGGCGCAGCTTCACCATGCCGCCGCGCCCGCTGGGCGATGACGAGGTGTCTTACATCATCAAGCGGCGGCGCACGCTCAACTTGGGCGCGGATTATTTCAGCATCGACGACTTGCGCCGCAGCTTGGGGATCGTCAACGGCGAAGGCGACGCCAAGAGCTACCTCGGCGTGCCGCTCATCAGCGGCGAACAAGTGCTGGGCGTGCTGGCCATCCGCAGCAACACCCGCTCGCGCGCCTTCAACGTCAACGATGACCGCATCCTCACCACGGTCGGCTCGCAGTTGAGCGCGGCCATCCAGAACGCGCGCCTGTTCGAGCGCGTCAGCAGCTTTGCCGACGAGCTGAACGCCCTCGTGCGCCGCCGCACCGACGAGCTGCAAGAAGAGCGCGACCGCCTCGACACACTCTACCGCATCACCTCTGAGCTGGCGCGCACCCTCGACATGGAACAGCTGCTCGACCGCGCCTTGCGCATGGTGAGCCAAGCCGTGGGCGCGGAGGACGGCGTGATCCTGCTGAGCGACCCGGCGACGGATTCGCTCTACCCGCGCGCGTGGCTCGACGACTCGAAGTTGGTCTACGACAGCAGCGGCAAGGTTGCCTCGCACCCGGCCATCGGCTTTGCCGAGTGGTTCTTGATGAGCGGCATCGAGACCGAAAATGTGATGATGGTTCCGGACTTGACGACTGAGCCGTACTGGCAGGGCTACGAACACACCAACATGCGCAGCGCAATCGCGGTCATCTTGGAGAACAACGAAGACCCGATGGGCGTGATGGTGCTGCTGAGCGAGCGCGTCGGCGCGTTCACCGAGAGCCACATCAAGCTGCTCGTCCCGGCGGCGAACCAAGTTGCAGCGTCGATCAACTCCGCGGACTTGTACCAGCTCATCCGTGACCAAGCCGAGCGCTTGGGCCGCCTGCTGCGCGCGGAGCAAGAAGAGGCGCAGAAGCAAGGCGCGATTCTTGAGGGCATTAACGACGGCGTGATGCTCGCCGACGCGCAGGGGCGTGTCGTGCTCTTCAACAGCGCTGCTGAGCGCATCCTCGGCTTGCCGCGCAACCAGATCCTCAACTACCACGTCAGCCGCTTGGGCAGCTATTTCACGGCTGAAGCCTATGAGTGGCAGCGCTTCGTCAAACAACTGAGCGACAACATCGACGGCAAGATGGTCGAGGGCGCTTACGTCAGCGAGCGCGTTGAACTCAACGAGTACTTCATCACCACCTATCTCACGCCGGTCTCGTCTAATGACCAGTTCCTCGGCGTGCTGGCCGTGTTCCGCGATGTGACGAAGGACGTCGAAGCCGAGCGCGCCAAGAACCAGTTCATCACCAACGTCTCGCATGAGTTCCGCACGCCGCTGACGCCGATCAAAGGCTTCACCGACCTGCTCTTGATGGGGGCTGGCGGCAGCTTGAGCGATTCTCAGCAGCAGATGGTTGAGACGATCAAGCAGAACGTTGATCGGCTGACGCTGCTCGTGAACGACGTGCTGAACATCTCCAAGCTGGACAGCCGCGACCTCGTCACGACGATGCAGATGGTCGATCTGGGCGAGCTGCTGCGCGAGACGTTCAGCACCATCGCAGGGCGGGCGGCCAACGTGCAGCGCGGCTTCAAGACCTACACCGACATCGCGTCAGACCTGCCGCGCATCCGCGCTGACCACGACAAGCTGATCCAGATCATCAGCAACTTGGTGGATAATGCCTTCAAGTACACCCTGCCGGGCGGCACGATCACCGTCGGGGCGTCAGTCGAGCCAGATCGGCAGCACGTGCTGATCCGCGTGCAAGATACGGGCGTCGGCATTCCAGATGAGTTCAAAGATCGCGCGTTCAACCGTTTCGAGCGCTATGACAAGCACGCCCTTGAGCTGGACGTGGCCGGCACGGGCCTCGGCCTTGCGCTGGTCAAAGAGCTGGTGCTGCTGCATCATGGCGAGGTCTGGTTTGAGAGCGAAGAGGGCAAAGGCACAACCTTCTTTGTGCGCTTGCCCGTCGAACAGCCTAACTACATCACCGGCACGCTGATGGCCGTCAGCGGTGAGCCGCAGACGAGGGAGTGAGCGCATGGCGCATATCTTAGTAGCCGATGATGACCGCGACATCCGCGAGCTGGTCACGTTTACGCTGATGTTCGTGGGGCACACGGTGACCCAAGCGACCAACGGTGAGGAAGCCCTCACGCTGGCGCAGCAGATCAAGCCTGACATGATCTTGACTGACGTGCGCATGCCCAAGATGAACGGCTATGAGCTGTGTCGGGCGCTGCGCGCGCTGGATGAGTTCCAGAACACGCCCATCATCATCCTCTCGGCCAAAGGTCAGGACGAAGAGATCGAGATGAGCAAGCTTTCGGGCGCGACGGAACACATGCTAAAGCCCTTCCCGCCCAACGTGCTTCAGCAGCGCGTGGCAGAGCTGCTGGCGCAGCGTGGGCCGGTGGACGATCGCAAATGAGCGCCATCACGATTGAGGGTGACCTCATCCACTACGAAAAGCTGGGGCGCGGCCGCCCGGTGATCCTCGTCCACGGCTGGATCGGCTCATGGCGCTATTGGATCCCGCTGATGCAGCAGCTTCACGTGCGCTTCAGCGTCTACACGCTGGACTTGCTAGGCTTCGGCGACAGCGCCAAGAACGCCGAGGGCTACGCCCTAGCGAATCAAGTCGAGCTGTTGCGCCGCTTCATGGAGCAGCTCGCCATCCCCAAAGCGGCCATGATCGGCCACGGGTTGGGCGCGTTGGTGCTGGGGCACTTCGCCCATCATTACCCGGAGCGGGTGGCGCGGCTGCTGCTGGTGAGCGCCCCGCTGTTCGACGTGGGAACCCTGCGCGGCCAACCGTCGCTGTCGGCGCTGCGCCCTACGGACAGCGCCAACCCGCGCGCGGCCACGCCCTTCGCCACCCCAACTGCCACGCCCAACCTGCTGGCGGAGATCATCAACGAGCGCTCGATCTATCTGCTGTTGGAGAAGTGCTTCAAAAAGACTGACCCCACCTACGAAAAACTGCGCGTTGACCTCGACAAAGCCGACCCCGCCGCCATCCGTGGCAGCGTTCAGGGCTTCGACAGCGCGGCCTATCTGCGCCAAGTGCGCGCGCTGGCCTGCCCAACGGTGGCTGTGCACGGCGTCGATGACCCCGTGATCCCCGCACCCTCGGACGAGATCTGGCACTATCTGACGGCGGAACGTGACGATCTGTTCGTCCCCATTCCCATCAGCGGGGTGCGCCACTTCCCGATGCTGGAGCACGAGCCGTTCATTCGGCTGGCCGGGGAGTTCCTTGATGCGCCCGACATCAGCAAGCTAGAAGTGCGTGACCGCTGGCGGCGGCGCAGCCGATAGACCGATGACGCAGTTTCTGATCTTTGCCAACGGCGAGCCGAACGACGGCCCGATGGTGCAGCGCGCGCTGCATGAAGGGGCGGACGCCCACGTGATCGCCGCGGACGGTGGGGCGCGCGTAGCCCGCTTCTTCGGCCGCCGACCAGACACGCTCATCGGCGACATGGACTCGCTGCCCGCCGCCGACGTGGAGCGCTTTGAGCGCGAGGGCGTGCGCGTGCTGCGCCACCCTGCTGAGAAGAACGAGACCGACCTTGAACTGTGCCTGCTGTTCGCTGCTGAGCACGGGGCGCGCTGGGTGCGCATCATCGGCGGCATCGGCACGCGCTTTGACCAAGTGCTGGCGAACGTCCTGCTGATGACGCTGCCCGCGCTGGCGCAGTGCGATGTAGAGCTGGTGGCGGGCAAGCAGTCGATCCGACTGCTGCAAGCGGGCGAACATGCCATCACGGGGGAGGTAGGCGACACGGTGTCGCTCATCCCGCTGGCGGGGGACGTGCATGAGATCGTGACGGAGGGGCTGCGCTACCCGCTGCGGCGCGAGACGCTGCGCTTTGGGCCAGCGCGCGGCGTCAGCAATGAGCTGGCCGCCCCTGCGGCGCGTGTGGCGGTCGGCGCGGGGCTGCTGCTGCTCGTCCACACGCAGGGCAAGGCGGAGTGACGTGCAGATCATCAAGCGCGACCTGAACCAGCGCGAGACGCTGCGCTACCGCGGCGAGCTAACCTACCGCGACGCCACCAGCGCCTGCGTCCACGCGCGCTTTGCCTTCCCCACGCGCGATCTAGGCTACCTGCTGCTCAAAGAGGGCGATCTGTTCATCGAGTGGTTCTACACCGACCGCTGGTACAATGTGTTCTTGATCTACGACGTGGACGATGGGCACTTCAAAGGGGCGTACTGCAACTTCACCCTGCCGGCCGTCATCACGGAGGGCGCGATCTACTGGGACGACCTCGCGCTGGATTTGTGGGTGAACCCGCTGGGGCAGACGCAGCTTCTCGACGAGGATGAGTACGCCGCGCTGGGGTTAGACGCGGCGACAGCGCAGGCCGTGCAGGCCGCCCAACAGCAGCTCCGCAGCGAAATTGACCGTCGCCGCCCCCCGTTCGACGCGCTGGCGGCTACTTCCCCGGGCGTATGATCATCACGGGCACGTCCACACGGTGGATGACCTCATTCGCGACACTGCCGAACAGCAACCGCGCTAGGCCGGTGTAGCCGTGGCTGGTCATCACGACCAAATCGGCGTCTTCAAACGCGATGTACTCACACACCAAGTCCGCCGCGTTGACGCCTTCCACCCACTGCACGCGGCAGTTGATCCCTTGATCGCGCAGTTCATTGCGCAGGCTGATGAACTTCTGCTTGCTGGCGTCGCGCGCGGCCTGAAGCTGCTGATCCTGCCCCGCGATGGCGATCACATCCATGAATTCGTGCGCAGGCGGACGGAACACGTGCAGCAGGATTACCTCGCTGTCGTTGGCGCGCGCGATGTCAATCGCATGCGGCAGCGCGGCCTCGCTCCAACCGCTGCCGTCCAACGGCACGACAATTTTCTTGTAGCGTGACATAGGTCTTGCCCTCCGATTTTCCCCACCCGACTATAACACTAGACCAACTGAAACGCTCATGAGAGTTGTCAAGGTTGACAGATAACAAATCGCACTCGTATAATCTCACAAAATCTACAGAATTCTGTGTAAAGGTATATAATGGCTGAGATTCCTGTAGGGGTGAGTGTGGACACGGTAGACGACAAGCCAAAGGGCAATCTGACAATGGCGGCCAACCTCAAGCTGGCCATTTTTCATCTGGGCAGCGGCATGGCTGACGTGCTGACGACGGGCGTCTGGAACCGCATCATGGTGACGGATCTCAAGTTCGCGGCGACGCCGATTGCCTTGCTGGTGGCGCTGCGTTACTTCCTCGCGCCGTTGGGCGTGTGGGCCGGGCGCATGAGCGACACGCAGACGCTGTTCGGCTTTCGGCGCATGTTCTGGATCGGCTTGGGGCGCGGCCTGATGGTGGCCAGCACGTTCATCCTCGGCTTTACCACGGTCGACATCGCGCGCGAGGGCCTCGATGGGCAGGCCTACCCGCTGCAATGGGCGCTGTTGATCTTATCGTTCTTGATGTTCAGCTTTGGCACGGCCATCAGCGGCACGACCTTCCTCGCGTTGGTGTATGACCGCTCGCCGGAGCATCAGCGCGGGCGCGCGGTGGGCATCGTGTGGACGTTCCTGCTGCTGGGCTACACCTTTGCCGGCATCTTGTTCGGGGCGCTGCTGCCCTCCAACGGCGAGAGCAACCGCCTACTCTACAGCATCGACGCGCTGCAAACGCTGTTTATCGTGGCAGCGGTGCTGTGCGCTGTGATCTGGTTCATCAGCATGTTCGGCGAGGAAACGCGCCAGAGCAGCGCCGCCGCGGTGGCTGCGCACGTTCAAGACAAGGAGAAGCCGCGCAGCCTGAAGCAGGACTTGCGCCTCGTGTGGGTCAGTCGGTCGATGCGCTTTTTCATGTTCTACTTGGCGCTGTCAATGTTCTTCGCCTTCTCGCAGGATTTGATCTTGGAGCCGTTCGCGGGGGATGTGTTCGCCATGCCAGCGAGCGTCACCAACCGCTTCTCGGCCTATTGGGGCACGACGGCCATCGTGGGGACGCTGTTCTTCATCTGGTACTCGCGCAAGGACAAGCGCCTGACCAACCAAGTGATGTCGCAGATCGGCATGGGCTTCCTCGCGTTGACATTTGGGCTGCTGGCGTTCTCGTCGTTCATGGAGATTCGCCAGCTTGTCACACCGTCGCTCATCCTGCTGGGCGTGGGGCTGGGCATCTGGAACGTGGGCACGCTGGGCTTGATGATGGACATGAGTCCGCTGGGGCGCGCAGGGACGTTCCTCGGCTTCTGGACGTTAGTCGTGACCTTCTCGCGCGGGTTTGGGACGGCCTTCGGCGGCATCGCGCGCGACGTCTTCCTGTTCCTGACGGACTCAAAAGCGCTGACCTACGGGCTGGCGTTCAGCGTCGGCCTTGTTGGGCTGCTCATCGGCATGGCGTGCCTGACGCAGATCAACATGGCGCAGTACAAACGCGACGAACAAGCCGACACCGCGGCCGTGCTCGCAGGCGCGATGGATTAGCGGTCTCATTCCACCTTTCATCCCCTTGCACGCGACCTGTCGCGTCCCCATCTCTATATCCGCCGCCTGTATGGACAGGGCCTGCCCTGTCCATTTTTTCGATTTGCGCATACGCCAATTTTCGATTCGCACACACGCCAACCCTCGACTTGGGGGATCAGGCCCCACAGCCGCCCCACCCACCCGCGGTCAAACTTCAGCCTATTCACGCGCTGGCTGTGTCCCTATAGTTGAACCACCACAGCAAGCGGAGGTTGCAGGGTGCAACGATTGACACGCTGGCTGGCATGGTGGCTGCTGCTGCCCCTCGTGGCAGGGTGCAGCGCGCTCACCTCGAACGCGCCAGCTATCCCCCTTTTCAACATGAACGCGCCCGACGAGGTCGCGCGCAGCTTCCTCGACGCATGGAACGTCGGCGACTTGGGCGCGATGTACAACCTGCTGGCGGCGCGCTCGCGTGAGCTGTACCCGTTAGAGCGCTTCCAGAACCGCTACACCGTCACCGCTGAGACGGTCGGCTTGACGGGCGTCACCTATCGCATCCACAGCACCCTGCGACAGGGCACGACTGCCGCCGTCAGCTATGATCTGACGCTGCTCTCGTCTACGTTCGGCAGCATCGACGACCCCAATCGCACGCTCTACCTCGTCGAGGAAGGCGGAAGCTGGCGTGTGGCGTGGTCGACGATGGACATCCTCAACGGCATGGCGGAGGACGTGCGCCTCGTCGTCAGCAGCGCGCTGCCGCGCCGCGCCAACCTCTACGACCGCAACGGCAACCCCCTCGTGGAGCAAGACCGCCCGATCAAGTGGATCGCTGTCGTCAAGCAAGACATGCCCAACCAAGAGGCCTGCCTCCAACTGCTGGCGCGGCTGCTGCTGCGCCCCGTGCCGCAACTTCGGCAGTACTTCAACCAATACAACCCCGACACGCTCTTCCACGTGGGTGAGCTGGACGTAGAGGTGTTCAACGCCAATCAAGACGAGCTGAACCGCGTCTGCGCGCTCGACGCAGGCGGGTTCAGGAGCGGGGAGTACACCTCGCGCCATTACGTCGGGCAGGGGGCGATGACCCACGTCACCGGCTACATCGGCAGCGTGCCGCTGGAGCAAGTGGAGGCCTACCGCGCCCGCGGCTACGCCGAGACCGACCTTGTCGGGCTGGCGGGGATTGAAGCGGCCTTCCAAGATACGCTGGCCGGCAAGCCGACGCGCGTGCTGCGCTTGGTAGAGCCGGGCGGGCGCGTCATCCGCGAGTTGGGCGGCAGCGCCGGCGCAGACCCGATGCCGATCCAGCTCACGATTGACCGTGACTTGCAGATCGCCGTGGCGCGCGCCTTGAACGACGCCTTCAACTACGCCGAGATCAACTGGGCGAGCGTCTCGACCGGAGCAGCGGCCGTCGTGATTGACGTGCGCACCGGCGAGATCCTCGCCCTGCAGAGCTACCCGACCTTCGACCCGAACCTCTTCAACCGCAACAGCAGCTACACCAACGCGCTGCCGCTGATTGCCCAACTCAACACCGACCGGCGCACGCCGCTCTCGAACAAGGCCATTTCGCAGCAGTACGCCCCCGGCTCGATCTACAAGCTGCTGACGGCCATCGCCGTGACAGATGAGGGCATCTGGCCGCCAGATCGCATCTTCGACTGCACGCTGACGTGGCGCGGGCAAGAGCGCTTCGGCGATGCGCGCCCGTTTCGGCAGGATTGGCGCGTAGCCGACGAGATGCCAGCCGCGGGGCCAGTCAACACTGCCGAGGCCATCGCTACCTCGTGCAACCCCTTCTTCTGGGAGACGGGGGCGCTGCTCTACCAGCAAGACCGCAGCGCCCTAGCGCGCTACAGCGAGATGTTCGGCTTAGGGCGGCGCGTTGGATTGCAAGTGCTGGGGCCGGAGGCGGCCGGCAACAACGCCTCGCCCAACAACCCCACCTCAGCTATCAACAACGCCATCGGTCAGGGCGATGTCCAAGTGAACCCGTTGCAATTTGCGCTGGCGGTTGCGGCCATCGCCAACCGCGGCAGCCTCTACAGCCCGCTGCTCGTGCGGCAGGTGGGCGGCTTCGACGGCACGCCCGTTCAGCAGCGCAACGAGCCGCAGCTGCGCGCGACGATCACCTTGTCTGACCTCGTGTGGGACACCGTGCAGGAAGGGATGTGCCTCGCCGTGACACACCCCACACTCGGGACGGCGCGCGGCGCGCTCGGTGATGCCCCCTACACGAGCTGCGGTAAGACCGGAACCGCCGAGACGGGCAGCCGTGGCAGCAACAGCCCGCCGCACGGGTGGTTCGTGTCGTTCAGCCCCGCCGACGACCCGCAGATTGCCACCGTCGTAATCGTGACGAACGGGCGCGAGGGCAGCGAGACCGCTGCCCCCATCACTCGGCGCATCCTCGACTTCTACTACAACGCGCCCGCCGCGCCCTTCCCGCGCTGGTGGGAGGGCAACTACATCCCTGTGCCATCGCCGGAGGGCGTCTTTGGCTAGACAGCGGCGTGCCTAGCTGCGGCAGACGTAGCTCGCGCGCAGCTGCCCCGTGTAGCCGCCGTTGGCGTGGCTGATGAGGACGGTGTAGGTTCCTTCCTCGGTGATGGCGAGGTCGCTGATGAGCGAATCCAGCTCGAAGCGCCCCAGCCCAAAGTCGTCGTCGCCCGCGACGGCCCGCCCCTGCGGATCCAGCACGGCGATGAGCGCGTCCACGCCGACCTCGTTCACGTCCACGACGCGGATCGTCGCGCGGCTGCCGACGGGGCAGGTCATCGGCATCTCATCGACGACGCCGTAATCCATCTCAGAGATGCCGCCGTTCTCGATTTGGGCGCGCTGACGTGTCGTGTCCTCCAGCAGGGTGATACGCCGCAGGAAGTCCTCGCCTGCGCCGATGATGTTGCCCTGCTGGCGGTAGACGATGCCGCGCAGCAGGTAGAGGTCGTGCATGTCCTCGAAGAAATCCATGCCGAGCGTCGCATCGCGCGCGGCGGCTTCAAGGTCGCCCTCGGCGAAGCTCACCAGCCCGCGCATGTAGTAGGCGTAGGCCTTCAGGATGTCGTCGCCGCTGATGATCTCCAGTGCTTCGTTGAAGGCGCGGCGCGCCGCGGTGGTGTTATTCTGAAGGTAGGCATCGACGCCGCGTGCCATCAGATCATAGCTGCGAGCGCGGTCGCGGTTCCCCAAGCCGTTGTAGACGCGCGCCAGCGCCGCGTAGCCCTCAGCGTAGCGCGGGTTGAGGTCGATGGAGGCTTGATAGTCGTTCAGGGCGTCGTCCGCCTGCCCCATCGAGAGGAACACATCTCCGCGCGCGAGGAAGAACGACCATTGATAGGGCTGAAGGCTGATCGCGCGGGTGAAGTCGTCGAGCGCGAGCGTCGGGCGCGCCAGCGCTTGATACGAGAAACCGCGCAGGAAGTAGCCCTCGGCGTTATCAGGATAGGTGAGCAGCATGCGGCTGAGCGTCTCGACCGCCAGCCCATAATCCCCGTTGAGGAACTCTTGCAGCGCTTGTTCGATGTATTCGTCTTGCGTTAGAGGGGCGGGGGTGTCTTCCTCAAAAGCCCAAACGGGCACTGCCAACATCATGCACAGAATTACCATCCACCAGAGCCGCTTGTTCATACTTTGTCCTTGTTATCGCTGCTGTTGACGCTATCACCATATCATGAATTGGGCGGTGCTGGCAACGGGAGCAGCGAAAGCAGCCGCACACGGTAGAGGCACGGCGCGCCCCAATGCAGCGCTGCGCGCTTAACCTTTAACCGAATGGGCCGCGCAGTTATAATGTCAGATGTTTTATTGACTCACAGGACGCCGCCTTGCCAATCATCCGAGAGAGTGAACTCGACATCGTCAGCTACAGCGCCGACCAAACACGGGCGCTGGGGATGCGGCTGGGCGCGCTGCTGCGCAAGGGCGACATCATCTGCCTAATTGGCGACATGGGCGCGGGCAAAACCGTTTTTACCAGCGGTCTCGGCCTCGGCTGGGGGGCTACCACCCCCATCACTAGCCCCACCTTCAACCTCGTGCATCAGCACCGCCGTGCGTCAGATCGCACCGTCTTGTATCACCTCGACTGCTACCGGCTGCGCGGCGCTCAAGACGCAGACAGCATTGGCCTTGACGACATCCTCGACAGTGAAGGCGTAGTCGTGCTGGAATGGGCTGAGCGCATCGAAACGGCCTTGCCCAAAGAACATCTGTGGATTGAAATCCGCGTGCGCGAGGAGAACCGCCGCAACTTGTTGATCGAAGCGGTCGGCGCGCGCTATCAAACCCTGCTGGACGAGTTTCGCGCCAGCCTCACAAGGATGTAACGTCATTCATGGTGCTCATTGCGATCGACACGGCCACTAAAGCGCTCGGTTTGGCTTTCTACGACGGCAAAACGCTGCTGGCTGAACAGATGTGGGTGGCGAGCAACCAGCACAACCTGCTGCTTGCGCCCGCCATTCAGGCTACCCTCGCCACGCTTGAACTCGCCCCGCAGCAGCTCAGCGCGGTGGCGGTGGCCAACGGCCCCGGGTCGTATACCGGCCTGCGCATCGGCATCGCGCTGGCCAAAGGGCTGGCCGCTGCCCGCCGCATCCCGCTCATTGGGGTCAGCACGCTGGACATACTGGCCGTGCCGCAGCCCGTGAGCACCAAGTTTCATCTGCTGTGTGTGGTGCAGGCTGGGCGCGGGCGCATCATCGCCAGCCAATACGTGACGCGCAAGGGCCAATGGGTCGTCGACACGGCCCCCGCGATCACCGATTGGGCGGCGCTGCTGCCAACCTTGAGCGTGCCGACCCTCATCACTGGTGAGATCGACGAAGAAGGCAGCGCGCAAATCGCCGCGCAGAACAACGATTCGCTGGTAGTGGTGACGCCTGCGCTGCGGGCGCGCCGCCCCGGAATCCTCGCCGAGGAGGCATGGCGGCGCTGGCAAGCCCACCCCGACCATGACTATTCAGTAAACAGCGTGATGCCACTTTACCTACAAACGCCATGACCACTGTCCTGCACCTCATCAAGGCCACCCGCTTCAGCGGCGCAGAGCGCCACCTGCTCAGCTTGCTGCCCGCCCTGCGCCAACGTGGGATCGACGCCCGCCTGATCGTCCTGACTGAGCCAGATAAGCCGATGGACGACATCGCCGCCGCCGCAGACGCCGTCGGGCTGCCGCTGCGCCGCATGACGATCCGACGCGGCGTCGACTTATCGACTGTGCCGCGCCTTGCCGCGGAAATCCGCGCGCAGCGGCCTGACATCGTCCACACCCATTTGATCCACGCAGACGTGTTCGGCTTTCTGGCGGCGCGTCAGGCAGGGGTGCAGCACGTGATCAGCACGCGCCACAACGACGATTCGTTTCGGCGGCATTGGCCGCTGCGCCTGCTGCACGCTTGGCTCTGGCGGCGCATCAGCGCTGGGGTCGTCATCAGCCGCGCGCTGGGCGAGTTCGTCCGCCAAGTCGAGTTTGCCCCACCCGAGCGCGTCCACGTCATCCACTACGGGATGGCCAACCCGCGCCCGTCGGCGCTGGACGTTGAACTGGCGCGGCGGCAGCTTCGCTTAGATTTGGGCAACTTCCCCTATGAGACGCAGCTCATCGGGATCGTCTCGCGCTTGATCGAACAGAAGGGCATCCCCTACGCATTGGAGGCGTTCCAGCAGATCGCCGAGGAATTCCCCGATGCGCACTTGGTCATCGCCGGCGACGGCGACCAACGGGCAGCGCTCGAAGCCCAAGCGCAGACGATGCTGCTGGGGGATCGCGTCCACTTTTTGGGCTGGCGCAGCGACCCGCAGGCGGTCATGCGCGGGCTGGACGTGCTGCTCATGCCCAGCCTGTGGGAGGGCTTCGGGCTGACGCTGCTCGAGGCGATGAGCGCGCGCGTCCCTGTCGTCGCCAGCCACGTGAGCGCCATCCCTGAAATCGTCGTGCACCAAGAGACCGGCTTCCTCGTCGCCCCGCGCGACCCCGGCGCAATGGCCTACGCGCTGCGCCTGCTGCTAGCTGACCCGCTGCTGCGCAAGCACATGGGGCTGAACGGCGAAGATCGGCTGGAGACGCACTTCAGCCTTGAGCGCATGGCCGACCAGACCGCCGCGCTCTACGCCCGCGTGCTAGGCCAGCAGCCCCGTGACGCCCTCCAAGATCAAGCGCGCGCCGAAGAAGCTGAGCAGCACGATCGTGAAGATCAAGATGCGCCGCGTGACGCGCGGTGAGATGCTGCCGAGCCGATCGAACAGCAGCACGAGCAGCGCCAGCCCGCCTAAGAACGTCCCATAGAACGCCAACAAGAACGCCAGCGCTAGCCACAGTGACTCGCGCAGCGCCCCGACCAGCGTCGGCCCGTTCAGTGCCCCCCAGAAGATGTACGGCCCCGGGTTCAGCAGGTTGATCAGCACCGCTTTGAACAGCACTGCGCGCACGCTCTCCAGTTCGACATTGCCGTCTGCTTTGAAGGTCGCCCCCGCGCGGATCTGCTGATAGGCGTTGTAGGCAAGAAACCACAAGAACAGCCCCCCGCCGATGCGGATGGCGTTCAGCGCGGCGTCGGGCAAGCTGCCGAGGATAACGATCATCAAGAAAGCGATGGGAACGTCCGAGATGAGCGGCGAGAAGATCGTCACGATCCCGCGTCGCCAGCCAAAGCGCAGCGTCACGTTCAAGATGTTGGTTTGCAGCGGCCCCGGGATGGACACCGCGCTCAAGGCGTATGAAAACCCCGTCGTCAGATAGTATAAGACCATGAAATGCTTTCACGAGTGGATATAACTTTTGTAGTGTAATCAGCTTGCGGATGCGGCACAACGTCCACCTAAGCCTGCATGGTGTGCTGAGGCTTCGCCGTGCCCCTACGACACCCTAGCCACACCCTACTCGTCCTGAGCTATAATTGCCGCACACATCATTATCTCTCGTTGAGGACACATATGAGCTACATCGATCTCTCGCTGGACGACTACCTGACGCAGTTCAAAGGGATGGATTACTACTTGATCGACGTGCGCGAGGAGGACGAATACGCTGACGGCCACCTGCCCGGCACGGTCAACTTGCCGCTGAGTGAGCTTGAGGCGCGCTACCGCGAAATCGGCACGGATAAGCCGATTGTGCTGGTGTGCGCGCGCGGCGGGCGCAGCGCGCAGGCGGCGGAATATCTCGCCTATCAAGGCTACCAGAACCTCTACAACCTTGAGGGCGGCACACTAGGCTACATGAAGGCGGGCCACCCGCTGGAGAAATAGACGATGAGTCGCCGCTACGATGTGCTGGCGCGGGTGCTGGCGCTTGACCCCCAGCGCGACTGCCAAGAAATCGTGCGCCTAGTCGGGGCGTATGAATCGCCGTGGTTGATGCAGAAGTCGTTGGAGTTTGCGCTCTTTCGCACTTACGCCGTCCCCAGCATCAGCGGGCTGCTGGCGCAGACGGGGCGCTTCCAACACGCCGGGCAGCGCCGCTATGATGACACCACGCTGCTCATCAGCGAGTTCGTCGAGGAAGGCCTTGACAGCCCGCGCGGGCGCGCTGCCCTACGCCAGATGAACCGCCTGCACGGGCGCTTCGCCATCAGCAACGAGGACTACCTCTACGTGCTGTCCACGTTCATCTACACGCCGATCTACTGGCATCGGCGCTTCGGCTGGCGTCCGCCGACGCACCACGAGAACCTCGCCAACTACTACTTCTGGTGCGAGGTTGGGCGGCGCATGAACATCAAAGACATCCCGCCCACCTTCGAGGCGTTTGAGGCCTTCCATCAAGCCTACGAGCGCGAGCACTTCGTCTACGCGGACACGAACCGCCAGATCGCCGAGTACACGATTCAGGTGTTTTGCAGTTGGTATCCGCGGTTCCTCAACCCGTTGATCCGACAGGTGATCTACACGTTCCTAGACGAGCCGCTGCGCCGCGCCTTCGGCTACCCTGACCCGAACCCCGCGCTGAAGCTCCTCACGCACGGGGCGCTCAAGCTGCGCGGTTTCGCGCTGCGCTACCTGCCGCCGCGCCAAGCGCCTTACTCGCTGCGCGCCCAGCCCACCCGCAGCTATCCGCACGGCTACGAGATCGAACAGCTCGGCGTCGATGCGTGAGGGCGAGGCGCACCTCGCCCTCTGTCTGCGTTTAGCTGCCGGTGATCGTCGGGTCGTTCAGCCAGATGTCTTGACTGAAGAGCGTCAGCCCTTCGACGATGACGTTCGTGCTGTAGCCGTAGGGCAGTTCGAACACGTTCAGGCCGTTGAAGGTCGAGATGATCGGCACAGGCACGCCTGTTGACAAGTTCAAGACGGAGACGACCGGCTCGCACGTGATCTGCGCGTCGTCTTGGCAGATCTCCAACGCTACCTGTGCGCGGCCCGGGCTGCTGTTCTGCGCGACATACGTCACGCGGATGCGGTTCCAACTGACGAGCTGCTTGCCCGTCTGGCTGACGTTTTGGCCGGGGGCGATGGTCGCGGGCGGCGTGGCAAACGTGATCACGTCGAACAGGACATCGCCGGTGGGGGTGGGTGTGCTGCGTGGGCCGTTGCACCACGACGCGTCACAGAACGTCAGCGGGCGCACGCCCTCCAACGTGGGCAGGCGGTTGAAAGCGGACTCAGGGAAAGTCGTCCAGCGGCGGTCGATGAACACGGCGAAGTTCTCGCCGCTGACGAACATCATATTGCTGCCGCCGAAGTTGCGATACCACGCGCGGAAGCGCACGCCAGAGGGCATCTCGCCCATGAAGAGCGTCGCCGCCGGGTCGAGGTAGGCGAAGGCGATGCGCGACTCGCCGATGTTGCGGTTGTCGTCCTCAGTTTCGACGCCCAACACATCAGACGGCGGGTTTTCCGCCAGCAGGTTGGCTTGTGTTTCGATCTCGCGGCAGGCGTCTTCGGTGGGCAGGCCGGGCGTGGGGTCTGGTGTGAAGCCGTAGCGCAGCCGCACGATGTCTACGAGGCCTTGAACGGCGGGCGTGCAGGATTGCAAGGGGTCGATCCCTTGCCAGCCGCGCGGGCGCACGCCGACCCCCTGCGTGGCGTCCGCCAGCGCCTCAAGGTCAAAGCGCAGGTTGCGGAAGGCCAGCGCGGGCACGCTGCTTGGCTGGCCGATCCAACCCACGGGGCGCACCCCCGGCCCTAAGAGCGTGTCGGCGAGGCTTTCGAGGTCAGTGCGGTTGTCCGCTGCCAGCGTCGGCGAGTTCAAGTCTTTGTTGGCGATCCAGCCCGGCGGGCGGTTGTTGAGGCCAAGCTCTTCGTCGGCCAGCCGCTCCAAATCGCCGCGCACGGCCAGCGTCAGCGCGGCCCAGTCGGGCGCTTCAGCTTGCGCGTTGATGATTGACGGCAAGAGCTGTGTTTGCAGCTCGCCTGCCAGCGCGCCGCAGTAGTCGAACACGGTGAGCAGCGTCGTCGGGCGGACGTTGTAGAGCGTCTCGAGCAGCCGCACAGTGTTCATGATGGTGCGCGAACAGCGGAACAGGCGCGGGCCGCCCGTCCAGTTGGGGGGGCGCTGATCCGCGCCGAAGACGGCATCCGCTGCCAGTTCGAGGTCATGGCGCACGTTGCGGATCACGATGAAGGCGTTGCTGCTGGTCGCGCCGATCCACACGAGCGGGCGACGCCCCGCGCCGAACACCTCTTCAGCGATCTGTTCGTTGTTGAACCAACTGTCAGCGACGATGCTCGGTGAACTGACGTCACGGTTGGCGACCCACGTCGCCGGGCGCGACCCACCCCCGAACACAAAATCCGCGATCACCTCTTGGTCGGCGCGGATGTCGCTTAGCAGCGCCAGCAAATCCGGCGCTTGGTTGGTCGTGCTGACTGGCTGCTGCTGCGCTAGCACGGTCACTGCTAACCCCAGCAGCAGCGCGCCGAACGCCAGCCATTGAACCCATTTTGCTTTCATGAACCGCCCCTGATGAACAACCACCATACCCCGAATTATACATCGGCTGCGAAATTTAGCTTGAGGTGTGGTCGCCCGGCTCGGCGTTTTGGTCGAAGGCGTTCAGCAGCCCCTCCATCATCAAAGGCATCAAGCGCAGGCAAGCCGCCGCCAACTGCGGATCCTCGCGCAAGTGCGGTTCGATCGCGTCGAGCAGCGCGATCTGCGCCTCCACTTGGAGCAGCATCAAGGCGATGGCGCGTTCCAGCACTTGGCTGAGCGTCCGCGCGTCCGCCTCACGGTTGAGCACCAACCACGACGCCCCGACCATCATCGGCATGGCGGCCACCATCGAGAGCGATAGGCTCTGCATGATTTGCGAGCGCAGCGCGGGCGGCAGCGCCTGCAAGCGCGCTTGCAGCTCAATCGTCTGCGCCAGCCGCGCCATGATCGTGACCGCCAGCCGCTGCGGGGCACGCATCTGCGGCGCACTGCTCAGCAGGTTGTCAACGGTTTCAAGGCGCGCAAACTCACGCGCAGCCTCGGCGTCGTGTTCAAGCTGCCGCAGCAGGCTTTGCGTCAGTTCTTCGCTCAGCACCCCGTCGAGCTTTTCCTGCATCTGCTGCCGTAACGGATCCATGCACACCTATCCTTCCAATAAACGACGGTTCTCTGAGGGTTGATCGTTGATGTGACCGTACTGCTCAGCGAGCATCTGCCGCGCGCGGAACAGGCGGCTTTTGATGGCGCTCTCGGTGGTGTTGAGCGCCGCCGCGATCTCGCTGTACGAGTAATCGTACCAGTAGCGCAGCACGACCGCCGCCCGGTAATCGGGCGCGAGTTCGTCCAACATGCGCTGGATCATCGCGCTGCGCTCGCGCCGCAGCAGCACATCTTCCGGCAGGGGGTCGCTGCTGGCGATCTCCAACGCATTGCCGCTCGGCAGCGGCTCATCCAATGAAACGAGCGCCATGCGGCGCTTGCGGATGCGGTCGATGCAGTGGTTCGACGCAATCGACAGCAGCCACGTCTTGAACGAGCGCTCGCGATCATAGCTTTCAAGATGGTTGTAAGCGCGGAGAAAGGTCTCTTGCGTGGCGTCTTCGGCTTCGGGGGCGTCGCCCAACATGCGATAGCACAGGTTGTAGACGGCATCGGTAAAGCTGTAGACGATCTCGGCAAATGCTTCTTGATCGCCTCGGCGTGCTGCGTTAACCCATCCCAGCAAAACGTCGTCTGGTTCTGCCACGTCGCTCTTTCCTGCATCGGCTTGATTTGCACCGAGTATACCTGAAAAGGCTTGCGCTGTGCTGCCGATCTATGTCAGGCTTAGAGGGTGCTCACCCTGTGAGAGGACACTCACCCCCATGAACGACGCCGCCTACGATCGCGCGACGGCCTACCTCGCTAAGCTCTACAGCCTGCCGCTGTTCGAGCAGGGCGGGCGGCGGCATCCTGTCGTGATCTACCCCCCTGATCCTGACCAAGTGGCCGACGTGGACAGCGTGCTCGGACGGCTGTACGTTGACGCTGCGCCGTTGACGATCTACGACTACGGTCACCTGCACAGCCTGCAAAACAGTGGGCGCACCCTCTACAACGGCGACACCTACGCGCTCCACAGCCTTGAGACCCACCCGCTGCGCGTCCACGCGATGCCCGGCCAATACTTCGACATGCTGGCCACCTGCGACGCGCTGGAGCGCGAGCTGAGCCTTGCCGCCAGCAGCAAGCTGATCCGCCTGCCGCTGCGCCAGCAGCTCCACCGCACGCTGCCCGTGGCGCAAGCTGGCTGGCGCGGGGTCGGTCGCAGCGCGGCGTTGGGCGGGGCGTGCCTGATCGTGTTCAACCAGCGCGGCACGTATCACGCTCTGCTGGCGCGGCGCAGCGCGCGCAACGCCTCAGATGTGAACCGGCTGCACGTCATGCCGGCCTTCATCGTGCAGCCCGTGCGCGGCCAATGGCAGGCGGAATGGCGCTTCAGCGATCATGTGATCCGCGAATACTTAGAAGAACTGTACGGGGTGGAAGAGGGCGCAGACGGCCACGAGCATCCAGCCCATCAGCGTTTGACGGCCATGCTCGCAGCGGGCGACGCGCAGCTTTTTCTCACAGGGGTGGCCTACAACCTGCTGACGCTGCGGGCGGAGATCTGCGCGCTGCTGTTGATCCACGATGCGCAATGGTGGGAAGAATCAAGCACAGCTGGCGGCCCGTTGACTTTCAACGCCCACAGCGAAGCCCAAGACGGGCGCTTGCTCATCGCGCCGATCACCACCGACGAGGCGCTGCTGACCGGGCTGCCCCAGCCGCTGCACCTCGCGATGCCACCGCAGGCCTACGCGGCGCTGTGGCTGGGGGTTGGGCTGGCGCGCAAGGTCATCAGTGGGGGCTAGCTGCCGCCATCGACAGCGAGCGCCGCGCCGGTGATGAAGCTAGCGGCGTCGCTCAGCAGGAACAGGGCGGCGTTGGCCACTTCTTCCACGCTGCCCATGCGCCCCAGCGCGTTCGGCGGCGTGAGGGCTGCGGGCATGTCGTCCTCAGCTACATGGCCCAGCAGCAGCGCGTTCACGCGCACGCCGCCGCTGGCCAGCTCACGGGCGGCCTGCCGCGTCATGGCCACGAGGCCGGCTTTGCCCGCCACATAGCCTATCCCCTGCTCAAGGGTGTAGGGGTTGCCCGCCGTGCTGGCAAGGT
Source organism: uncultured Anaerolineae bacterium (assembly GCA_937944445.1). GTDB lineage: Bacteria > Chloroflexota > Anaerolineae > Aggregatilineales > Phototrophicaceae > JANWYT01. Next base: position 49,515 of record CALDYP010000020.1, read on the forward strand.
GCAGGATGCTGCCGCCGCCTTCATTGCTCATCACACGGGCGACCAACTGCGTGCAGAAGAACGGCCCGACGATGTTCACTTCAATTTGACGCCGCCAGTCCCACTCGTCGATGTTGAGCAGCGGTTCCGCCTTGAAGACGCCCGCCCCGTTGACGAAGTAGTGAACCCGCCCGAAGGCGTCGCGGGCGTTTTCGACCATCGCTGCCACTTGAAAGCGGTTGGTGATGTCGCCCTGCATCCCCTCGGCACGCCCGCCTGCTGCGCGGATGTCGTCGATGAGGGTGTCTACGCGGTCCGGGTTTTGATCGTTGACGAACACGCTGGCCCCTGTGCTGGCCAGCGCCAGCGCGATGGCGCGCGCCGCCCCGCTGCCTGCGCCCGCTACGATGGCCGAACGCCCGCTGAAGTCTACTTTGAAGTCTGGCATATTTTCTCTAACCACTGACGGATGTAATCGCTGGCCCCACGGTGGAACGCGCCGCCGTGTTCATACATCAAGCGGCGGTTGGTGTTGGGGGCGACGTAGTATGAAGCCGGCCACTGGGGGTAGCGCGCTTGATGGGCTTGGGTGGCCTGCTGCGCGTAAAGCTGCCACGCATTCCAATCGTTCTTGCTGATGACCACTGCCACAGGCACATCCAAGCGCACAATAGCCCGCTCGTCGAGCATGTTGCCGACGAGCACCACCCCACTGGGCACAGCCAGCGCTTTGAACTTAGGCCACAGGTCGTGCAGCACCAGCGACCCTTCGTTCTGGGCAAGGATCACAACGCGCTTGGGGTCGATGTTCGGTTGGGCGAGCGCGGCTTTGTAGGCATGAAGCGCATCAGTCAGGCCATCGCCGATGCCGCTGCCGCTGTTGCCTGTGCCGCGCTTGTCCCAACGGAACACCGCCGCCCCTGCCTCTGTGCCAAGCCGTGCGTAGTGCAGGTAGCCGCCGCGGTTGTTACAAGTGGAATGTTGAATGATGAACAGCAGTGGGAAACCGTTCGAGGGACTAGGCAGCGCGGGGTAGTCCATCTGACCAGCCAATTGAACTTGATCCCCCGCAAAGAACACATATTCGGTGGCCCCAAACGCCGATTCGTGCGATTGAACGGGAAGTGACGACATGACGACCAACCTAAACCCTTCGAAGCATACGGCAGATCAGAAGTGGCAAACTATCAGTTTGAACGAAAAACGTGGAAATAACTATTTAGTGGCAAAGTTGATTATGGCACATTCACAGGTGATGTTCAATGATCGTAACAAGTAGGGAGTGTCTAAATTCGAACAGAGGACTCATCCAGCCTCCTTCAGGGGGCGCGCCTTAGCCGAGCGCTTGAGCGCTCGGCGCGACTGTCTGTTTATCTTTAGACACTCCCAACAGGTAGGTCTATTTTCTAATGACGTCTCTTTAACTTATGTTGAAACATCTTCCCAAGATACGCTCTTCAAACAGATTCGGGGCATAAACGCTCAGTTTGTGACATAATTGTTAGTACGTTTTTAGGGTGATGGGTGCAGGTATGTTCAAGAACCTTCAGATCGGCGCGCGGCTCACGTTGATCGTCTCAGCAACGTTTATCATCGTGTTGATCATCATCACGTTTATCGAAATTAGCTCGAGCGAAAATGCGCTGAGAACACAAACCGTCGCACGGTTCACCAACAAGAGCACCCGCGTCGTCGCACAGATCAACCAAGAGTTTCAACGGTTGAACAGCACCGTTCAAGCCCTTGCCAACGCCGTGGGCAACATGGGCAACCCCAACGCTGCAAACGAGCTGCGCCAAGTCGTAGCGAACTTCGTCGCCTCGGATGGGGACGTGCTGGCCACGCGCTTCAGCGTGCTGCGCCCAGATGGCAGCATCGGCGTGCTGACGATGAACAGCCCGCTTGTGCCATCGCAGTATCAATGGCGAATTTGGGCGTCTGCTGCGGAAATCCCCAGACGCAGCGACCCGTTGGAAAGCCGTTTCTACGCGCCGCTGCAAACTGGCGAAGTGGCGTGGTTCATCCAAGATCGCACGTTCTTCGACCCCACGCGACAATCGAGCATCACCATCGCCGCGCCCTACCGCATCAACAACCGCATCGCGGGCGTGGTGTGGATGGACATCCCGCGGCAGTCGTTCCAGCGCCTCATCACCCAGTTCACCAACAACGAAGGCTTGCTGGCTGACACGCGCAGCGGCTACCTGCTGCTGGTCGATCAAACCGGCCAGCTGGCCAGTTCCCAAAACATCCAATTGCGCAACCAAGCGCTGACGCGCGAGCAAAGCCAACTTGTCATGCAAGAGAGCGACACCGGCCTTGCCCAAGTCGTCCAACGCCTTGACCCTCTCCGCCAAGAGCCGAGCTACGTCAACGTGCGCCACTTTCCTGTTAACGGCTGGCGCTATATCGCCACCTACCCTGAAAACGAAATCCCAACGCTGCCGTCGTCGGTCTTGGGGCCGATTCTCATTGTGTCGCTGTTCGGCGTGATGACGCTGACCGTCGTCATCAACCAGTTCGTGGCGCGCAGCGTGGCGCTGCCCCTGCGCAACCTCGGGCGCTCTGCCCAAGAGATCGGCGCAGGGGACTTCCGCTACTTCATCCCGTACCGCGACCGCCGCGACGAGATCGGCAAGCTGGCCGAAGAGTTGGAGAACATGCGCGTTGGCTTGGAACGCTCCTATGACGAGCTGAGCCGCTGGAGCCGCACGCTGGAACGCCGCGTGATCGAGCGCACGAAAGAGTTAGACATCGCGCGCCAAGAGGCAGAGGCCGCCGCCAACGAGCTGACCGCCGTCTACAGCGAGTCGCTCTTGGTCGTAAGCGAGTCACAGTTGAAGCCGATCCTTGACGCGCTGGCGGCGCGCCTGCCCGGCCTGCTTTCGGCCAGCTATGCGGCGGTGTGGCTGCTCAACGACGAGCGCGACCGTCTGCAGCTCGTCGCCACCAGCGACACGAACCAGCGCGAAGGCTGGATCATCAACGTGGGCGAAGGCATCGCCGGGCAGGCCGTGCTGAAGCGTGAGCCGCAGATCGTCGATGACTACAGCCAGTACCCGTACAACCTCCTTGCCCACACTGAACGCACCAGCACTGAGTTCAACAAGGCCCTGTCTGTGCCGCTCATCTATTTGAACAAGCCCATCGGCGCGATCGTCATCGGGCGTGGCCGCACGCAGCCCCTGTTTGACGAAGGGGATATGCGGCTGCTGTCGCTCTTCGCCAACCTCATCACCCCCTCCGTCCGCAACGCGCAGTTGTTCGTCCGCCTTAACAACGCCATCGAAGCCGCCGAGCGCGCCAACCAAGTTAAGACGCGCTTCCTCGCCAGCGTGACCCACGAGCTGCGCACGCCGCTCAACCTCGTCATCAACAACATGGACTTTATGCGCATTGGCGCGTTTGGCCCCGTCACCGCCGAGCAAGCCGAGCGCCTCGGCCAAACCGTGCGCAGCGCCGAGCACCTGCTCTACCTCATCAACGATCTGCTCGACGTGAGCAAGATCGAAGCCGGCGAAATGCAGATGTTCATCCAAGAGGCCGACGTGCACACCATGCTCGACGACTGCATCGACAACACCGTTGCCTTCATCGAGAAGATCGAAGGCAAATCCGACGCCGTGGAGTTCGTGGCCGACGTTGACGACGACCTGCCGCGCCTGCCGATGGACGCGCGCCGCATCCGCCAAGTGCTGACGAACCTGCTCACCAACGCGGTCAAGTTCACTGAGCGCGGCACGGTGACGCTGCGCGTGGAGAAAGTGGCAGACGGCGTGCGCTTCAGCGTGATCGACACTGGCATGGGCATCTCGCCTGAAGACGCCGACAAACTGTTCACCGCCTTTGAGCGCACGGAAACCGCCAAAGCCAACATGATCGAAGGGACGGGCCTCGGCCTGCCGATTTCAAAATATCTCGTCGAGCAGCACGGCGGCCAACTCACGTTCATGTCTGAGGTGGGCGTGGGGACAACCTTCACCTTCACCCTGCCGACGCGGCCTGTGACCGACGAGACGACGCGCCGCCCGGACTCATCCATCGCGGCGATGCTGTCATCCAAGACTCAGTAGAGCCAGCAGCCCAACGGGGTAGAGCCGCGCTTCGCCCCGTTGGAAGCGCGCCAGCGGCTGCCAACTGGCAACCCCAAGCAGGCGATCCCCATCGCGCGCTTCCAGCGTGCGCGCTAGGTCGTAGAGCGCAGCATCTGCAAAGCGCGCGCGGTAGACCAGCACCACCTCATGGGCAGGCTGCCCTTCATAGGTGAAGAGGCTCTCGCATAGGCCAAGATAGCGCACGTCGATCAAGCGCTGCTGAAGTTCTTCTTGAAACTCGCGCACGACGGCCTGCGCGCCGTACTCACCGAACTCAACGCGCCCGCCCAACGGACGGTAGAACACCTCGCCCGTGACGCGGTCATATCCCTCTGAGACGAACAGATGCCCCACATGTTCGAGCGCAGCCAGCGCCAGCACCCGTATCTTGCCATGTTTGGCCATGTGTCACTGTGGACGGAAGCGCAGCAGCGCCACGTTTTCATCGCATGTGGGGCGCGTCTGCAAGGCGATTACATCGCTCAGCGGCTGGCCGTCGAAGCCCAAGAGCTGCACCAAGAAGGCCGCTTCCACTGGCGCATCCCCCAATTGAAACTCAAATCCACCTGCGCCGAAGGCCGCTGCCGTGCCGCTGAAAACGGTCGTGCTGCCCGCCTCACCGACGATCTGCACGCGGTAGCCCGTCAGGCCAACGCCGCTGGCGTCCACGACGCTGCCCGCGATGCTCGCCCACTCGCAAGCGCGCTCGTTGTCGTTGGCGCGGTAAGTCACACCCTGCGCCAGCGCGAACGGAAAGGCAAGGCTGCCCTCTGGCGTGGGCGGCAGGTTGGGGGTGGCGGTAGGCGGGAGGAAGGTCGCTGTCACCACGACGAGCACCCGCGGCGGCGGGAGCGGGTTCAGCCAGTGGTAGGGGTCTTGCCAAATCTGCGCGACGCCCAACCACAGCGCCGCCGTCGCCAGCAGCAGGCCCAACGTCAGCAGGTTGAGGCCGGTTCGGCGCGGCGGCTGGGGGCGCGCGCGGGGCGCTGCGGGCAGCGCAGCCGCGGCAGGTGGCTCGTCGGGCGGCGCAATCGGGGGGAAGCGTTCCTCGGGCGGGGCGATCTTCAACGGGCGCGCGATGACGCCTTCTGGAATGGCGGCAAGCTGCTCCACGTCCTGCGTGTCATCAGCGGTCAGCATCGACAAGTCGGGCAGGTCGTCTGGCATGTCCTGCTTGAGGAAGCTGCGGTCGGCTTTGATCTCACGTTTGCGGTCGGCGCGCCGCAGCCGACGAAACGGGCGGTCGTCACTCATACGCTATCGGATCGGTCGATTCTGAACGAAGGTCACGATGGCGACGTTGCCATCACACGACGAGTTAAATTGAACCTGCACCGTCTCGCTGACGGGCACGCCGTTTTGGCTCTCAAGCTGGACAAAATAAAGCTGGCTGTTCACGTTGTTCTCGACGCGGATTTCCCAACCGCTGTTCTCGCCGTTTGGCCCAGCAATGCCGTAGAGCGAGTTCGAGCCGATCAAGACCTTGCCGGAGAAGTTATTGTTGAAGACGTGCACGATCAAATTGCCGACGAAGGGCGTGCCGTTTAGGTTGATGACCTGCCCGCCAACGCCCTGCCACGCGCACTGGGCGCTGTTGGCAAAGTTGCGGACGTACTGCACCGGCTCGCGCAGGCTGAACAAGAACGGCGACGGGCTGGCGGTGAAAGTCGGCGTGGGGCCGGTCGGCGTCTCGGTGGGCGTGGGCGTGTCGGAGGCGGCGGGCGTAAACGTCAGCGACGGGGTGAGCGTCGGCGCGGGGGTGTCGGTGATGGTCGCGGTGGGCAGCGGGGTCGGCGTCTCGGTCAGGGTCGGCGTCGGGGTGAGCGTCTCGGTAGGGGTGGGGGTGAAGGTGGGCGGAAGCGGCGTGCGCGTGGGCGTGGGCGTTTCGGTCGGCGTCCACGTAAAACTGGGCGTAATCGTCGGCAGCAGCAGCGCGGCCACCTGCGTTTGTTCCGCTGGGGTGATCTCGCGGGGGGGGGTGGTCAGTACAAGGGCAACCGTGCCGCCGAGGACTAGAACCGTGCCGAGCAGCGCCAGCGCTGTGATGAAGTTGTACACGCCATCCGATGAGCGGCGAGCCATGTGATGCGCTTTCTCCAGCCAATCGATCTAAGGCCTAATCATACAGCAAGCGCCCAATTGTGCCAAAGGCACGAACGCTGGGCGGGAGTGTCTACATTCGAGCAGAGGACTCATCCAGCCCTCTTATGCAGTTTAAAAAAATAACCATACAACTAAAGAGGGTGTGGCGTGTTATAAAGGAGTGGAGGTGAAAGATGCCCAACCCACTTCAAATTAACCTGAGTGAAGCGCAAAAGGAAGAACTAGAGCAAGCCCGAGATCATAGTCCCAAAGCCTATGTACGCGAACGGGCAGCCGCGATCCTTAAGATCGCCGGCGGGATGTCGGCCAGTGCGGTAGCGCGGCATGGCTTGCTCAGGCCGCGGCAGTACCAAACGGTTTGTCAATGGGTGAAGCGTTATCAAGCCAGCGGGATAGCGGCGTTGCGAGTGCGTCAAGGACGCGGGCGCAAAGCCGCTTTTTCCCCCTCGGTGTGCGACACCGCAGCAGGCTCAGCACACTCTCCTTATGCTGGTTCGTCGTGCCCCATCGCTCTTGGGGCATCGGCAAAGTCGCTGGACGCTGCGAAGTATTTTGGAAAGTAGCGACTGGCTGCGTTTGCAGAGCCTAGCAGGCCTATCCCAACTGCTCAACCGCCTCGGCATTAAGTTCAAACGCGCTCGCTCATACATCCATAGTCCTGATCGTGCTTACGAAGCGAAAGTCAGCTATCTGACCCGATGCCAGATGCGGGCGTGGTATCAACCTGAGCGTTATGTCTTGCTTTATCTAGATGAGATAACCTATTCGCGTCAACCGACGCTGGATCGGGCTTATGAGCGGATGGGACATCATCAAGCCCTAGCTCACCGAAGCACGAAAAGTGACACCCAGTGCCGTGGCATTGGCGCACTCAATGCTATCACTGGGCAGGTAACTTACCGTCAGCATGCCAAGATCACCCTGCGTCATCTGTCTGATTTCTACGCTCACCTTCGTAGCCACTATCCTCATGCTGAAACAATTTATGTCGTTCAGGATAACTGGCCCCTTCATGCTCACCCAGATGTGCTAGCACGGCTTGAACCTCAGCGGTCTCCCTTCTGGCCACAAGTCCCCCACAACTTGCCTCAGCAGCCGCGTCCCTCCGCGGTGCGCGATGAACTGCCCATTCAATGTGTGTGCTTGCCTACCTATGCTTCTTGGCTTAATCCCATCGAAAAGCTCTGGCGCTGGTTGCGGCAAGAGGTGTTACATCTCCATCGCCTCAGTGACGATTGGCCTGCCCTCAAGCAAGCCGTTCTCAACTT
>CALDYP010000021.1 GCA_937944445.1 uncultured Anaerolineae bacterium
AATCGCCCCCCAATTTGGAACCAAACGGGCCTACAATACGTCATAGAGTCAGAACGAATGTCAGCTTGGGGGGATCATGCTGCCGGAAACTGCTTCATCGAACGTGCCCGCGCCGCCTTCACCGGTGGGGCGGGTACGTCCGCGCTTCAACCCACAAGACGTGACACGCCGCCGCAATCATGGCCTTGTCGGCCACCTTTCGACGCTGCTGCTTCAGCCGCGCTTGTTCTTCCACACCTTCCCTGAGACGCGCCACTGGTTGATCGTCGCTGCGCTGTCCTTGATCGTCGTGGGCTACTTGGCCGTGCAGGACAGCCCAAGCGCAGGCGCTGCGGCCCCACCCGCTGGGATGCCCGGCCCGGGCGCGGCCCCACTCACTGGGATGCCCGGCCCCGGCATGATGTCCCTAACGTTCGACACGGGCGGCGACCCGTTCGGCGCGCCCCTGCCGGTTGATCCTTCCGGCGGGTTCGGCGGGGGCGGCACGCCGACTGCCACCGACACGACGTCACAGGTGACGACGGCCGTCACGGCGGGGGCGCTGATCGTCGGCTTGTGGGGGGCGCAGGCGCTGCTGCTGCTGCTCGTGCCGATGCTGAACGGGCGCGCCCCGTCGTTCAGCCGCGGCTTTCAGGTCGCCGTGTGGGCGAGCGTGCCGCTGGTGCTCATGTTGATCGTGCAGGCCGTCTACCACAGCGCAGGCGGGGTAGGGGATGCGCCGGGCGTGAGCGCGCTGCTCACCCGTTGGGATGAGTACGAGATGCAGTCCGCCGATGTGCAGTGGCTGTTGATGTCGGCGGCGTCGCAGGTCACGATCTGGCGCTTGTGGGCGCTGGGGCTGCTCTATTTGGGCGCGCGCGAGGCGCTGCACGGGCATCGCCTGTCGGTGCTGCTCGTGTGCGCGTTGTGGATCGGGATCGCAGTGGTCGCGCCCGTCATGATGGGCATGACCCCGCTTCCAAGCGATGCGCCGCCGCTGATGGACATGCCGCCGATGGACATGCCGCCGCCGATAGACATGCCCGACGGCGCAGAATCGCTCGCGCCCGGCGTCACTATCCCGCTGGAGTCAACCAGCCCTGAGCTGCCCACACCCTGACACAGGAGCCACCATGGCGCAACCGATGCTGCAAGCCCTTCACCTCAGCAAAGTCTTCCGCGTGGGGGAGGAAGAGATGCGCGTCCTCAAGGACATCACCCTCACGATCGAGGAAGGCCAGTTCGTGGCCATCATGGGGCCGTCTGGCAGCGGCAAGAGCACTCTGATGTACCTGCTCGGCGGCTTGGATCGCCCCACCAGCGGCCAGATCATCGTCAACCACCAACGGATCGACACGATGACCGGCGACGATCTGGCGCGCTTCCGCCGCGAGATGAACGGGTTTGTGTTCCAGAGCTTCTACCTCGTGCCCACCTTGACGGCCATCGAGAACGTCGCGCTGCCGGGCATCTTCAACGGCCAGCCCGCCCCTGAGCGCATGGCCCGGGCGGCGCGGCTGCTGCGCTTCTTGAAGATGGAAGAGCGGCTCCATCATCGCCCGTCGCAGCTTTCCGGCGGCCAGCAGCAGCGCGTTGCCATCGCGCGCGCCCTCTTCAACGACCCGCCCATCTTGATGGCCGACGAGCCGACCGGCGCGCTCGACAGCGCCACCGGCACGATCGTCATGCGCATGCTGCGCCACCTCTCCACTGCCCAGAATAAAACAGTTGTCGTCGTCACCCATGATGAACAAGTCGCCCGCTTTGCCGATCGCCTCGTGCGCCTCAAAGACGGCGCAATCGTGGACGACCAACTCATTCAGCATGAGGATGATCCCAATGCGGCTTAAACGTCTTCTGTTAATCGTCGTCGCGCTGACATGGCACGCGCTGACGCTCCACGCGCAGTCGCTCACGGTGACCAGCAGCGAGCCGCGCGACGTGGACAACGCCATCGCCTCCACCTTGAGCATCAGCGGCAGCGGCTTCACGGCGCAAACGCTGGTGCGCTTGGTGGGCTATGGCTTTCTGACGCCCACGCTCTTGAGCAGCACCGCCCTCACCGCGGCCATCCCGCCGGGCGTGCCAGCGGGCATCTACGAGATCGAGGTGAGCGACCCGACGAACGGAACCGCCATCTCGCCTGTGCGCTTGATCGTCATCCAGCAGGTGACGCCCTTCCCGATCCCGACGCAGCCTGCGCCGACCCCGCTCGTGGGGCAGCCGTCCTTGAGCGTGCGCGGCGTCACCCTTACCCCGTCGCAGCCCAGCGCGGGCGGCAGCCTCAGCGCGTCGCTGGAGGTGGTCAACACCGGCAACCTGCCCGCCTTGGGCGTCACGCTCTCTGTGGACGCAGGTGGCAAGTTCGTTCAAGCGGGGGGGGCGGCGGTCAGCGTGCCGGACTTGTTCCCCGGGGCGGCGGCGCGCGTCACCCTCAACCTGACCGCCGCTGCCGACACGCCCGCCGGGGCCAATTTCATCCCGCTCACCCTCAACTACCGCGACCCAGAGGGCAAGCCGCTCAGCAGCAAGGCCAGCCTCTCCGTCATCGTCGAGGCCTCCGCTAGCGCCCCGCTCATCAGCTTGCTGACCTACAGCACCACGCCCGAGGTCGTCCAGCCCGGCCAGATCGCCGTGATCCGCGCGCACGTCCAGAACACCGGCACGCGCGCGGCCAACCAAGTGGTGATCCGACTGGCGACGGCCACAGAGCCGGTCTTGATCGCCGGCCCGCGCGGCGACACCTTCCCCGTGGGCGACATTCAACCCGGCTCCACCGCGATCATCGATCTGCCGGTGTTCGTGGCGCAGAACGCCAAAGCGGGCGTGCAGCCGCAGGGGCTGGTGCTCACCCATGTCGTCAACGGCTCGGTGGTCGAACAGCCGACGTCGCTGGCGGTGAACGTGGCCGCAGTGGTGCGCCCGCGCCCGATCTTCCTGCTGGAAGAGGTCGTCGTCAGCACCGATGAGGTCAAACCCGGCGACCAGTTCAACCTCAGCTTCCGCCTGCACAACGTGGGCAACGCCCCCGCGGAGAGCCTGCTGGTGGCGTTTGGCTCAGTCGAATCGACTGGCGGCACGGGCGGCGGCTCAGACCCATCAGGCGGCGGCACAAGCGGCGACGGCGGCACGACGACCACCGTCCGCTCGTCGACTCAGTTCGCCCCTGTCGGCACGGGCGCGGCCCAGTTCATCGAGCGCATCAGCGAGGACAGTTGGGTGCGCCTCTCGCAGGACTTCATCGCCAGCGCCGCGCTCGAGAGCGGCGTCTACCTGCTGCCGATCACGCTGCGCTACGTGCGCGAGGACGGCAGCACCGCCACCGAGTCGTTCAGCGCGACCGTCGTCGTCGTCGGGTTGCCCAAGCTGCAAGTGAGCTTCGACAGCCCCCTGCCCGAACAGGCCGAGGTCGGCAGCCCCGTGCCGCTGGCCGTGACCTTCACCAACCGCGCCGCCAAAGCCCTGATGGTTGACCGCATCGCCGTTGTCGGCGAAGGGATCGACGTGGTGGAAGGCGCGAGCACGCCCGTCGGCCAGCTCAAGACCGACGAACAGGCCAGCGTCAACGCCGTGATCGTCCCCAACGCCGAGGGCGAGTTCAGCGTGACCTTCAACGTGCACTATATCGACGACCTCAACCGCCCGCAGGTCTTCCCGCTGACCTACCGCAGCGCGGCCACCGCCCCGCCCGAGCCACCCCCGTTCCCAGAGGAACCGCCGCCGTTTGAGCCGCCGCCCCCACCGCCCCCCCCACCTGACAACCTGCTGACGAAGCTGCTGCTCGGCTTCCTCGGCCTCGGAGAGTGATGAGATGTTTTCGCAGCTTGCAACCCTCGCCGTTCACAACCTGATGCGCGCCCGCGCCCGCCTGCTGATGACCGCGGGCGGCGTGCTGATCGGCACGACGGCCGTCATCCTGCTCGTGGCGCTCACGGTCGGGCTTCAGCGCAGCGCGGAGGCGCAGATCGGCTCCAACCAAGCCCTGACGGACATTCAAGTGTACCCGAACTGGTCGCCGCGCGCGGATGCGAACATGCCCAAGCTGACGATCGAAGCCGTTCGGCAGTTCGCGCGCATTCCGGGGGTGGCGCTCGTCATCCCACAGGTGAACTTGCGCGCAGGCGGCGAGATCAAGGTGGGCAAGTTGGTGGGCTTCGCGCAGATCGTCGGCATCGATCCGCGGCTGCTGCCTTACCTCGGCCTCAGCGTCCAACAGGGCGCGGCCACGCTGGAACGCGGTCAGGTGATCATCGGCAGCCAAGTCGGGGTGAACTTCTTCGACCCCAGCAGCACCGAGTGGCAGCCGATGCCGGTTGACTTGTTCAACGAGCGCCCCCAGATGTCGCTCTACAGCAGCAGCGGCACGCCGCGCAGCGTGAACCTGCGAGTGGCTGGGATGCTCGCCCCTAACTCGCAGTTCGATTACATGATGCTCATGCCGATTCAAGACGTCATCGCCTACAACGAGTGGGCCAGCGGCGAGCGCCCCGACCCCAAGACGTTCACCTATGACACGGTGCTCGTGCGCGCGCGCGATCGCGAGGTGACCCTCGCCGTGTCGGACGCGCTGCGCGAGATGGGCTACAGCGTGGGCGGCATCGGCGACTATCTGAACGCCATCAACGGCTTCTTCTCCACCATGCGCCTGATGCTCGGCGGGGTGGGGGCGGTGGCGCTGCTCGTGGCGGCCTTCGGCGTGGCCAACACGATGACGATGGCCATCCTCGAGCGCACCCGTGAGATCGGCCTGATGAAGGCGGTCGGCGCGACGGACAGCAACATCCTCACGATCTTCTTGGTGGAGGCGGGCCTTGTGGGCTTCTTGGGCGGCTTGTCGGGGGTGGGGGTGTCGCTGCTGCTTCAGCGGGTCATCAACGAAGCGGTTTCAACGGCTGCCAGCACTGGCTCTGGCCCGGGGCCGGGCATGTTCCTGCCGGTGGATCTGAACAACTTGCAGGGCGGCTTGGTCATCATCGAGCCAGAGCTGATCGCCTTCGGGCTGGCGCTGGCGACGGGCGTCGGGCTGCTGGCGGGGCTGTACCCGGCGCTGCGCGCAGCGCGCATGAACACCGTGACCGCCCTCAAGACGGAGTAGGTCGCGCCCCTACATCACCCACATCGTAGGGACAGGGCCTGCCCTGTCCGTGGGGCCTGCCCTGTCCGTTTGTTTCTACCTCCCAACTGACGCGACAGGTCGCGTCCCTACGCACGCGGCCTCGTAGGGACAGGGCCTGCCCTGTCC
>CALDYP010000022.1 GCA_937944445.1 uncultured Anaerolineae bacterium
CCTCCACCCGATCCTTAGGGGAAAGGTGCGCGTGGCGCGCCAAAATCTGCCAGACGCGCAGCGCCGCCTCCAGCGCGACCTTGCTGCTCATCTTGCTGCTGCCGGCCTTGCGATCAGGAAAGTAGATCGGGAATTCGCCGATGCGATAGCCCAACCGATGCGCGACGTAGGTCATCTCGACTTGAAAGACGTAGCCGTTCGAGCGAATGCGGTCGAGGTTCAGGCCGATGAGCGTCTCGCGCCGCCAGATCTTGAAGCCACCGGTGGCGTCCGCCACGGGCAGCCGCAGGATCAATGGGGTGTACACACGGTTCGCCCACAGCGACAGCGCTTTACGGTAGAGGCTCCAACTCTCGTCAACGCCGCCCCCTTTCATGAAGCGCGACCCCAGCACAAGGTCATAATCAGCAATCATCGTCCGCATCGTGTGCAGGTAGTGGGGCTGATGGCTGAAGTCGGCGTCCATCTGGACGATGGTCTGCGCCCCCAGCGCCAGCGCGTGGCGAAACCCCGCTAGGTAAGCCGGCCCCAGCCCTTCTTTTTTGGGGCGGTGCAGCACGTGCAGCCGCGCGTTGTACTGCGCTCGCAGCGCCTCGGCCAACGCGCCTGTGCCATCTGGCGAGTTGTCGTCCACTACAAGGATCTCCAAATCGTCGATGCCCAGATCGAACAGCGCCGCCACAAAGTTTGGCAAGTTCTCGCGTTCGTTGTAGGTAGGCACGACGACCATCATTCCAACCATGAGTCACTCCAGACGGGTGGTAAACCTGCCTAGATTGTAAGCCCACCCGTCCAGAAAAGGTACTCAGACGTTGCGCCTCACCCCGCAGCTGGCTGGCGTTGAAAAGCCAAGCCGAGGATTCAGCTCATTGAAGTCGCAGGGAAGTCGCAGGTCAACGCACCGGTCGACGAGCGAGACGCTGCTCCACCTTCTGAAGCGCCTCATTATCAACGATCAGCGCGCCGCCGTAGCGTTCTAGCTGCGACTTATCCACTTGGTTTGACCACTCGGATATGCTGAGGCGAATCGAGCGAAGTTCTTGCTCGTAGCCATCAAGGCGCTCAATGGTTTCAACGAGTTGGATGCTCTGTTCTAGGCCGCGCTGATACCGCTGAACGAGGGTGTCTTGAGTCGTGCCAGCACCGCGCCGTTCGCTCACGAATTTGGTTATTGGATGCCGCGACTCGAACTTGGCCCGGTTGTTCCACAGGTCGCGGCGCAGCTCATCGACAATCTCGGTGATCACATGGGCTTTGTTCTCACGGGTGTTGATGCGCTCTCCACGCAGCCAAGCTCGCAGCGAGATTGCGCGTTCCATCGTGTCTCGATCCAGCCACGGATGCAGGTAAAAGCCCGGCGTGCTCGTCATCCACGCTTCAATCAAACTCTTGACCGCAGGGCGCAGCTCTTTAAGTTGTTCATTCAGCCGTTCAGCCGCTAGTCGCGTTTCGTTCTCTCGGGCGTAACACTGGGCGACGGCTGAGGCCGCATAGCACGCTTGCAGCAAAAAGTACTGCGCCAGCTCAACATAGCGATCATCGGCCTGCGCGCGTTTGATAGCCGCCTCAAAATCCTCCATGAAGTTCATCTTGGCGCGCGTCAACCCGTTGACGGCCTCAGGCAGGGCGTTTTGGCGCGTCTCTGGCCGTTCAGCCTCCAGCACATCCTTTGCCGAAATAAGCGCCGCGCGGAACGCGATACGCCGATCCCGCTCGAACTGCGCGTTCACCTGCGTGATGAGGTCGTCAATCTGCTTTGAGACTTTGTCGATGCGCCTGAGGATATATAGAAGCGTCATCGCGGTAAAAGCGAGACTGACGCCGTTCCCCGTCAACATTTGTAACGGGAGTGAACTCACCTGTTGAATACCTTGCGTGACCTGCTGCCCGACAGCGTTAGCCGCTGTTCGCTTCAGAGGGCTGTCCATCGCCGTGATGGTCTGTGAGACGCTCAAAACCGCGTTGATCGGGTTTTTAAGGCTGCTGGCTCCGCCTTGCAACGTGCCTAATGTTTCTTCAACGATTCCTGAGTCGCGCAGCCACGTTACCACCTGCTTCGTGCTCGCATCCCGTACCACCCCGCCCACACGTTCTAAGATGCCCGTTCGAAGGCCATAATCGATGACTGCTGGAACTTCAAAAAATACCGACAACGTGGACATATCCCACTCTCCTTCTGATTCTCATATCATCTCCTTCACACCTTGACTCAGGTAATGGGCAAGGGTGAGGATGCTCAGCATCGGGTTCACGCCGGTGGCGGTGGGCAGGGCGCTGCCGTCCACCACAAAGCAGTTCTTTAGCTCCCACAGTTGGCCGTCAGGCCGTGTTGCCCCGAGCTGCGGGCTGGCGGCGATGCGGCATGAACTCATCTGATGGGCGCAGAGCAGCGCGAAGTCGTTCGGCTTGAGGCCTTTGGCTTCCACGCGCTGCAAGAAGTCCTCCAAGCGGCCATTGCCGGCTTGGTAGGACGTCGCGTCGTTGTGCGGGCTGAAGATCTGACGCGCGCCCGCCGCGTGGTGGATCTTGATCGCCTCCAGCACGCCCTTTTGCAAATGCGCGCGATCATAAGGGTGCAGCTGATACTCCACAACTGGCTGGCCGTGCCGATCGATCGACACGCGCCCCCCGTGGAAGTCCCGGTTGATGATGATCAAGTTGCCGACGTGCTCCATCTGCGCGACGAGCCGCTTGTGGTCGGCGGCGCTGCGCCACGGCATGACCGCGGCGGTGAGTCCGGGGTGGGCTGGCGCAGTTTCGATCACGACGCCGTAGCCCTTGCCGTCCTGATTGTTAAACGACTTCACGACGCGCGTCAGCGATGCGCCCTGCCATGTGCGCACCGGTTCATCGAAGATGCTGAAGATGACCGTCGTCGGGTGCAGGTGAACGTGCGCGCCGATGTTGTGGTGGGTGAGGCCGCTGCGCCGCAGGATGGCCGGCGTGTTGATCGTCCCGGCGGCCATCACGACGGCCTTCGCTTTCACCGTGACGCGGTGGGTGCTGCCCTGCCGATCGGTCACGTCCAGCACAGCGCCAGTGGCCATGCCGTGTTCGTGGGTGATGTGCCGCACCTCCGCGCGGACGACGATCCGCGCCCCGTGGGCGACGGCGTCCGGCAGGAACGTCCGCAGCGTGCCCTGCTTCGCGCCGAACGAACAGCCATAGCCGCAGTAGCCGCAGTCTTCGCAGCCTTTCACGTTGCGTGGGATGACCTCCACCGGGTAGCTCAACGCCTCTGCGCCTTTGACGAGCAGCGCCGTGTTGGGGTTGAGCGCGCACTCATCCGTGTTGACGTTGACGCGCCGGCTCACCGCGTCCATGCTGGCCTGATACTCAGGCGTCACCGCGCCCTCAAAGCCGTAATCGCGCGCCCACTCTTGCAGGACGTTCTCCGGCGTGCGCAGCGACCCTGACCAGTTAACCGTTGTGCCGCCGCCCAACGTTGACCCGGCCAAGATCATCATCGTCGTATCTTTGGTAGCCAGCGCCCCGCGCTTGTCGAACAAAGTCTGCGTCGACTTGACCTCATCGCCGGTCAGCTCCGCATCGGGGTAGTAGTCACCCTTTTCGACGATCAGCACGTCAAAACCCGCCGCGGCTAACTCCGCTGCCGCCACGCCCCCGCCGGCCCCACTGCCGATCACCAGCACATCCGCCGTGAGCGTGGTCTCGCCGGTGATGTCTGTCGTCTTCAACGTGGGGCGCGCCGACCCGCCCGCGTGGTTGAGCGCGCCCGGGTAGTGAATCACCGACCAGACGGGGTGCGCCCCCTGCGGCGGGTTGCCATAGGCGATGAACAGCGTCAGCCGCTTGAAGGCCTGAAAGACCTTGCGCCGCAGCGCCAACCCGCTGAACCCCCACGAGCGCAGCACCGCCTCGCGTTCGGCTTGGCTCATCTGTGAGAAGGGCCGCCCCGCCGCGCCAAACAAGCGCTGGAACCACCCTTGTTCAAAAGCGTTCAGCAGCAGCTTCAGCTCGCGCTTGGCCGCCTCGTCGGTAGCAAACTCAAGGCCTTGCTCCAGTTCGTCGAGCAGCGCGGTCGTGCTCACGGGGTCAAATGCTGCCAGCGGCTGCGGCAGATCACCGTTGGCAGGCGCGGTCAAGGTCTGTGCGATGGCACGCAGGGCGCGACGCTCTGTCTCAGTCAGAAAAGCCATTTGCTCGGTTCCTCATCACAATCCAACGATGTTAATTGTAACTCGGTTTTTAAAATTGGAGAGAGTTGCTTCGCCAGCTGGCGAGTGTCTAAATTCGAACAGAGGCCTCATCCAGCCCCCTTCAGGAGGCGCGCCTTATCCGAGTGCTTCAACGCTCGGCGCGATTGTTTATCTTCAGACACCCTCAATAAGTTGGGGACTGCTTGCATGTTGCTTTAAGTTAAATAGAATAGGGTGGTAGACATGTGATGAGGAGTCCCCTAGATGCCCGGTTCGGGAAGTGTGATACGCTTGCTAAGCGGCGCAAAATCTGACAAGGGGATGCAGCGATCCAACAACGAAGACAGTGTGAGCGTATTAGGTCAAGATCCCGCCGTGCTGGCTATCATCGCTGACGGGATGGGTGGCGCTGTGGCGGGCGAACGCGCGAGCCGTATCGCCATCAACACTATTCAAGAACGGCTGCTAGCACATCCTTTCTCTGACCCGCGCGACCTCGAACCGCTGCCAGACGACATGGTGATAGACATGATCGTGGACGCGGTGCGCTCCGCCAATGAGCACATCCTAGACGAAGCGCGCGAAATGCCCGAACTGCAAGGGATGGGCACGACACTCACGCTGGCGCTGGCGCGCGGGCGCGGCGTCGTTTTGGCGCACGTGGGCGATAGCCGCGCCTACCTCGTCGACGGCTACGACCAAAGCCTGACGCAGATCACCCGCGATCACAGCTTCGTGCAAGCCCTGCTCGACGCCGGCCACATCACCCCCGCTGAGGCCGAACACCACGCAATGAGAAACGTCCTCTACCGCGCGTTGGGGCAGTCGCCTGACTTGGACATCGACCTCATCAGCGGGGTGCTGCTCAACCCGGGGGATCGCATCTTGCTGTGCACCGACGGCCTCACGCTGCACGTCACCCCTGAAGAGATCCGCACGGCAGCGCTGGCCGACGACGACCCGGAGCGCATCGCCGCGAACCTAATCGACTTAGCCAATCAGCGCGGTGGGCGCGACAACATCAGCGTGGTCGTCATCGTGGCGCAGCCCGTCGGCACGGCCCAGCGCAGCACTGGCCTGCTGCGCATGGACTTTGAGGACGAAGACCCAACGCTGCCCTTGCGCTAGTTCCAGTAGATTTCGCCGAAGGCTTCTGACAGCGCGTTCGGGATCAACTCAACGCGCGGCACGCGCACACGCCCGCTGCCGAGGTTCATCACGCGCGTGTTGCTCTCGTTGAAGCCCCCCGTGCGGATGCCCGTCCCCATGTCTAACGCCACCAGCCCCAAAAACGTGAGCTGCTCGAACGGCACGTTTGTGACGACGTTGCCACGCAGTCGATTCACCAAAGTCGGCGCTTGCAGCAGCATGTTTTGCAGCACGTTCGGCTCGCGCAGGCGCTCAAACACAGCCTGCATGACCGCCATCTGCCGCTGACCGCGCACATAGTCGTTGTCTCCGTGGCGCGTGCGCGCGTACTTCAGCGCAGTGCGGCCATCCAGTACTTGCCAACCTTGCCGAATGAAAAACGGATCATAGCCGAAGTTCATGTCTGGGTAGGTTGGATCGCTGATGCTGTAGGGGATGTCCATCGCAATCCCGCCCATCGCGTCGATCACTGCGATGAACGCAGTAAAGTCGAACAACAAGAAGGCATCGATCTGAATGCCGAGGTTGCGGCTGATCGTGTCCATCACGTAATACGGGCCGTAGCCTGCGGCGCGCTGCTCACCTGCCTGCATCAGCGTGTTGACGCGGGCGAACACGCCGCTGTCAGGCAGCGGCAGGTGCAGGTCACGCGGGATGTGAAACAGGCCAATGCCGCCCGTAGCAGGGTCATAGCTGACCAAGATCAGCACGTCCGTCCGCGATGTGAACAGGTTCAACTCGCTTGGGCGGCGATCAGCGCCCATCACCAGCACTGTATAGCGCGAGACACCATCCCACGGCTCGGGTGGGGGCGGGGTGTAAGGCGGTTGAGCATAGGCCAATGGGCTGAACCCAGTGAATAACCCGATCAATAGAAAAAACCACAGGATACGAAACCGCAGAGTAACCACGTTGCAACTTCCCTGAATTGACACTCCTACACGATTTTATTGTAGCATTAAACGCTTACATCAGAACTTGACGCTTACAATACGCTTGCATTGTGGTTGGCTGAGGAGAGCCGCACGGCGGAGGGACAGCGCCTGTTGGCCGAAGCGGCTGAAATCGCTACAATGAGCGCAAGCGTACTTTCACGAGGAGTCGGCACATGGCTTACGCACGACTGGACATCTACTGGCCAGACGGCAAAATCGAGAGCTACTTGTTAGAGGCTTCTACGGTGACGGTAGGCCGCGACCCGAGCAATACAATCGTGCTGGACACTGAGACGATCTCGCGCCATCACTTCAGCATCACCCACACCAGCAGCAGCACCTACCTGAACGACCTTGAGAGCGAAAACGGCGTCATCATCGACGGCAAGCCGCTCAAGAGCTACGAGGCGCACATGCTTGAAGGGGTGGAAGAACTGCAAGTCGGTATCCTGCGCGTCGTGTACCATCCGATGGATGAAAACGTCACCGTGCCGATGAAGTCCGCGGACTTCGACACCCAGCGCAGCAGCGCCAACACCGAGTTCGCCGTCCAGATCGACGTGAACCAAGTGGACGTGTGGCCGGCGTCCAGCGCGTCGGCGGAGCTGGCCATCACCAACCACCTCAACCACCCCCGCCGCTTCTCGATCAAGATCAGCGGCATGCCGTCCGAGTGGATCCGTGTGAACCGGCCCGAGCTAGAGCTGGCCGCCCAAGACACCACCTACATCCTCATCAACATCAAGCCGCCCCGCCGCCCTGATGTGCGCCCACAGGATTACACGATCACGATTGAGATTACCCCCAAAGACCGCGTAGAGAGCACCCTGCGAGCGACGCTCCCTGTGCGGCTGCACGGCTTCGGCGGCTTCGGCATGCAGCTTTCCACGCAGAACGTCCAGCCAGACACGCCCCTGCTGCTCACATTGCAGAACCTCGGCAGCGAAGAGTTGACCATTGCGCTCTCCGGGCGCAGCAAGGATAGCGCCGTGCAAACGCGCTTCAGCATGCCGCGCGTGACGCTCGCGCCGGGGTCGCGGTCGCAAGTCAAAGTAGAAGTCGTCCCGACGCAGCGCCCGTGGCTCGGCCAGCCGCGCACCAGCAGCTTTGTCATCCTCGCTCAAGCGCAGAACGCCAGCCGCTTTCTCGCTGCACAAGAGGCGCAAGCCCTCATCCTGCCCAAGCTCACCCCCTTGATGGCCGCTACCACGCTGGCCGGGCTGGCGATTGTCGTGGCGCTGCTGGCCCTCGTGTGGGGCGTCCTGCAGGGCAGCGCAGCGCCTACCCTCGACAATTTACGGGTCAACCGCACCGACCTCGCCCCGGGTGAGGAGTTCATCCTCTCGTGGGACGCCACCAACGCTGAGCTGTACCGCATCAGCATCAATCAGGTGCTGGTGACCGAAATTCCGGGCAGTCAGCGCAGCGTGACGCTCTCTACGGCCGACTACACCGAAGACATCACTGTGGCGGTCGTGGCGCTCAACGGCGAACGCAGCGTCATGCGCCAGCTCGTGGTGGACATTACCGTGCCGCTGCGGATCGTGAGCTTCACGAGCGAGCCGAGCGTGCTCGTGCGGCATGTCATCTCGGGGCTGACGCTCTTATGGGACGTGCAGGGGGCGCAGACCGTCCGCATCAGCGGCCTTGAGGGCTTCACCAACGCGCCCATCCCTGATGAATTGGCCGCGCAGGGGCAGCTCAACAGCTTGACAGGCTATGCCACCGAGCCGCTCAACCTTGCCCTGACGGCGCGCGACGAGCGCGGCAACACCATCTCGCAGACGATCCGCGTTGACGTGATCGACGCGACCTGCACCACCACAGCCCTGACCGTTTTGCACGATGGCCCGGGGGTTGATCGCCAGCAGGTATCGACAGTCAACGAGAACACACCGCTCACGGTCGTCGCCCGCGATCAGAGTGGGAATTGGCTGCGCGTCGGGCTGCCGGGCAATCTCTCTGTGTGGGGGAACGCTGCGGACATGCGCTGTGCGGACACCTTCCGCATTGGCGATCTGCGCGTGGAGATCGTCCCGACGGCCACGCCAGAGCCGGTCATCGTCCCGACAGCCACCCTGACCCCAACGCCGATTACGCCGCCGACTGCCATTCCAACGGGCGGCCTGCCCACGCCTGCGACGCCCGCCGGTTAGCGCATCCCCTGTGCTGGCTCATCGTCGCTGAACAAAGTGCGGAACTCGGTGTCGCCCATGTCGGGATGCCACTCATCAGGCAGCGCGTCGATCATGCGCGTCGTCAGATTGCCCGATAGGTCGCGGGCGATGCGCTCGGCCATGCTCGGTTGAATCCACGTTAGGCTGTCCACCTGCACAGCTGCTGCGCCCGCGTCGATGAAGTCCCGCGCCTGCTGCAAGCTGTGGATGCCCCCCGCGCCGATGATGGGCACTTCAAGGTCAACGCGGCGGCGCAGCACCCCCACCATGCGCAGCGCCATCGGGTGAATGAGCGGGCTGTAGACGCGCCCGCTGACCAAGCGCCCGCTGTGTGGGTCGCGCGCCGTGCCGCGCGGCGGCCCGGCCACCACCAGCGCCCCCGCGCCGCTGTCCGCGCACGCTTGCGCAATCTCATAAGCGTCGAACAGGGGCAAGCGCACCAGCACTGGCTTGTCCGTGCTGCGCTCTAGCGCGCTCACAAAGTCACTAGCCGTCTCCGCGCTGATGTCGTCCCGCAGCCCTAACTCCACGGCGCTCAGGCCGTCTTCCGCGTCGATCATCTCGCCCAGCGCGCGCATGTGGTCAGGTTTGGTGGCGATCACGTGCAGCACAATCGGCAGCGGCGCATTTTGCCAAATCGTGCGAAACTCTTTGATGACTGCTGCCGCCCCGCCATTGGGGAAGCCGGTGTGCACCAGCACGCCGCTCTCCAATGGGACGACGCGCGTGCCGCGCGTGGGTGACCACTCATGCAGCGTGACAGGGTTCGTGACCAGCGCGCCAAACTTGTTGAGCTTGAGCAGGTCATGGTAGTGATTGCCGAAACCGGCCACCCCCGCCGCCAACATCACCGGCGAGCGCAAGGTCAGGACGTGTTTGCCCGGGCGCGTGACATCAATCATCAGCAGAACCTCACGAGTGAAGCTGTGGGCCGAGGCGCACAGCGGTTAGATCAAACATCGGCCCGTCGGTGCAAATGCGCTTAATGCCGCTGCGGGTGTGTAGGGTGCAAGCGTCACAGCTCCCCACCCCGCACAGCAGCGTCGATTGAAACACCCCAAAGGCGTAGTTCTCTGGGATTTCTGACCGATGGGCGAGCATGAGCTGA
Organism: uncultured Anaerolineae bacterium; assembly: GCA_937944445.1. Taxonomy (GTDB): domain Bacteria; phylum Chloroflexota; class Anaerolineae; order Aggregatilineales; family Phototrophicaceae; genus JANWYT01. Next base: position 9,530 of record CALDYP010000022.1, read on the forward strand.
TACAGTTCCTTGAAGCGGCCTAGCTCATCATCGCGCCCGACGATGGCAAACACTTGGTCGGCCTCCGGCATCGTGCGCACCATGTCCGGCCATTCAAGGCGGTCATTGGCCTTGATGATCTCCACTTCTGGCGGCAGGTGGCGCGTGTTGTAGCTGCGCGCCTCGCCCATCAGCAGCAGCGTCACGTTCACCTTGTTGCTGACGAGCAGCGGCGTCATCACAGACAGCGGCGTTGGCGCGGTGTTGTAGGCGATCAAGACGACGCGATGCAGCCGCGGTCGAAAGCGGAACGGCTGCCCCACCGGCCCCAACAGCTGCACCACCTGCCCCACCTCATAGACATTGCGGCGCGGCAGCTCTACGCGCAGCACGTCGCGGTCTGTCACGCCGACCGGCCACCACTGTTCGCGCGTGTAGAGCGCCCACGACGGGAACTCCTCGCTGCGGTCGCCGAGGCGCGCCAGCAGCGACTGGCCGGGCTTAATCATCTTCAAGCTGGGGTCTTCGAGCGCCAGCTCCAACGAGATGAAACGCTCATTCAACAAGTCGATGCGCTCAATGCGAGCGCGGGTGTCTTTCATACAAAGCTGCTCCTTCGCGCTGTGATTGATTGTAGCCGATTCTCGTCGAGATGCATCCAACCAACCGCGCTTCGGGAGGATCTAAATCTTGACCGATCACCGCGAGAGGCCAACGGCTGAAGCCTTCAGCTCTGCATTGGGTTTTGGCGTGGACATGAGATGCCTCCAATAAATGCATATTTATATTTAGATTAATATTATTTTACCACGATGAATAAAATTTAACGTTAATTACTGTTTAAATAATTTAAAAAGAATTCACACATTTGTTTTGCGTCGAATATACTATGTAAGTTATAAGTAAAGAAACACTTATCTAACAATACAGGCGCAGACCTTAAGGGTCACTCTAAAAATGTTGTGTTAAAGTTGTAAAAATGTTAGCCTGCTACAATTATTTTGAAAGGAAGCACAGAGAACCACCATGTCTGCTCAAATCCTGATCATCGATGATGAGGAGCCTACTGTCCAACTTACGACCATCTTGCTGGAGAAAAATGGGTTTGACGTTGTCAAAGCCTATCGGGCAGATGACGGGTTGCGCAAAGCTTACCGACACCAACCCGATCTTGTGCTGTTGGACATCATGATGCCCGACATGGACGGATGGGACGTGCTGCGCCGCATGCGTGAGATGAGCGACGTGCCGATTGTGTTTCTGACAGCGCGCACAGACGTAAAAGACATCGTGCGCGGGTTGGAGATGGGCAGCGACGATTACATCACAAAACCGTTTGACAACGATGAACTCATCACCCGCATCAAAGCGCACCTGCGGCGCGCCCCTCGTCAAGATGTGGCAGAACAGCTCAGCTTCAACGACGGCTGTTTTCGCATCAACTTCCTCAACCGTGAAGTGATCGTCGACAACGAGATGCGCCATTTGACCCCCAAAGAGTTCAACTTGCTGGCCGCGCTGGTGCGCAACGCCGGCCGCGTCGTCAGCCGTGCCGACCTCGTCAGCCAAGCGTGGGGGGAAGAGGGCGAACAAGCCATTGACAGCCTGAAACTGTACATCCACTATCTGCGGCAGAAGATCGAGCGCAACCCCGACCAGCCAGAGTACATCCTCACCAGCCGCGGCGTAGGGTATCGCTTTGTGGGAAAACATTCATCCTGAGAGGACTTCATGACCGTTTCCATCTGGCAGTCGAACCATCCTTCGTCGCGTGACGTTGACCTGCTGATCGTGGGCGCGGGGTTGGCCGGGACGAGCGCTGCGCTTCACGCCCGCGCGGAAGGGCTGACCGTCGTCATCACCGACCAAGCCGACGTAGCACAGGGCGCAAGCGGGCGCAACGCCGGCTTCATGATCACCGGCCTCGACACCTTCGCCCATCGCGCTGTCGAGAAGTACGGTGAAGAGCAGACACGGGATCTGTGGCATCTGAGCGCCGACACGATCGCGTTCTGGTGGCAGGTGGTGGACGCCGCCGGTGGCAGTGTGCAGGCGGATCGGCGCGGCTCGCTGCTGCTGGCCGAGAGCGAGGCCGAAGCCGAGGAACTGTACCGCGCCGCGCAGCAGCTCCACAAGATGGGGCTGCCGGCCATCTGGCATGAGCGCGATCCACTCGGGCGGGGCTACTGCGCCGCCGTCGAACAGCCCAATGACGGCGCGGTGAACCCCGTTCAACTGTGCGAGGCGATGCTAGCTCAAAGCGGCGCGGAACTCATCGGCGGCAACGAGGTATATTCGGTGCAGCAAGACGGCGACCGCGTGACCGTCCTCACGCGCAAGCACACGTTCAAGGCGCGCTACGTGCTGCTGTGCACCAACGCCTACAGCCCGCTGTTGCACCCCTATTTCGGCGACAAGGTCACCCCGACGCGCGCCCAAGTGCTGGTGACGGAGCCGCTGCCTGCTTCGGTCATCGAGGCCTGCGGCTACAGCGACTACGGCTACATGTACTATCGCATGACGTTTGATGGGCGCTTCTTGCTGGGCGGCGCGCGGCATCACTACCGCGAGCAGGAACACGACACAACGGAAGATCGGCTCAACCCGCGGGTGCAAGCCAAGCTAGACGAGTACCTCGCGCGCCGCTTCCCCGATGTGACCGCGCCCGTGGCACGCCGCTGGGCCGGCATCATGGGCTTCAGCGTGGACGGCCTGCCGATGGTGGGCACGCTGCCCGCGATGGATCGCGTCGGGTTCGCGGTGGGCTTCACCGGGCACGGCCTTTCGATGGGGGCGATGACGACCAAGCGCGCGCTGGCCAAGCTGCTGCACGGCGCGCACGCCGGCGCAGTCGACGCGGGGCGGTTTTATAAATAACAATAAGTATTTCTTAACATAAAATTGGTTTTGCAAAAACAGATTTTATGTGTTAACATTGGAGTTGTATTCTTAGTTATCAAAGGAACTTATAGATGAATTCGAAGTTAGTCAAAGTTAAAGAACTAATACAGACCAAGCATTATGAAGAAGCTCGCAGCTTGCTTTATACTCTTCGAGATGATCCTGTCGCTAAATCCTTACTACAAAAACTTGAAGCTCATATGGAGAAGTCTGGGCAGATTGTATTTCAACAAAACACCTCCGAAAGTGACCATGTCATCGCAATTCTTAACCGATCTAAAGAACTCATTAAGGCACAGCGTTATGATCAGGCAAGAGAGTTATTGAAGCTTATTCCTCAACATCCTACAGCACAAAAGTGGCTTACAAAAATTGATGAGTTGGATGATCCATTTGAATGGAGTCAAGTGCAAAAAAGTCACTCTTCGATTTCACCTAGTCAAATCCACACACATATTTATACCATCCAGCAGCCGGCTGTGCCCTCCAGAAGTAAGACGACTGCTGCAATAATTGCATTATTTCTAGGGGGACTAGGTGCTCATCATTTTTATTTAGGCAAGGTTGGCGAGGGAACCTTATATCTACTGTTTTGTTGGACAGGAATACCCCTAATTCTTTCATTAATCGACTTAGTGCTGATTGTGTCTACGAGCGATCAGAAATGGCTAGAAAAGTATCCCCCCACAGTTTCTTAGCATTTATGTTTCTATGTCACTTGCAGTACATGCATCCCCGCGCCTGAGCGCGCTGCTGCGCTCGCTTGCCCAGCGCCACGCGCCGCACGTCGCTCACCGCAGCGATGATCTGACCGCGCTCGCGTTGGAGCTAGCGATCAACGGCGTGCTGGTGATCCCGCTGCACGTGCCGCAAACACATCAGGCGCAGCAGCACGACCTCGTCAGCGAGTTGGTGTCCATCTACGGCAGCTTCTACCGCCTGCTGACCGATGCCCTCTTCCCCTCGCTGCGGGCGATCAACGCCAACTACGCCGACGCCGAACAGCCCCCCGTCATCGTGTTCGAGGCGGCGGCGCTGCCCGTCACAGAAGCGTTCGCAAACTACGTCGTCCCCTACTGTGCCATGCGCCGCCCCAACCAACCGATCAGCGTGCCAGAACTGCAAGGGATCGTCTACTTTATGTTGGAGGATTTAGAAGGGCTAGACGTGGAGCCAGCCATCCAGCGCGATTTGACACAGCGCGGCACGGACTACCTGACGCGGCTGCTGGCGCTGCCCGTGCAGCAGCAGTCGCTGACGCCCTTCCTGCGCAAGAAGTTTGTCTACCTCGCGCCCCCGCCGCCGGAAAGCCCAATTGCCAGCACGCCGCCCCCGCCGCCAGAAGCGCCCCGCCCGACACAAGCGCCCCCGCCCCCGCCAGAAGCGCCGCGCTCCCCGTCGCCGCGCTTTCAATCGTCGATCCCGATCTTCTTCGACCTCGATCAACCGTCTGACGCGCCACCGCCGCCCGTGCCGCCGCCGCCGCGCTCATCGGGCTGATGCGTTAACTTTCACTTTTTTCCAGCTCATCGGCTTCGGCCTCCAGCGCGTCCACGAGCGCGTCCACGTCAGTATTGGCCTCGCCGACGTCGTCCACATCGCCGAACATCAGAAGCTGGCGCGCGTAGAGGCGCAGCACCTCGGGGGTACGTTCATGTGCCAGCCACTTCTCTAGCACGCGCTGCCGATACCCGGCCAGCAGGTAGTAACCGCTGTCCAGTCGAATAACCTCGCGCAGAACGGTTGGATCATCGCACGCCTCAAGCGCCTCTTTAAACTGCTGAAGCAGCCGCGGGTAGGACTTGAAGCGCTCTTCCGTGGTGGGCTTCTTGCGCAGCAAGATCAGCTCTTGCGTCAGCTCAAGCAGGGTCATCACAGCGCCCCATGCCGCCCCGTGTAGTCGCGCAGGTAGAGGAAGTCATGGCCGATAGTGCGGCGGCTGATCTTGGCGATGTTGGGCATGGTGCGCTTGTAGTGGTTGGCCTTGACGCGCTCCCAGATGCGATGGACAAACGCCACCTCAAAGCCGCTCTCTTCAGCCGCCTCGGCCACGGTGTAGCGCTCGTCCACCAGCAAGTACAGCACTTGGTCGGCGGCTTCATAGGTGAAGCCCAGTTCGTCCTCGTCAGTCTGGCCGATCCACAGGTCAGCGCTGGGGGGCTTGTCGAGGATGGCCGACGGCACGCCCATCGCGCGCGCGAGCTGGCGCACCTGCTGCTTGTAAAGGTCGGCGATGGGGTGCAGCGCAACGCCGCTGTCGCCGTAGATCGTGCTGTAGCCCAGCAGAAACTCAGTCTTGTTGCTTGTTCCCATGACGAGACCGCCCCACGCCACGCTCTGATCGTAGAGTGTGATCATGCGCAGCCGCGCCATGATGTTGCCCTTGCGCACGTTGCTCATATCGGGGAACTGGTCGATGAGCGCGTCCGCCATCCCGCTGATGGGCACGGTGAGGCTCGGCAGGCCCAGATCGTCGATCACGGCTTGCGCGTCGGTCAACGACGCTTCGCTGCTGGTTTTGTAGGGCATGCGCACCACCAGCACGTTCTCTGGCCCCAGCGCCTCCGCGCTCAGATAGGCCGACAGCGCCGAGTCGATCCCGCCAGAGAGGCCAATCACGCAGCGTTTCAGGCCGCTTTTGGCGATCTCGTCGCGGATGAAGCCCGTCAGAATGCGGCGGGCAAGGTCAGTGTTGATGGTCATGCGCGGCAGGATGTGAGTAGGGGCGTGGGCGATAGTCATACGTTGTGCCTCGCTGATTGTTGACTGACGTTGATTATAGCAGGGAACACCCCCGCTGTGAGTTAACGCTCGCGCGTTTTGCCGATTGGGAACGGGTCAACGCCGCCCACCTGTGCGCCCATCATGCGCCGAATCGCTTGCAGTTCCTGCGTGGTGAGTTGTGACATGGTCTGTTCTTCGTTGTCGTCCTCTAACTTGCCAAACGCGCGGTGAAAGGCGATCTTCTGAAACTGCACGTTGGCGAGGTTGGCGACGACCAGATTACCGAGGTTGGCCGACTGGGGGGCAACGTCGCGGCTGCGAATGAGCAAGATGCTGCCGAACAGAAGGGCCACCCCCAGCCACTGCGTCGAGGTGAGCGTATCGCCCAAGAAGATCGCCGCCAGCAACAGCGTCACGCCAATCTCAGTGATGCTGAGCACAGCAGTCTGCATGCTGCCCATCAGCTTCACGCTGGCGAACATCGCAATCCGAGAGAGCGCCGTCGTCACCCCGAGGGCAAAGATAGCCGGGCCTGCGCTCACCAGTATCTCGTTGGTGAGGGGCGCGCCGATAGTTAGCCATACGACTGTAACGACGCCTGCCATCGTCGTGAGCACGTAGAGCGCGGCGGTTTGCGGCGGCATTTCATACAGCACATATTGGCTCAGGACGACCGTCCCGGCGAACATCAGCGCGTTGGCCAGCATCAGCCCCACGCCGACGAAGTTCACCGGCTGCCCACCGAACGAGGTGATGATCGTCAGCGCTGTGCCGATGAGCAGCACCCGGGCGAGCGTTCGCCAACTGGCGCGGTCGCCACCAAAGCGCACTAAGATGAGCGTGAAGATCAAGTAGGATCCGTTGAGGAGCTGCACCAACGAGGCGTCAAGGTAGTTGAGGCCGCCATAGTAGAAGAGCGACCCCACCCCATTGATGAAGCCGATCACCAAACACCCCACCAACCCCGCCGGGTAGATGTAGAGGAACCGCCGCGCAAAGAGCGCATACCCCAACCACAACGCCACCACCGCCACGATCGTCCGCAGCGCCGCCGTGGAGAAGCTGTCCGCGCCCGCTTGCAGGGCTAGCTTGCCGAAGATCGGCGCTAGGCCCAACAGCACGGGCGCACTGAACACGCTCAGGAATTGGCGTAGGTCAGGGCGTGGGGTCATGATTGTGGGCGAGAGGGCAAGCGGCGAATCGAGTTCATCGGTTTAGTGGAGGGCACAGCAACGAGCGGCAAGAGCACGAAGAACTCGCTGCCGGGCAGGCGGTTCACGTCATAGCCGGCGCTTTCAACCCAGATGCGCCCCCCATGCGCCTCCACGATCCCGCGACAGATGGCCAACCCCAACCCTAGCCCACCGCCGCGAAAGGTCGTCTTGCTGGTCGTGTGTGCGTTGATGTCATGGCTGATCGTCATGCGGTCGAAGATGCGTTCATGATACTCTGGATCGATGCCGATGCCCGTGTCACGGATCGAGAACTGCACCTCGTTCTGTTTGACCTCACAGCGGAACGTGATCGAGCCTCCATCTGGCGTGTACTTGATGGCGTTGCTCATCAAGTTGAGGATCATCATATAAAGCAGCCCCTCATCCGCCCGCATGTTTTCAGGGAACTCAGCCGCGTTGAAGAACACCTGCAAGTGTCGCTCGCGCAGGGCTTCTTGATAGTTCGCCAGCACGCGCTTGATGATGGTGGCCAAACTGACTTGGGACATGTTTAACTCGATCTTGCGCGTCATGATGCGGCTGATAGTCAGCAGATCCTCGATCACGCTTTGCATGCGGCTGATCGAATCGCTCAGGCCTTGCAGCAGAGGCGCGATGCCGAGGTCATTTTCCATCAGGCGGCGCAGCGGTGGATAATCTTCAATCAAGCGACTGTAGCCCGTGACGAGGGTAAGCGGCGTGCGCAGCTCATGCGCGGTGAGCTGAATGAACGTATCTTTCATGTCGTCGATGCGCTGAAGCTCATCGTTGCGCCGCTCCAGCTCGCGGATGCGCGCCTCCAGCCCTTTGAGAAAGTTCTGCACGTATTCCGTGCGCGCTTGTTCAACGCGCTCTTCATCATCTGCCACGTGTACCCCGCCACTGAGGAAAAAATCCACTTGAAGGGGCAGCACTTCCGGCATCAACGGCTCATCGAGAAAGCCCGTGAACCCAGCCGCGATGCACAAGTCACGCTCGTGAATTTGATCAGGCGGGAGGATCGTCACAATCGGCACGCCTTGAAAGCTGTCCTCTGCGCGCAGGGTGGTTGCCAGCTCGCGCCCGTGCATATCGCTGAGGTTCAGATCGGCAATAATCAGGTCTGGCTTGTGTTCACGCGCGATGTCCAACCCATCGAGTGCTCGCATAGCCACTGCCAAACGATGCCCACGCTCTTCTACCGCGTTCTTGATGATTGCAGTCACTTTTTCTGAACGAGAAATGAGCAGAACTTTTCGCTGCATAATTCACTACCAGATGATTTTGAATAATCAACAGCGTCGTTGGGTTTGCTATCGCTAACTATAGCACACCGTAAGACCACAAGACATCTTAAAAATTGGAAATCTTTAGGTTGTTTTGAGCACTCTTGAAGCTTATGTCTCATTGTGGTTACAGCGCCGCCTTGTTTAACAGTCTGGCATGAGTGTTAAGCAAAAACTTATCTGCCTTTGCTACGATATTCCAAAAGTTTTATGAACAACCGTCAGGGAGGAATTATGTCCCAAGAGCGCATTCTAATCATAGAAGATGAGGCACGGATCGCCCAATTTGTGGAGCGCGGCTTGATCTATGAAGGGTATCGCGTCACGGTAGCGCGTGATGGGCAGACTGGATTAAACGCCGCCCGCGATAACCCGCCAGATTTGGTCATCTTAGACTGGATGCTGCCGGGGCTGGACGGGCTGGAAGTCTGCAAGCGTCTGCGCGCCGCTGGCAACGTCCCGATCATGATGCTGACGGCCAAAGACGACATTAAGGATCGTGTGATCGGGCTAGACGCGGGCGCAGACGACTACCTCGTGAAGCCCTTCTCGATTGATGAGCTGATGGCCCGTGTGCGCTCGCTGCTGCGCCGCGTAACGCCGCAGTCACGCCCGGAAGTGCTGCGCTTTGCGGATCTCACGCTGGACACCGGCACACACCGCGCACACCGCGGCGAACGCGCCATTGACCTGACCGCCAAAGAATATGAACTGCTCGAGTTGTTCATGCGCAACCCGCGCCAAGTCATGACGCGCGATGTGATCTTCGACCGCGTGTGGGGCTACGACTTCGGCGGTGAGAGCAACATCATCGAAGTGTATGTGCGTTACCTGCGTCAAAAGACAGAACAAGGGGATGAACCGCGGCTCATTCACACTGTACGCGGAGTGGGCTACGTCCTACGCGAAGAATAACGCAATGACCATTCGCACACGCCTGACGCTGTGGTACAGCGCAATGCTGACGTTGATCCTGCTCATCTTCAGCGTGGCTGTCACCAGCTTCAATCAACTTTCGATCATCACGATCTTGGATCAAACCCTTCGGGAAGTTGCTACAACGGTGGCTTCTAGTGTTGCTTTAGTGCCAGTCGGTGAGTTTGGCCCACCACAGCCGCAGGTGCTCACCAGCCACAGCGACCTCTTCGACAAGCCCAACGTCTGGATCCAAGTTTGGCGCACCCACGAGAACGGCCAGCCCATCACGCCTCAGCTCTTACGCGAGTCAGACGGCATGTCGATTGAAGACGGCATGTTAGACGTCACGCCGCTCACGCTGCATGAGCCTTACGTGCGCGATGTCACCTTCAAAGGCATCAGCGCGCGTGTCGCCTCGGAGCCGTTCTTCATCGACGGTGAGTTAGCGGGCGTCGTGCAAGTGGGCACGTCGACAACTAACATCGACGCGACGAACACCGCGCTCACGTTGACGATTGGCGCGGGCGCGGGCATCTCGATCTTGGTGAGCGTTGGCCTCGGCATGTTCATCGCCAGCCGCTTGTTGAAGCCCATCGAGCAGATGACAGAGACCGCCGCGAGCATCGTCAACGCAGACGACCTCAAGAAGCGCCTGCCCGTGGCGCACCCGATGGACGAGTTGGGGCATCTGGCCAGCGTGTTCAACCAAACGCTCGAACGCTTAGAGAGCTTGTTCCGCGTGCAGCAGCGCTTCGTTGGGGATGTGAGCCATGAGCTGCGCACGCCGCTCACGTCGATCCTCGGCAACCTCGAGATCATGATGCGCTACGGCTACGACGAGGAATCGCTTAACGCGGTCTACCGCGAGGCAGAACGCATGTCGCGCATGGCCAACGACCTGCTGCTGCTGGCGCGCGCCGACAACGGCGAACTCAAGATCGAACTCACCCCGATTGACCTCGACCCGATCGTGCTGGAAGTGTACGAGCAGTCGATGCTGCTGGCGAAGGGGCGTGACCTCAAGATTCGGCTGGACGACATCGACGAGGTGCGCATCAACGGCAACGCAGATCGCCTGAAGCAGCTTCTGCTCAACTTGGTCAACAACGCCATCAAGTTCACGCCTGACGGCGGCACGATCACACTGATGCTAGTCGAGCGCGACGGCAAGGCCATGCTCGAAGTGCGCGACACAGGCATCGGCATCAGCCCTGAGGATCAAAAGCGCATCTTTGACCGCTTCTTCCAAGCGGACAACTCGCGCGTGCATCGCAGCGAGCACGACGGGGCCGGCCTCGGCCTGAGCATCGCGCGCTGGATCGCTGACGCCCACCACGCGACTATTCAGGTCGAGAGCGAGCTGGGCAAGGGCACAACCTTCCGCGTGTGGATCCCCACCCTTGAGCGCAAGCGCACCAGCAAGATCATCACCAAAGACTGGCTCGGCGTTGTACAACAGTCGTAGAAAGCGCTGGGCATCAGTCTGGCTTGTATCAGCAGCGCTAGTCAAGCTGATTGCCACTACGTGCAAACCGTTGAGCGCGCTCGCCGATTCTTTTAGAGACGTCCTGCTAAAATTGCGCCACCCCGGCCTTAAGCCGCCTGCTGTTGGGGCTGTTGAAACACCCCGCTGAGTGACAAGCCCAGCGTGAACAGCCCCAGCGTCCCCCACAGCACGTAGCCCAGCACCGCCATCCCGTTGAACAAGAACCCCAGCGTCACCGCCTGCACCGGGTCGAGCAGCATCAACGTCCCGACGAAGGCCAGCGCCGCTTGAAACGGCCCCAACGAGGCCACGCTCAGCGGCAGCGCCAGCCCAATCGCGGTGAAGCTCACCCCGAGCAGGGTCGTCACCCACTGCTTGTCTGCGGGGATGTCGAGCGCCCGCGTGAGCGCGTAGAGCGCCCCCATCGACACTGCCCATGCAATCACCGTCCAGATCAGGACGTGGGCGAGACGGCGCGGATTCATGAGCGGCTGCAACCCGTCGAGGATGTGATCGAGGAAGCGGCGCAGCGGCAGCCTCCCTAGCAGCGGAACCCACCGCGTGAGCGTGTCGAGGATGCCATGCGGGACGTTCGGCCAGCGGGCGAAGAACAACAACCCGACGAAGCTGGCCAGCGCCAACCCGCCCAGCCCGAACGCAGCCTGACCAGCCTCTGGGGTGGCTCCCGGGGCAAACGGCAGCGCCAGCCCGATGACGATCACCACCGCCAGCAGGTCAAGGATGCGCTCGATCAGGATGCTCGTCAGGCTGGTGAAAAACGGCACGTTGTAACGCAGCGTGATCGCGCTGCGGGCAACTTCCCCAGCGCGCAAGGGAAGCTGATTGAGCATCATCGAGATGCTCATCACAAAGAACGCATCCCGCGCTGGCACGCGGTTGTCCAGCAGCCCCGCCCAGCGCACCCCGCGCGTCCACAGCGTGCCCATCACCAACACGACGTTGACCAGCAGCCAGAAGGGATCTGCTTGGCGGATGCCGTCGACCACCTCCGCCAATGGCACGCCGCGCAGCACTAACCACAGCAAAAACGCGCTGCCCCCAAAGCTCAACCCGATCAAAACCCAACGGCGCATGCGGCCCCCCTATGTCATTCGACGAAAAAACTCTGACGATCCACCCGCTGGAAGTCAACGTAGAGGTCTAGCTCCCAGCGACCGATTTGCTCCACTGGATGATAGATGTAGATGCCCGTTTTGTCTTGATAGCGTCGGTCAGCTTGGTAGCTGTAGCGCTGACCATCGGGCGCGTTGAAGACGAACACCGCGCGCGTGTCGTTCCCAGCAAGGCCGCGCAAGATCACGCCTACCGCGGCGTTCGTGCCACTCTGAAAGCGCCGCTGCGGCAGAGACCCACGGAAACACGCCTCTAATCCGTCGACTTGCGCTTCCGAGAAGCCGCTCTGACGATAAGGCTGCCAACAGTCTCCGATGGTGCTTTGCGTTTGCACCAGCACGTGCGACAGGCGCAGGTCGAGCGCCAGCGGGGGCGGTTCCGCGCCTTGGCCGAGTAGCTCCGCCACCCGCAGCGACAGATCGCGCACGTAGCTGTTGAGCGGCCCACGGAAGGGCGACGGGCGCTGCGCGTCGGGGTGTTCGAGGTTGCTCTGCTGTGTGAAGACGATCACGATTGCGCTTGGGATGCGCTGGGCGTTGAAGATCACGTTGGCCTCGGCCACAAGGCCGAAGTCGAAGCCGTTCTTGCCGCCGACGAGCACCGTGCCGTCCAATGCTTGGACGCTGTTCAGCCGCTGGGTGTAAGTCATCACGTCGAAGAGCAGGCGAGCCACCATCCCCTCGCGGCTGTTAGGCTCGCTGACGAGCGCCTCGCGCAGGCGCATGAAGTAGGTGGCCATCGCGCGCGGGGTGAGGGTATTGGTGTTGTAGAGCAGGAAGTAGTCCATATTCGCGCGGATTTGCTCACGCCGCGGGAGCCGCTCCGTCGGCACGTTCGTCAGGTAACGCTCCAGCCCCGCCGTCAGCCCAGCGCGGTAGTAGCGGGACGCCAGCCCCAACGGGACGCGCATCCACGCCTCGTCGATCATCCCCAGCTTCATCCGATCCACCGCGCTGTAGGGCACAACCTCGCCGATGCCCGCGATGCCAAAGCTCTGAATGTACTGATTGACCGTTCCCCAGCCCACCGCGTCCATCAGCATCCACGTGGCGGCGTTGTCACTGCAATTGATCATCGCCTCGATCAAGTCGTTGCCGCGGTAGGCACGCCCGATGTCCTCTTCACGCAAGCAGTCGTTCGGGCCAGCCATCCAATAGTCGCGGGTGAAGGTCAGGGGGGCGTTGATGCGGATCAGCCCCTGTATCAGCCAGTCGTAGTAAGCCCCGGCTACGAACAGCTTCGGGACGCTGGCCGTGTTAAAGGCCTCGTCCAAGCGCTGCGCACAGCCGCGGCCTGTCTCGAAATCGTAGACCACCGCCCCGACGCGCATCTGTGTTCCGTCGTTCAAAGGCGCGAAGTCGCACGGCGGCAGGCTGCTCAAGACGTCGCCCTGCGCAAGGCTTGGCCACGCCAGCAGGCCAAGCGCCAAACACCAAAGAAATCTCCTCATGAGGCCACTCACAGGCTGTTCACCATGGTTCCAGTGTAGCAAAAAGCCGCGCGCTGCTGCACGGTGGGTATCACAGCACGTCGATCACGTCCACATCAACGTAGACCTCATGCAAGGGGCCAAGCTGGCGAACGATAGCCGCCGGGTCAGCCGCGCGCAGCAGCACATGCCAGCGGTAATAGTTGTCGATCTTGGTGAAGAAGGCGGGCGCGGGGCCGATCACGCTGGCGTCTGGCCAATCCTCCGCGCGAATCACGTTGTGCAGCCGCTGGGCGAGCTGTTCCGCGCTGCGCTGCGCCTGCTGTGGGTTGGTAGACTGCACCAGCAGGCGCAGCACCCGCCGAAACGGTGGATAGCCCAACTCGCGGCGGTGCTTGATCTCTTGCTGGTAGAACGCCTCGTAGTCGTGTTGGCTGGCCGCGCGGATGCTGACATGCTGTGGTTGATACGTCTGGAGGATCACCTGCCCACCCAGCACGCCGCGCCCCGCTCGCCCTGCCACCTGCGTTAGCAGTTGGAAGGCGCGCTCCGACGCGCGAAAGTCCGGCAGCGCCAGCCCTAGATCAGCGCTCACCACGCCGACCAGCGTCACGAACGGCAGATCCAGCCCTTTGGCGATCATCTGCGTGCCGATCATGACCTGCGCCTGCTGTTGGGCGAAGCTGGCGAGGATTGCCTCGTGCGCGTCGATGGTCTGGGCGGTGTCGGCGTCCCAGCGCAGACTGCTCACCGTGGGGAAGAGGCGCTTAAGTTCGGCCTCGACCTGCTGCGTGCCCGCGCCGAAGTAGCGGATGCGGTGGCTGCCGCATTGGGGGCAGACCTTGAGCGGGGGCTGCACATAGCCGCAGTGGTGACAGCGCAGCGCTTCATCGTGGCCGTGGTAGGTCATCGGGGTGGCGCAGCGCGGGCAGCTCTCCACGTAGCCGCAGTCTCGGCAGAAGACGTAGGTTGACTGGCCGCGCCGATTGAGGAACAAGATGGCCTGCTCGCCGCGCTCCAACACGTCCTTGAGCGTCGCTTGCAGCGCACGGCTGAACATGCTTGTGTTGCCCGTTTTGAGTTCCTCGCGCATGTCGACAACTAGCACCGGCGGCAGGTCAATCGTCATACGGTCGTCGTCCTGCACGGCGTAGCGAGGCGTCACGCCGCCGCGCTGGGCCTGCGCCTCCACCCGCTGGCGATGCCCCATGATGCGGTTCGGCAGCCGCAGATAGGCAATCTGCCCCGCTTGGGCGCGATGGTACACCTCAAGGCTGGGCGTGGCGCTCCCTAGCAGCAGCGTCCCGCCGCGCAAGCGCATGAGTTGTTCGGCCACGTCGCGCGCGTGGTAGTAGGGTGGCTGGATAGGGGGGGACTGTTTGTAGCTGCTGTCGTGTTCCTCGTCGATGACCACCAGCCCCAACTGGCGCAGCGGCGCGAACAACGCTGAGCGCGTCCCGACGATCACATCCAGTTCGCCGCGCCGCGCCCGCTGCCACGTGTCGTAGCGCTCACCGCTGGAGAGGCCGCTGTGCACCACCCCCACCCGCTCAGGGAAGCGCGCCGCCACGCGCTGGATCGTCTGTGGGGTGAGGGCAATCTCCGGCACGAGGAAGATCGCCTGCTGGCCGCGTTGAAGCGCCGCCGCCATCGCGCGCAGGTAAAGCTCCGTCTTGCCGCTGCCGGTGACGCCGTGCAGCAGCCCCACGCGGCCTGCTGCGGCGCTCATCAACTGCTGGATGCGCGCCCAGATGTCAGCTTGTTCTGGGGTCAGCGTGGGCGGCTCATGGGCGATGAAGTCCTGATCCGCTAGTCGGTCACGGTAGACGACGCGCTCGCCCAACAGCACGATCCCTTTGCGCTCTAGGTTGAGAAGGTCGGCGCTGGTGGCGTCTACTGCGCTGGCGAGGTCTGGGGCATCTTGTGGGCTGTCGAACTGCGCGAGGTGCTCGACGATGGCGCGGGCTTTTGGCCCCAGCTTGAGCGCGGGGATCTCATGCCGTGGCACGAGCAGGCGCACCGTGCGAACAGTCTTAGGACGCACAGTCGGCGCGGTGAGCATGCTGCTGATCTGCACGTAGCCCTGCCGTTTGAGCGCGTTGAGCGCCTGCTGTGCCCCAGCCCCGAACCGCTTCTCCAGCGCGGCCTCGCGCACGTCTTGATGGGCGCGCAGGTAAGCCACGATGTCCGCCATGAGGCCAGCGGGCAGAGGGGTGTCTGGCAGGGGGTCGGTGAGGTTGAAGACGCGCACGCTGCGGCCAGTGAAGGCAGGTGGCAGCCACAACCACACCGCCGCGCCGATGCTGGCCAGCGTCGACTCGCTCAGCCAGTGCGCCAGCTTGACCTGCACCTCGTCAAGGACGGGCTGCGCGTCCAGCAGGTCAAGGATCGGCTTGGTGTGGGGGACATCGCTCGTCTCGTCAATCGCCATGACGACGGCGGGCTGTGTCGTCGTCCCAAAGTTGACTTTGACCAAGTGCCCCACGCGCAGCGTCTCGCTCAGCGCTTCCGTCACGTGATAGGTGAACAACTGGTTGACCGGCACATTCAGCGCAGCATGGGCGTAGCGCATTCAGCAAGACTCTATCCGTTGTCGTCGGCGATGACCTCGCGCACGGGCGGCAGCACGGGCCGCGTGCAAGCGTAGCCCAAATAATTGTAGCCGAGGTAGACGGTGTAATCCACGCTGCGCATCGGGTCAGGCTGGACGCTCACGCCCTGCGCTGTCGTCGCAAGCACGCGCATGAGCGTGCCCAAATGGCCGCCTTTCTCGTCGCCGGTGTGGTCGATGATGTGGTTCCAGTTGCGGCGCTGCGTCCGTTCTCGGACGATCACAGCGCGAAAGCCCTCCAATTCCAAGCGATCCGCCGCAATTTGCGCGATGAAGTCGTAGTCGGGGTTGTTCGTGCTGTTGATGAGCGCAACAGTGGGCGGGGCAACCTGCACACGGCTCGGCGCGCTAGCGTGGATCACCTCGCGCATGAGCTGCGCCACGGCCTCACGATCCATGATGAAGATGAAGCGGCGGTCGGCGTCGGGCGTGTAGCCGCGCGTGATCTCGTGGTTCATGCGGAAGCTGAAGTAGGAGATGTCGCTGGTGGAGAAGTCGATCAAGTCTGGGACGAACGACAACGCCACGTCCAGCGGCATATCGGTCGTCACGATCCCTTCCCAAGACGCCCACAGGGTCGGCAGCGTCTCCAGCAGGCCGCGCGCTTGCACCCGCCGCCAGATCGCCCGCAGCACGTCCTGCTGCCGCCGCCCGCGGTCAAGGTCGGTGCTGGTCATGCGCGTGCGGACGTACCACAGCGCCGTGTCGCCGTCCATCCGATAGACGCCCTGCTCCAGCGTGAAGCGGTAGTAGTTCTCGGCGGCGTTGCGGTCAAGCTCTGGCGAGATGAGCCGCCAGTCTTGGATGGCGCAGTCGACGCTGATGTCCACCCCGCCCAAACTGTCGATCAAGCGCACAAAGCCGCCGAAGTTGACCCGCGCCGTGTAGTGCACCTCCACGCCGAGGTTGTAGCGGATCGTCGCCTTCAGCTCATCAACGCCGCTGTAGCCGTCGTCAGGGACGCGCTGGCCGTAGTAGTAGGCTTGGTTGAGCTTGGCCATGCGCTGCGTGTGCGGCAGATAGACGTAAAGATCGCGCGGCAGATAGACCACAGCGGCATGGCGCGTGTCACGGTTGAACGAGATGAGGATCAAGCTGTCGGTAAGGCCGTTGCTGCCGTAGTTGTGCGTCGCCAACCCCAGCAGCAGCACGTTCACCACGTTCTGCCCACGCAGATCGACCATCGGCATAGGCAGCGGAACGTCCTGTGCGCGCGCGCCCCACACCCACCAACCCAACAGCATCAGCCAGCCCAACTTGCGCATGGTTCCCCTCATTTGCTTGCTGTTACTGATTTTCATTGTAGCCTGAGAAAACAACGCCTGCGGGGCGCATGCCCCATGATGATCCTACGATTTGTTCACATTCAGTTAAGCAGTGTGTGGATAATCAGTGTGGGGTTTCAAACTGATGAGGACATCAACTATGTTCAGACTGCTGCGTGCTCTTATGATCGTAACGATTGGCGTAATTTTGGCCGCCTGCTCTTCAAGAGCCACTGTTGGCTCTTTAGTGACGCCGATCGCCACTGAAGGCCCCATCGAACAAGAAGCCACCCCCACCCCTGAATCGTCTTCAGCGGTCAACCAAACGGTGGCGTTCACGTTCTACGATTCCTATGCGGCGTGGTGCGGCACGTGCCGCGCCAACGACCCCGTGCTGCAAGCGCTGGCCGAGCAGTTCGCAGGCAAGGTGGAGTTCGTCCGCGTGAACGTCGACAACCCCGCCGACACGGCCACGCGCCAGCGCTTCGGCCTCGTGGATCGCTCGCAGTATGCGCTGGTCAACGCGCAAGGCGAGGTCGTCAAGCGCTGGTTTGGCCTCTTGAACGAGGCGCGCGTCTCCAGCGAGTTAGAGGCGCTGATAACGGGGTAAGCCCTACAACCCCAAGCGAAACACGAGCATCGCGTTTCCCAGTTCAAGGGTGTCGCCGTCGTTGAGCCAATGCGGCGTGCCCTTGACTTCAATCGCGTTGACTCGTGTGCCGTTGCTGCTGTTGAGATCCACAATCGCCCAGCGCCCGCCCTCACGGGTGAGGCGAGCGTGTGGCCGCGACACACTGGCATCTTGCAGCAGCACCTCCCACGTGGCGCTGCTCGTCGCGCGGCCAATCGTCACCGTGTCCAGCAAGAGCGGGATCGTCTGGCCTTCCTGCGCGCCGCTGGTGACGAGCAGCATCGCCTGACCGTCAGCCTGCGTCGGTCGCAGGACGGTTCCGGCCTGCGTCGCGTTCAGCAGGTGTTCCGCCTCCGCGCTGAGGAACTCAATGGTCGGCACGAACAGGCGGATCACATCGCCCGCGAACAACGGGAACGGCTCCGTGATGCGCGTGTCGTTCACAAATGTGCCGTTGCTGCTGTTCAAGTCCGCGATGAGAAAGATGCCGTCCCGATAGCGGATCACCGCGTGATTGCGTGACACGTGCTGGTCAGGAATAGCAATGTCGTTGTTAGAGGCGCGCCCGATGGTGGCCGTCGCGCCTTCCAACAGCACATACTCGCGCGTCGTTCGCGTTGTGGGATCTTGCCAGCGAAGCCGTGCGATGGCTTCCTCAGTCATAAGAGCCTGTCTTCTCTTCCGTCTGCTACTTCACCGTTATTTGCTATTATAACGTACACGCCCGTCACGCTGAGCCACTCAATGGCAGCAGCAAGTCCTTCTTGAAGGGCGTGATGCTGATCAACTGCCCATCCTCCGCCACGATGAAGCTGTCCTCCACGCGCACGCCAACCGCGCGATCCGGGTAGTACAGGCCCGGCTCAATCGTCACAACGTTCCCCGCCTCGAAAACGTCCTCACGCTTGAGGTGGTGCATCGAAGGCGCTTCGTGAATGTTCAAGCCGATGCCGTGCCCCAAACTGTGGACGTACCCCTCCATCGTGTTGGGATGGGTGCGCGCGGTGGGGTGGCCCTGTGCCTCGAAGAAGTCCAGCACCGCCTCTTGCAGCGTGTGCGTCGGCTTGCCCAGCGCGTAGGTCTCCAGCGCGAGGTCGAAGGCGGTCATCACATCGTCGTAGAGCGCTTGCACGTGCGGCGGCACGTGGCCGATGCACCACGTGCGCGTCATGTCGTGGTAGTAGCCGCCGCCCAACTCGCGCGGGGAGAAGTCAAACACAATCGGCACACCCATGAGCAGCTCAGTTGGGTCGTCGCCGCGGCTATGGGGAAACGCGCCGTCGCGCCCGGGCGCGAAGATCATGCCGGTATCCTCAAGGACGACGTCGAGCAGCGCCCGCCGCGCAAACCGTTTGACCGCGCCCACGGTCAGCGGCTGTCCCGCCGCGTCTACCACACGCCCGCTGACGTCGCTGCGATGGCTGCTGATGAAGTCCCACACCTGCGTTACCACGGCATTTGTGCGCTCGGCCACGCTGCGGATGCGCGCCAGCTCGGCAGCGTCTTTCGTTCGCTGCGCTTCATCAAACAACGTCGGGCTGTCCTCGCCCACGAATTCATACTGCGCATAGTGGGCGCGCAGCCGCTGAACCCGCTCAATCGTCGCGTTGATGTCGTCCACGCCGTACAAACCCACTCGCCCACTGGCAAGGCCGACCTGCTCCAAGAGACGCCCATACATCAGGACAGAGGCCTGCTGTGCGCCGTGCTCGCGGTAGAGCTCGCCATAGCCGAGGTCACCATACGTCAAGCAGCGGTGGCCGCTCTTGCGCGCTTCTTCGATCTCCATGCCGTTGACGACCACCAGCGGCTCACCGTCGCGCGCCTGCACCACATACCCACCCGTCACGTGCGCCCCGTTCGTCAGGTAGTAGCGGGCGCTGTTGGCGTGTTCCCCGCCGCCGACGATGAAGGCGTCAAGGCCTCGCTTGGCCATCAAGCGGCTGAAATCAGCTTTCATCAGTGCATCCTTTCACGTTTAGACAGCTCATCAGTGCATGGAGTGAACGCGCTTGGCTGCCGCCCGATGACACATCATCACTTTTGCTTTTTGCGCAAAATATCATAATTCACCCATTAACAGAATTATGTGGTATAATCATCGTACGTAGCAAGGATAGGGGGGATCTTTGCCTTGCTGATACCATCAGAGCCGAAAAACTTCCGTAATCAAACGAGAGACGAGGCTGAGCGTTTCGTTCAATCCGTTTTAGATGCTTTGACCGACCACGTGGCCGTGCTAGATGAGCAAGGTCAGATTGTGGCAGTAAACGCTGCATGGCGCAAGTTCGCGCGACAAAATGGCTACAACTCATCAAACTACGGCATCGGCACAAATTACCTTGATGTGTGCGACCGCTCATCCCTGCTGAACTCAAAGGAAGCGCCGTTCATCGCCAACTCCATCCGCAGCATCGTTCGCGGCCAGATGGACGAGTTCCAGATGGAGTACCCCTGCCACACGCCGCTCAAGCGTCAGTGGTTCGTCGTCCGCGTGACGCGCTTCCAGTGGTATCACCACGTTCGCGTGATCGTCGCCCATCACAACATCACTGACCTCAAGCAGGTAGAGACGGAACTGTCACAGAGCAAACGCCGCCTTGAGGCCATCCTCGACAACGTGAACAACGGCATCCTCACCATCGACGGGCGCGGAACCATCCTCAGCGCCAACCGCGCCGCCGCGCGCATCTTCGGCTTCGATCAAGCTGCGCTGCTCAACACCAACCTCGCGCAGCTCATCAATGAGCCGTTCGAGGGCAAGGCGACTTTCAAGCGGTTGAACGGTGATGTTGGGCACGAGTTGATCGGTCGCCGCGCCGACGGTGAGACCTTCCCGTTGTATCTGTCGCTCAATGAGCTGCGCCTTGAGGACAGCAGCGTCTACACCTGCATCATCCAAGACATCACCCACCGCCGACAGGCCGAACAAGAGCGCCTCGAACGGGAACGCATGACGATTGCGCTGGAGAAAGAACGAGAACTGCGCGCGCTCAAGAACCGCTTCCTCTCGATGATGTCGCACGAGCTGCGCACCCCGCTCACGTCCATTGGCCTGTCATACGACATCCTCAAGAAGTACGGCAGCGTCTCCACGCCAGAGGAACGCGCCCAAGCGCTCGACAACATCCGCCAGCAAGTCGATTACCTCTCTGAGATGATCTCAGACGTGATGACGCTCAGCCGCTTTGAGTCGGACGGGTTCCAGATCAACGTGGAGGACTGCGACCTCATCACCTACTGCCGCGACGTGGTGGAAGAGTTCCAACTGAACTATCACAAGACGCATCGTGTCCTGTTCGAATGTCAAGAACGCTGCCTCGTCGCGCCGATTGATCGCAAGCTGCTGCGGCGCGCGCTCACCAACTTGCTGTCCAACGCAATCAAGTACTCCCCCCCGAACAGCACCGTTCGCTTCACCCTAGCGCGTGACGAGAACTCAGTTGTCATTCAAGTGGCAGATGAGGGCATCGGCATCCCCCCTGAGGACTTCGCCCGCTTGTTCGAGCCGTTCCACCGCGCGTCCAACGTCGAGACGATCCCGGGCACAGGCTTGGGGCTGCCCGTCACCAAGCAGATGATCGAGCTGCACGGCGGGACGATCACCTGCCAGACTCAGCTCGGCCACGGCACGACGTTTACCATCCACCTGCCCATGTAGCTAGTTGTAGGGGCTAACAAAGTGCGATACGCTCCTCCTCGTCTGTCTAATCCAAGGAGGGAAGCATGCGCTACAAACTGCTGGGCAAGAGCGGCCTGCGGGTGTCTGAGCTGTGCCTCGGCACGATGACCTTTGGCTCGGATTGGGGCTGGGGGGCCGACCGCGACGAGAGCAAACGCCAGTTTGACTACTTCGCTGAACAGGGCGGCAACTTCATCGACACCGCCAACCTCTACACCAACGGAACCTCTGAACGGCTAGTCGGTGAGTTCATCCACAGCGACCGTGAACACTTCGTGGTTGCCACCAAGTACACGCTCACGCCTGCCGCGCGACAGGGTGATGAGCGCATCCGCCCCAACAGCAGCGGCAACCACCGCAAGAGCATGATGCAGTCTGTCGAGGCCAGCTTGAAGCGCCTCAACACCGACTACATCGACATCCTCTATCTGCACGCATGGGACTACATGACCCCCGTACAGGAAGTCATGCGCGGGCTGGATGACTTGGTGCGCATGGGCAAGGTGCTCTACTTGGCGATCAGCGACACGCCGGCTTACATCGTCGCTGAGGCCAACACGCTGGCTGACCTGCGCGGCTGGTCGCGCTTCTTGGGGATCCAAGTGCCCTACAGCCTGCTAGAGCGCGACCTAGAGCGTGAAATCCTGCCGATGGCCAAACACCATGAGATGACTGTCCTGCCGTGGGGCATCTTGCGGTCAGGCGTCTTGACAGGCAAGTTCCTCAAAGACGCCACCGAACCCACCCGCGTTGACCCCGCCACGCTCAACCTCACGCACGAGCAGATCGACGTTGTGAAAGAGGTCGTCAAGATCGCTGACGAAGTCGGGCGCAGCCCCTCGCAAGTGGCGATCAACTGGGTGCGCCAGCAGCAGCATCGCGCGCAGATCATCCCCATCTTGGGGGCGCGCACGTTGGAACAACTTAAGGACAACATGGCCGTGCTGGAATGGTCACTCACCGAGGCACAGCTTGAACGCCTCAGCAAAGTGAGCGCGATCCCGCTGGGCTTCCCGCACAGCTTCCTACCCGGCAATCGTTTCGTGTTCGGCAGCAGCCAAACCTACGCCGCCATCGACAATCACCGCGGCGAAAACCCGATCCCGTAGCTGTGACAGCGCGGCCGAGCGCTGAAGCGCTCGGCACGACGCTAAAGGCCGATGACTGTCTGGTTATCTTTAGACACTCCCATATGTCAAGCAGCATCCCCAAACGTGTAATCATCAGATATAATGCGCGCAGTTTGCACGCCAACATTTCATCACGATTTCCAACTGATCAGGATCGTACCCATGTCTGCCTCAGAGGGGCAACCCGCCTATACCGACGCAGAGCGCAACGCTATGCGCGCGTACTTGCAGCGTTCCGAAGTGCGGATGTCTACGCTGCATCGCGTGGCGACCGCCTTCGTGGGCGGCGCAGGGCTGTTGATTCTCATCCCCGTGTTCATCCGTGACATCATTGAAGGCATCATCGAAATTTTACTAGCGACGGCGGGGCTGCACTTCATCACACAGCCCGCTGGCATAGCCCTCATGCTGACGCTAACGCTGTACGCCACCGCCATCTACCCGTTTGCGCTGTCGCTGCTCATCCCGCTCTACTCGCTGTATTTGCTGCTCAAGGACATCATCCACTTCTACTACTCGATTTATGCGCCGGGCTTCCCGGCGACGCTGCTGCACCCGACTTTCTCTCTCAGCGGCATCTCGTTCAGCGCCGATGAATCGCCTAACGCCAAACGCGCCATCATGCACTACGAATACAGCCGCAACATGGACTTTATGCTGCCGTTCAGCGAGGGCAAGCGTGAGCTGTACTTTGACCAGCTCATCGAAGCGACGAACGGGGACATCATCCCCTCGTCGCGCAAGTGGGACAAGCTGGTGGCGGATGGCATGGTTCCAGAAGGGGCCAACCGCAAGGACATCGAACGTTTCGACGCGGCGTTGGGCGTCGTGCGCAGCCTTGACCGTGACCTCGTCGAGGAAGTCGCTGTGACGGAGATGCACCTCGCGCGCAACGTGATCTACCTGCGGCGGCTGGTGCTGCGCTATGCCAAGAGCCTGCTGCTGATCGTCTGGACGACTATCGTCACCTTTATGACGCTGCCATTTTTGCGCGATGGGCGTTTTGACACCCTTCTAGTGCTCTCATTGGGCTACTTTATCTGGTCGCTCATGGCGCTGCTGCTGCTGCGCTGGCCGATCGCGTGGATCTATCGCCATCGACGCGAGAAGATCGACTACTCTAAAGTGGACAAACAGCTCATCCACCTCGATGATGTGGTGCGCCCTTACTTGCTGGGGGCGATCCCGGTTTCAGTCGTGGCGGTCTTTCTGGCGCTGTTGGACGTGATTAGCCGCTGAAACCTCATCAGTTCTCTGCTACAATATAGCGTTTGTATCCGCTGACACACGCGACGCAGGAAGGACAACCCGGCGATGACGCTGCGCATCTTCAACGTGCTAGGACGAGAAAAACAGGACTTCGTGCCGCTGGAAGAAGGCCGCGTCAACATGTACGTGTGCGGGCCGACGGTCTACGATCACGCCCATCTCGGCCACGCCAAGAACTACGTATCCTTTGATGTGGTCGTGCGCTGGCTGCGCAAGCGGGGCTATGAAGTGCTCTACGTCCAGAACATCACCGACGTCGGCCACATGCTGGAGACGGGCGAGGATCGCATCCTGCGGCAGGCCAAGCGCCTGCAAGCCAAGCCGATGCAGGTCGTCGAACGTTATACCAAGAGCTTTTTCGACGACATGGACGCGCTGGGCAACGTGCGGCCGGACATCTCGCCGCGCGCCAGCGCCCACATCCCCGAGCAGATCAAGATGACGCAGACCCTCATCGACAAAGGCCACGCCTACGAGGTGAACGGCAGCGTCTACTTCGACGTGACCACCGACCCCGACTATGGCAAGCTGAGCAACCGGCGCATCGACGAGCAGGAAGAAGGCACACGCGAGGACGTGCGCGGTGAGAAGCGTCATCCAGCGGACTTTGCCCTGTGGAAAAAGGCCGAACCAGAGCACATCCTGCGCTGGGACAGCCCGTGGGGCGAGGGCTTCCCCGGCTGGCACATCGAATGCTCGGCGATGGCTTGCAAGTACCTCGGCGAGACCTTTGACATCCACGGCGGCGGCATCGACAACATCTACCCCCACAACGAGAACGAGATCGCCCAAAGCGAATGCGCCAACGGGGTTCCCTTTGCGCGCTACTGGATGCTGGTAGGCAGTTTGACGGTGGACGGCGTGAAGATGAGCAAGAGCCTCGGCAACTTCCGCACAGTGAAAGACGCCCTGTCTGAGTACCGCCCCGAGGTCGTCCGCATGTTCGCCATCAGCGCCCACTACTCCAACCCTGCCGACTACAGCGAAGAGAATTTGCGAGCCGTCAAAAACGGCTGGGAGCGCATTTACAACGCCGTTCGCTTGACGCGCCAGCAGATGAACCGCGCGCCAGAAGGCGACGCAGGCAGCGCTTTCAACGTCGTGTCGCGCAAGGCTCGCGAGGATTTCGCCGCCGTGATGGACGACGACTTCAACACCCCACGCGCGCTTGCCGTGCTGCAAGAATACGTGCGCGAGGTGAACACCCTGCTCAACACCTCCCAGCCCGGCCTCGCCACGCTTCAAGACATCCACAACACGTTCACCGAACTGGGCAGCGACGTGTTGGGCATCATCCCAACGGTAGACGTCACGCTCGACACGCGCAACGCGGAGCGCGAGGCGGCCTTGATCGAGATGTTGATTGCGATGCGCGCACAAGCGCGCGCCCAGAAGAATTGGGCCGAAAGCGACCGCATCCGCGATGAGCTGGCAAAGGTCGGTGTAATCCTAGAAGATCGACCTGATGGCACGATCTGGAAAGTGGAATAAGTGATGGTGGAGTTCGTGTACGGCCATTG
Organism: uncultured Anaerolineae bacterium; assembly: GCA_937944445.1. Lineage (GTDB taxonomy): Bacteria > Chloroflexota > Anaerolineae > Aggregatilineales > Phototrophicaceae > JANWYT01. Next base: position 34,688 of record CALDYP010000022.1, read on the forward strand.
GCCAGTCATGGAGTGCCTGCGCGCGGGGCGGCGCAAAGTTGAAAAACTGCTGCTGAGCGACCGCGTGGAGGAAAAAGGCATCGTCGCCGAGATCATCACCGCTGCCCGTGAACGCAGCGTCGACGTGACGCGCGTCAACCGCCGCATCCTCGACGACGTGAGCAACAACGCCAACCATCAAGGAACGGTGCTGCGCGTTGGAGAGTACCCGTATGTGGAGCTGGACGACATCCTCGCGCGTGCCCACGAGCACGGCGAAAAGCCGTTCATCCTGCTGCTTGACCTGCTGCAAGACCCGCAGAACGTGGGGACGTTGATGCGCGTGGCGGACGCCGTCGGCGTGCATGGCGTCGTCATGCAAGATCGGCGCGGTGTCTCGGTCACGGGGTCAGTGGTGGCGGCCTCATCGGGCGCAGTGGAACATCTGTTCGTCGCGCAGGTGACGAATCTCGTTGCCGCGATGAAGAAGCTCAAAGAAAACAACGTGTGGCTGGTGGGGCTGGACATTGGCCCCAACGTGCCACCGTTGGGGGATGCTGACCTAAACATGGCGATCGGGTTAGTCATGGGCAGCGAGGGCGAAGGGATGCGCCGCCTCGTGCGCGACACCTGTGATTTGTTGACGACGCTGCCGATGCGCGGCAAGGTCGGGAGCTTGAACGTCGCCACTGCGGGCAGCGTGGCGCTCTATGCGGCGTGGCAAGCGCGCGGCTGGACGGGCTGGGTGCACGCGCGCCCGTCAACGCCCGCATCCCCTGACCATGCCCGCCTCGAATAGGCTGCGCTATAATCGGGCACACAAGGTAAGATGAGGAGACTGACGTATGCTGGACGATATTCTGAATGAATGCCGCGAGAAGATGAACGGGGCCATTCACAGTTTAGAGCAAGACCTTTTGGGGATGCGCGGCAACCGCGCCAGCACCTCGCTGGTAGATCGCTTGAAAGTGGATTACTACGGCATGGAGAGCGAACTGCGCACGCTGGCGACCATCTCCACGCCCGAGCCGATGCAGATCATGATCCGCCCGTTTGACAAAGGGGCGGTCAAGGCGATTGAGAAAGCCATCATGGAAGCCAACCTCGGCATGAACCCCAACACCGATGGCGACGTCATCCGCTTGAACATGCCTGCGCTCACCCGCGAGCGTCGGCAAGAACTGGTCAAGTTCCTCCACAAACGGTTGGAAGAAGCGCGCATCGCCCTGCGCAACGTGCGCCGCAGCGCCAACGACGACATCCGCGAGTACGAAAAAGAGAAGATGATCAGCGAGGATGAGGCCAAGATCGGCCAAGAAAAAGTCCAGAAGATGACGGATGAGTTCGTCGCCAAAGTGGAAGAGATGGGCAAGATCAAAGAAGCTGAAATCATGGCAGTATGAGTTGTGAGTGAGGATTTCAGCGGTCGCTGCTGTATATGTATGAGTAGAACGTTCAAGAACATCAACGAGGGATGCGCATGGCCGTAATCACCAAAGAAGCCGCAGTGGTATCGGGGGATGCAAATGGCTTCCTCAAAGTGCCGCGCCACGTTGCGATCATCATGGATGGCAACGGGCGTTGGGCGAAACAGCGCGGGCTGCCGCGTTCGATTGGGCATCGTCAAGGCACAGAAAACCTGCGCACGATCATCAAGGCGGCGGTCGAGTTCGGTGTGGAGATCATGACGATCTACGCTTTTTCGACCGAGAATTGGAACCGACCGCGGCAGGAAGTCGCCCTGCTCATGCGCATCCTTGAGATGGTCATCGACCGCGAGCTGAACGAGCTGAACGAGCAAGGGGTGCAGATTCGCCACATCGGCGAGTTGAAGGGCATTGAGCCGCGCCTTGCGGACAAGGTGCGCCAAGCCTGTGAGATGACGCGCCACAACACGCGCCTGATCCTGAACGTGGCCTTCAACTACGGCGGGCGCGATGAGATCGTCCACGCCATTCAGGCCATCATCCGCGAGGGCATCCCTGCTGAAGAAGTGACCGAAGAGGTCGTGAGCCGTCATCTCTACACGGCCGGCCTTGCTGACCCTGACCTTGTGATCCGCACCAGCGGCGAGTATCGCATCAGCAACTTCTTGCTCTGGCAGGGCAGCTATGCCGAGTACTACTACACGCCGGTGTACTGGCCGGCGTTCAACAAAGAGGAGTTCCGCAAGGCGATCGTCGAATACGGCCATCGCCGCCGCCGCTACGGCAAGACCGACGAGCAGATCGACGAAGAAGACTTCGACGACTCGGAGGAGTAGCAGGGCCTGCCTCATTTTAAGACAGCTTCCCCTATTTTCTGAGTTCGGACAAAGCCCTCCTTTGCTGATGACACTTCCTACCCTCAAAACCCGCTTGGAACAAGACGACCCGCCGCCTGATAGCGCGCTGAGGTCGTCGATGCGACTATCCCTGTCCCGATCAGCAGTTAATGCTGCCGCGCTGTTGATCGCAGTGGGGCTGCTGCTGCGGCTGGCGGTGGCGCTGCAAGGCGACCCACTGGACCCGTACTTCGTGGGCAGCAGCGACACACGCTGGTATCTGGCAATGGGCGAAGGGCTGATGGCCGCCATCTTTCAAGGGGTCGAAGTCGGCATCTCACGCGGGGGGCTGCAATTCGTCAACAGCGCCTACGGCATCCCCCCGCTGTACGTGCTCTTCGTCGGCTTCTGGCAGCAAATCGCCCCGCCCGATTGGGCCGTGATCGGCATTCGCACCTCGCAGTGCCTGCTCAGCGTGCTGACGGGCCTGCTCGCGGCGGACGCCGCACGTCGTTTGGCGCGCTCAGCCCGTGTCGGATTGTTCGTGCTAGCCGTTATGATGCTCGACCCGTCGCAAATCCTTGAGCCGCGCCACATCTTGACGGAGACGCTCTACATCGCGTTGATGACCGCTGGCGTGTGGGCGTATCTCGTGTGGATGGTAGACGTGAAGACGCTGCAGCGGCGCTCGGCGCTAGGGGTGGGGCTGCTGCTGGCGCTCGGGTCGCTCACGCGGGCGGTCGGCGTCCTCTATCCGCTGATGGTGAGCGCGCATCTGCTGTGGCGCTGGCGTGCTCAGTGGCGGCGCGCAGCAGCGGCGGTAGGGCTGCTGCTGGCGACTTACATCGCCGTCACCAGCACATGGACGGTCTATAACTTGATGGCATGGGATCGCTTCCTCTACCTGAGCAATCAATTTTTCCCGGCGGTGTGGCGGGGCGCAACCGACGCAGACGGCCAACCGCACGAGAACGACGCGCTGCTGCTGGCCGACGCCATCCCCGACCCTGACTGCGACGGCGACTGCACCCCGCGCATCACGCTTGACCTCTACGCGCGGCAGGCGCTGCGCTTCATCACGGATGACTTGTACGGGTATGTGAGCTTACGATTGAGCGAGCTAGGCAGTTCGATCTTACAGCCGCACGCGGCGGTGACGCGGCCCGGCGAAAGCCTGCGCGCGCTGGCATTGGACTGGATCAACAGCGGCTTCACGTGGGCAGGCTTGGTGCGGCTGGTCAACGGGGATGACTTCTGGCTGAAGCTGATGATTTACCTGTTTCACTGCACAGGCTATGGGCTGATGCTGGTAGGGCTGTGGCGGCTGCGCGGGCGCTTTGTCTTGGCGGCAGTGCCCCTATCGTTCATCCTCTACACGCTGGCGATCCACGTCGTGCTGCTGGCGCTGCCGCGCTACATCTTCCCGATTATGCCGATGGTGTGGATGTTGGCTGGGGCGGCGCTGATGCCGCTTGCTCGCTCGCGCGACGAATCTCCGCTAGCTGCTGCTCCAGCTCCGCGCGTTTAGCGGCCTGCGCGGCTTGGGCAGCTTGGGCCGCCTCGCGCAGCATCTTCAGCAAGTTCGCGCGGAATTGTGAACCGCTGACTGGCGAGAACAAGACGACCAGCAGCACGCCCAACGCCGCGCCGACACCCAGCCCAACCAACAGTGACATCACTTTGCGCATGCGATCATCCCCCTTCTGGCGCTGCTAGCGGCTCTACGAGTTCATACGGCCCAAGCGCTGTGCCATCCACCGCCAGCGCGAAGGCTTGCCCTGAAGATACATCCAATAAGAACGTGCCGCTGTCGAAACGTTGAATCGTCAGCGCGACTTCTTGCGGCTCGGTGATCCCAAAGCCGATGCGCGCGGGCAGCCCCTCAACCAGCGTCCACATGCTGCCGAACGCGCCCGTCGGCACCAGCCCCTGCTGTGACGGCTCTAGTGGGGCGGTGAGCGGGGGCGGCGCTTCGAGGTAGTAGAACCGCCCGACTGTCCCTTGCGGCACAATCGCCCAAACGGCTTGAATGTCCGGCTGCAGATACATCACGCCGCGGTCGAACACTTGAAGCTGGCCGAAGAAGCCGAACGGCTCTTGAATGGGGCAGCCCAAGCGCTGCCGCACGACCGACTGCGACTGCCACACAGGGACGATGCGCGGCTCAATTGGGCGGCCACATTGGCGGGCGTCAGCGGTGGGGGCCGCGCCGCCGCTGCCGAGCAGCGGCTGGGTGAACGACTGAAAGGCCAAGCCGCCCCCGGCCTCGCCGATGAACACCCCAACGTAAGGCGATGGGCTGGGGTCAGGCGTCGGAGTGGGGGGGGCGGGCGTCGGGCTGGCAGCGGCAGCCGTTGCCGCGAGCTGGTCAAGGTTGGGGGTGGGCGAGAGCACAACCGTCGCCAGCGACTTCACCACCACGACCTCTGTCGGCGCGGCAGCAGCCTCCGTGCCCGTGGAGCAAGCCGTCAGCAGCATGAGCAGCAGCGCTGCCCAACCTACAAGCGGCACGTTACTTGCTGCCGGGGGTCTCAAATCGAAGCGTTGTGCGCAGTCGGGCGAATTCAATTTCATCGCCATCGCGCAGGCGGTAGCGCTGTTTTGGGGTCACTTGAAAGCCGTTGATGCGCGTGCCGTTGGTGCTGTTGAGGTCTTCTAAATACAGGAACCCATCGTGCAGGGTCAACACGGCGTGCATGCGCGAAACGCCGAAGTGGTACGCGCCGAACGGCGTTAGGTCAAATCCGATGCCGGTGTCCCCTTCCATCGCACGCCCCACTACGATGCGATCTTCAGCAGGCATGATATAGGTCTCATCGCCGATTTTCCAACGCAGCTTCCACGCAGAGGTAAGGCGCGCCGTGCCGGGTGAGGGGGGACGGTTGCCCATGTCTGCCTTGGCGCTCTCTGGAACGTTCAGGTAGTCTGTTTTGAAGCGGCTGCTATCACCCGATGTCGGCATAACCAATCCCTCATCGCTGACGGGTCGCGTGTCTAGTCCACGTAGTGGACGAGCTGCCTTGTCATTCTTGTCTGGATCACGATCTGAACTTGAAGCGATATCAGGAGCTTGCTCGTCAGCGCCACTGACTTCGTTCTTAGGATTCTTCTCAGGATCATTCACAGACTACCCTACCTCAGTATAGCTGAGTCATTCATCACTGCGCATCTCTTACTGTCGATATTGTACACGAGATAAGTCAAATAGCACGAGGATGAACCTATCAATCTCATGTAAGAATTTTACATTCTTTTTCACGATTGACTTTGGTAAGAACTAAAGCAACAACACGTCTGGGCGCGGTCAGGCATACCTAACCGAGCAGACGTGTTGTTTGGATCCCAAATGGTGTAGTGAGATTCAGCCTTCGACCTTCACCCCGCGCCAGAAGGCAACGTGGCCAGCGATGTTCTGGGCGGCTGGCTTGGGATCAGGATAGTACCACGCAGCGTCTTTGTTCTCTTGGCCATCCACGACAATTGTGTAGTAGCTGGCAACACCTTTCCACGGGCAGGTGGTGTGCGTGTCGCTTGGTTTGAAGTACTCCATCTTGATCGTATCCGGCGGGAAGTAATGATTGCCTTCGACCATTTCAGTTTTGTCGCTCTCGGCGATCACTACGCCATTCCACAATGCGCGTGCCATGCGTCAACTCTCCAATGTAAACGAAGTTCCGATGTTCTGATATTGATTGTAGGAAGGGTCTTACGGCCTACGGTTAGTTTCTCATCCGAGAGTAAGCTGCGTCAATTTCCGCACGGATAGGCTTCCAAACAGCTAAATACGCAGCAAAGCCCAACATCGCCACAGCCATCAGCGCCCACACGAACGCGATGAACACTGGCGGCAGCAGCGGCGCGATCTCTTGGTGGAAGGCTACCGCGTCGTTGCGCACGCCCTGCCGAATGAACGCGTCGTTGTAGAGGATCAAATCCCAGATGTCGAACACCGCGTTGAGCGCCGTCAGCACTGCCAGCACGTTCAGCACCAACAGGTTAAAAAACCAGCTGCCACGCCAGCCAATGAGGATCAGCAGGCCGCCCACCCCGAACCCCACCAGCAGCGCGAGCGGGCTGCCGCTCTGGTCTGGGCGCGCGAACAGCACCGAGAAGCCGATCATGAACACGCCCAGCCCAACCGCTAGAAGGTTGATGCAGCGTGGAAAGCGGTTGATGACGTAAAACAAGGTCGACCCGAACAGCGCCGCGCCGAGATACCCCGCTGAGATGATGAGGGCGCGGTTCCCGCCCCGTGTGATCGCCAGCCCGCTGCCATCCGCTGAGACTTGAAAGCCGACGACATCGCCGCCGCTGATGAGCGCAGCCAAGCTGTGCCCTGCCTCGTGGATGAACGTCACGAACAAGCGCAGCGGGTACATCACTGCGTTGACGATCCCCCAGTTCATCGGGTTAACCCACAACAAATACGCGATTACCAGCGCCAGCGCTGTAATCCCCAGCACCTTGCGCCGCGCCACCGGTTCAACTGCCTGCGTTGACTTCATTTACTCACCTTTGGCTGCCTACTATTTTTTACTATACGTCAGATGCGCAAAAAAGATATAACGTGGCGCGCAGGGTTTTCAGCACTGCGCAAAACTGCTAGAGTAAGCTTCAGTAGAGACACATTCAGAGGGACTTTCCATGATGAACCGCCTATCGAGGTTCATACACACAGGTTGGATCGTGGCCAGTGTGGTCATGGCCAGCGGCTGTACTTTGCTGGAAAATATGACTGCTGAGACAACGCCCCTGTTCGACGGCGAGCCGATGGTGCGTTTGGCGTCCCCGCTGCCCAACGAAATTTACGCGCAAGGCGCAGCGGTCAACATTTTAGGCCGCGTAGAAAACGCCGGGCTGGATGTTGCCGTAGTGGAAATCTTGTTAAACGGTGAGCCAATTGGGCGCGCTGAGGATCCCAACGTCAGCGGGGCGGCCGCTTTCACCGTCACCAATAGTTGGCCGGGCACACCCGGCGACCACGTGATCACGCTGCGGGCGCTGCGGGCAGACGGCACAAGCGGCGAGGCCAGCGTGCGCATCACCGTGCAGGGGGAAACTGTCGCAGCGCTGCCACCTGAAACCGAAGCCGAAGCGACCCCCGAAGAGCCGCCGCTCCCGACGCCGATTGTGCCCGCGCAAACCCAGCCCACCCCGCGGCCCAGCCCAACCCCCGCGCCAACGCGCGACGTCGCCGCGCCGACTCAACCGCCGCCTGACACGGCTGCCCAGCCGCCGACGAGCAGCGCCCCGACCATCAGCGTCATCAGCGGCGCGAACATCCGCAGCGGGCCGGGCCTCGTCTTCGACCCGCCCATTGCCTCGCTGCCCGCCGGCGCTACCGGGACAATCGTCGCCATCAGCCCTGACCGCCAATGGTATCGCATTACCTACAACAACGGTCTCGGGCGCGGTTGGATCAACGCTGCCGTTGTGACCACCACGGGCGATCTGGCTGGCCTGCCGATCGACGCTGGCCCGGCAGCCCCCGCGCCTCAACCGCCTGCCGCTGCCAACCCTGAGCAGCCCGCCGCCCCTGCCGCCAACACCGACCTAAGCATCACCTTCTTTGCCACGACACCCGACCCGCTCGTCTGTAACCAGCAGGCGACGATCACTGTGATTGTGGTCAACACTGGCAGCACCCCCAGCGCAGAGACGACTCTTCTTGTCGAGGATTTGTACAACGGTCAGCGGCAGGCCAGCGCCACCGCCACCGTGCGCTCGCTTGGGCAGAACGAGAGCGTCGAGCTGAACCTGTCGCTCACTGTGTCGACGTTTTTCCTTGAGGGGCACACCCTCCGCGCACGGGTTGACCCAGACAACCGCGTGGCTGAAACCAATGAGGGCAACAACGAAGTCACCAAGAGCTACACGCTGGCACAAGGGGATTGTTAGGCCGACACAATTTGCCAATCTGTGCTACACTATGCGGAACAAATGTTCAGCATCGTATGAGGCAGCGCCATGCCAAAGACGCACACGAAATACGTTTGTTCCAACTGTGGCCGTCAATCGGCGGTGAAGATGGGGCGCTGCCCAAACTGCGGCGCGTTCGGCACGATGGAAGAAGTCGTTGAGCAGGTCGCCAAGCCAGCCAGCGCGCGGACGACCGCCCGAACCGCCAGCACCGTTGGGCTGCCACAGAGCCAACCGCAGCGCCTCACTGAGATCGGCACACAGGCTGAGGAACGCCTGTTCGTCCCAGTTGAGGAGTTCAGCCGCGTGCTGGGCGGTGGGATCGTCCCGGGCAGCATCGTCTTGCTGGGCGGTGAGCCGGGCGCAGGCAAGAGCACCCTCATGCTGCAAGCGGCAGCGCTGCTTTCTGATTTACATGGGCCAGTGCTCTACGTCAGCGGTGAAGAGAGCGCCTACCAGATCAAGATGCGGGCGGATCGCCTCAAGCTCGCCGCGCCAGACTTATACCTCGTGACCGAGACGAACTTAGGCCGCATCTTTGAACACGTCCAGAAGGTGCAGCCCGTCATCCTCATCGTGGACTCGATCCAGACCACCTACAGCGACGACATCGACGCCTCGCCCGGGCTGGTGTCGCAAGTGCGCGAGTGCGCCAGCCGCCTACAGCTCTTCGCCAAGACCAGCGGCGTCACGGTGTTCCTCATCGGCCATGTGACAAAGGAAGGAACCATCGCCGGGCCGCGCGTGCTGGAACACATCGTCGACACTGTGCTGTACCTAGAGGGCGACCCGTTCCAGAGCTTTCGCCTGCTGCGCAGCGTGAAGAACCGCTTCGGCGCGACCAGCGAAGTGGGCGTGTTCGAGATGCAGGGGGCTGGCATGGTCGAAGTGCCCAACCCGAGCGAGGCCTTCCTCGCCGAGCGCGTGGTCAACGCCAGCGGCAGCGCCATCGCTGTAACGATGGAAGGCACGCGCCCACTGCTGGTCGAGGTGCAAGCGCTCACTAGCCCGACGGCCTTCGGCAACGCGCGCCGCACCCCCAACGGCGTTGACATCAACCGCTTGCAGCTCATCGCGGCGGTGCTGAGCAAGCGCTTGGGCTTTCGGCTCTTCGAGCACGACATCTTCGTGAACGTCGTCGGCGGGATGAAGGTCAGCGAGCCAGCCTCAGACCTTGCGATGGCTGTGGCAATTGCCTCCAGCTATCACGATCGCGCTGTGCCGGCGGACGTGGCGCTCATCGGGGAGGTCGGCTTGAGCGGTGAACTGCGCGCGGTGGGGCAGCTCGCCGCGCGCTTGAACGAAGCCAGCAAGATCGGCTTTCGGCGCGCGCTCGTCCCGAAGATGCGCCGCCGCATGGAAGACGTGCCGCCCAACCTTGAACTGATCGAATGCCGCACCATCGCCGACGCGCTGCGCCACGCCGTGCCAGAGGCTGATCCACGGCGGCCTTAGTCGGTCAAGTTAGCTGAGCGCTGTGCTTGCTCCAACAGCAAAGGCAGTTCAACCGTAAACGTCGTCCCAACCCCGACCTGAGATTCGACAAAGACTCGGCCCGCGTGGCGCTCGACGCACTCTTTGACGATCGACAGGCCAACGCCCGTTCCAGCCACTTGTTGAGCGTTCTCCGCTCGGTAGAACATGTCGAAGATTCGCGCTTGATCTTCTGACGGGATGCCGATGCCTTCATCGCTCACTTGCAGCACAGTCTGTCGCTCATTCTGCGCGAGCCGTAATGTGATTCGGCTGCCTTCCGGCGAGAACTTGATCGCGTTCGACAGCAGGTTGAACAAGATACGCTGAATGAGCGTCTCATCGACCATCACCAACTCATGCTGCCAATCCGCGTCAAAAACGAGACGATGCTTTTGGCCAATGGTCTGCTTAAGCTCATCAACTGTCACTTGGCACAAGGTTCTAAGGTTCGTTGCTTTTAGCTCAAGCTGCCCCTCGATGAGCACCCCCTTCACGATCTTGCTCAAGTCGTCCAACATGCGAGAGACGTAGGCCAGTTGTTTGTCGATGGTGTCGAACGCGGCGCTGCGCCGTTCTTCTGTCAGGCGTTCATAGTAGCGCGACAGCATGTCTTTCGACGTGCTGATGACCGCTAGGGGGGTGCGAACGTCGTGCGAGATGGCGCTGACCACGCGGCGGATCGTCTGGTTGAGGGTTTCCTCATGGCGCAGGTTGGCCCTCAAGCGATCCTGCTCCGCTTTGAGGGCAGCCTCATTTTTCTCCGCGCTGATGTCTTGCACGACGCCATAGTAGCCAATCACACGCTCACTGGACGAGTCGACGATGGGCAGCCGTGCGACGCGCACCCACACATAGTGCCCTTGAGCGTGCAGGATGCGCTCTTCGCTGGCGACGTATTCGCCGGCCGCGGTGCGGCGCAGGTCAGCGGCTGTTCGTTCAGCGTCATCGGGGTGAACGGACAGCATCGGCCACATCTCGGCAGCCGTCTCGAGCGGGTAACCCGTGACCTTCTCGTATTCGCCTTCCAACCAGCTCAAAAAAAGCGTGCCATCCTCAGCGAAGGTCGCCTCAAACACGAAGTCGGACAGCATCTGCGTCAGCTTGCGGTAGCGCGCCTCGTTTCGGCGCAGCGCCTCTTGCGCTTTCACGCGCTCATCCACGTCGCGGCTGACGGTGATGATCCCCGTCAATCTGCCCTCTGGGTCGCGCAGATAGCGCACATGGTTCTCCACCCAGAAGCTCGTGCCGTCTTTGCGCACCATCCGATAGGTGTACAAGGCCTCGGTGCGCCCCTCGGCCATGTGCTTTATGCTTTCGGCTTGAACACGTGGCAGATCGTCGGGGTGGATGAGCGCGGCCAGCTCCGCCGGTGACATCGCCATGACCTCTTCCGCCGTGTAGCCCGTGTCGAAAGCTGCGCCGTTTGAGTAGAGAACGCTGCCGTCTGGGGCGTGCAAGATGATCGAGTCCAGCGTGTTCTCAAAGATGAAGCGGTAGCGCTCTTCGCGCTCTGAGAGAAGCTGCTGCGTTTGGATCAACTCGGTGATGTCGAAGCCGACACACTGAATCTCAACGACTTGGCCGCCGGCGTCGGGGATACCGGTGAACTCCCACAGCGTGTAGAAGTGATCGCCCGCGGGGTGGCGCTTGCGCAGCACCACTTGATGAGGCGTGTTGGGGGACGCGATGCACTGCTTGACCGTCTGGAGCGTCACTTCATGGTCTTGGGGCACGATTGTTTCCATGCTGTTTCGACCGATGAACTGATCGTGCATCTCAGGGTAAGCGATGTTCAGCACACGCCTGAAGCGCTCGTTGATGAAGGTGTATCTGGCCGCGATGTCGGTGCGCGTGATGTAGAGCGCATCGCCGCGAATGATCGACTCAAGCTGGGCGTTGGTGCGGCGCAGTTCCTCTTGGGCGCGTATCAGCAACGTGATGTCAAACCCGACGCACTGGATCTCAACAGGCACGTTCTGATCGTCAACGACCGCCACGAACTCCCAAAGCGTGTGGAAATAGCCGCCTTCGGGGTTCGGCTTGCGCAAGATCACTTGGAACGGCTTGCCGGGCTGGGCAATGCACTGCTTGACCGTCTCGAGCGTCAGATCACGATCTTCTGGAACGACCGTCTCAAAGCTGTCTGCGCCGATCAGAGCCATCTCACGTTGATACGCGCGCTGAATGAGTTGGACGAAATGCCGATTGACAAACGTGAAGCGCCCTTCCATGTCAGTGCGCGTGATGTAAGCCGTGTCGCTGTCCAAGATCGACTTCAGGCGCTTGTTGATGTGATGAAGCGTCTCTTCCGCCTCGCCGCGCTCTGTCACGTCGTAGATGTAGCCATAGTAGTATCGAGGCGATCCATCTGTATCATGCAGCAAAAGCGTGTATTCGTCCACGAGGCGATACGTGCCGTCAGCGTGGCGCAGCCGATACTGCTGATAGAAGCTGTCCACGCCCGCTTGGAGGTAATCCTGAACTTCTTGCGTGACGCGCTCTACATCGTCAGGGTGCAGCAGCGACCGATAGGCTACGCGCTTGCTGATCAGGTCTTGCGGGTCATAGCCGAATTGGTTGAGCAGGTTTGCACTGGCGTAGCTGATGTGCCATTCGTTCGTGTATTCCCAGCGCAAAATGACCATCGGGCCAACAGTCGCGAGGTTGAGCAGCTCATGATACTGAGCGTCGAGCTGTTCACGGCGCGCGCGCTCAAGTTGGGCGACGATAGACCCGCTCAACCCAGCCGCCAGATCAACTAGATCATTCTGCTCTGCGTCTGACCACATGCGCGGCTGCGTGTCCGCTACAGCCAACACGCCGACAACTTGATCATTGCTCAGCCGCAGCGCGGCCGCCGCCCAGCTCGCAATATTGAGTCCTTCAGGCGAGCGAATCGATTCCGCAGTGCCAACAGCTGCCACATCAGAGGCTGTGATGTTCGCTCGGTCGATCAGCCCCTGATCAAGACCGCTGGGCAAGCCGCGCTGCGCAAGGAAGCGGCTGCCCTCGTCCGTGAAAAGCTCCGCCCACGCCAGCGGCGCATCGACAAGCTTAACCGCCAAGCGCACGGCGCGCTCACCATCTTCGACTAGCCCCCCAATCACATTTGAAGGTAATCGCTCATTCGCATCATCTGGGTTTAGTGAGCTGCTAGATGGATAAACCAACTTGTGAGTATCCTAGGTGATTGATAATACTAAAGTAATATAAAGCATTTTAAATACTTACAGAGGCGCTGAGCATTACAGTACATAAATAGTTATCATCAAATTTGTCAGAAAAGCCTTACATAGAAAGCAAGTAATTTATATCTGGAGACGCTATTTAGAAATAAGACTCTTACTTCACATTTAAGTCAAAATGACAGTATCTGTCAAATGAGTGTGAAAATAGAGAGTGTCTAGATTCGAACAGAGGACTCATCCAGCCCCCTTCAGGAGGCGCGTCCTAGCCGAGTGCTTCAGCGCTTGGCGCAACGGTGAAGGCCGATGACTGTCTGTTTATCTTTAGCCACTCCCCTCATCAGAAATCTGATGACACAGATGAGACAATCAGGTAACATGAAAAGAATTTAACGTAAGCTTGAACGGGATGGGTTGTAATGGACGAGGGATTTATGGTAGGGCGGGAACGCCGACAGATTGAAGATCGCATCGTTGCGCGCTTTCACACCGTGGATTTCAAGGTCAAGCACCATGCCTACCTTGAGGACGAACGCTTTTGGGACTTCATCTTTTCGTGGTATGAGCTGGTGAAGTATTACGAGAACAGCGGCGACAACACGCTGGGGGCGCACATGCTGCAACTCTTCGCAGATTGTTCACAGTTGTTCCGCCAAGCCGCCAGCGATGGCCGCCTGACCGAGCGCCGACGCGACAAAGCCGCCGACGCGCTCTATCAGATTACCTACTACGTCAATCAGATGGCCATTCAGATCCGCCGCAACGGATTAGAGCAAGATAGTAAATTGGGACAAATTAACTGGAAGACGAACAACGAAAAACCGTCTGACTTGAACTAACCATGACCACCCGCGACACGTCTCAACACCAGCCACAGATCAGCAACGCCAACCAACGCATTTTGACTGGCCTCGTGCTGATCCCGCTGACGTGGTTCGTGACGTGCCTCGGCGGGTGGGTCATGTTCGGCGTGCTGCTGACGATCATCAGCGTCGGCCTGCTCGAGTTCTACCATATGGAGCAGCAGCGCTATCAAAGTGGGAACGCTGTAGTCGGCATCCTTTGCAGCGCAGTGATCTTGCTCAGCTTCCAACTCCAGAGCGTGGAGCTGATGCTGGCAGCGTGCTTGATCGGCGCGGCAGCCACCTTCGCATTGGAGGTCGCCCGTGGCCACACATGGCAGCAAGGGGCTTTCCGCATCCTGACTACGCTCGGCGGTGTGCTCTATCTGGCTGTGCCGGCGGGCTGCTTGTTGATCATCCGCGCCATCCCAGAGGTTGGCCTGTGGTGGGTCTATGTGATCTACTTGGCGACGTGGGGCAACGACACGATGGCCTACTTCATCGGGCGGCAGTTCGGGCGCACGCCGCTTGCCCCTAAGCTCTCACCCAACAAGACCGTCGAAGGGGCGATAGGTGGGGTTGTGGGTGGCATCGTGTTTCCAATGCTGTTTTTACTGGTCGTTCGTCTGGAAGCGCCCAGCGTGATCGTCGTCCTGCTTATCGCCCCCTTTGCTGGCATCTACGGGGACTTGTTCGAGTCAGCGCTCAAGCGTTACTTTGGCCTCAAAGACAGCGGCCTAGAAGGGTTGAACCTCTTTCCCGGCCACGGCGGCGTCTTAGATCGACTAGACAGCTTGATCGCTGTTACCATGGTGTTTTTTGTATATCTACTCGTGATCGGTCAGTTCATGCTGTCGTAGCCGTGGCGTGAGCAGCGAATGCTTGGCTTTTGGCCATGGCTAGTATTAAATCAATTTCTACAGCCCAGCCTCATCTGCCCCCTACGCGAAAACACGCTATACTAGCTTATTATTAAACATCACCTACAACGCATCAGGCAGGCTCATGAGCCAACACGACATCGTCAAGCGACAGTACTCAACTGAAGACAACCTCCGGATTCGCCAAGAAATCCATGACAAGTACACCGTGCCCAACATCAACTTCAGCGAATGGGCACTGTCGCTGTTGAATTTGCGCGGCGATGAGCGCGTGCTGGATGTGGGCTGTGGCAATGGGCTGTACTACACGCGCCTTCGCCATCGCTACCCCAACGTGCAGTACTTTGGCGTTGACCTGTTTGAACAGATGCTAGAGTCGCACCCGTCACCGGTCAACTTAACCGTGGCCGATGTCGCCCATCTGCCCTTTCCTAGCGCGTCTTTCGACGTCGTGATGGCTAATCATGTTCTGTTCATGGTGACGAACGTTGAGCAAGCAATCGTCGAGATGCGGCGCTTGCTCAAGCCCGGCGGCCTGCTCATGACGACCACCAACAGCAACAACAACATGCCAGAGCTGCAAGTGCTGATGCGCCGCGCGATGGTGCTGCTCTCACGCAGCGGAGGTGGCGCTGCGGCCAGCGCCAGCGCTCACTTGAACGAAAAATATTCACTGGAAAACGGCGTGCAGTTGTTGGCCCAGCACTTTTACGCAGTTGTCCGCCATGACTTGCCCAGTGCCCTAGTCTTCCAGCAGACAGACCCGGCCATAGCCTATCTCGAAACAACGCGCGACCTGCGCGAAGGCACACTCCCGCCTGATGTCGAGTGGGATGATGTGATGGTCATCATGCGCCAGCAGATCAATCAACTCATCAAACACCTCGGTGAACTGGTCATCAACAAGCTGGCCGGTGTGTTGATCGCCACGGATGAAGGGGGCTTCATCCGTGAGTTCCTCGAAAAACAAGCTGATGCTGACTAAGGCCCCCCCACGACAGGAGCGATGCATAATATGAGTCGGCTTTGGTTTCTAATGGCGGCCCTGCTGATGGCAGCGTGTGCCCCCCAGCCGCCCCCACCTGTGGCAACGGCGACACCAACCGCGCCGCCGCTGCTTCCAATTGACCCCACGTCAACGCCCGACCTTGCCACTGACGAACCGACTTTCACGCCAGCCCCCAACGAACCTCTCCCAACGCTGGACGTGCCGACGCAGCCAAGCCCAACCACACAACCCACCACCGCTGCGCCCACTCAAATGACCCCAACTGAGGCCGCCGCGCTCCAGCCGATGGTGTCTTTCGACGCCACCCCGACGCAAGAAGTCATCGCAGCACAAACTGCCCCGTCCCCCACTGCTGCGCCCCTCACTCCCATCACCACCGAAGTTTGGCGCAGCGTTCGACCTGCTGAGAGCAGTGCCATCTTCTCAGGGGCTGATTTGCTCGGCGGCACGCTGACTGTCCCCTACCCGACAGGCTGGCAAAGCAGCGGGGACGCGAACGGCCTGATCCTTGCTAACACTGACGAGGTCAACATCACCACGAGTGACCTTGCATCGGGCCAAGCTGCGATTTTCATCACGGTGATCCCGAATGACCTCGCGCCGCTGGCCGTGGCGGAAGGGTTCGAGCCGTCTGCTCCGTTGATCCTCGCCAACTTCATCGCACAAGCGGATACCAGCGTCCAGAACGCCACGTGGGGGCAGGTGCTGCTGACGCGCGCAGGCACGCGCCCCGCAGCCATCGTAAGCGGCAGCAACGGCGACGACGACGCGCTTATCGTGAGTGTTGCTTTGGAAACAGGCTACGCGCTCATTACCACGGTCGCCGACCGCGGCGAGCTGTCCGTGGCGCTGCCCACGGTGGCGCTCATCGCGCGCGAGCTAACCTATCAACGCTAGGGCTGCGACGTAACGAGATTGTTATGCCTTCTATATCCCAAACAGGGCAGCATCCTCGGAATTGTCGGGTTTAATTATAGAGAGGTTAAGCACTTCTCAGAGGTGATAATTGAGGCATTGGGTTAATTAGTCTAAGAAATTTTGCGTTATCTGGGATATTTATCCCTAGTTTATCCCAAAATTGACTTTTTCAAATTTCTTTTGTTTTCAAACGATATAGATCACATCAAGATTACTTTAAGAAATGATTCACAATTTTTCCCAACCTTAAAATTTCGCGCCTCACCCCAATTTCGTTTGAGCAAATCAGCAAACTCGGCTATACTGATGTGTACAGAGAGGCAGAGTACCCCTTGGAGATTTCAGTGCCCCCTCGGCCACGACTCTGAAACAAAGACGCCTCTCAAACAACCAAATAGCGAGAGCAGCAACCTAAAAATCGAGTCTGGAGCAGGCTTCATTCGGTGTAAAAAGCCGAAGAGTCTCTTATTGTCCCTGCTGGGCTAGCGTATGCGCAGCAGACCGAGTTTTATTTCGCCCTAGGGGGATGTGGTGTCACCGGAAGAAATTTGGCAGGCCGCCAAGTCACAATTACAGATGCAGCTTGACCGCGCGTCCTATGAAACATGGGTCAAACAGGCGGAATTTGTGCGCTTTGACGCACAGGACAGTTTGTTCGTGATGAGCGCCCCCAGCAGCACGATCTGCGACATGCTCAACACGCGGCTGAACACCAAGATCGAGCGCATG
Organism: uncultured Anaerolineae bacterium; assembly: GCA_937944445.1. Taxonomy (GTDB): domain Bacteria; phylum Chloroflexota; class Anaerolineae; order Aggregatilineales; family Phototrophicaceae; genus JANWYT01. The sequence continues at coordinate 51,889 of CALDYP010000022.1, forward strand.
CTCAGCCATCTTGCCAATCAGCCCGTGCGCGCCTTGTTCGAAGTCGTCCGCAAGGCCGAGCCGTCCATCGCGCCCCTTGCGCTCGACGACATGCCGCTGCTCAAGTTAGCCCCCTCACCTGAAGAGCCAATGCTCGACGCCCCCAGCATTGTAGAGTTGGTGCGCGCCCCACGCCTGCCCGGCCTGCCTGATGGCGACCTCAACGAGCGCTACACCTTTGAACGCTTTGTCGTCAGCCCGCACAACCAGATGGTGCATCAGGCTGCTCGCGCTGTAGCCGAATCGCCGGGGCTGCTTTACAACCCCTTTTTGATCCACGGTGGCGTTGGCGTTGGCAAGACTCATCTGCTGCAAGCCATCGGCCATGAAGCTCGCAAGCGCGACAAACTCGTGCTGTACATTTCGTCTGAAGTGTTCGTCTCAGAGTTCGTGAGCGCCATTCGCAGCGGCCAAACCGCCATGTTCCGCCAGCGCTATCGCAGCGTAGACGTCCTGCTGCTAGACGATGTGCAGTTCTTCATGGGCAAGGAATCCACACAGGACGAGTTTTTCCACACGTATAACGCCCTGCTGCAATGGAACAAGCAAATCGTCATGGTGAGCGACCGCCACCCGCGCGACTTGAACAACATCGACGAGCGGCTGCGGTCACGCTTTCAGGGAGGGCTGGTCTTGGACATCCAAGCGCCTGAACTGGAAACGCGCCGCTGCATCGTTGAGATGTGGAGCGAGGAACGCAGCGTGAAGCTTCCGTCTGATGTCATCGAAGCGATCACGGCTGCGCCCGTCAGCGTGCGCGAGTTGGAAGGGCTGTTCATGCAGTTGTGCGCGCGCGCCATGATGGGAACCCTGCGCCGCGAGCACATCGACGCCCTCACGCGCCGCTATGGCCAACCGCGCGAGCGCCTGACGCTAGAGCGCATCATTGAGATGACCGCGCAGAAGAGCGGCCTCCTCGTTGAAGACCTCATCGGCAAGAAGCGCAGTGAACCCATCAGCCAAGCTCGCCAGATCGCCATGTACCTCTGCCGTGAGCTGACGACTTGCTCCTTGCCACAGATCGGCGACGCCTTCCAGCGCAACCACAGCACTGTCGTCCACGCCTGCAACAAGGTCATCGCCGACATGAACGATGACCCAATGTTCCGCGCGCGCGTCGACAAGATTCGCAAATCACTCGAGCGCTAACGTACCGCGATCAGCTCCACTTCAAAGATCAGCGCAGCATACCCCGGAATGGGGCCGCCGGGCGTGCCGCGTTCTCCATAGCCCAATCGGTAGGGGATGAACAGCTCATACTTGGAGCCAACCGGCATCAACTGCAAGCCTTCCGTCCACCCGGCGATCACCCCATTCAGCGGGAAGCTGATCGTCTCGTTGCGACGGTAGCTGCTGTCGAACTCGCGCCCGTCGATGAACGTGCCGCGGTAGTGCACCTCAACGGTGCTGCGCGGGCCGGGCTTGGGGCCGTTGCCTTGTGTGATGACGCGGTATTGCAGCCCGCTGGCCGTCGTCTGCACGTCGGGGCGTTTGGCGTTGTCTGCGAGGAACTTCTCACCGTCTTCTTTGTGTCCCATGAGGGTTATCCTTGTGCTGATTATGCGGTTCCATCGTAGCACACCCTAGCGCAGAATGCCTCTGTAACGTTAGAGTGAGATTGTGAGGCGCGGCATCAAGCGCTTATAATGATGCAGGCTTTGTCGAGGCGGGCGCAATTGTCTATGTCGGACGAGTTTATCGGGGCCGTCGTCAACGGCTACGAAGTCCTCAGCCTGATCGGGGTAGGGGGCATGGCGCGGGTGTATCTGGCGCGCCAACAAAGCATGAACCGTCAGGTAGCGCTCAAGGTGCTGCCAATGCAGTTCGTGTCCGACGATACTTATTTGCAGCGCTTTCACCGTGAAGTAAAAATCGTCTCTCAGCTTGAACACGCTCACATCGTTCCTGTGTATGACTACGGTGAGTATCAGGGCCAGCCTTACATCGTGATGCGCTACATGGCGGGCGGCAGCGTAGATGACATGCTCAACAAGGGCGCGATCCCGCTCGCGCGCATCGCGACGATCCTCGCTGAGATCGCCCCCGCGCTCGACCACGCCCACGCGAAAGGCGTGCTACACCGCGACCTCAAGCCCTCCAACGTGCTGCTGGACGAAGCCGGCAGCGCCTTCTTGAGCGATTTTGGCATCGCTCGGCTCAACGAAGGGCACGGCGCGACGATCACCACGCAGGGGGTCGTCGGCACGCCTAGCTACATGTCGCCTGAGCAGGCGCAGGGCAGAGAGATGGACGGGCGCAGCGACATCTACAGCTTGGGGGTCATGCTCTTTGAACTGGCCACGGGGCGCCGCCCATTTGAGGCCGACACGCCCTACAGCATCGCCGTGATGCAGGTCACTGCGCCGCCGCCCTCCCCCCGAGCCTACAACGCGGACATCTCGCTCGCGGTTGAGCGCGTCATCCTGCGCGCGCTGAGCAAAGACCCCAACGAGCGCCCTGCGCGCGCTGCAGACCTCGTGGAGGCGCTGCGGCAGGCCATGCGCGAGCCAGACGCTGAGCCAACGCTGGAGTATGTGCGCCCGGTCGTGCCACCCGCGCCGATCTATGCGCCGCAGCCCCCCCCCAGCAGCGCCGCACCGCCGCGCTACGCCACACCACCGCCCAACTACAGCGCTGCCTCAGCCTACGCCCCACCCATGACAAGCGGAAACTACACCGGCAAGCTGATTTCACCGCAGAAACCGCGGGTGAACCGCGCATGGGCTGGCGCGGTCATCGGCGGCGGGATCGGCTGCCTGTTCTTGATCGTCGTGGCGATCATCAGCATGATGGCGATGAGCGTCTTGCTGCCGGATCGCACCGTAAGCGTGCCGACTGTCAGCCCCGGCGCCGCGCCGCCAGTGGTCGCGCCGCCCAGCCAGCAAAGCCCTATCCGCCCCCCCCTCGGTGGATCCCCCACCCCCACGCTTGACCGAACCAGTGAGGCCGCCCGCGCCACGCTGCTCGCGCGCCAGACCAGCGCCGCCACCCCAGCCGTGCCAGCCTTGCCTACCACCCCCAACGGCGGACAAAGCGGTTCCTCCAGCGCAACCACGCCGACCGTCATCGCGCGCACAGTCAACCTCAACGCGGGGGTGCGCGAGCTGGGCGGAACCCTCGTCTATTCCGACCAACGCGGCCCCTATTTTCAGATCGTTGAGCTGAATCTGGCAACAGGGCGCGAACGACAGCTCACAAGCGGCAGCTACGACAGCAGCTACCCGGTCATCTCGCCAGATGGCCAGTGGATCGCTTTTCACTCCAACCGTGACGGCAACTTCGAGATCTACGTGATGAACCGCGACGGCGGCGACGTGCAGCGGCTGACCAACAACAGCGTGATCGATCGGCTGCCCGGCTGGTCGCCCAACAGCGAATGGGTCGTCTACTCGTCAGACGTGCGCGGCAACGGCACGTATGACATCCTGCGCACGCGGCGCGACGGCAGCGTGACCGAAGTCCTCTTGACGGGCAACGAGCGCCAAAGCCACCCGCGCTACAGCCCCGACGGCCTCAACATCGTATTTACAACCGGCTCCGACTTGCTCGACGCCCGCACGTGGGAGATCGCCCGCCTTGACACACAAACTGGCCAAGTCACCCGCCTGACGAACAACAACTTGCGCGATGCCTCCCCCAGCTTCAGCCCAGACGGGCAGAAGATCCTCTACATCACGTCGCTCGCTGAGGGGACGAACGCAGTTGCACTGATGGACTTGGACGGCAGCAACCAACAAATTTTGCTTAACGACAACCATAACAACTGGGCAGCGTCTTTTAGCCCAGATGGGCGATCCATCGTCTTCACCCGCGGCACAGGCGGCCAAGATCAGCTTTACGTGTTGGACATCGCCACTGGCAGCATCCGACAAGTGGCCAACAGCGGCAGCGCTGCCCACTGGGTCGAGTAGCGCAAGGCCGCTAACGTTCTATCTCGTGCGAAGTCCTCATCGCACGATGAGATACAGGCTGATGATGAACAGCGCTGTGAGCATGATCTGCTCGAACAAGCGGGCGTTCATCCGTTGGACAGCGGCCCGCCCCAGCCACACCCCCAGCGGGATCAACACGAGCACGAGCGGGGTCTGTGCCAGCATGCTGAGGTCAGTGACCCCGCTCGCCAGATAACCCGGCACTTTGAGCGCGTTGATAACCGCAAAAAACAACGTCGTCGTGCCGATGAAGCTCAAGGGGGTCATGCTGGGCTGCATGAGCAAATAGGCGGTGAAGGGCGGCGCGCCCGCGTTGGCCAGCGCGCTAGCAAAGCCAGACAAGCCGCCCGCCGCTGGCCCATGCCACCGACGCGGTTGATACGCCAGCGCCTTTAAACGCGGCTGCATGACGCGATAGACCACGGCGATCAGCGTCAGCACGCCGATCACTCGCCCCAGCACTGCGCCGGGCAACGTGACCAGCAGCGCCGTCCCAGCCAACGCGCCGATCACCCCCAGCGGCAGCATCGCGCGGATGTAGCGCATGTCCCACGTTTGCCAGTAGAAGTACAGCGCGAACGCATCCGCGAACAGCAGCAGCGGCAGCACGATCCCTACCGCCTGCGCCGGCGGCAGCACCAACGACAGCAGCGGGGCCGTCAGCGCGACCGGAACAGGGCCGCCTAGCCCGCCTTTCGACAAACCGATCATGAACGCCGCCAGCGCCAAGACAAAAACTATTTCCGTAGTTACGATCATCAGTCTTGCTAACCTGAGCAAAGTCAGCAGCGGCAGCAGCCCGCCTGCACGCCCGCAGCAGGCCACTCCGATGCACCACCTTTCTGAACTCGCCCTATTCTACAGCATCGGCTTCAGTGAAGGTTCTGCCAGCTCAGACCAAAACCTCGCCTTGATTTACAGGGTATTCTAGGCGCTTACAGCTTATGAAACCGGGCACGCCGACCCGAGCCGCAACAGGATTTAAAATAAACGCAAAAATCCCTTAACAACGTATCGTTACTATTCGCAATGGTAGCCACGGTTAAGCGTCTTACTTGTTGACGCTCAGCCAATATCGCACATTATTCATGAGGAGATAGCTGTATGCGTAAGTTGCCTTTGCTGTTTATTGCCGCATTGATGGTGGCCGTTGCGCCGCTGTCTGCCCAAAGTGAGCAGATCACCGTTCGCTTCTGGCAGATCTTCAGCGATGCCCGCTTCGACTGGGTCAACCGGATCGCTGAAGAATTTGAAGCCATGTACCCCAACATCAACATCGAACCGCGCGCTTTCGGCAGCTATGAAGAACTGATCGACCAGTACACGCTGGCACGCGAACAGGGCAACCACCCCGAGCTGGCGATGATCTTCGAAGTCGGCACGCAGTTCGCCCGCGACACGGGCTGGTTCAAGTCGATTGCGGTGGCCATCGATGGCCGTGAGGAAATTCTCGGCCAGCCGACTGACCTGAGCGACATCATCGCCCCCGTGGCCAGCTACTACGTGCTCGATGGCTCGTTCACCTCGATGCCGTGGGCCAGCAGCTCGCCCATCATGTACGCCAACATGGACATGCTCGTAGAGCTGGGCTTGGCCAGCAGCGTCGAAGATGTGGACGCGCTGCCCAAGACGTGGCAGGAACTGGAAGCCGCCTGCGAAGTCGTGCTGGCCGCTGGCAAGGATGGCTGCATCACGTGGCCGAACCACGGTTGGTTCTTCGAGCAGTGGGTTGCTCAGCAGAACGAAACGCTCGTCAACAACGGCAATGGTCGTCAAGGTCGTGCGACCGAAGTCAACCTGACGAGCGACGCCGCGATCAACGTGGCGAGCTGGTGGCAGGAGATGTACAACAAGGGCTACTACCTCTACACTGGCGTGCAGCGTGACTGGAACGGCACGACCCAAGCGCTGGCCGCGGATCGCGTCCCCTTCATCCTGACGAGCAGCGCCGGCGTGCGCGGCATCACGGACGCCGCTAAAGAGCGCGGCGTGACCGTGCGCACCGCCCGCATGCCTTACGACGGCGAGGTTGGCTGGACGGGCAACATGATCGGCGGCGGCACGATCTGGCTGACCGACGGTCTGGCCCCTGAGGTGGAAGACGCCGCGCTGGCCTTCCTGTTGTACATGGTCAACACCGAGAACGCTGCCTCGTGGCATCAGATCAGCGGCTACCTGCCGATCCGTGAAAGCTCCATCGCGCTGCTGGAAGAGCAGGGCTGGTTCGAGGCCAACCCCAACTTCCGCATCGCCAGCGATCAGATCAACAACAGCACGGTGACCCCGGCTACCTCCGGCGCGCTGTTCGGCACGTTCATCCCGACGCGTGACCTCGTCACACAGGCGATGGAAGACTTGATGCTGGTTGGTGGCGACCCGGCGGCGGTGCTGGCCGAGGCTGAAGCCGACGCCAACCTGCTGCTGGCCGAGTACAACCTGCTGAACGAATAGGCTTCAACTCGTAAGCTGGGGGGAGCGGTGAAAACCCTCCCCCTTTTGCTGTCTGATGGCAGTTCCAACGCTATAATCTCCATCATTAGTTTGTCTCAAGGCGAGGGTTAAACGAATGTCGCCGCTTCTCATCACACTAGTCGCAGCGCTGGTCGGCGCACTTCTGCTCGCACGTGGATTCGCACGCAGCCAACGCCCGCCCCTCATGGGCGCACTGCTCGGAGCCATCGCTGGGGCCATCGGCCCACAGATCTTCATGGTTCCGATTGAGTACTGCTCGCTGGAGCCAGAAAATCACGTCTTCTTTCAACTGATCATCCTCAACCAGCCGATTATCGTCAACGCTGTGCTAGTGCTGACGTTTATCCTCATCGCCATCGGGGTTTGGGCGCTGCTGCTGCTCTTCGACCGTGCCCACGATCAGATCCACCGCACTGGCCACCTGCTGCCAACCCTCGACATGCCACATGGCGCGTTCCGCGGGTGGGGCGCAATGCCGTGGCTGCTGCTCGCCCCGACGTTGATCGTGCTGCTGCTCTTCACCTATTACCCTGCGCTCAACACCTTGACGCTTTCGACGCAGCTTGCGCGTTTGGGCGTCCCGCGCACTGCGCCCGTGTGTTTGAACAACTTTGCCACGCTCATTACTGGCCCGCGCCAGAACGCCGAGTACTACATCCTGAGCGAGATGCCGCCCGACGTCCGCGCGCGGGGTGCAGCTGAACTGCCCAACCAGTTTGTGTTGGTGGGGTGGCGCAACGCCGCCTACATGGACAGCCTCTCGACCAGCTTGTTCTTATCGTTCTTCATTGTGCTCTTCGCCAACGTGTTCGGCTTGTTGATCGCGCTCGCCAGCTATCAGCCGGTCAAAGGCGCGCGCATTTATCGAACGCTGCTCATCTGGCCGTATGCGCTGTCAGCAGTCGTGAGCGGCGTCGTGTTCTACAACTTGTTCAACCCGATTACGGGCATCATCAACTACACGCTGGGCTTGGTCGGCATTCCGGGCGTGCGCTGGCTGTTAGAGCCGTCGATTGCGCCGTGGGTGGTCGTGTTCGCCGCCACGTGGAACGTGCTAGGCTTCAACCTGCTGTTCTACATCGCCGGCTTGCAGAACGTCCCCAAAGACCTGCTTGAGGCCGCCGCTATCGACGGAGCGAACGTGTTCCAACGCTTCTGGACGATCACAATCCCGATGCTCTCGCCATTCATCTTCTTCCTGATCTTCACCAACTTGACGTATTCGTTCTTCGATCTATTCGGCCTGATCGACAACTTGACGACAGGCGGCCCTTCCCGCGCCACCACCAACTTGATCTACGACATCTACGTAACCGGCATCCAGAACAAGGACTTAGGCCGCGCGGCGGCGCAGTCCCTCGTCCTGCTGTTGATCGTCATCGGCCTGACGGTGGCCCAGTTCCGCCTACTAGGTCGTCGTGTGAACTACGGAGCGTAACTTATGAGCACCCTCACCCAAACATCCGTTAGCGCACCCACCGCCGAAAAGCGCAAGAACAAGTCATGGGTGGCGCGCCTGTGGCCAGAGCGCTGGTACGTCCACCTCGCGCTGATTGTGTCCATCGTGATCCTCGGCTTCCCAGTGTATTACGCGATCGTCGTCAGCACGCAGACCAACGCCCAAGTGTTCGCCTATCAGATGATCCCCGGCGATGCGTTTGAGGCCAACCTGCGCCAAGTGATGAACCAAAACATCTGGCAGTACATGACAAACAGCGTCCTCGTCTCGTTGGGCGTGGCCGGCGCGAAAACCCTGCTCTCGCTGTTGGCGGGCTTGGCCATCGTCTACTTCCGCTTCCCAGCCAAAACCCTGATCTTCGGCTTCATCTTGATCACGTTGATGATGCCGCAGGACGTGCTCATCATCGGGCTGTTCCGCTTCGTGGCGGGCGATCTAGGCTGGGGTGACACCTATCAAGCCCTCGTCATCCCGCTGGCGGCCAGCGCAACCGGCGTATTCCTGTTCCGTCAGCACTTCACCAGCATCAGCCCAGAGCTGAGCGAGGCTGCCCAGCTCGACGGCGCGAACCCAATTCAGTTTCTGTTCCGCGTCCTCGTGCCGATGAGTTGGAACACCATCAGCGCACTGGCCATCATCATGTTCTTGGCGGGGTGGAACCAATACCTCTGGCCGCGCATGATCATCAGCACCGAGGCCAACCAAGTGATCCAAGTCGGGCTGCGGCGGCTGCTGAGCGGCGCTGAAACCGGCGAGACCTTCGGCCCGCTCATGTTGGGCGCGGTGATTGCCAGCATCCCACCGATTATCGTCTTCATCCTAATGCAGAAACAGTTCATGAGCGGGTTCTCGCTCACGCGCGACAAATGATCCTCACAGAGTCGTTATGCTTCAGTTAATGTGCCGTGGTTGAAAAAGCAGCCGCGGCACGTTATGCTTGGCTCTTGGTGACGAAATCGTGGGGCAACCGTAGTGCAGCGATTCGATTACTGGGTGCGTGGCGCTCCTGATGAGGCCGGTGTTCGCCCTTCTATTGCCGAGCGCGGCTTCAACACTCAAGACAACGGGGCGAGTGACGATGCCCTGCCAGTGACCCCCTTCCCTGATGGGACAGGGGCATTAGCTGTCGTGCGCGAGACCCCTGAAACCTTCCTGCTGATCTACGCTCATCCCATGCGTCTGACAACGATTCGCCTGCCAGAGGCCGACCTGCGCACGCTCAAGGGGGACTTGAAGCCGCTCATCACCCTCGCCCGCAGCGACCTTGACGAGCCGCAGCCGCTGGTCGCCTCTACCAAGTGGACGTTCGAAATCCGCCGCGAGGCGCTCTACCGCGCGCTGGAGATCTTCGACAGCGACATGCATCAGCTCCTGAGCTTGCTTGCCGCCGCGCTGACCGAGGTCGGGCTTGCCATCACGCATTTTCCCGCGTCGTTTTCCCGCCGCTATCAGCTCATTCAAGGCTTGATGATGCTGATCCCGTCGCCGCTGCGCTACTTACTCACCTTTTCGATGAACAGCCGCACCGTGCCGCCGAATCGCCCGCGGGTCATCTTCGTGCAAGGGGAGTATCAAGGGGAACGTCATCAAGCGGAGTGGGGGCAGAAATTCGCCCTCTCTGTGCAAGAGACAGGCCAAGCCTACGTCGCATTTTTGCGTACGCGCTGGGGCGGCGACCTTGACGATTTCGTGCGAGTGCTGATGGCGCTCGACAAGGCCGCCTATCAGATTCAGCCTCACAGCACGCTCGCCACAGCGTTGGAGGCGGCGATCGCAGTGATGACCGCCGAGCCAGAAGAGACGCGCCTGCCCACCGCCACGATGATCGCCCTGCTGGAGGACGGCAGCCTCGACGATGAGAACCGTGATCGCTACATCGACGCGCTGCTGACGAGCGCCACCGATGAACGCGACGCGACCGCTGCGCACTGGTTGGCGCTCCAAATGGAGCAGCAGCCCGCCCTCAACGACCGGCTGAGCGCGAGCCTTGAGGCGATGCTCGAAACGCAGCCGGATGCGGTGTACGCCTTCGTGCGCGCCCACCTGAACGCAGGCGGCGACTTGGCACGCTGGCTGCCGCTGCTGCATCACGCGGCGCGTTCGGCCTTTGCCCTCGTGCTGGCCAGCGAGGACGGCAGCAGCATCATGAGCTGGCTGCAACTGCTCGCCCGCGAGCCAGAGCGCTACAAAATGGCCGAAATCGTGCACGAGGCGATCCTCAACAGCCTGCCGCTGGCTTATCAGAACGCAGGGCTGGCGCGCGATCTGCTAGTGCGTGCCATTAAGCGCGATCCGACTGTGTTAGATGCGCTGCTGAACGATCCACAGTTTGCGCAAGCGCTCGCCCCTGAGATTCAAGAGGCGCTCTACCAACATCAGCCCGACGCCATCGCCAGCGTCATCGACCAATCGCGCGAACTGTTCCTGCTGGCTGTCGCCCGCGCGCTGCCTCAGCCGCACAGCGTCAACGAGCGGCTGGCGGTCATGTTGTGGCACGTCTACGCGGCCTATCCCTCGCTGGTCGTCGCGCCGCCTTACCACCCGCTAAACCTGCTGCGCCGCTTGATCGGGCCAGATCGCGCGGCGTTGACGGATGAAGGTCTCGTCAGTTTGCTGGTGGCGGTGCTGGCTGAAGGCCACGATGACCGCTTCATCGAGTTCATCACAGCGCTGGCAACCACTGACGAGTTGGCACAGGTGCTGCCGCCCGTGCTGCGCGCGGTGGAACGCACCGCCGATCAACTCGTCAACCTCATTACGCAGCTCAACAGCAGCGGGCTGCTCACTCAAGAAGCCACCCTGAGCACTTACATCAGCCTTTTAGACGCGGCCAACTGGGAAGAGCGCTACACGCAACCGTTCGTTGACCCGCTCGCGCGGCTCATCGCACAGCTTCCACACGTCGCCCTCCCCGATCACGTGCTCTGGCACATGGTCGAGCGTGTGAGCACTGCGCGCACCGCCGACAGCACTGTCAGAGTCGTTGTGCGTCGTTTGCTCACCACAGTGATTGAACCGCACGCGGAAGAACAGCTCGTCGAAGACTTGCTGCGAGTGCGACGGTTGGTTCACACGCACGCCGCGGCGCGTTCTCAGCTCATGCAGTGGTGGACGACCTACCTCGAAGGGCGCTCCATTCAAGAGCTTGTGCAGCTCGACAAGCTGCTGAGCAGCCAGCGCGCGCTAGACGAGTTGCGCGACAGCCTCGCCACGGCGATCGGGGTGCGCCGCCTGTTTGCCGATCGTGACCTGCGCCAATGGGCGGAGGACATCGCCACCACCTACCGCGTCCTGCGCGCGCTCAGTGAAGGGTTCGACCCCGAGCAGCGCAGCGGCAGCATCGACGTGCTGACGTTGCAGCGGCTGCTAGTGGCTGCCAGCAATTGGCCTTCCGATCAAAAACAAGTGCTTGCCGCCAACCTGCGCGATCTAGCAGAACTGCTGCCGACGATGGCCGATGCACGCACCAAGCCCTCTCTCATGCGCAGCGACGAGCAGCTTGAGCGCCGCCTGATGAGCGGGGAACTCCAGCCGCAAAGCGCTATCGACGTGATGCGCTGGCTGGCGGGCTTTCTTGAAGGCGTACAAAAGAACGGGCTTTAGATCGCCTCGTCCCACACGCTAGGCGCGTGCTTGGCACGCGACACCACCGGCGCGACCGCTGGCCGGTTGTGAATACGATACCGCTCAAACAACCAGATCAGCATCATGCCAGTGAGCGCCGACTGCGCCAGCGGGGCTAAGAGCACGATCAACAGCGGCTCTGATGCGAACACCACCGGAATGAGCGCATAGCTCAGACCCGCCGCGATGTTCGCTAGAACCCACAGGTGCGCTTGATTTACCGCCCGCCGCAGCACCCGCCACTGACACATCGCCACTGGGGTGATGAACAGCGGCATCAGGTACGCCGGGCCGTTCTGCGCAGTGAAGCGCGGAAACAGCATGACGAACGCGATCAACCCCAACAGACCGAGTATGGCCCCCACAACCGACCCAAAGACCCACCCCTCGGCGCCCCACCCTAGCCGCTGTTCTATCACCAGCTTTTGCAAAAAGCCTACTGACCAGCCAATCACAACGGCCATCGCGATTAGCATCGCCACCGTCAACACATTAGAACGCAGAGGATCCGACATCATGAAGCTCGGCCTGTAGGTCAGGCTGATCAGCGACGAGATGAACGACAGCATCGCAAATCCCAAAATCACAACGAAGTACACGCCATACCCCATCAAGATCCACATCCCCAACGTTCTGTTGGGGTTTCTGACAATGCTGTTAGGGGGAACTGTTTTCATTGCCACCTGCCTTTGACTGTGTGACATCTACTTACATAGAGTAACACAGGTCTTGGACTTTAAAGCTAGCAGATTGTGTCAAAATCGATCAGAAGATCACGCGCCCTGTTCAACGCGGTCATTGGAAGAGAACCGCTCACAGTGTACACTTGGCGGTAAATTGGTCACATGCGGGAGAGGGTATGCTGCTTCAGGAACTTTCGACGGCCAGCGGCGTCAGCGGCGACGAGAGCGCTGTCCGCCAGATCATCCACCAAGCCATCAGCCCCCACGTCACCGACCTGCACGTAGACAGCATGGGCAGCTTGACTGCTTTGAAGAAAGGCACTGGGGCGGTGCCGCTGCGCGTGATGCTCGACGCGCACATGGACGAAGTCGGCTTTGTGGTGACGGGCTTTGAGAACGACGGGTTGATCCGCTTTGCAGCGGTGGGCGGCTTCGACGAGCGCATCCTGCTCGGCAAGCGCGTCAAAGTGGGCAAGAAGGCTCATGCTGGCGTCATCCTCTCCACGCCGATCCACTTCGGGCGGGATGCTGCCGTCAAGCCGATCAAAGACCTGCGCATCGACATCGGCGCGAACAGCAAAGCTAACGCCGAGAGCGCCGTTGCGCTGGGCGAGCGCATCGTGTTCGACAGCGAGTACGTGGCGCTGAGCGAGACGATGGTTCGCGGCAAGGCGTTTGATGACCGCGTTGGCTGTTCGCTCTTGGTGGACGTGCTGCAAAGCGAAGCCCCCTACCCCGTGGACGTGCTGGCCAGCTTCAGCGTGCAAGAGGAAGTAGGGCTGCGTGGGGCGAAAGTGGCTGCCAACCGCCTTAAGCCAGACGTCGCCATCGCGCTGGAAGGGACGACCGCCCACGATGTGCCGCTGGCCGACGCTGACCCTGACGATCTGACCGTGCCGACGCCCGTCGCGCGCGTGGACGGCGGGCCAGTTCTCACCTTTATGGACGCCTCGTTCATCGCCCCGCCTAAGCTGCTGGCCTTTGCCCGCCGCACGGCTGAGCAGCACGGCATCCCCTATCAGCTCAAGCAGGCGCTAGGGGGCGGCACAGACGCAGGCGCAATCCATATGACGCGCTCGGGCGTGCCTTGCCTCGTGGTGAGCATGCCCTGCCGCTACATCCACAGCCCGCAGGCCATCTTGAGCCTGACAGACTATCAACACACGCTGGCGCTGGTCAAACACCTGCTGCACAGCCTCACGCCAGACGTGATCCGCCACGATTGAGAGGCCAAGATGACACAGTCCCCGCGTGACATCATCGAACAGCACTTCCGCGCTGGCCGCCCATTGGACGCCTTCGAAGCGATCTACGCCAACGCCCGCGAACGGGGCGGGGTCGTCCCGTGGGACAATCAACTGCCCGCGCCGCACTTGGTGGAGTGGGCGCAGGCGCAGCAGCTCAACGGCACTGGTCGACGCGCGCTCGTGATCGGCTGTGGGCTGGGGGACGACGCCGAGTTCCTCAGCGGCTTAGGCTTCGCCGTGACCGCTTTCGACCTCAGCGCCAGCGCCATTGCCATGTGCCGCGAGCGCTGGCCACAGTCCAGTGTGCAGTATGTCGTGGCGGATTTGCTCAACGCGCCGCGCGAGTGGGAACGCGCCTTCGACTTCGTGCTCGAGAGCCGCACGATCCAAGCCATCCCGTGGCAGTACACCGAGCCAGCCATCCGCGCCATCAGCCAGTTTGTGGCGGTCAGGGGAGATTTGCTGGTGCTGTGCCTCGCGCGCGAGCCGCACGAGCCGAAGAGCGGCATCCCGTGGCCGCTCTCACGCGACGAGCTGGCGCAGTTCGAGCGGGAGGGGCTGCGCGTCGTCCAATGGGACAGCTTTCTGCCGCAGCAGCCGCGCTTCCGCGTTCACTATCGTCGGGAGGATTTATGAACCCCTATCAGCGCATTCAATTCATCATCAACCCTGCGGCAGGCGGCGATGAGCCGATCCTCAGCATCATCAACGACGTGCTAAAGCCCTACGACGTCGACTGGCAAGTGAGCATCACCCACAAGGCTGGCGACGGCGCGCGCTTCGCACAGGAGGCGCTGGCCACAGGGGTGGATCTCGTCGTGGCCTACGGCGGGGACGGCACGCTGCTCGACGTAGCCAGCGGCATGCTCAACGCGCCTGTTCCATTGGGGTTCGTGGCAGGCGGCACAGCCAACGCGCTCGTGCAGGATTTAGACATCCCGCGCCCGCCCGCGGACGCCGTGCGCCTGTTGATGGAGCCGCACACCGTCCGCGCGATTGACGTCGGGGAGGTGGCTGGGCGGTACTTCCTCCTGCGCGCCGGGACGGGCTTAGTGGAGGATTTCAGCGTCGGCGTCAACCGTGAGATGAAAGATCGCTATGGGCTGTTCGCTTACTTCATCGGCGCGGCCAAAGCGCTTGTGAGCACCCAAGCCAGCCGCTACAAGGTCACCATCGACGGGCGCGCGCATGACCTAGAGGGCGTGATGTGCCTCGTCACCAACGGCAGCGCCACCGGCGGCCAGACGCCCGTCCGCATCGCCGAGGACATCTTGATCGACGACGGCTTGCTGGATGTGATCGTCGCGCGCGGGGACTTCACCTCTTACCTCGACATCGTGCTGACGGCAGCGCAGGTTGACCGCGCAACCTTCCAGAGCGAGTCGATCTTCCACGCGCAGGGCAAGCGCATCCAAATTGAGACCGACACGCCGATGGCGATCTACGCCGACGGCGAAGAAGAGGCCATCGCCCACACGCCCTGCACCTTCAACGTGCTGCCCGGCGCGCTGCGGGTGATCGTGCCGCCACCACAAGCAACCAACTAAACACGCCAGAAAGGACACATTCCTTGATCGAACTCATCAAAAAACTGACCGAAGCATGGGGGCCGAGCGGTTATGAGCACAGCGTGCGCGCCCTGATCCGCGAGGAAGCCGCCGCGCTCGCTGACGAGATCTACGTAGACGGGCTGGGGAACCTCATTTGCCGCGTGGGGCACGGGGGCAAAAAGGTGCTGGTGGCCGCCCACATGGACGAGATCGGCGTGATGGCCACCTACCTTGAGCCGAACACGCAGTATCTGCGCTTTACAGGCATCGGCGGCTTGATCTACACCGCGCTGCACGGCAACCGCGTCCTGTTCGAAGATGGCACGGTGGGCGTGATCGCAACACACGAAGCCTTCGGCAAGGGGCGCACCACCGCCGCAGACGCGGACAGCTTCTTCATCGACGTGCAGGACGAGACAGGCGCGCCGCGCGTCAAGGACGGTTCCCCGGCCAGCTTCTGGCGCGAGACGCAGACGCGCGGCCAGCGCGTCGTCGCCAAAGCGCTTGACGACCGCATCGGCTGCGTCGTCGCCCTTGAGACGATGCGCCGCTTGAACAAACAGGCTGCCCATGAGGTCTATTTCGCCTTCACCGTGCAAGAAGAGGTCGGGCTGCGTGGGGCAAAAGTGGCCGCGCAGGGGGTCAACCCAGACGTGGGCATCGCGCTCGACGTGACGGCTACCGGCGACGAGATCAAGAACCGCAAGATGGCCATCAAGCTGGGCGGGGGCGCGGCGATCAAGGTGATGGATGGGGCGCACATCGTCCCGCCGCAGGTCAAAGAGTGGATGATCGCCCGCGCTGAGGCCGACCGCATCCCCTACCAGTTGGAGATCCTCACCGGCGGCACAACCGACGCTGCGCAGATTCAACTCGCCCATTCCGGCGTGCCCAGCGGCACGATCTCGATCCCGACGCGCTTCCTACACACCACCAGCGAGACAATCGACCTCAGCGACGTGCAAGCTTGCATCGACCTGCTGACCGGGCTTTTGACGAACGACATTCCGTTCTAGGAGGGCACACGATGAACGTAATAAACGACCACTACGAAAAATGGAACCGCTTTGCGCCGCTGGCGCTCTTGATCGTCGGAATCGGCGTGTCGATCATCGGGGACGCGACCATCGGCAAGGCGCGCGGCAAGCGCGGCTGGGTGCTCAAGGGCACGCTGGGGCTGATCGTCCTCAACGCCGGGCTGTCGATCTTCGGCGAGGCGGTCAAGAGCCGCGCCCTGTACGAGGCCGAACTCAACGCACGGTTGAAAGATCAAAAGCTCAACCTGTAAGGGGCTATGCCACAGCCGCGCACCTATCGCACGCATGCGCTCATCCTGCGCCACCGTGATTTTGGCGAGGCTGACCGCCTCATCACCATCTTGACGCCGCAGCACGGCAAGCTCGACGTGCTGGCGAAAGGCGTGCGCAAGCCCACCAGCACCAAGACCGGCCACCTCGAGCTGTACACCCACAGCGAGCTGCTCATCGCGCGCGGCAGCAGCCTCGACCTTGTGACACAAGCTCAGATGCGCAACCCCTATCTGGCGCTGCACGAAGACCTGCTGCGCGGGGCCTACGCCACCTACTGCGTCGAACTGCTCGACCGCTTCACCGTGGAGGAGGACGTGCGCCATGACGCGCTCTTCACGCTGCTAGACGCCACCTTTGAGCGCCTGTGCTACGATCCTGACGTGCTGCGCGTCGTGCGCTACTACGAGCTGCGCCTGCTCGACGAGGTGGGCTTCCGCCCAGAACTCAACGAGTGCGTCGCCACGCAAGAGCCGATCCTACCGCAGGATCAATACTTCAGCTACGCGGAAGGGGGTGTCGTCTCGCCGGAGGGGGCAGCCCACCTGCCGAACCTCGTGGCGCTGCCCTTGAAGACGCTCAAGCTCATGCGGCACTTCCAGCGCACGCGCGACTACGCCAAGCTAACTGACCTGCACATCGCCCCCGCCGAGCACAACGACTTTGAGCGCGTCATGTTGGGGTTCATCCGCCACACGCTAGAGGCGCGCCTGCGCAGCATCGACTTCATCCGCCTCATTCAGCGCTGACGGCTGCTAACCGCTAAACTGAACGCCGCCGCATCTGCCAGACCGCGGCTAGCAGCAGCCCACCCGCCGCTGCCACGTAAAACGCCACCAGCAGCGCCCACGGCGCGATGACCGGCAGCAGTTCGCCTGTCGTCGCAAGGCGCACGTTGAACGTGAGCAGCGCCTGCTGGTTGACGAGGATACTTTGCGTGGCGAGCGCGGTCGTCACCGGGTTGAGGCTGGTCAGCAGCATGTCGGCGTAGATCGCGCCCACCTCGCGCCCCACGTCAGACGTGACGACGCCCACCCCGTTCACCGCGAAGCCATACGCCCCGCCCAGCAGCACGTTGGACGCAATCGGCAGGCCGATCACCAGCGCCAGCGTGAAGATGTAGACGCGGATCGTCGCCACCAGCGTTCGCTCCGTCGTCGTGCTGAAGAACAGCCCCAGCGCGCCCAGCAGCAGCGCCGTCGCCATCAGCCCCACCACCGAGAGGATCACCTCCACTTGGCTGATGCCGCCGAACAGGAACGAGATCGCTTGCAGTGGGATGGCAGCCAGCACGAGCAGCGCCATGTAGCCCAACGCGGCGACCATCTTGCCCAGCAGAAACGTTGGGGTGGGCAGCAGCGTCGTCGTCAGCAGGTCGTAGGTTTGACGCTCGCGCTCCCCGCTGACTGCGCCCGCCGTTAGGGCCGGGACGACCAGCACGATCAGCGCCAACTCCACTGCCACCACCCCGCGGAAGAGCGTCCGCCCCACTTGGCCAGTCTCGACGACGCTCAGGCCGCTCAACTCCGACAGGGTGATGAGGTACAGCAGCACGGTGAACGCGCCCATCAAGAGCACGAACACGCTGATGATGGCGAACGCCCGCGCGCCGCGCATCCGCCCGCGCAGTTCCTTGATCGTCACCGGGTTGGCGTGGTAGGCGCGGCGGTCGCGCCACATCTGCCACAGCAGCCAGCTCAACGGGATGAGCAGCGCTAGCGCCGGCAGGTAGCCCCACGCCAGCAGCGCGGCAGCGTTCGCGCCCCACGCGCCCAGCGCCAACGGCCACGCCCAATTTTCCTGCCCCAGCAGCGCCACCGCCAGCAGCAGCGCTGCGCCCATGTTCGCGCTTAGCCCCAACAAGATGAACAGCGGCGCATCGCCGACGAGGCCGCTCGCCAGCCCTGCCGCCCACGCGCCCCCCTCTGGTCGCAGCAGGCCCAGCGCCAGCAGCGCTAACAGCGCTACCGCGTGCAGCGCGCCTGTCGCCTGCATCACCGCCGACAGACGGTTCAGGGCCGCCTCGCGCGGGCTGAGGGCTTCTACGCTCACCCATGCGATGCGGCTCATGTCACCAGCCCCCGCGTCACCTTCATGAACATCGTCTCCAGCGTCTTCTCTTCCTCTTGGAAGCCCAGCGGCACGATCTCCGCGTCGAACAAGGCGCGGTGGAAGGCTTGAATGCCCTCGTCGGTGTCGATCATCTCAACGCGCAGGCGCGTTCGGCCGGCGCGCGGCGTGATGAACTCCACAGTGCGCACGCCCATCCGCCCGAGCGCAATCGTCTTGACCGCCTCGGCCTGCTGGTTGTCGAGCAGGGTGATCACGATGTCGCGCGTCTCCAGCAACTGCGCCTTGAGCTGGTCGAGGCTGCCCTGCATGACCACCTGCCCCGCCTCGACGATGCCGATGTGGGTGCAGATGTCCTCCACGTCGGCGAGGATGTGCGTGCTGAAGAAGATCGTCTTGCCCATGCGCGCTAGCTCTGCCAGCAGCTCGCGGATTTCGACGCGGGCGCGCGGGTCAAGGCCGCTGGCTGGCTCGTCGAGGATCAACACCTGCGGATCGTGCGCCAGCGTCCGCGCCAGCGACAGGCGCTGCTTCATCCCGCGGCTGAGCTTGTCGACCATGTCCTCACGCCGATGAGACAAGTCCACCAGTTCTAACAAGTCGTTCACCAGCGTCTTGCGGGCGTTCTCAGGGATTTCGTAGCACGCGGCGAAGAAGTCGAGGTACTCCCACACGCGCAGGTCTTCATACACGCCGAACTCGTCGGGCATGTAGCCGATCGCGCGGCGGACGGCGCGACGCTCTTTCAGCACGTCGAAGCCGGCCACGGTGGCCGTGCCGTGGTCAGGTTTGGTGAGCGTCGTCAGGATGCGCATGGTGGTTGTCTTGCCCGCGCCGTTAGGGCCGACGAAGCCATAGATCGCCCCCTGCGGCACGCTGATCGTCATGCCTTGCAGCGCGTCGAAATTGCCGAAGCGCTTCTTTAAGTCGCGTGTTTCGATGATGTTGCTGCTCATGCCGGTCTCCCGCTCATGGTGATACGAAGGTTGCGCAGGCGCGATACGCCCGTGGCAAAAGTAGACACCAACCGCGCGCGGACGGCGTTCCCCGGCCCGACGT
This sequence comes from uncultured Anaerolineae bacterium, assembly GCA_937944445.1. Classification (GTDB taxonomy): domain Bacteria; phylum Chloroflexota; class Anaerolineae; order Aggregatilineales; family Phototrophicaceae; genus JANWYT01. The sequence goes on from CALDYP010000022.1 coordinate 71,331, forward strand.
AAGCCGACGGGTCGTCCATCGTGTACTCTTGCAGCCGCACGTCTTGCAAGTCCCACGTGTTGGCCTGCCAATTCCACAAAGACACTTCTAACTGGTTGGCGAAGCCGCTCGCGCGGTTGAACGTCAGCGTGAAGCTGTCTACCGCGGCCAGTTGCGCAGTCGGCAGCGGGGCAAACTGCACCACCACCCCCTCATCGGGGTTGAGGATGATATCGTCTACGCCGGCGTTGGCCACGTCGAGCAAGCCTGCCGTGCGCGCTAGCTCACGATCTGGCGGGATGATACGCTCTAGCATCGTCCACAAGAATTGATCCGCTGCCAGCGTGACGCGCCCCGCGGGCGGCTCTACGGTGACCGTCAGCCCAACGATGTAGAGTGTGTCGTCCACGCTGCGCCACGTCGCGCTCGGGATCTCCACATCCCGCGGGAACTCGTTCGACCAGCCGATCAAGTAGAGGCGATCGCCTAGCGCGACGTGATTGTACTGATCGCGGATGAAGCTGTGCAGGAAGCTCTGCCGACGGATGAACGCGCGGGCGGCGGTTAAGTCAGGAGTGAAGCTGGACTGCGGCAGGATGAGGGACGCGGTGTTCAGCTCAGTGAAAGCGCTGGCCTGCCGCCCGATGCTGAACGACGGGCGCAGGGCGCGGCTGTTCTCAAAGCGGCTGGCGACTGGCTGCCCCTCCAACCCGACGTAGGTAAACTCACCGGGGGCGATGGTCAGCGCCTCGCCAGCGGCAATGTCCGGCAGTTGCAGCGCCCCACGCCGCGACAGGATGACCGGCGATTGCAGCGCGCTGGCCGTGTCGTTGCGGATGAAGCCTTGATAGGTCTGCGAGCCGTCCGGGTTGGTGCGCAGCGTCAGCGCCCCGCTGATGGCAGGCGCAGCGATCGGCTGCGTCAGCGCAAAGTTGCTGTAGATGCCCCCGTCGACGGTCATGTTGCGCGCGCTCGTCGTGATCGACTGCACCACCTCGGCGGTGGATTGCAAGTTGGCAGCGGCCTGCCCAACGCTCGGCAGGGCGTAAAGGAAGCGCTCGCCGGCAGGCGCGACCGTGAACGTGTCGCGGCGCGGCGAAAGCAGCCCGATCAACGTCTGCTCCAGCGCTTGCGGCTGCCCATCCCACAGGCGCACCACCCGCAGGCGGCTCAGCAGCACCTCGTTCCCGCGCAGGTTGAACCCCACTGTGGACGCCACCAGCGTAAACAGCGCGATGCTCAGCGGGATCGTCCCCCACGCCCATTCCTGCCGCTTGAGGCGCGTCAGCAGCCAGTAGTTCAGCGGGCCGATCACGATCAGATAGGCGACCACGAACGCCACCAGCGCGCTCACCGGCGGCAGCAGTTCCTCGCCGGGCAGCGTGGCGATGGCCGTCGCCGCGGCGCTCGGCTCCATCAGGCCGCGCCCCCAACTGTTGGCCAGCGGGACACCCGTCAGCATCTGCTGCCAAAAGCGGGGCAGCTCATCCCACACCGCCAGCGGCGCGAGCAGCGGATCCGCCCCGAAGAAGTCCACCGTGCCATCCCCGACGCTGCGCCGCACGAGCAGCGGCCCCTCCGCGTGGGCGATGAGCGCCTGCGCGCCTGCGACGGGTCGCCCTGTGCTGATCTCGACGCGCCCGCGCAGCGTTTCCCTGCTGCCGATCCACGCCGCCAGCGCGTCGACCTCGTCCACGATGCGCGCGCGCACCTCGGACACGGGCGCAATCTCACCTAGCGCGGCAAGGCTGCCCTCAAAGCGCGTGCCGCCCAGCGCGACCAGATGGCCGCCGTTCAGCGCCCACAGCCGCAGGGCAGCGCGCTGCTCACCCGTGAGCGCGTCCGGGTTCAAGTCGTACAAGAAGATCACATCAGCGGCGTAAAGCGCCTCCGCATGGGGGGGCAGTCGGCTCGGTGACCACGTCACCTGAACGATGCTGCTCCCAGCGGGGCGCACGTCGCCCAGCGCCAACGTGCCGACGGTGGCCTGCGTCAGGACGACGTACACCTTGTCGCGCGGTTGAATCGGGCGGACAGGCCCCGCGGCTTGGGCGTAGCGTTGATCGTCTTCGCCGACGAACTCCACCACGACTTGCCGCGCAAAGTCGCGCAGCCGCACGTAAAGAAGCGCCTCTTTGCGCGTGCCCGTCGGCAGGTCGATCGGCGTGCTGAAGGCGTTGGCCAGCGCCCGCCCATTCGTCTCTGGCCGCACGATCAACCGCCCACTGAGCGGCGCGCCGTCGTTGTTGATCTCGACCAGCAGCGGCGTCCACTCTTCTGCGCGGAAGCCACCATCAAAGCCCGCCTGCACGCGCATCGTCACCGCCGCGGTCGGCTGTGCAGCGCTAACCCCTACACCGACGATCCACACAGCGACCAGCCAAAACAAAGCTCTCATGTCTCAATCAACACCCGTGGATGTGGTCAGGTGGATTGTAGCACAGCCAGCGCAGCGCTTCAGCAGTCGGTTGAGCTAGCGCGAACGTGACTGAGCGCGCCCCTACTCGTCGGACGGCAGCCGCCCTGTGTAACGCGCGCGTGGGCGGATCAAGCGATCCTCGCCGTACTGCTCAATCGCGTGGCCAACCCAGCCGACGGTGCGCCCCAGCGCGAACAGCCCCAGCGCGCTGCCCGCGGGCAGTTCCATCACCTCCGCCGCCGCCACCAGCGCAAAGTCGATGCTCGGCAGCTCGTTGATGAGTTCCTGCGCCGTTTGCACCGCAGCCTGAACAACGGCCAAGCGCGGCGAGGCTGCATAGTGTTCTTGCAGCAGCGTCAGCAGCAGCTCAGCGCGCGGGTCGCCGAGGGGGTAGAGCTTGTGGCCGAAGCCGGGAATGTCCTCGCCGCGCCGCAGCCGCCCCACCATCCATTCGCGCACGTCTGCCGGGGTCGCCACTGATTGCAAGAACGCCTCCACGCGCTCGGTGTAGCCCCCGTGTTTGACCCCGCCCAGTGCCGACAGCCCCGCGATAACCGCCGCGTAAGGCGTCGCCCCAGCCGAGGCCACCACCCGCGCTGTGAACGAAGAGGCGTTCAGCTCATGATCCGCGCAGATCACCAGAATCGAGTTGAACATCGCCTCGGCGTGGGGGTCATCGGGTCGCAGGCCGCGCTGAAGCATGGCCGCAATGCGGATGTCCTCGGGCACGTCCCCCGCCATGACCGACCCCATCAGCCGCAGGATGCGCGCGCCGGTCTGCATCACCCCCGCAGGCCGCAGATCATACGCCCCCGGGTCGTCGCTGGCGGCAATCGGCAGCATCGTCTGCATCATCTGAAGCGGTGACAGGTTCGCCCCGTCCATCTCAAGGTGCATCAGCATCGTCTCGTAGAGCCGCGCGCTCACCTGCACTTTGAGGTCAAACAAGCTGTCAGCGCTGTCGATGCTGCCCGTCCACAGCAGCGAGGCCACTTGCTCAATCGTGGCGTTGCGCGCCAGCATGCGAAAATCAACCCCGCGATAGTACACATCGTGCCCATCGATGAGCGTCAAGGCGCTTTCCAGCACGGGCGCGCCCCAATGGAGCGCATCCTGCGCGAGCTGTTCGGGATTGCGGCGGCCCTCTTTGCGCGCCAGCAGCTTCTCGATGTCCTCTGCGTAGTAGCGACGGTTGCGCTGGCCAGACGTGCCGCTGCTGCGAATCAACCCGCGGCTGACGTAGGCATACAGCGTTGGCAGGCTCACCTCTAACAGCGCCGCCGCTTCGGCAGCGGTCATGTAGCGATCTTTGGGCATACGCTTCCCCATTAATCAAGCCTTTTTACTTGATTGTAATCAATGTTATTCAATATTGTCACACTTGCTCTGGAAGAGTCTACAACTTTTGCTAAACTAATCAAAATCGTCACCAATGACAAGGCGATCATGCGCTGGTTGATCTTCACACTGCTCCTTCTGACGCTTACGGCCTGCCGCCAGCAGCCCCCCGCTAACACCGCTGATCTGGACATCAGCCTGACCATCACCCCAGACAACCTCGTCGGCGAGGCGTTGGCGGTTGTCACCGTGCGCAACCGCGCCGGCCAACCTGTCGACAACGCACGTGTGCAGCTTCGCGGCGACATGACACACGCTGGCATGGTTCCCGTGATCGTCGAGACGTCCACGAGCGCCGATGGCCGTTACGAACTGGACTTCAACTGGACGATGGGCGGTGATTGGTTCGTGGACGTGACCGTGACGCTGCCAGACGACACCTTTGCCCGCCAGCGCTTCAACTTTCGGATTCGTTCCTAGTCCACAGCGCGTTTAGAGCCGGGAAGTCGCGGCGCAGTTCTTGCAGCAGAGCGTTGGCAATCGGGGTCAAAGGGCGGCTGGTGTCATACAGCAGGCTGATCTGGCGCTGCATCGGCACACCGTCTAGTCGCAGCGCCGCAAGCGTGCCCGCCGCCACTTCCCGCCGCACCGCGTACTCTGGCAGGATGCCCACCCCTATCCCCGCGAGGATGCTCTGCTTGATCGCTTCGGGGTTGTCAAACTCGCCTACCACGCGCAGCGACACACCTAAGTGCTGCATCAAGCGGTCGATGAAGATGCGCGTGCGGCTGTGGGGCTGCCGCGTGATGAACAGCTCACCGTTGAGCGCCTGCGGCGCGACGCTGGCACGCCCCGCGAACGGGTGCGACGGGCAGACTACCAGCAGCATCTCCACGTCGCGCAGGATGATCCGCCCCAACGCGCTGAGGTTGATGCCGTCCATCTCGCCCTCGACAAACCCCAAGTCTATACTTTTGTTGGAGACAGCTGCCGCCACCTCCTGCGTGACGCCGGTGTGCAGCATCACCGCCAAGTTCGGGTAGCGGCTGCGAAACGCGCTGATCCACGACGGCAGCAGGTAGACGTTGATGCCGGGCGTGGCCATCACGCTCACTTGGCCGCGTGCCAAGCTGCCGACCGCCGTCACACTCGCTTCGGCTTCGTTGACCAGCGCCAAAATGCGCTGCGTGTACTCGTACAACACCTCGCCCGCAGGGGTCAGCACGGCCCCGCGTCGATTGCGATTGAACAACTGCGTGCCGAGCGCCGTCTCTAGGTCTTGAATGTGCTGGCTCACCGCCGGTTGGGTCATCGGCAAGCGTTTGGCCGCCGCGCTGAAACTGCCCTCTTGGATGACCGCTGCGAAAATTTCCAACTTGTAGAGGCTGAGCATTACACACCATCCATAACAAAAAGGTTATGGATATTATAGGCAGATTTTGTCACTTCGACATAGGCGGTTTCAAACAGCTAGAGGCAGAATCAGTTCGAAGAATCAACACGGAGCTAAGCCAACACAGCGAAGCAGGTCGGGCGGAGGTGGCTGTTTGAAAATTAGACATCGGGTAAAAGATGACTGGACGGAGCCGCACCCGCGGCTGAAGCCCTTGCAGACGCGGCGTCGTAGGGACAGGCCTGCCCTGTCCGTCAGTTTCTCCCCCTCGATGGACGCGACAAGTCGCGTCCCTGCTCGGCATGTGCTATGTCGGCTTCGTCCCGTGTTAATTTTTCAAACAGCACTAGGGAGCGCTCAAGCGCTCGGCCGGCGCGCTCGGCGTTTGATCGGCGTCACGTTTGCAACAAGTGCGCCTCGCGGAACGCCTCCACCTGCTGGCGGCCCTGCGGCGTCAGATGCGCAATCCCGGCCTCGACCTGAATCCACCCCCACGCTCGCAGCCGCAGCAGCACCCGCTGCATGCGCCCACGCGGCCAGCGCAGGTGCTCGTGCAGCGTTGCCACGGCTAGCTCATCGGCTGCTTCTGCCGCGCCTTCATGTCGGTAGAGGTGCGCGAGGATCACTTGATCGTCGAACTGCTGACGCATCGCTGCGCGGCGCAAACTGACCGAGACCAGCCCATAGCGCGGCGAGATCACCAGCGCGGCCACGAACAGGACGAACATCATCAAGGCCATCGACGCTGAGATCGACGAGTCCCACCGCTCGATGAGCTGCGTGCCCAACGCGCGGTTGAGCGCCGCCAGCACGTCGCTCATCTCGACCAGCCCGAACACGCTGCCCCGCGCCAGATCGTAGCCCCAATAAGCCCCAGCCGCGCCAATCACTGGGCTGAGCAGCAGCATCACCCCCAGCCGATCCGTCAGCAGGTAGGCCGCCGCGGGTGGGATGATGAAAAAGGCCACTACCAAGATCGACCCGACCGCGTCGAACGCCCCCACCGCCACCAAGCTCACCAAGACCATCAGCGCGTAGTGCAGCATCCCCGGACGGAAGCCGAGCGCGGCTGCCAGCGCCGCGTCAAACGTGCTGAGCTTCAACTCTTTGTAGAGCAGCAGCACGAACCCCAGCGTGACGAGCGTGAGCAGCCCCATCACCGTGAGCGACTTCGGCCAAAAGACCAACGTCGGGGCCGCGCTCGTCAAACCCGCCTGATAAGCCTGCGCAGGGGTGTACATCCCACAGTTGGCGCACACCTCGCGGAACTCCGCGCGGGGGTCGCGTGGGCTGATGTTGAGCGCGCGACAGTTGACGCACTGGCGAGTCAAGACAGCGCGCGGGTCGTCTGGCGTGATCGTCACCGCTTCACAGTGCTCAAGGCAGTGGCTGTTGGTGTTGGCCCACGCCATGCCGATCTCGCCCACTAGCACCGAATCAGTGTCGATGTGAACGTTGTCCACGTAGCGCGAGACGAGGATCACCGCGACGGCGAACAGCAGCGGGAACACCAGACCCAGCGCCGCATCTTGCTTGACTAAGCCAGAGCGTTCGATCAACTCCGTAAGGACGACGGTCAGCACGCCCGCCGCCGCTGCGCCCACGATTAACAACGGGGACGACAAATCGGGCGGCAGCCCCAGCAGCCCCGTCATGACCAAGAACGCCACCACGATCCCAAGCAGCACTGTGTGGCTGATCGCGTCGCTGGTGAGCGCCATGCCGCGCAGCAGCAGATACACGCCCAACACGCCGCCGCAGACGGCAATTAGCGCCCCCAGCAGCACCGCCACTGTGCGCGGGTCGCTCAGCACGGGGTTGATCGCCTCAGGGGTCGCAAACAGCAGCAGCAGCCGCACGAACAAGTCTTCAAGTGCGCCCATCGTCCCCTCCTTGCCCTGAGCGTTCCGCTTGTTCCGCCGCGCGGATGCCTTCACGGGTCAGCGTCCAATGGGTTCCGCTGGCTTGAATGAGTCCATCACGCTGGAGCTTGGCAAGGCCGATGGGGGCTTCCCCCCCGCGCACGCCGCGCACGAACGCATCCGGCACACCGCTCGACGCGCCGCCGTGGTCGCTGGCGTACTTGTAGAGGTCAGCTAGCACGTGCCGCGCAGCATAGCGCTTCTGGTCGGCGCGTTGGCGCAGCATCGCCCAGACCAGTCCGCGCCCCGGCGCAAAGGCCAGCGACGCGAACACCAACAGCGCTGCCACAATCACGATCATCGGGCCAGTCGGCAGCTTACGATCCACCGCACTGAGGATAGCCCCGACGCCACCTGCGAACGCCCCCATCACCCCAGCCAGCGCCGCCATCTGCCCCAGATGGTGCGTCCACTGGCGCGCAGCCACGCCGGGCGCAATCAGCAGCCCCACCATCAAGATCACCCCGGCGAGCTGCAAGCCCAGCACAATCGCCACGACGATCAACGTCGAGAGGACAAGTCTCAACAGCACGACGGGAAAGCCGTTGGCGGCGGCGAACTCCACGTCAAACGTGATGAGCTTGAACTCTTTCCAAAACGCCAGCAGCACGACGAACGCCGCGCCGCCCACAGCCGAAATCAGCTGCACGTCGCGCTCCACCATTGCGGCGGCTTGGCCAAAGATGAAACTGCTCAGGCCGGCTTGGCTGGCGTCTGGCCGCGCTTGGATGTACGTCAGCAGGGCGATCCCAGCGGCGAACCACGCCGCCAGCACGACGCCCATCGCCACGTCTTGCTTGAGGCGGGTGCGGCTCGTCAACAGATGGATGACGTACACCCCCAGCCAACTAGCCACACCCGCGCCGATGAGCAGCACGCTCAGCTCACGACCAGCGAGCAAGAACGCCACGCCCACGCCCGGCAGCGCAGCGTGCGCCAGCGCATCGCCGATCAAGCTCTCACGGCGCAGCACGGCAAAACTGCCCAAGACGCCGCTCACGACGCCCAACACTGCCCCGCCCAGCGCCACCGTTCGCAGGGTGTGGTCATAGGTCACGCCCAGCGCCCACTCGCTGAAGGGCACGAACAGCACCCCCAGCAGCGCCACTGCTAAAATCCCGCCCCAAACGCGCACCTCGTCTCGACCCATCACATCCCCCTTTAGTCGCCAGTGGCGATGGCCGCCTGCCCGTGCTCCATGAACGAGACCCGCCCGCCGTATGCTCGGCGCAAATTCTCAGGGGTGAAGGTGGCAGCGGTGGGGCCGCTGGCAACTACTTCCACGTTGAGCAGCGTCACCCAGTCGAAGTAATCGGTGATCGTCTGCAAGTCGTGATGCACGACGATCACCGTCTTGCCCTGCGCCCGCAGCGCCTGCAAGATGCCCACGATCGCCCGCTCGGTCACCGCGTCCACCGCAGCAAACGGCTCATCCATAAAGTAGATTTGCGCGTCCTGCACCAGCGCCCGCGCCAAGAACACGCGCTGCTGCTGCCCGCCGGACAGTTGGCTGATCTGGCGGTGGGCGAGATCGGCCAGCGCGACCTGCTCCAGCGCGTGGAGGGCAGCCTCACGCTCACGACGACCCGGACGGCGGAACCACCCCAGCCGCCCGTACAGCCCCATCATCACCACGTCGAGGACGCTCGTCGGGAAGTCCCAATCGACGCTGCCGCGCTGCGGCACATAGCCAACGAGCGACCGCGCCTGTTCGTAAGGCTGGCCGAAGAAGAGCGCCCGGCCGGCCGCCCGCGGGATCAAGTTCAACACAGCTTTGATGAGCGTCGTCTTGCCTGCGCCGTTGGGGCCGATGACCGCCATCAGCACCCCAGCGGGCACGTCGAGGTCAACGTCCCACAGCACCGGCTTCCGTTGATAGGCGACCGTCAAATCTTCAACGTGTAACGCGACAGTTGGTGAACTGCCGTTCTGTGAGGGCATCGATCCGCCTCCTTGATTAGGCTGTGGGGCAAGTGAACTCGAGCAGTTCAGCGGGCGGCGTCGGCAGCAGCCCGTCCGGCCAGTCGGAGATCGTCAGATCAACCCCCGCGCACGCGAACGATTGCAGGATCGTGTAGACGTTCTCAGCAACCATCCCGATGTACGTCCCGCCGAAGGAATCGGAGCCGCCCATCGCGTCTGAGTAGAGGTCACGCACGCCCATCCGCACGTCGCCACCAGCGGCTCGCACCGCCTCCACCACCGCGCGGATCGTGTTGGGGGGCACGCTGCTCTCCACGAACACCACCGGGATGCCCTCCGCCAAGATCTGCTGCACGACCTCTTGAATGTCGCCTACGCCGGCCTCAGCCTCTGTGCTGATGCCCTGCACTGCGTCTACCTGCCAGCCGAACGCCACCCCGAAGTAGAAGAACGCATCGTGCGAGGTGAGCAGATGACGCCGATCCTCTGGCACGCTCTGCATGGCGGCCAGCGCCCACTCGTTGAGCCGCTCCAATTGTACGACATAGTCCGCCGCGTTTTGACGGTAGACCTCGGCGTTAGCAGGGTCACGCGCGGCGAGCGCCTCCGCCAGCGCCTCGGTCGCCAGCGCCCAATTGAGCGGGTCAAACCAGAAGTGCGGGTCGTCCACGCCAGACCCATCTTCCACCTCGACGACGAAGCCCGCCGCTTTGACCACCTCGCCCAAGCTGAAGATCTTCACGCCCCGCTCAGCCAGCGCGCGGAACACCGCCCCAAACTGCCCCTCAAGGTGCAGGCCGCTGTAGACCACCATATCAGCTTGGTTCATGGCGGCGATGTCTGATTCAGTTGGCTGGTAGAGGTGCGGGTCAACGCCCGGCCCCATCAACGCGGTGATCTCAACGCCTTGCGCCCCGTCAGCCAAGATCGTCACCAAGTCAGCCGCTTGGGTGGTGGTCGCCACGACTCGAAATGCCTGAGGCTGCGCCCAAGTCATCATCGCGCACAAAAAACAGCCTACTACTGCCAGACGACGCATCATCGCAAGTCCCTAATATACTTGGCTTCTGTCAATCTATTTTTAGATTAGCTTAAAATTTTTGTCAAGTCAACCGAAGTTTTGACAGGAAGAAGGGGGCCTGCCATGTGCTCTAGTAGGGACAGGGCCTGCCCTGTCCAGCCTGCCCTGTCCAGCCTGCCCTGTCCAGCCTGCCCTGTCCAGCCTGCCCTGTCCAGCCTGCCCTGTCCGGCCTGCCCTGTCCGGCCTGCCCTGTCCAGCCTGCCCTGTCCAATTCGTTGGCCTAGCAGACGCGGCAGGCCGCGTCCCTACAGCGCTTTTATAAGGCTGTTATCTTCAGCGTTTCGTCGGTTGCTCGTCGGGGAAATACTTCTGTTGGAGCGCGCGCACGTCCGCCTCGGAGATGGGGCGCAGCGCCCCCAACGCCCGCGAGCGCAGCAGCGCTGCCGCGCTGAACTCGGCCACCTCCACACGGTCGAACGCCTGCAGCAAGGTGCTGCCCGTGGCGAGCACGGCATCATTGCGCAGCAACAGCACCGGCGTCTGCGCAGAGACGAGCTGCGCCACCTGCTGCGGCGCGCTGAACTCAAGGCCGTAGTCAGCCATCGGCATTTCGCGCAGGACGATGTACGTCTCCGGGATCAGCTTCGTGTCGAACGGGACGCTGCGCGTCACCCCAAAGCTGAGCACGGCAGGCGGCTGCGCGGTCATGATGCAGCGGACGTTGGGATGCGCAGCGTAGATCGCGCGGTGCAGCCTCACGGCGCGGCTCGGCGCGCGACCCACCTCGCGCTGACCGTTCAAGACCCGCACGATGTCGCTTTCTTCGATGTACTTGCGGTCAAACCTGTAGGGCGTGATGAGGAAGTCATCCTCGGCCAAGCGCAGCGAGACCGTGCCGCCGGTGCTGGTCATCAGACGGCGCGCATAAGCGCGCTTGACCACATCGACGATCGCGCGGCGGCCTTCCAGCTCGGCGCTGCTGCGCCGTCCCGCGGCGAACTCTGGCAGCGGGTCGTGATCGTGCCTGAACAGCGCGACCTGCTCCACGGTGAGCGGCTCGATCGGCCCCAAGCTGGCCGCGTTGATCTGCGTCTGCGCGCTGAACTCAAGCGTCTCAAGCCGATGAAAGGCCTTCAGCAGGCTGTCCGCCCCCGCAACGACGCCGTGATTTTCCAACATGACGACGTTCGGCCCTGCGCCGAACGCCTGCGCGATACGCTCGCCCAGTGCCTCCGTTCCGGGCAGAGCGTAGGGCGCGTAGCCAATCGGCCCGCACACGTCGAACGTCTGCGGGGTCAGGCGGCCCTCAGGCACTTGCCCCACTAGGCTGAACGCCACGAGCGCCGTCGGGTGCGCGTGGACGATGGCGCGGATGTCGGGGCGCTCTAGGTAGATGCGGCGGTGGAAGGGCAGCTCGCTGGACGGCGCGTGCCGCCCCTGCGCTGTGCCATCTGGCAGCACGCGCACGATGTCATCGGGCGTCAGGCGGCCTTTGTCTACCCCAGCCGGCGTAATCCAGATGCTGCCGTCCTCGTCGTGGATCGACAGGTTGCCGCCGCTGGTGGTGGTCAGCCCCTGCTCGTATAGGCGCAGCATGATCTCAGTGAGCTGGTAATGCGGCGGCAGCAGGTCAAAGCGCATGAGTCACTCCATCAATCAAGGATAAGAGATGAGTTCTACCAACGGCAGCAGGCGGCGCGCCTCCGCCGGGTCAAGCTGGGCTGTGCCCGCCCGCTGCACCACTGCGCCCGCGTAGGCGAAGCCGCGCCGCAAGCCCATCTCGAACGGCTCACTGCGCTGAACAGCCTCGGCCATCCCCGCGACGACGGCATCCCCTGCGCCGCCCGCGCTGACGACCGGCACGGCCAGCGGCGGGATGTGCCACGCGGCATCTCGCTGCACGGCCAGCGCGCCCTCCTCCCCCAGCGTGACGACAACTGTCGTCCCGCACCTGTCCACGATCTGGCGCGCGGCAGCGTAGGCGTCCGCCAGCGTGTGAATCGGGCGGCCTGAGAGGCGGCTTAGCTCGTCGCGGTTGGGCTTGATGAGGTCAGGGACGGCCTCCAGCCCGGCGCTCAAGTTCGGCTCGTCCGCGTCGAACAGCACATAGACCCCCGCCGCGCGGCACTGCCGAATCCACGCGGCGTAGTGCTGCGGCTCCACCCCCTGAGGCAGCGTCCCGCCCATCATGACGCAGGCGGCTTGCGGCAGCGCCTCAGCCAGCTTGGCCTCAAATTGGGCGATGTGCGGCGGCAGCACGCGCAGCATGTTAGTTGTGATCGTCGTCTGCTTCTGGTCGTCAGCGCTGGCGATTAACACGTTGATCCGCGATTCGCCCTCCACCTCGATGAAGTCCGTCACCACGCCTGCCGCGTGCAGGATGTCGCGGGCACGCTGGCCGAAGGCCCCCGCCGCAAAGCCCAGCGCCAAGCTCGGCTGCCCCATCTGCGCCAGCACGTAGGACACATCGCTCGGTTTGCCGCCGATGCTGATCACGTTCTCCGTCGCGCGGATCGTCTTGCCCGGCTGGAACGACGGGATCAGCAGGGTGAGGTCGATAGTGGTGTTGGCGGTGATCGTCACAACAGGGCGCATCAGCGGCCTCATTCCGTAAAGTTGTTGATCGCGTCTTCCATTCGGGCGCGCTCCGTTTCCATCATCGGGCTGGCCCCCAACGCCCGCGATTGTAAGATGATGTAGGCGTTGTTGTCGAGCCGCTCTACAGCGTCGAACGCGGCGAAGAGGTCTTTGCCCATCAAGAACAGGCCGTGCCACGGCGCAATCGTGCCCGCCGCGTGGCCGCGGATGCGCTGCTCACGGCCTTTCATGCTCTCGGCGATGTTAGCGGCCAAGACCTTGCTGTGCGCGGGCGCGTAGCGCACGACGGGCGTCACGCCGAACTTGCGCGTCGCCTCCAAAACAGGCGGCATGGGCTGCTCCGCGGCGGCGAATACCAACAGGTTGCGCGGGTGCGCGTGGATCACCCCTGTGCCATACTCGCCGAACTCTTGATGCAGCCGCAGGTGCACTTGGCTCTCACGGCTGATAGAGCCATTTCCTACCAGTACTTCGCCAGCGAAGTTCACCACCAGCACATCCTCCGGGTTGAGCTGCCACTGCCGCTGTGACCCTGAATAACGCGGCGAGATGCAGATCAGATCGCCCACGCGCTCGCTCAGGTTGCCGCCCGCTGCGTCAGTGAGCTGCCGCGCGAACAACATCCGACCAATGTATGCCACACGTTCCCGCCCTTTGCAGATCGCAGGGTCAGAAAGGATCTCTTCTGGCGTTTTCATGCTTCCCCCTCTTGAAAAATAATGCCATGACCGCCCGCACAAATCGCTCAACCATGCTGCGCGGAATGCCCACGACGTATTATACTCAAAGGCGAATCGTTCGACACAAAACGAAAGCAAACGAAATGAACACTTTTGAGTTTGCCACAGCGGGGCGCATCCTCTTCGGGGCGGGCAGCGTGCAGCAGCTCGGCAGCATCGCCGCCGCTTATGGAACCCGCGCCCTGCTGGTGACGGGGGGCAGCCCACAGCGCGCTCAGCCCGTCGCTGCGCTCTTGGAAGCCGCGGGCGTAACCGTGACGGTCTACAGCGTCCCCCACGAGCCAACCGTGCCGCTGGCGCGCGAGGCCGTCGCGCTGGCACGGCAGGTCAACGCGCAGTTGGTGATCGGCTTTGGGGGCGGGGCCGCGCTGGACGCGGGCAAGGCCATTGCTGCGCTCACGACCAATCAAGGTGACCCGCTGGACTATCTGGAGGTCATCGGGCGCGGCCAAGCGCTGAGCGAGCCGCCGCTGCCCTACATCGCTGTGCCGACGACCGCCGGAACGGGCGCAGAGGTCACGCGCAACGCTGTGCTTGCCTCGCTGGAGCACCGCGTCAAGGTCAGCCTGCGCTCGCCGTTGATGCTGCCGCGCGTGGCGCTGATCGACCCGGCGCTGGCGGTGAGCGTCCCGCCTGATGTGACGGCCAGCACCGGCATGGACGCGCTGACGCAGACCGTTGAGCCGTTCGTCACGCCCGCCGCCAACCCAATGACGGACGCCTTCGCCCGCGATGGGATCGCCCGCGCTGCTCGGTCTCTGCGCCGCGCCTACGCCCACGGGGACGACCTCAGCGCGCGCGCGGACATGGCGCTGGCAGCGCTGATGGGTGGGTTAGCGCTGGCCAACGCGCGGCTCGGGGCGGTGCATGGCTTTGCTGCGCCCATCGGTGGCATGTTCGACGCGCCACACGGGGCAATCTGCGCAGCGCTGCTCGCGCCCGTCATGCAGATGAACGTGCAAGCGCTGCGCGCGCGCGATCCACAGCACCCCGCCCTCGCGCGTTACGCAGAAGTGGCGCAGCTGGTCACTGGGCGCGCCGACGCCAGCCCTGAGGACGGCGCAGACTGGGTCGCCGCGCTCGCGTCGGATTTGGCCATCCCGCCGCTAAGCGCCTACGGCATCACCTCTGATCACTTCGACGAGATCGCCCACAAGGCCGCCCAAGCCAGCAGCATGAAGGGCAACCCGATCGTCCTCACGCACGAGGAACTGGTGAGCATCTTGGCGGCGGCGACGTGACTCACTCAATCGGGTGCGCGATGGTCGTCATCAAGCTGATGTTGTGCGTCGTGGCGTACATGCGCGAGTACTGCACGACGATCGGCGTTGTGCTGCGCAGGCGCACCCCGTAGGGCACGTCGAACGGGATCTGATAGCCGCCGACTTGAGCGGGATCGTCCATGCGCACGTGCACGCAGCGCTTCGCCCCGATCACAATCTGCACGCCCTCCACAGGGTCGCGGTCGGCGAAGTAGAAATCTAAGGTGATCTGCGCATCCTCAGCCGTCGCGTTGAGGATGCAGATCGCTTCGTGGTTCTTGTAGATGGGGTCGTCGCCAGCGGGTTTGGCGAGGTAAGCGTCCGGAATGAACCAGACGCGCGCGCCTTCAGGGGTCATCGTGTCACCTCACGGACGGTTCGACTGAGCAAATTGGTCGCGGCGGTAGATTTCATCGGGGCGGCCGACGATGTGGCGCACTTCGGCGTCGCTCAGGAAGACAGGGCCGCCCAACGCTGCCGCGCTCAGGAAGATGCGCGCCCCCTTGACCGCCATCATCGTGATGTTGAGCACTTCCTGCGGGCTGCTGCCCAAGGCGATGAAGCCGTGATTTTCGATCAGGATCACGCGCGGCCAGACACCTTCTTCATCGCGGAAGGCGCGCACCGCCTGACGGATGGCATGCGCCAGCGGCAGGCCCGGGTCGGCGTAGGGCACGTAGGCACTGCGCGGGCCGCACAGCACCGCCTCATCGGGGAAGGTGCGCCGCGCGGCGAAGTCGCGGGCGCGCGGGCTGCACAAGATCGACACAATCGGCGTGGGGTGCGTGTGGCCGATGAACGGCACGCCGCACTCGGCCAGCAGCAGCGCGTGAAAGCTGACCTCAATCGACGGGTCCGGGGCGGCGGGGTCGACTTTAGCAGCGCGGGCGATCGCCTTCTGCTCGTCGAGCGAGGGCGGCGAGTCGGCCTCCAACATCGCAAGGATGGGGTCGAAACGCACCTGCACCAAGCCGCTCGGCTCCATCGTGTGCATCTGCTGGCCGCTAGCCTTGACGAGGAACGTCTCAGCGTCCACCCGCGCTGAGGTGTTGCCCTCGCCGATGATGACGAGGTCGCGCGCAGGGTCGCCCAGCGTGCGCGTCAACTGCCAAAGGGTCTCGCGTAGGTCGTTCATGTCCGCCTCAAGAAAAGGGCAGGGGAACCCCCCTGCCCACTTAGCCATACGGTTAGAAGTCGAAGTCGTTGATGTTCTCAGCGTTGAAGATGAACGGCGCGCCCAGCAGCACCTCCGAGCCGTTGACGATCATCAGCTCACCGAGGCGGCCCGCCTCAACGCTCATCGCGCCCGGAACCAACGTGCCATCGACCACCGCGCGCATCACGTAGACCGCCGCATAGCCGAGGTCGATCGGGTTCCACAACACGACTGACTTCACACAGCCTGAGTTGACGTAAGGCTTCATCGCGTTGGGCGTCGCCAGACCAACTACCGCCACTTCGCCACACAGGCCGGCCTGCGTCACCGCATCCGCTGAGGACGGCGTAGCGACGCTCGTCATGCCAAAGATGCCGTCGATGTCGTCCCCGTACTTGTTCAGCAGGGTGGTCGCTTGGTTGAAGCTCAACACGCTGTCCTCTTGGGCTTCCAGCGTCTCAAGCCACGTCATGTTCGGGTAGCACTTGTTGGCGTAAGCCCACATCTCAGCGATCCAGCGGGCTTGGTTCGGCGTGGTGAAGGTGCTCGTGACGATGCCGAAGGAAGCGTCCTCGCCCTTCTCAGCAGCCAGCGCGTCGATCATCGCCTTGCCGATGCCGTTGAACTCAGCTTGGTTGACGAACCACGTGCGCGCGTCTGGCTCGCTGTTGGCGTCATAGCCCACGACGTGGACGCCGCTGCTCAGCGCGCGGCGCAGCACCGGCGAGATCGCCACTGGGTCGTTGGCGGCGAACAAGACGCCGTCCACGCCCTGCGCCAGATAGTTCTCGATGACCGTGATCTGGTCGTCGATGTTGGCCTCAGTCGGGCCGTCGGTGATGACCGTCACGTTGCCCAGCTCCTCAGCGGCCTGCTGCATGCCGAGCGCGGTCGCGTCGAAGTAGCCGATGCCGATCAACTTGGGCACGTCAACCAGCGTGATCGGCTGGCCGGCCTTGTCGGGGGCGTTCTGCGCGAGGCCGCCGTCATACTCCGGCATCTCCATCTCCTCGCCTTCCATGTCCATCGCCATCTCTTCGCCCGGGCAGGCCAGCGGGTTCACCGGCAGGTCGTCCGCGCCGTCCCAGCGGCGTTCCTGTGCGCTCATCGGGGTGATGGCCACTGCCAGCACCAGCGTCATCCCAAGCCCCACTACCAAAGATTTTTTGTTCATCGTTTTACACTCCATCAGGTTACTAGTTGCGGCTAAAACGAAACGTTGTAAGTTGGCTCTCTAAGGTTTGTGTGGTATCAGCGTGCTCCTTTCTGCCCGTTCAGGCGCTGCTAGCTTTTCTGGCGTTGGCCTTGAATGAAGTTGTTGACGAGGATCGCAAAGATCAGCACGAGGCCAATCACGATGATCGTGGCGTCTTGCGTCACCCCGTTCAACGCCAAGCCGTTTTTGAGCAACTGGATCAACACCATCCCGATGACTGTGCCGGTGATGCTGCCCGTGCCACCGAAGATGCTCGTGCCACCCAAGACCACAGCCGCGATGACGTCGAGTTCCAGTCCGCTTCCCATATCTGAGCGCGTCGTCGTCACGCGCGAGACGAAGATCCACCCCGCCAACCCGGCCATGAACCCCGAGTAGCTGTAGATCAGCAGTTTGGCGCGGTCGACGTTCAAACCGCTGAAGCGCGCGCCCGTCTCGTTGTTGCCGATGGCGTAGAGCGTGCGCCCGAACGTCGTCCGCGCGAGGATCACCCATGAGACGATGACGCCGACGATCAAAAACCAAATCTGCGTAGGCAGGCCCAAGAAGTCCCCTTGCCCGAGGGCGGTAAACCACTCCGGATAGCCGCGCACCGAGCGCCCCTCGCTGATGCCCTGCGCCAGCCCGCGGTAGAGCGCCAACGTCGCCAGCGTCATGATGAGCGGCGGCACGCCCACCCGCACGATGAACAACCCGTTGACGAAGCCGCACAGCGTTGCAATGGCCAGCGCTAACACAATCGCCAGCTCCAGCGGCAGCCCGAGCGTCTGCCAGCCGATGCCGATCATGATGGCCGTCAGCCCCAAGATCGACCCCACCGAGAGGTCAATCCCGCCCGTGATGATGATAAAAGTCATCGGCAGCGCCACCAAGCCAACCTCCACCAGCAGCCGCGCCTGCGTTAGCAAGTTGGAGGGCTGCAAGAAGCGATCCGTGTTGAGCGACAGCACGATCACGCTGACGACCAAGATCAAGAACAACACCCCCTCTTGGCTGAGCAGCGCGCCGCGGATGCGCACCACTAGCCCATCATCAGGCGCAGGTTGGAGCTTAGACTTCTCCTGTAGAGCCATGGGCGTTCTCTCCTCAGTTTAGCGACGCTGCCGCCGACGCCGCAGCAAGTCCGCCAGCACCGTCACCAAGATCAGCAAGCCTTGCACCGCTTGCAGCCAAAACGGCGACACGTTGATGAACACCATCGCCGTGCGGATCACGTTCAGCAGGATGGCTGCAATCGCCGCCCCGACGACTGTGCCCGTGCCGCCCAAGATGCTCACGCCGCCCACCACCGCCGACGTGATGATCGTCAGCTCAAGGTTGGGCGGGGGCGTGGCTTGGATGATCGTCAACTGCGTGGCGTAGAGCACACTAGCGATGCCGACGAACACGCCGTTCAGCACGAACGCTTGGAACACGATCCGCTGTTCGTTGAGGCCGCTCAGGCGCGCCGCCTCTTTGTTGCCGCCCACCGCGTACATCGCGCGCCCCAGCCCGCTGTAGCGCATCCACAGCGCCACGACGATCGTCAGCACCACCATGAACCAGATCGGCATCGGAACGTTGAGCGGGCGCATCTGCGCGAGGAAGAAGCCCTGCGGCAGGTCAACCACGCGCGACCCTGCCGTCCAGATGAGCAGGATGCCCTTGATGATGCTCAGCATCCCCAACGTCACGACGATGGACGGGATGCGCATGTAGGCCACGAAGAAGCCGTTCACCCCGCCAAAGAGCGCCCCCACGAACAGCGGGGCCAGCCACGCCAGCCAGATTTGGCCCGTGTCCGTGGCGAGCCGCCCGCTGATGATCGCCAGCAGGCCCACCAGCGACCCCACCGAGATATCGATGTTGCCGGTGACGATCACCATCGTCATCCCCAGCGCCGCCACCGCGATGTAAGCGTGGCCTTGAATCACGTCTGAGAGGTTGCGCTCTGCGAGGAAGCGCGGGTTAGCGATGCCCACCACGATCACCAACAGGATAAGGCCAGCGGCCAGCACCATCTCTTGGTTGCTCAGCACGGCGCGCGGCGTGTAGTCGCGCTCAGCGGGCCGGCGCGGCACGGCCACCTGCGCCACCAGCGCCACGCACGCCCCCAACATCAACCAGAAGCCCACGCTCATGCTGCTCAGATAGTCCGCCGACGTTTCCAAATACTGTCGGAAGAAGATCACGTAGTACGTCAGGCCAACAAACCCGCACACGGCCAGCAGCAGCGCGATTACCCGTTCATGGCGCGGGCTGAGCAGGTTCCACACGCCCAGCAGCAGCGCCCCTAACCCGGCAAACGGCAGCATCACCAACCCGTTGACCGCAAGGCCAAACTCGTTGTTGCCGCGCCCGCCCGTCAGCGTCGCGATGTCGGACGGGCCGCGCTCGGGCTGCACGACGAACGGCAGCACGTAATATGAAATCAGGATGAGCGCGGCCAGCGCCACCCCGATGAAGTGGCTCAGGCGCAGCGTAACCGATGTTTTCTGCTTGACTAACGTGGCTGTGGTCATATCGCCGCGGCCTCCTTCTCTGCCAGCGGTTCGCTGCTCATCATGGCAGCGGCAATGCGCTCTTGGGTCGCCTCGGCGCGGTCGAACTCAGCCACAATGCGCCCCTCGCGCATGACAAGGATTCGGTCGCTCATCCCCAACACCTCCGGCAGTTCGCTGGAGATCATCAGGATGCCCAAGCCCGTCTCAGCTGCGAGTTGGCTCATCAGGCGGTGAATCTCGCTCTTCGCGCCCACGTCCACGCCGCGCGTCGGCTCGTCCATGATGAGGAGGCGCGGGCGACTAGCCATCCACTTGCTGACGACGACCTTCTGTTGGTTGCCACCGCTCAGCTTGTTGACGACCTGCTCCGGCCCCGTCGCGCGGATCCCAAGCTGCTGAATGGCCTCCAGCGCCATGATCTTCTCTTTGCCGGGCTGCAAGAAGCCCAAGCGCGACACTTTCGACAGCACGGCCATTGTGCTGTTCTCGCGCAGCGTCATCGCTTTGACTAAGCCCTGCTGCCCGCGATCCTCCGGCACGTAGGCGATGCCGTGCGCGACGGCGTCCGCCGGGCGGCGAATCTTGACCGGACGCCCATCGATGAGGATTTCGCCGCGATCCGCTTGCAGCGTGCCGAAGATGAGCTGCGCTGTCTCGCTGCGCCCGCTGCCCACCAGCCCAGCAATCCCGACGATCTCGCCCGCGCGCACGTGGAACGACACGCCGCGCGTGTGCGGCTCGCGCCACAGATCACGCACCTCCAGCACCACCTCGCCGATCTGCGCTGGCATCTTGGGGAACAAGTCCTCGATCGTGCGCCCGACCATCATGTTGATCAAGTCGCCCTCGGTCACGTCGGCTACGGGGCGCGTGTCCACGTAGCTGCCATCGCGCAGCACCGTCACGCGGTCAGCCAGCTCGAACACCTCTTGCAGGCGGTGGCTGATGTAGACGATCCCTACGCCGCGCGCCCGCAGCAGCCGCACGATCCCGAACAACTGCTCCACGTCGGCCTCGGTCAGGGCGGCGGTCGGCTCGTCCATGATCAGGATGCGCGCGTTGAGCGAGAGCGCCTTAGCGATCTCCACGCGCTGGCGGTTGCCCACGTTGAGCGCCCCGACGCGGCTGCGCACGTTCATATCGTGGATGTTCAACTCGGTGAGGATGGCGCGGGCGCGCGCTTCCATCGTCGGCCAGTCGATGAGGCTGAACGGGCCGAAGCGGCGGCGCGGCGCGTGCCCCATGAAGATGTTCTCGGCTACAGTCAGCTCAGGGTACAAGCCCAACTCTTGATAGATCGTGGCGATGCCGCGGCGCTGCGCGTCGTTGGGGCTGCTAAACTGGACTGGCTGGCCGTCCAGCGTCATCGTACCGCTATCAGGTTGGTAGACCCCGCTAATGACCTTGATCAACGTCGATTTGCCCGCGCCGTTCTCACCGAGCAGCGCGTGCACCTCGCCCGGGCGCACGTCGAAGCGCACGCCGCGCAGGGCGTGCACCCCCGGGAAGCGCTTCTCGATGTCGCGTAGGACTAGGATCGGCTCAGTCATTCGTCTTCCCTTCCAGCAGCGCCAAGAAGCGCGAGTAGTGCGCGTCCCAGTCCGCGGCGCGCTGCGGCTGATAGGTGTGCGTGATCATCGACTGCGCCAGCAGCGCGCGCGCGTCGCTCAAGCTGCCCAGCTCGCCCAGCGCCATGAGCTGCACGATGGCGTTGCCGAGCGCGGTCGCCTCGACTGGCCCGGCATACACCGGACGATTCACCGCGTCGGCGGTCATCTGGCACAGCACCGCGTTCTGAGACCCGCCGCCGATGATGTGCAGGCAGTCCACCGGTTGACCGCTCACCTCGATCAGGTGCTCCAGCGTGTGGCGATACTTGTAGGCCAGCCCCGCGTAGATCGCAGCCATGATCTGCGCCTCGGTCTCAGGGATGGGCTGGCCGTGCTCGGCGCAGTAGGCGCGCACGCGGGATGGCATGTCACCGGGCGGGTAGAAGCGCGCGTCGTCAGGGTCGATCAGCGAGCGGAAGGGGTCGACGCTCTGCGCCATCTGCGCCAGCTCATCGTAGCCGTAGCGCCGCCCTTGATCGTCCCACGTCTCGCGGCACTGCTGCACGAGCCACAGCCCCATGATGTTGCGCAGGAAGCGGAACTTGCCGCCGACGCCGCCCTCATTGGTCAAATTCGCATGGAACGACGCCTCGTTGATGATCGGCGCGTCCAGCTCCAGCCCCATCAAGCTCCACGTGCCGCTGCTGATGTAGGCGTAGTGGGCAGTCGTCGTCGGGACGGCTACCACCGCGCTGCCCGTGTCGTGGCAGGCGGGCGCGTAGACCGGCGTGCCGTCGTACTCGCCGAGGCGCGTGCCGGGCGGCACGATCGGCGTCAGCAGGTGCGTCGGGATGCCCATCGCCTTCAGCAGCTCCAAGTCCCACGTGTTCAGGCGCGGGTTGAAGATCTGCATCGTCGTGGCCATCGTGAACTCGCACGACTTGGCCCCGCTCAGCCAGTAGTTGAACAAGTCCGCGATGGTGAGCATGGTCGCGGCAGCGTCGAGCAGCGGGCTGCCCTCAGCCACCAGCGCCACGAGGCGGTTGAGGCCGTTGGGGGCCATGAACTGAATGCCAGTGCGCTCGAAGATGTCGCGGCGCGGCATGAACTGATCGAGCATTGCGAGGCCGCGCTCGCTGCTCGCGTCGCGGTAGTGGATCGGGTTGGCCAGCAGATGCCCGCTGCGATCCAACAGCGCAAAGTCCACCCCCCAACTGTCCACGCCGATGGAGCGCGTGTCTCGAGCGCGCAGCTTGAGGCCTTCTTGGATTTCATGCCACAGGCGCAGCACATCCCAGTAGAGCCGCCCGTGCGCGCTCACCGGGGTGTTGACGAAGCGGTTGAGTTCGGTCAGCGTCAAGCGTTGACCGTCAAAGCCCACCTGAATCACCCGCCCCGACGACGCGCCGAGGTCAATCGCCACCACTTGCACCGCGTTCATCGGCCTCACCTCACATAGGCGGCGCTCACCCCGCCGTCAACAGTCAACACCGCACCGGTCGTCTTGGCGCTGCGCGGCCCCGCGAGGAAGGCAATCGCCTCCGCTACGTCCTCCGGCAAGATCTCCACTTTGAGCACGTTGCGCTGGCGGTAGAAGTCGTTCAGATCTTCCACCTTGACGCCGTACTGCCGCGCGCGCGCTTCTTTCCATTCGCTGTCCCAGATGCTGCTGCCTTGAATGACCGCATCCGGCAGGACGCTGTTCACGCGCACGCCCACACTGCCCAGCTCGTCGGCGAGGCTGCGCGCGAGGTGCAGCTCAGCGGCTTTCGCACTGGCATAGGCCACTGCACCCTTGCCGGGCGCGACGCTGTTCTTGCTGGCGACGAACACCATGCTGCCGCCGATGCCCTGCTGTTTGAACACGCGCGCCGCCTCACGAGCGAACAAAAAGTAGCCCGTCGCCAAGATGTCTAGGTTACGCTGCCACATCTCAAGCGTCGTGTCCTCGACGTTCGCACCGCCGGCGATACCCGCGTTGTTCACCAGCACATCGATCCCGCCGTACTGGAGGATCGCCTCGCGGAAGGCATTCTGCACGTCGGCCTCTTTGGTGACGTCCGCGCGGACGAAGTGCGCGCGGCGGTAGCCATATTTCGCGCGCAGGTCAGCGGCCACCTTCTCACCGCCCTCGGCGTTGATGTCTACAACCACCACGTGCGCGCCGTCGCGGGCCACCCGCCACGCCGTCGCTCGCCCGATGCCGCTGGCCGCGCCGGTGATCATCACCACCTTGCCCGCGAAGTCGCCATCCGGCGGCCTGAGCTTGAGCTTGTACAGCTCCAGCGGCCAGTATTCGATGTCGTAGGCCTCTTTAGGGGTGAGCGGGTTGAAGCCGCCCAGCGCCTCGCTGCCGCCCAGCACCGCCACCGCGCGATGATACAACTGGCGGCTCACGTCGGCGTTGGTGCTGTCCTTGCCGGTGTTGACCATGCCGAGGCCGGGGATGAGGATCACGCGCGGGGCGGGGTCGCCCATCTCGTCGCCGGGTTCCTTGTTCGCCTCGAAGTATTGAGCGTAACGCTCGACGTAGTCGGCAATCCCCGCCTTGAGCCGCTCCTTGAGGGCGTCCACGCCGTCAGCGGGCTGCCACGCCACGAACAGCGGCTGCCGCTTGGTGTGGACGAGGTGATCGGGGCAGGCCACCCCCTCTTGGCTGAGCGTGGGCGTCTTCTCGCTGCCCACCATGTCCAGCACGGCCGGGTCGTCGTCCGTCAGCAGGACGGCATGCCGCCGCGCGCTGACCGCCCCGCGGATAGTCGGCAGCACCTGCGCCAGCACGTCCTGCCGCTCGGTGGCGCTCAACGGGGGGACTTTTAACGCGCCGAACACGCGCTTGCTGCGCATCTGCTCGGCGATGTAGTCTTCTGCCTCTTGGACGATGCGGATCGTGTTCTCGTAGCAGGTGCGCGCGTCGTCCGCCCATGTCACCAGCCCATGCTTGCCCATCACCACGCACTCGATAGTGGGGTTTTGCTGCACCCTCTCGCCGATCCACTTGCTGAGGGTGAAGCCGGGTCGGATGTAGGGCACGTAGGCCATGCGGTCGCCGTAGACGGCGCGGGCGGCAGCCTCGGGGTCGGGCGCGCACATCAGGCTGATGACCGCGTCCGGGTGGGTATGGTCAACGTGTTTGAAGGGCACAAAGGCATGCAGCAGCGTCTCGATGCTCTGGCGCGGGCGGCCCGGCTCAAAGGCCGTGCGCGAGAGGTACTCGATCATCGCCTCGTCGCTCATCGCCTCGCGCTGCTGAAGCGGGCGGATTTCCTCCATGCGCAGCAGCGCAAACTGCGGCGCGGTGATCGTCAGCACGTCCGAGCCGGAGGCTTTCACCGCCAACACCTCGACCTCACGCCCCATGTGATCCGTCAGCATCAGCTTGGCCGAGGTGTTGCCGCCGTAGATGTTCACCAACGCGCGGTCACGCCCGAGTAGGTTGCTGCGGTAAACCAGTCCATCAAGGTCAGGCAGCGCCTGCGCGTCGGCGTCGTTCCATAGGTTTTGTGGCATAAAACGTTGTCCTTAATCAACGAAGGCAAAATATTCTTTAAAGCTGCTAGTTGTTTTGCTTGCTTTCGTTTACTTTCACATGGACTATAACGCGCTCACACAGGCTTGTCAAGTTTGTGCGAGATGTCACAGAAGGGCCGCTAAACGGCCTCTACGCTCACCTGTTCCACCTCAACGTTGTGCTGCCGCAGATGCTCAACCGCCTCGCATGGCAGGCGCGTCGTGGTGAAGAGGGTATGTATTTCGCTCGGCTGGGCCAGCGTGAACGGGGCCACCCGCCCCCACTTGACGTCGTCCAGCAGGTAGTGCACGCGCAGGCAGCGGCTCATCAGGGCGCGCTTCATGGTGGCTTCCTCTTGGCTGCTCTCGGTTGCCCCGGTCTCAATCGTCATGCCGTGCGCGCTGAAAAAGCCGCTGTTGATGTGAATGTCTGGCAGGTTTTGCGGGCTGCCGACCAGCGCGATGCTGTCACGGCGCAGCACGCCGCCGGGCATGATGACCTGAATCTGCGGCGCGTCCAGCAGCGCTTGGCTGATGGCGATGCTGTGGGTGACGACGATCAAGCGCGGGATCTCGCGCAGGTAGGGCAGCATGGCGAAGATCGTCGTGCTCGAGTCCAGCGCGACAGTGTGGCCGGGCTGGATCAGGCGAGCAGCCGCGCGCGCCAGCGCATCCTTCACCTCGCGGCGTTCGCGCTGCCGCACGTCAAATGTCAGCTCTGGGGCGGCAGGGTGCTTGCGCGGCATGATCGCCCCACCGTGGGTGCGCTCTAGCAACCGCTCTTCTTCCAACGCGCGCAAATCCTGCCGAATCGTCACTGCGCTGACTTGTAGGCGCTGGCTCAACTCGTTGACGGATACGCGGCCCTGCTCTCGGAGCGCTTCAAGGATCGTGCGCCGCCGCTCAGTCATAAACAGAGGTTCAGTCATGTAGCACATGCTTTCCCAACTTGTTAAAATGAAACATATTGAAAGTAAAAATAATGGTGTCTTTTTCATCATTATAAACAAATTACGATTTGCGCAATTCAACCCTTGATGAGAAAGCACGCCCGCCCATTCAATCAACGGAGGTGAACGATGTCGTATCTAGCGCAGTATCACGCCCTTGCCGAGCGTCTGACGCAGCAGGGGCTGGACGTAGAGGCGATCAAAGCCAAGCTCAAGCAGCAGCACATCGAGACGCCCTCATGGGGCTACGGCAACAGCGGCACGCGCTTCAAAGTGTTCCCGTGGCCGGGCGCGGCGCGCACCGCTTATGAGAAGATCGCCGACGCGGCTTATATCCACCAATTGACAGGCGTCGCCCCGTCCGTCGCGCTGCACATCCCGTGGGACAAAGTGGACGACTGGGGCGCGTTGAAGCAGTACGCCGCTGAACAGGGCATCACGCTGGGGGCGATCAACCCCAACGTGTTCCAAGATGAACAGTACAAGCTGGGCAGCATCTGCCACCCCAGCCCCGCCGTGCGCGAGGCAGCCATCGCCCACATGGTGGAATGCTGCGAGATCATGCAGCAGACGGGCAGCACCCTGCTCAGCCTGTGGTTTGCCGACGGCACGAACTACGCTGGGCAGGACAGCATCCGCGCGCGCAAGCACCGCCTTGAGCAGGGACTCGCTGAGGTCTACAAGCACCTGCCACCCAACAGCCGCATGTTGATCGAGTACAAGTTCTTCGAGCCGGCCTTCTACCACACCGACCTCGCCGATTGGGGCATGGCCTACGCGACCGCGCTCAAGCTGGGGCCACAAGCCGAGGTACTCGTGGACACCGGCCACCACGCGCACGGCACGAACATCGCCCACATCGTCGCCTTCTTGCTAGATGAGGGGCGGCTGGGCGGCTTTCACTTCAACGCGCGCCGCTACGACGACGACGATCTAATCGTCGGGACGAACAACCCGCTGGAGCTGTTTGAGATCTTCGTAGAACTCGTCAGCGCGGGCGAACGCAGCGCCAACGTCGCCTACATGATCGACCAGAGCCACAACATCGAACCCAAGCTGGAGGCGATGCTGCTGAGCGTGATGAACTGCCAAACGGCCTACGCCAAAGCGCTCATCGTACAGTACGACCGCTTGGCCAAGCTCCAAGCGGCTGGGGACGTGCTGGGGGCCCAGCAGGTGCTAGCCGAAGCGTTCGAAACGGACGTGCGCCCGCTGCTGGCGCAGGTGCGCGTGGAGCTGGGGCGCGACCCTGACCCGCTGGCCCACTACCGCCGCGACGACTACGCTGCCCGCGTCGCTAGAGAGCGCGGCGCTGTCAGTCCCGCTGGCAGCGGCTACCCGGGCTAACGCCTGTCATACCGTAGGGGCATGGCATGCCATGCCCTCACAATTCACGGCGTCAGACGATCCAACAACGCCGCCGTGAAGTCCTCGAGCGTGCTGATCTGAGCGTCCGCCAGCGCCGCCGCCTCGGGTGCGAGCGGGAAATCAGGCGAGGGCGCGGCTACTGCCATCATCCCCGCTGCCTTCAGCGCGCGGATCCCTGCAGCGGAGTCCTCCACGCCGAGCGCGTGTGACGGGCGCGCGTTGAACCGCCGCAGCGCCTCGATGTAGATGTCTGGGGCGGGCTTGCCGTGGGGGATGTCGTCGCCGTAGACGATCTCTTCAAACACGGCGTCTAACCCGCTGACCTGCATCACATGCTGGATGAGCGCCGTCGGCGAGCCAGAGGCCAACCCGCAGCGCGTGCGGCTCGCGGCCAAACGCACTGCCTCCACCGCCCCCGCCCGCAAGGGCAGCCGCTGCGAGTAGAGCGCCTTCATGCGCTCCAGCATCTCGTCGATGATCGCCTCAAGGCTCTCGTGGAGCTGCATGCGTTCCTTCATCACCGCTGCCCACGCTGTTGTAGCGCGCCCCATCGCTGCGCGCTGGTCGTCGTCCGTCCACGTTTTGCCACGATCCGCAGCAAACGCCACGCGCGCCTGAAACCAGTAGACTTCGCTGTCTACCAGCACCCCGTCCATGTCAAAGATCACTGCGTCTAGCGGCATCCTATGTCCTTTTGAGTGAGTGATTAGATCAATGGGGGCTGGGTCGGCCAACCCGCGTTGAGGCGCTCCAGCGTGGCCTCGTATGTGCGCACGCCGCTGAAGGCGTCGGCGGCTTCCACGTTGCACGCGCCCACCGCTGCCGCCAGACGCAGGCACTCTGCCGGCGGCAGCCCGCGCAGCATCCCCGTGAGCAAGCCGGCGTAGGCGCAGTCGCCCGCGCCAGTTGCCCCCACCACCTGCACGACGAACGCCGGTTGATAGCCTGTGAAGCCGCACCACGCCTGCGCGTCTAATGCGGCCCGACCGCGCGACAGGCGAGCGCTGTCGTCAGTCGTTTGGAGGTACATGCCCGCCTCACCCAGCTTGAAACCGACCACCGCCGCGCCCATGCTCAACAGTTCAGCGGCCAAGTCGCGCAGGTAGGCCAGCGTCAGATGTTCCAGCGCCCGCCCACCCCAGCGGTCATAGTCCGCCCGCCGCAGCATGAACAGCAGTTCCTCCACACTCGGGACGAACACATCGACGTAGGGCAGCGCCCGCCGCAGCGCCTCACGCCAGTTGACGCGCCCGCTCGCGCCGTTCGGGTCGGGGTGCGCCATGTCGAGCGAGGTAAGCACCCCCTGCGCTTGGATCATCTGGTAGAGCGACGCCAGCGGCGCGCCGTCATCCACCGTCAGCGCGGGCAGCAGCGGCGGGTAGCCCAAGTGGAAGATGCGCGCTTGCGCTGTCTGCGCGAGGTCGATGTGCTGCGCAGTGAAGGTAGCGTTGTTGCCGGTGTAGTGCAAAAAGATACGATCCTGCCCCTGCGCCGAGAGCACTACCGAGTACGATGAGCTGTGGCCGGCCTCGGCGCGGATGGTGTCGTCTGACACGCCGTGCCCGCGTAGGATCGTGCGGATGATCTGCGCGGTCAGGTCGTCGCCCAGCGCCGCCATGAGCTTGACGTCCACGCCCAGCCGATGCAGCGCCAACCCCACGTTCGAGACCGCCCCGCCCGTCGCAAACGTCAGCGGCCCCACCTCGAACAGCTTCCCCGGCGAGGCCAGCGCCTGCGGCGGCAGGTGCTGCATCGCAGGCAGGATGTCTAGGCACAAGTGGCCAGCCACGATCACATCAGTCATAAGGCGTTCCTCAAGCGTCGTATTGGGCGTACCAGCCCTTTTCCAGCGTCACAGGGTGATAGAAGTCCGTCCACGGGCGGGCGTGCTGCGCCGCAATGGCGTTGAGCCGCTCCACGCGCTCGCGGGCGGTCGTCGTGAGGAACGCGGCGCGTTCGGCAGGGGGCATCACGACGCACTCTTTCCAGATGGCGCGCCCCGCTAGATAGCCGCTCGCCCCCTGCTGGCAGGCGATCAGCGTCTGCTCGGCAAAGGTCTCAAAGTCGACGCCCGCGCTCAACAGCACCCACGGCACGCTAGCCACCTCACTCACGGCGGCGCAGGCCGCGCGCCAGCGGTCGCGGTCGTGGTCGTGCTTGACCTCCAGCGGGAATTCCAGCTTGAGCACGTCAGGCTGCAGGGCGCTCAGGCGGCGCGCCGTCTCAACGACAACCTGCTGACGAGTGGCGGCGAACTCGGCGCTCTCTTTCTTCACCGCCTTGTCGAGGCTGTAGCTCATCGGCTCAAGGTAGATCGGCAGGTCATAACGGTGACACTCGGCGATTAGGCCTGCGGTCATCTGCTCCAGCTCTTCAGCCAGCGCGCCGCTGTGCGGATGGTAGTACACCATGAGCTTGACGGCCTGCGCCCCCACGCGCTTGATCTTGGCGACGTTCCACGCGGGGTCAAACTCGGTCTTGCGGTAGGTTGAATCGCCGCTGTAGCCGCTCTTCTCGACGGAGAGCAGCAGGCCGCAGCCGCTCGCCATACGCTGCGACGCGGTGAGGCCATAGTCAGGGTCGAGCAGCACCGCGCTCACGAACGGCGAGAGCGCCTCGACCACCTCACCCTTGATGGCGGCGGCAGCGGCGTAGTCTGTGCCAGCCGGCAGCATCTCAGCGTAGCTGCCGCGCTGGTCAAACGCCAAGATCGTAAACACATGGCGAAAAGTGCTGGTGTTTTGTAAGCCGCGCCAGCGTCCGGGCGTGAGAGTGTACGTCATCAAGTTGCTCCGTTGTTGAGTCAGTCTTTGATCTCTGGGGCACGGCGGATGTCGGGATCGGTGAACAGGTCGTTCTCGTCGGTGCTGCGCGTGCTGAACTCCGAGACGACCGCGCCCTGCGGCCCGCCTTGGAACCAGTGCCACGTCTCAGGGTGGATCGTGTACTGCTCACCCGGGCGCAGGATCACCTCGTGCCACACCGTGTAATGCTGAGCGCGATGGGCCGGCGGCTTGGCGACGGGATCAGGCGTTGGCTCGCCGCTGACGTACAAGTACACCTCGCCCCAACGGCAGCGGAACGTCTCTTCCTTGCCCGGCTGGCCGTTCACAGGTGGATGCAGGTGCTGCGGGCAGGTCTGGCCGGGCAGCAGGATCAGCTCCTTCGCACAAACACGCTCCGTGTTGATGTACGTCACCAGCGCGAGGCCCGTCGTCTCAAACTCGCCCAACCCCAAATCAGCAATTTCGATGTTCTCGCGCTCCTGCGGGGTGAGGACGATCCCCGCTTTCGTCAAATACTCATAAGCCAGCGCCTGATAGCGCTTGTGTTCTTCACTTGTCACGGCCATTGTTTCCTCCTCCTTTTCTAGAAACCATGCTGCGTTTGTGTGCCTCATGCCGACGTCGCAGGCTGTGCCCCTAACATGACAACAGACTGCTGAGCATGCGATTGCAGTGCAGCCGTCAGCACGCGATGATGCTGATGCGTTTCCTCAGGCGTGGCGCAGTAGAAAGGCTGTTTCATGCCCGCGCGCCCGTTGACCAGTTGATCACAAAACGCCGCCCACATCTGCAGCAGCCCATCGCTGAAGCCGAACTCAAAAATGCCGCCCGTGATCGTCGGGTAAGCCGTCTCATAGCCCAAATCCAGCACGTTCCACGCCTGTTCGCCGCCGCTCGTGTAGCTCAGCGTGCGCAGCGTCTTCGGGTGCTTGGTCGAGTATTCCACGCTGAACTTCGTCCCCAAGATGCGGATGTACCATGTGTTGGTCTCGCCGGGGGCGATGCGATAGGTCTGTAAGTAAAGCGGGAAGGATTGACCGTTTGCGTCCACCTCACAGGCCAGCGTGGCGTTGTCCCACGTCTCACACGGGACAAGTTCACCAGCGGCGTTGGGGCGCTGCGTCACGATGTTCGAGAGCATCGCGCGGACGTTGCTCGGCAGCCAGCCCGCCCGCAGCGGGATGTGCATGGCGTGCATCCCCAGATCGCCCATACAGCCGTATTCCCCGTTGACCTCCACCACGCGCTTCCAGTTGATCTTCTTGTTCGGGTCGAGGTCGCTGCTGTGGAGCAGGCCGCTCCACACCTCGAGAATCGTGCCGAAGCGCTCCTCTTGGATGTAGCGCATGACGCGCTGCGCGGCGGGGAAGAACGGGAACTCCGACGAGCAGGCCACGAACACCTGCGGATGCTCCGCGAGGCAGGCGAGGATCTGTTCGTTGGCCGCGAGGTCGATCCCAAAGGGCTTCTCACCCAGCAGGTGCTTGCCTGCGCGCACGATGTCGCAGTACATCTGCGCGTGCAGGTTGTGCGGCACAGCGCAGTAGATCGCGTCGATCTCTGTGCTGGCTAGCAGGTCGTGGTAGTTGGTCGTCTTGATCGTGATCGTGTCGAAGTTGTCCTCAAACCAGCCGAACAGGGCCGGGTTGCTGTCGCAGATGCCGACGATCTGCGGCACGAAGTCGAGGTTCAGCAGGTGACACCAGCGGGCCGCCGCGCTGCCGAACTCGCGCCCCATCAGCCCCAGCCCGATCAACCCAAAGCGAATTGGCTTCTTGGCGCGGCTCATGAGGCGGCCTC
Source organism: uncultured Anaerolineae bacterium (assembly GCA_937944445.1). Taxonomy (GTDB): domain Bacteria; phylum Chloroflexota; class Anaerolineae; order Aggregatilineales; family Phototrophicaceae; genus JANWYT01. Next base: position 102,745 of record CALDYP010000022.1, read on the forward strand.
GGCTTTCAGGTGCTGCGCTGCCTCGTCGGGGGTAGCGTTCTCGTGGACGATGGCCATCAGCGCGCGCGTCATGCCCGCCGGGTTCGGGTGCTGGATGACGTTACGCCCGTAGACGATGCCCTTCGCCCCCTGCTGCATCAGGTCATACGTGCGTTGGAGGATCTCCGCGTCGGACACCTTGCCGCCGCCGCGCACCAAGACCGGCTTGCCCGCTGCCACCTCGATCACGCGGTGATACTCGCTCACGTCGTCAGTCGGGTCGGCTTTGATGATGTCCGCCCCTAGTTCAATCGCTTGGCGCACGAGCGGCAGGATCTTGTCGATGTCGCCGTCCACCATGTAGCCGCCCGCTTTCGCGTTGTCCTGCATCACTAGCGGCTCGACCATGAGCGGCATCCCGTAGCGCTCACACTGCGGCTTGAGCGCCATGATGTTCTGCACGCACTGTTCCCACACCTCCGGCTGATCGGGCAGCATGAACAGGTTGGCCACGACGCAGGCCGCGTCAAGGCGCAGCGCCTGCTCCAGCGGCTCGTGAATCATGCGGCTGTAGAGCGTGCGCGGCAGCTGCTTGCCGTAGAGGTTGGCGATGTCGGTGCGCAGGACGAGGGCGGGCTTGCGCTTGCCGGCGATGCGCTGAAGGATGGGCGCTTGCCCCACGCTGAGCTGGATCGCGTCCGGGTCGGCGTCTACCAGCGTGTCGATCACGCGGGGCATGTTCTCGATGTCGGTCAAGAAGCTGCGTTCGCCGAAGAAACCGTGATCGACGGCCACATCAAAACACTTGCCGTCCGGGGCGAACAGTCGATTCATGCGATAGGCGGTGCTCATAATGGATCTCCTTGTCATGGGTGTGATGTGAACTGCTGGATGAAAGACTGCACGTGCTCTAGATGGAACGCGCCGGACATCGGGCCGCGCCGCGTGACGGCCAGCGCGCCGCAGGCATTCGCAAAGCGTACCGCGTCCGCCAGCGCATCGCCCGCCAACCAGCGCACGAGAAAGCCCGCGTCGAAGCAGTCCCCTGCGCCGGTGGGGTCAACTTCCTCCACAGAGAACGCCGGAACGTGTTCCCAACGCCCGTGGTGATAGACCTTTGCGCCCTGCGCGCCCTGCGTGACGACGATGATCTGATTAGGGTTCAAACGGGTGAGGGCGGCCACAGCGCGCTCGTCGTCGGGCTGGCCGGTCAGCAGATGCAATTCCTCCTGCGTCGGCATCAGCACGTCCGCTGCCATGATGAACGGCTCGAACGCGGCGCGGGCGTGCTCCAGCGGCATCAACTGCGCGCGCAGGTTCGGGTCAAAGCTCACCTTTGCGCCGTGATGCTGCGCCTGATGCAGCGCCAACCGTCCGACGTCCAGCATGTCCGCGCTCAGGGAGAGCGTAGACCCCATCAAGTGGAGGCACTTCAAGCCGTCGAAGAGCGCCGCTTCTAGCTGAATCGGGGCGATCTGGCCGCTGGCAGCGTGCCGCGCGTGAAAGACGAACTCGCGGCTGCCGTCGTGATTGTAGGCGATAAAGGCGACGCCCGTCGCATACTCAGGCAGGACGCGCAGGCCGCGCAAGTCCAGCCCATCGGCGGCGAGCTGCGCCCACACAGCGCGCCCAAAGGCGTCATCCCCGACTGTGCCGACTGCTGCCACCTTTGCGCCCAAGCGCGCCGCCTGCACCGCGAAGATAAAGGGCGCGCCGCTCGGGAACGGGCCTTCGAACGGCCCGGGCTGATCGAGCGGCTGGCCGACCTCTGGCCGCATCACCTCCACCAGCGCCTCGCCCAGCGTGAGGATGTCTAAGCTCATCGCGGCCTCCATCGATCTCTAAGACATTTCACCCGCGCCGATGATGTGCTTGACGAGCAGATCAACGGTTGCTTCCGCGCGGGGAACGTTGGCAGCCACCCGCCCACGCAGCATCACCACCATCCGATCTGCCACGTCCATCACGTCTTGCATCGTGTGGCTGATGAGGATGATCGGAATCCCTTGATCGCGCAGCGTGCGGATCACCTCCAACACTTTGCGCTGCTCCGGCACGCCGAGCGCCGCCGTCGGCTCGTCCATGATGATCAGCCGCGCGTTCCAGTAGATCGCGCGCGCAATCGCTACCGCTTGGCGCTGCCCGCCGGATAGGTTGACGAGCTTCTGCCGCAGTGACGGGATGTGAATGTCCAGCTTCTGCAGCGCTTTGGCCGCCTCCGCGCGCATGTAGTCATCATCAGTTACCGGGATCAGCCCCAGCAGGCGCTTCTTCTTCTCTTTGCCGAGGAACACATTCGCGCCCACGTCGAGGTTTTCCGCCAGAGCGAGGTCTTGATAGATCGTCTCGATGCCGAGGCTGCGAATCGCCATCGGCGCTTGGCCGGTGATGTCGTGCCCGTTGAAGGTGATCTGCCCGTGATCAGGACGATACACCCCGCTGATGCACTTGATGAGCGTCGATTTGCCCGCGCCGTTGTCCCCTAGCAGCGCGACTACCTCACCCGCATTGACCCAAAAATCGACGTTGTTGAGCGCGGTCAGGCCGCCGAAGAACTTCGACACACCGCGCACCTTTAAGATGGGAGAGTCGCTCATGTGAGCTGCCGCCTTTCCAGTGACTGCTGAACGCGCCCAACCAGCACTGCTACGATGATGATCACGCCGACGATGATGAACTGCCAAAGGGCGTCGATGTTGAGGATGACGAGGCCCGTCGTCAGCGTTGCGATAATTAGCGCCCCAACCACCGTGCCGCTCAAGCGTCCCTCGCCCCCGAACAAGTTCGTCCCGCCGATGACGACCGCCGCCACCGACGACAGCAGCGCTTGTTCGCCTGCCAACGGTGAGCCGCCCGTGAAGCGGAACACGTGCAAAATGCCCGCGATGCTGGCGGTAAACGCAGAAATGCAGTAGATGATGAGCAGATGACGCTTGACATTGATGCCTGCGCGGATGGCCGCGTCCTCGTTGCCGCCGATCACATAAGTGTGCCGCCCGAACTGCGTCCGCCCTAAGATGAAGCCGAACACCAACACCACAATCGCCGCGATGAGGACTGGGTATGGCAGCAGCAAGTCCGTCCCGCGGAGCTGCAAAGGCGTCAAGTCGGCTGGTCGGCTGAAGAACACCAAGCCAATCTCTGGAATTGAATAGAGCAAGCTGCCGTTGCCAATGCTGCTGAGGCTGTCGCGCAGCGCCACCGGCAGCCCGCCGACCACCTGCTGACCATCTGTGAGCAAGAAAGACGCCCCGCGCACGATGCCGTACATGCCCAGCGTGGCGATGAACGGCGGCACTTTGACCCACGCGACCAAGTAGCCGTTGACCAGCCCGGGGATGATCGCTACCAGCATCCCCGACAGCACGCCTGCGGCAATTGCTACCTCAATCGCCGTCCCAGCCAGCGCCAGATCGCGCATGACCGTCGCGCAGATCACCGAGGCCAGCCCCACCGTGAAAGCAATCGAGAGGTCAATCCCAGAGGTGATGATGACGTAAGTCTGCCCAACGGCCATCATCATCACCAGCGTGCTGGCCACCAAGATGTTAGAGAAGTTGCGAATTGTGAAGAAGCCGCGCCCGGTGAGGGAGAAAAAGATAACAATCGCAATCAGAAACAGATAAGTCCACGAGCTGGCGAGAAACTTCAGCCAAAAATCACGGCTTTGATACCACGGAACTGCTGCGGTGCTCTTGCTCTTGTCCATTAATAAGCCTTCGTCGATGAAAGGTGGCAATTCGTAAAGGGTGGGGGCGAGTCTGCTCGTCCCCACCCCAAGAGGCGCTTACTGCCCCGTGTAGATAAAGCGTGCCACGTCGGGATCGTCCACGTTGTCAGCCGTGATGACCGCGTAGCCCGTCGGGATGCGCTTGGGCATACTCGTCACGCCGCGCGCGTTCGCCACCGCGTTGATCACCGCCATGTAGCCCATATCGGCAGGCTTCTGCGCGATGACCAAGCTCACCGTCCCCGCGCGCAGGAACTCGATGTTCTCCTCCGAGGCGTCAAACAGCGCCACTTCTACCGCGCCCTTCAGCCCCGCGTTCTCGATCGCCGCGCCAGCCCCCGCCGCG